>NZ_AP025344.1:5642500-6317500 GCF_021654795.1 Paenibacillus dendritiformis
GATTCCGCGCCAAGTACGAGGTGCTCGCCCCAATCGCCTTGATGATGCCGTACTGATTCGTTTTTTGCAAAGTAATAACATAGAAGAAAACAGCTTGCACAAAAGCGGCGATGACGACGAGGAAACCGATCATCATCGATAAAGAGCCTTGTTCTTCCTTGAAACCGGGGATGCCTGACATCGCCTCCTTCAGCGTCGCCGTCTCGACGCCGTCGATGTGGGAAGCCAGCGTATCCGGAACCGACGGGTCCCCTTTTATCGCAATCGCGTTATAAGGCGGGGCTTGCCGGCCCAATGTGTCCATCATTGCATCCATACTCTTCATATCCATATAGATGACAGGCGTATGACTGAATGTCTGCCCTTCCGCAAAGCCTACGACCTTCAAGGTTGCCTTCGTATCTGGGATGGTCAACGTAGCACCGAGCTTCACTCCATCTTTTTGCAGAGAGCGGTCAACCACCACTTCATGCGCATCGTTCACCACCGGGGATGCTCCTTCCACGATCGGAGGCATCAGCATCCCTTTTGTATCAATTGCGAACAACGTCACATCGGACTTCCGCTCCGATCCGTCCCGGGTCAGCGTCGGCATCGTCTGCGCAAGCGGCGTCGCTTCATGCACGCCGTCCTGCTCGGCGACTTGCGCCAACCGCTCTCTCGGCAAGGAGGAGCGCGACAGCTTGAACTCTGTATCGGACTGGTACACGATGAAATCCGCCTTCATCCGCTTGATCGCGGACGCATTATCGTCCGAGAGGCCGTTCGCCAGACCGGAGATGATTAATGTTAAGGAAGCAATCATGACCATAATGAACCCGATCAGTAAAAACCGGGCTCGGGCATGCTTCAATTCCCGCACCGCTAAAAACATGTTATTCCCTCCTTCTCTCTTGCCGGACTGCCAAAAACGCTGTCTGTCCAAGCCAACCTGTGTCTCTCCCGCTCGTGTCAGTATAAAAAATGAAAATGAACTCATCATGAACGGAACGTTACAAAAAGGAATGCGGACCAGATGCAGCTCAAAAAGCCTTGATATGCCCGGATCGCTCCGAACGCACCAAGGCTGATGGATAGAGATTACGTTATGGAAACACACTACGATAATATGATGATGTCGGGAACCAAGGATTGAAGCCGCCCCTGCAATCATGACCGCCAACCCGAGTCTAAGGCTGCCAGTTGTACACCGGAGTGTCGCTTGTTCCCGTCGGGTTTGATGTGGCGGTAAACATGCGGTTCGCCCCGCCCTCCCAGGTGACATGGCCTGCCGCGTCTTTGATGATGAATTTGAACTGAAAGGCCGCCCCGGCTGGCACGCTAACCGGCAGGAACCAGTCCGGATAATTCGGATTCATGAACGAATCGAGCACATTGTCCGGATTCCAGGCCCCCAGTTCGGCAATATCGCCAACGACATAGACATTCTGTCCCGGCTGCGTCGTCTTATTGACGTGGAAAATGACCTGCACTTGATCCCCGCCCAGCACCTGGTACCGGAACGGGTTGCTCGTCTTTCCGTCTTTCGTGACAGTAATCGCGTAGTCGCCGGCAGGCACGTTCGGCACCACGGCCGCAATCCGGTTATCCTGTGCGGATACGACCGCAGCCTGCTGAGACCCGAATGCAACGGTAGCCCCACCGCTCAGTCCGGTGCCATAGATGTATACGGTGTTCCCTGGACGCCCCATCGTTGAGACGACATCGCCGATATGCGGTTCCGCAGGATCGGCTGGCGGATTATGCGACCAGACGCTGACTTCGCCGCCAGCGAGCGTAAAGGCCGGAATCTGAAGCGTTCCGTTCTGATCAACGACGGTCATTGTCCGGCCATACAGCAGGCCCTCCAATGCATCGGCATAGGTACCAACCGGCAGGGTCGTCGTCAAGGCAGGGATGGATACGGTACGATCCGGCTGCCGGTTCACGGCGACAATGACCTGCTTGTCGAAGAACTGCCGCTTGTAGACGAGCGCATCGTCATTGCTGAACAAAATATCGGTCGTCCCGTATGCCAAGGCGTCATTGGACTGCCGCAGGGCCGACAGCTTGCCGATAAGGCGGTAGGCCACTGTCTGCTCGCTGAACGCCGGGGCCGCCGTCTGCAGGAACAAGCGGCCTTTATCCGACCCGCCATGGCCCGGATTCAAATATTGCTCCGTGCCATAATAAAGGTTCGGGATTCCGCGCGAGGTAAGAAGCACGGCCAGAGAAGCATGATAGGGCTTGTCATTCGGCTGGATATAACGGAAGCGCGACACGTCATGATTGTCGATAAAGGTGACGGCCTGATTTTCTACCGTATAGTCCGCGCTCGTCTGTACGAGCATTTGTCCGAAATCGCTCATGCTTCTGCTGAAGTCACCAAACGCTTGCCGGTTGGCATTGTAATATTCGAAGTCCAGATTGTTGACGCCTGTCCGATCAGGGAACGTTCGGTATTCGTCATACTTCGGATCAGGCCGGCCAATGAAAAATTCCCCGAAGTGGGTCACCGGACCGCATGGGGCAGAATCGATCGCATCCTTGAATCCTTTCACAAAGGCCGGGTTCATGTGCAGCGTGGCATCATGGCGAAAACCGTCAATGCCCTTCGCCTTCCAGAACTTGCCCGCCTTCTCCAAATGTTCGATGACGACGCCGTTCTCCTGGGAATAGTCGGCGAGCGAGGCCAATTCTTTATGCCGGTACCCGAATTGGGATGTATCGCTGTCCGGCCGGTTCCCTTCATGATGGAAAAAGCCGTTCGTATCGTTGAGGATGTCGGCGATTCGGTTCTCGACCTTGCCGTCGCCGTTGTAATCGATTGGGTTGCCGTCCGGGTCGAACACATACTGGCCGGAGCTGTCGCGATCTGGTTCATACAGCACGCCGTCGCCGTCCGGCCGCGGACCGGAATGGTTGGTCACGAAATCAATAACCCACCTTGATCCCCTTGTCATGGAGCGCATCGACCAGCGCCGTGAAGTCCTGCATTTTCCCGAAATGAGGGTTGGTTGCGAAGTAATTCCGCGCATGATAGCCATGATAGGATGCGTACATGCCGGCGATCAGGTTCTCCCGGTTCTCGTACGGAGCGGAGATCCACACCGCCGTAATGCCCATATTTTTCAGGTACGGGATTTTCTCCTGGATGCCTTTCCAATCGCCGCCTTGATATTTGTTCAGATCGGTTCCGTCGCCGCGTCCATCCCCGTTGTCATCGTTGAACAGCTCCGGGGGTGTGCCTGGGGGAATGTTGTTCGCGGGATCTCCGTCATAGAAGCGATCCGTCAAAATCTGATAAATGACATCCTTCGATGTTACCGGCCCTAATGATTGTCCGGACGCCGCGGCGTCTGCGGGCAGAGGATAGGCCGCCGTATAGCCAACGATCAGGGCTAGCGCCAAGAACATAGAGAATAGCTTCTTCATGAACCGATTCATCGTCATCACGATCGACACCTCTTCACCTGTAATGGAAAGCTGGTTATCTCTCATAGCGGTTCTTCCCTGTCTATTATTATGAAAAAGGAAAGTTCCGCCTGAGCGATTCATACGTGGTGCATCCGTTACTTTTGCTTATGCTGTGAAGTCGATTATGCCGTTCTAGAGCGGTATGCCGCCTTAGCTTGCTGGTGCTGAAATGACCACCTCCGCCTCTGCATTGTCCTCGCATTCAGGAACAATTTTGATTCAATGGTTTCTTATCTCATGATTACATAAATCTGTTATTCATGTAAATGTGTTTTTCCGCATAAAGAGCCCCTCTTCCTTGGTGGAAAAGGGGCTTACCGTATAGCTTGCGCTGTCGTTATTCCGCAGGCATTGCCTCTTGCAGGAGGCGGACCAGCTCATTCTCGTCCGTAATGACCGGAATGCCCAATTGCTCTGCCTTCGCCAGCTTGCTGCCGGCCTTCTCGCCGGCGACGACGAGATCCGTCTTCTTGGACACGCTCCCGGTTACTTTGGCGCCGCACGCTTCCAGCTTCGCGGTCGCTTCTTCCCGCGTCATGAGATGCAGCGTTCCGGTCAAGACGACCGTCTTGCCGTAGAAGAAGGATTCCGTGCTGACCGGCTTCGGCTTCTCGATCGGCTGCGGCCGCACGCCGAATTCGAGCAGGCGCTGGACGCTCAGCTTGTTCACTTCATCCTCGAAGAACGAGACGATGCTGTCCGCGACGATATCTCCGACATCCGGAACGGCGATAAGCTCCTCCCGCGTCGCGTTCATGACGCCCTCCAGCGTGCCGAAATGCTCCGCAAGCGCTCGGGTCGTCGTCTTTCCGGTATTCGGGATGCCGAGGGCGAACAAAAACGCGGACAGATCGCGCGTCTTGCTCGCTTCGATCGCCTGGAGCAAATTGTTCGCCTTCTTCTCTCCGAACCGGTTCAGGCCGACGAGCTGGTCGAACGTCAGCGTGTACAGATCCGACGGATCATGGACGTCCAGCTCATTGTAAATCTGCTCGGCCGTCATAATGCTGAACGTCTCGATGTCCATCGCGTCCCGGGACGCGAAGTGCACGATCCGCCCGACAATCTGCGGCTTGCAGTTCAGCTTGTTGTTGCAGAACAGATGGGCCCCGCGCATCTCCAGCTCCGATCCGCAGGACGGACAGTGCGTCGGGTACGCGATCTCTTCCCCATCCTGCTCCTCCGTCACCTTGCCGAGAATCTCCGGAATGACGTCGTTGGAACGCCGGATAAACACGCGCGATCCGAGGGCGTATTTCAAGTTTTTGCGCTCGATGTCCCCGATATTGTTCAAGGTACAGTTCTGGACAGTCACGCCAGCCAGTTCGACCGGCTCGACCCGCGCGACCGGAGTGATCTTTCCGGTGCGGCCGACTTCCCAGTTGACCTCTTCCAGGACGGTCGTCGTCTCCTCCGCCTCGAATTTGAAGGCGATCGCCCAGCGCGGGAATTTGTCGGTATAGCCCAAGACCTCCCGGGTGCGCATATCGGTAATCTTGACGACCGCCCCGTCGATCAGGTAATCGAGCGTTGTGCGCCGTTCCTGGATCTGCTCCAGCTCGGCATGCACCGCTTCAATCGAATCGAAGTAGGAGATATACGGATTGACCTTGAAATGATTGTCCTTCAAGAACGCCATCATCTCTTGATGAGTCTGGAAGGCCAATCGATCCGCGTAACCGATATTGTAAAAGAACGCGTTCAGCTTCCGCTGCGCCGTCACTTGCGGATTCAGGTTGCGAAGCGCGCCGGCCGCGGCGTTGCGCGCATTTTTGAGCGGCTCGGCGGCGGTCTTGTTGTACGCCTCCAGCACGGACAGATTCATAAGCCCCTCGCCCTGTACCTCTATCGTCCCTTCCTTGTACGGAATGGTCAATGGAATGGAACGGATTGTCTTTACTTGCGGCAGAATCGACTCGCCGACGGTGCCGTTGCCCCGCGTCGCGGCCTGAACCAGCTTGCCGTCCGTATACGTCAGGTTGAGCGTCAACCCGTCGTATTTCAATTCAACGACGTATGTGGGAGCCGGCAACGGCTCCCGATCCGGATTTTTGGCGTTGTAATCCTGAATCAGGCGCAGCACCCGCTGATGCCAGGTGTACAGATCGTCTGCCGACTGGGCCTTGTCCAGACTCCACAGCCGCGCCAGATGGCGGTGCGGGGCGAAGCCCTTCAGCAGCTCCCCGCCCACGCGCTGCGTCGGCGAATCGGGGTGGATGAACCCTGTTTCTTTTTCCAGGGCGACCAATTCGTCATACAGGGCATCATATTCCTTGTCGCTGATCACCGGATTGTCGAGCGTATAGTAATGGTAATTGTACCGGTTCAATTCCGCCACGAGTTGTTCCATTCGAGATTGTGCGTTCGTCACGGAGGTACTCCTTTCTATCTCCTATTCATATATGAGGTGGTTATGAAAACAGGTTCGAGCCAGGCAAGCGCCCGCTGTCACGTTATACTTTGGTTACCGGAGCGAATGCGGCCAGCAGGCGCTTGACGCCGACCGGGGCCGGGAAGGCAATCTGCAGTTCCATATCCGTGCCCGTTCCTTTGACGGATACGATGACGCCGGTGCCCCACTTCGCATGCGCGACCTTATCCCCGGCCTGGTAGGAGGAATCGCCGTTCTGCTTCGCCTTGTCGAATGCGGAGGTCACGGTCACCCCGCCCGGCTTGGAGGACACCGCTGACGTGCGCTGACTGGCCGCGGTGCCGGTACGGCTGCCGAGGCCGCCTGTGGATGTGCCGCCGTTGGCTCCGCCGCTGTAGCCGAGTCCGCGTCCGCCGTAGGAAGCCGCGGAATTGCTGCGGCCGTAGCGGTCGAAGCGCTCGTAGCGCGCGCCCGCCGGCGATATATCCTCCTTCAGCTCGTCCGGAATCTCCCGCAGGAACCGGGACGGCGGATTCGCATTCGTCCGGCCGAACAGCGTGCGCGACCGGGCGCAGGTCAAGTAAAGCTGCTCCTCGGCCCGCGTAATGCCGACATATGCCAGACGCCGCTCCTCTTCAAGCTCCTCGTTGTCGCTGAAGGCCCGGCTGTGCGGGAAGACGCCTTCCTCCATCCCGATGATGAAGACATATGGGAACTCCAACCCCTTGGCGCTGTGCATCGTCATCAGTATGACCGCATCGTCCTGCTCCTCCGGGGCGTCGTTCATCGAGTCGATGTCCGCGATCAGCGCCAGGTCGGTCAAGAAGGCGACGAGCGACTTGTCTTCATTCCGCTGCTCGAACTCCTGGGTGACCGACAAGAACTCGTCGATGTTTTCGAGACGGGCTTTCGATTCCAAAGTATTTTCACGCTGCAGCTCAAGCCGGTATTGGGACAGCTCAAGCATCTTCTCAGTCAGTTCCGTCACCGATAAATAGTCCACCATCCGGTTCAGGCTGTCGATCATCGCATAGAACTCGCGCAGCGCGCCCTTCGTCTTCGCCGCGATGTCGAGCCCGTCCATATCGTCGAGCACCTTCATCATCGACGTTCCCCGCTCGGCCGCCGCTTCCGCCAGCTTGGCCATCGTCGTCGCGCCGATGCCTCGCTTCGGCACGTTAATAACGCGCTCCAGGCTGATATCGTCGTCCGGGTTCGAGATAAGGCGAAGGTAGCCGAGGATGTCTTTGATCTCTTTGCGATCGTAGAACTTGATGCCGCCTACGATCTGATACGGAATATCGGATTTTATCAAAATTTCCTCGATTACCCGGGACTGCGCGTTGGTACGGTATAAAATGGCATGTTTGCTGTAGGATTTCCCGTTCGCTTTGTTCTTATTGATCTCGCCGGTGACGAAGTAGCCTTCATCATGCTCCGAATCGGCCTGGTAGACCTTGATCAACTGCCCTTCCCCTTGATCGGTCCACAGCTTTTTCGGCTTGCGGCCGGTATTCTGGTTAATAACATTGTTCGCGGCATTCAATATATTCGCCGTCGAACGGTAATTCTGCTCGAGGTAGATGACCGTCGCTTCCGGATAGTCCTCCTCGAAGTTCAAAATATTCGTAATGTCGGCGCCGCGCCAGCGGTAAATCGACTGGTCGCTGTCCCCCACGACGCAAATATTATGATGCTTGTCCGCCAGCATGCGGCACAGCATGTATTGCGCCCGGTTCGTATCCTGGTACTCGTCGACATGGATATATTTGAATTTATTCTGATAAAAATCGAGCACCTCCGGCTCTTCCTTGAACAGCTCGATCGTCGTCATGATCAGATCGTCGAAATCAAGCGCGTTGTTGCTCTTGAGCCGCTGCTGGTATTTCGTATAGACCTTCGCCACCACGCCCTGGAAGTAGTCGCCGATGTTCTGCTCGAACCGCTTCGGCGAGAGCAGCTCGTTCTTCGCGCCGCTGATGGCGGCCTGGATGGCGCGGGGCTCGAATTTTTTGGTATCAAGGTTCAGGTCCTTCATGCAGCCCCGGATAACTGAGAGCTGGTCCGTCGAGTCGAGGATGGTGAAGTTCGACGTGAAACCAATCCGCTCGATGTCCCGGCGCAGGATACGCACGCACATGGAGTGGAATGTCGACACCCAGATGTCGCGGCCTTCCGCGCCGACAAGCTTCGCGACCCGCTCCTGCATCTCGCGGGCCGCCTTGTTCGTGAACGTAATCGCCAGAATGGACCAAGGCGGCGCCTTGCGCTGCGAGATGAGATAGGCGATGCGGTGCGTCAGCACGCGCGTCTTGCCGGAGCCGGCGCCGGCCATAATGAGCAGCGGCCCCTCCATCGTCTCGACGGCGCGGCGCTGCTCCGGATTCAGTCTCGCTATCGATTCATGGAGATCCACTCCGGGGCGGGACGATTCTAGAAATTCAAACATGAGGAAGTGCTCCTTTCACCTTACTGTCTAACCGCCTGCTAGGATCGCTAGCGTGAGCGGCCGGATGCCGGTGCACCTAAGCACCGGCTGTATATGCTGTCCTATCATTACCTGATGTCATCGATAATTGAGAGGAAGGCGTCTCGCCTTATGGGACAAGCCGGACGGCCTCAACCGTCCGCAGCGCGGCTTCCACGTCGTCGTACACGATGTTGCCGACCACGACCGTATCTGCCGCTTCCGCCGCCTCCCTGGCCTGCTCCTCCGTGCGAATGCCGCCCCCGTAGAATAGTTGGGCGTGGCTTAAGTTTTTTCGAACATGATGAACCAATTCCATATCGCCATACGTGCCGCTGTACTCGACATAGACGACCGGCAGCCGCATCAGCTTGTCCGCCACCTGCGCATACGCTCCCGCTTCCGCCGATGTCAGTCCGGTCTCCGCTTCCGTCAGCTTGGCCGCGGTCGCCTCGGGATTCAGTATAATGTAGCCTTCCGGGATGAGCAGCTCCCACGGAATCATATAGCCGTACTGCTGAATCGCACGCTGATGTTGGCCGACCATCCAGTCCGGATTCGGCGTGTTCAGCACCATCGGGATCAAATATGTGTCGAACCCGGGCACGACGGAATCCAGATTCGACACCTCCAGCGCGGCCGGCAGCTCATAGCGCCGTATCCGCGACATCAGCTCGACCGTATTCTCGAACGTCACGCCGCTCGATCCGCCCACCACGATCGCGTCCGTTCCGGACAGACAGATGCGGTCCAGATCGTCGTCGCTGATATCTTTGTCGGGGTCTAATTTGAACACGTGTCGCCACGCTTCGATTGAAATGACAGGGGTATGCACGATGTTGTCCTCCAAGCTTCGAATAAACTGCTCTTCCTAGTGTATCAAATTCAGTCTACGAATGCAGTCAGGAGGTGTCAATGAGCAGAGATGCGTGTTAGTGGCAGAATGTATGTTCTTATTGTTCTATTGTAATCAAAATGAGGGGGGAAGTCACGGGGAAGTTGAAGGGAGCGGAACGGAGTAAGACTTAGCCAAAACACGCTTCGTATACGATGCTGATGATGATCACCCACAGCGACACCCCTAGCAGCAGCGCAATGACCCAGCCGCGGCCGGTTGCCAGATGATCGGTGTCGTTGCTTTTGTCCCGATGGTTCATATCGTCCACTCCTCCATAGATTATGTATATCCTCATTGTGGACGGAAGTTGCCGGGGGATATACGCGGATCAGAAAAACCTTACCCCAGGTCGTTGCATTCGTGTGAGGTAAGGTTAGATATGCGTTGTGTACGTCGTCTTTTAGTATGCATTTTTATTAACAAATCCGTTCCAAATCGTCTTCCAAATGATTTTAATATCGAATAATAAAGACCAATTCTCAATGTAGAAAATATCATAACGGATGCGTTCCTCGATCGACGTGTCCCCGCGCAGGCCGTTGCTCTGCGCCCACCCGGTAATGCCGGGACGGACATGATGCTTGACCATATACTTCGGAATCTCTTCCTTGAATTGCTCCACGAAGAAAGGCCGTTCCGGGCGCGGACCGACGACGCTCATATGGCCCAGGAGCACATTGAAAAATTGCGGCAGCTCATCGAGACTCGTCTTGCGCAGGAAGCTGCCGAACTTCGTCTTCCGCGGATCATTCTCCGTCGTCCACACCGTATCCGATACGGCGTCCGAGCTCACCTTCATCGTACGGAACTTGTACATGTGGAAGGTGCGGCGGTTCAGCCCCACCCGCTCCTGCTTGAACAGAATCGGACCCGGCGAAGTCAGCTTAATGCCCAAGGCGATAAGCAGCATAACTGGCGAAGCAATGAGAATCGCGATCAGCGAGAACACGATATCGAAGCAGCGCTTGAACACCCGGTTGCGAAGCACATCAAGCGGAATATCGCGAACATTGATCATCGGCATCCCGGCAAAGTTGTCGAAGTATGGCCGCGCCGGCAGATAATCGAAGAAGTCCGGTATGATGAGCGTCCGTACCCCCGCCTTTTCACAAGCCGCGATAATGTCCGGGAACTTGTGATGCGCATCCAGCGGAAGCGCGATGATGACTTCGTCCACGAGCTTATCGTTGAGCAACTGACCCAGGTCGTTGAGGGTGCCGAGGATGGGCTTATAGCGCTTTTTCTCCAGGGCATCCCACTCTGCCTGATCGTCTAAGAAGCCAATAACCTCATATCCCATATCCGGATGATTTCGCAAATTTTCATAAAACCGCTTGCCTAAAGAGCCCGCTCCCAAAATAACGATATATTGCTTATTGTATCCCTTCTGCCGCAAGGAACGCAGCATCACCTTGACCGTATATCGATAAATAACGGTTCCTATCGTGGCCGCCGTAATAAAGATGGCCAAAAATTCACGGGAGATGTGAACCTGCTTGAAAAAGAACAACATCCCAAGCAAGATAAATAAACTGATAGCATGCGTTTGGATAATGCGGAGAAGCTGATCAGCGAACCGCTTTTTCCGATGAAAATGATACAATGAAGACATCGCGCCGACCAGAAGCACGATCACCGCATAGATCCCGCCCCAAGCGACATATGTAGAATAGGGAAGCGCGCTGTCGTTTTCCAGCCATCCGCTTATAAACTTTATCCACCAAGCCATCCCAAACGCTAACGCGATGATCAGGACGTCGAATATCATATACAACTTCGACAGAAAACTTTGATTTTTGCGGAGCATATGCAACCCTCTTTTTCCTAGACCTAGCCCCATTATACTAGGATTCGGCAATAAGGTTAAGACGATATATCCTTTTTGTTGGCATAGGCTGGCTTCGACGGACGTAGAGACGCTCCTGCCCGGGCCAATACATTCATGAGCATCGCGAGTCCCAGCTTTGCCCCTATCCCGGCATACATGAGCGCAGTCACCCAGAACGGATATTTTTTCTTAAAATGCTTATTGTAAAGCACGTAAATCGCCCTATGAAATTCATACGTAATCTTATACGGTTTATTCCGGCTGCTGGCCCGTTTGTAATGAATGATCCGGGTCTTCGGGTAGTAATAATTCACCCATCCCGCCTGCTTGATCCGGTAGCACCAGTCGACATCTTCCCCATACATAAAGAATTGCTCGTCCAGCATGCCGACCTGATCGATCGCCTCGCGTCTAACCATCATAAAAGCCCCGATTAAACAGTCGATCGGATAGGCCTCGTCGGGGTCCAAGTCTTCGCGATGATACGCATTGATTCTCGGATTCTTCGGGAACAGCTTCGATAAGCGGGACACATAGAAGAACGTGGCCGCCGGCGTAGGGAATCCCCTGCGGCATGCCTTATCCAGCGATCCGTCGGGCAACACGACTTTGCAGCCCGATGCTCCGACTTCTGGATGTTCATCCATGAACCGAATCATCACATCGAGCGTATCCGGTTGGATCACCGTATCGGAATTAAGAAGAAGAACATAGCGGCCTTTCGCTATTTTTATGCCTTGATTATTCGCCTTAGAGAAACCTAAGTTTTGTTCGTTTGCGATAAGCTCGGCCTGCGGACATTGCTGACGGAAGACTTGTACCGAATCGTCGCGGGAAGCGTTGTCTATAAGGATGACTTCATACTGAAAGTCCGTTACCGATTGGTAGACGGACTCTATGCAGTTAAGAGTTAGTTGTTTCGTATTATAGTTGATGATAATAATGGACAAATCTATCATTTTAAAATATCTCCTCTAAAAACGACATGTCGACGAGATTATCCAATAGAGTGGTGGTATAGTAACAGTGACAGTTCCAACATGAAGGTTAGTATAATGTATTTGGCTAAGTTAGCTTTTATAAAATTTTTTATTTATATAAACGAACTTTTAAATAGTGCACACAACTCTTATTCTAGGATAACTTATAATGATTCACGAAAAAAGCTTAACATAGTATAATAAAATTCTACATAGGCACCTTTTTATTTACATCACTTTAATTTTTATAACTTATTCTAATCGTATTCACATACCAAAACTATCGCTGCACCAACGCCTCTTCGACAATTTATTATTGTAGATTTAACTTTACCGTGTTATGAATTAGGTACTTTAAACTAAATCATTGAAAGAAGGTATTATCTTGAGTTCAACATGCAGTGTGTGTAAGTCAGATGCAAACATTAGAATGAGATTGACCAATGATGTATATTACTGCAAAAAATGCGAATTATTTTTCGCACCTGATGTACGGTTTAACCATAGCTTTATTTCTGAACTAGATGAAAAAACCCGTTTTAAGGCATTGGAAAGTTTACGTTATAGTAATTTTTCAATAATAATTGATAGATTAAAAACAATCACCGAAAAATCAGGGCAAATAGCGGGTTTGGAAGTTGGGAATGGGTATGGATGGTTCTTGGACATTGCCAAGAAAAATGGAATAGACTGTGTCGGAATAGAGCCAGAAGAAGAGATGTTTAACTTTTGCGTTAACAAAGGTCACCAAATGGTAAGAGGTTTTTTTCCTAATGACCTAGTTAATGAGGAATTGTATGATTTTATCATCTTCAATGATGTATTAGAACATATCCCTGACATAAACTTTGTAGTTGAAAATTGTTATAAAAGACTGAAGGATGGTGGATATGTAGTAGTCAACATACCTCTGCATACCGGTTTCTTTTACAGGATGGGAAGTGTCTTTTACAAATTGGGTATAACATCTTTTATGAACAGACTCTGGCAATTTAATTTCCATAGTCCTCATTTTTATTATTTTAATCATAAAAGTTTGAAAAAAGTTTTCGAAAAGAATAATTTTAAACTTGTTGATTATCATAAACTTGAAAGTATTGATTCCACAGATATTAAAAGTCGTATCCTAATGGATAATAGTCTGAAAAAATATGCCGATATTATCAGCCCTCTCATTAAGATCTCTTTGCTAATTAAGGGTATTTTCCCTGAAGACATTGGTTGTTTTTATTTCAAAAAAAATAGTTAGTTTAAGTGCATCAAAGGAATATGTTGACTGCGACCCACAAGGACGACATTTTTTGCCGCCTTGGGGTCATTTTTCTTTGAATCAGAGTAAGGATGAGGAGCGGATGATCATGAGAAAGATAAATCGGGTTTTATCTGAATATAGAAGATACACTTACATTATCTTTACAGATCAACCATTTCGTACAAGGCTGAAATATCAACTTTCCATAGCGCTTACTGCATATAATAGTGCGAACATTACAGAGTAAAAAATACCCGAATGACCAACAACTTACGTTTCGTTAAAGAAATTTCTATTCAAAGATGGAGAAGTAATCTGTGATGATATAGATATATCTCTCATCTATGTATATCACCTTTAATTATCATAAGTCGAATTACGATATTATCTAACATTGCCTGTCGGTATAAATGTGAAGTCATTGCATATTTTATCCTTCTAAAAATCCCCTGATTCGGAATCAGGAAGCGGTTTAATTCAAGTTTTATCTCAAAAGGAAGTTGTCCCCCCAAGCAACGTTCGAACTCTTTTGCCTGCTTCCAATAGGTTTTTTCCCGACATTGCTTCAGGTAGTTTTTCCACTTCTTACTCAAAGCATTTTTAAGACCATTTTGACCACCTACAACGTTGCCTTGATGCTGCCGATAGTAAATGCTTGGTTTCTCATCATAAATGACTTTGCCAAAGGCAGATACAACCAAATACGCCCACCAATCATGCATAACGATATTTTGGGGAGAAGGCATATTGCGCTGCATTAAATCAATTGCCGGACGGTTAAGCATGATCGTAGCACCAACTGCAATATTTTCAACCAATGCATTAAAAAAAGAGGGGCCTTTCTTTGGAAACGGGGGCCAACAGTTAAGCGGCTTCAGCGTATGATCCACCATGAGCGTAGGAGTTAAATACATCATAGGTAGTCCGTCGGAACAAAGACTTAATGTCTGTATGCCTCTCTCCAGCTTATCTGGCATCCATACATCATCCTGATCACAGAAGCATACATAGTTCGTGTCCTGATGAACATGATAAGTAAGAAGCTCAAAAAAACTAGCAACGACTCCTACGTTTTTCTCATAAAAAGCCTCGATTTTATGGGGATAATGAGAGACATATTCGCTAATAATTGCTGTTGTACTATCAGATGAACCGTCATCACGTATGGTAATGAAGAAATGGGAGTGAGTCTGCTGCAAGAGACTATCAAGCTGCTCAGCCAAATACTTCTCCCCGTTATAAGTAGAAACAAGAATCTGAACTTTGTCTCGCTGCTCTCCCATACTCATTCACTTCCAATTTCAATGTCGATGTAAGTAATCACGCAAGGCTTCTCGCCAGTGCCGAATCGGCGTAAAGCCATTCACTCGAATGGCCATCGGGTCCAAAGCTGAATAACGAGGCCGTGGAGCCGGACGCGGGAATTGCTCTGTCGTACATGGGTCAACCTTGACAGTTATCTTGACCTCTTCAAAAATGGCTTTGGCAAATTCATACCATGTACATATTCCCGTATTCGAAGCGTGATAAATGCCGTACTTTTCAGTTGCAATTAGTTCTTCCAAAAAGAACGACAAATCACACGTGTATGTCGGCGAGCCCCATTGGTCATTGACGACTTGTAAGGAATCGCGTTCAGCACCAAGCTTTAACATCGTTTTGACAAAATTACTGCCTGAAGCTCCATACACCCAGGACGTTCTTACAATAAACCAACGGGAACTTAGAGACTGAACCAATTGTTCCCCCGCTCGCTTCGATTTTCCGTATACGGTTAATGGATTAGTATTGTCATATTCATAATAGGGGCTTGCGCTATTGCCGTCAAATACGTAGTCTGTGCTAATATAACAAACTTTGGCTTTCACATGCTCTGCTGCTGCAGCAATATTTCTTGTTCCCATGGCGTTCACCAGGTAGGCATTATCTTGATCCGTTTCTGCATGGTCGACCGCGGTATACGCCGCACAATGAATGACAGCCTCTGGCTGCAATTCAGTAATAATGTCTCGGCATCGCTTCTCGTCCGTAATATCTAATTCCGATCTTCCCATACCTATTACAAGATGTCCTTTTTCAGCAAAAAGGCGGACTACGTCCGCCCCTAACTGCCCATTAGCGCCTGTTACGAGTACTTTCATCCCTTACTCCCCCAGCCGTACCCCGTATTGTTTTTCATAATAGGTTTGGTATGCTCCGGACTGTATTCTCTCCCACCATGTTCGGTTGTTCAAATACCATTCAATCGTTTCTTTAATCCCTGTCTCAAAGGTATGCTTCGGCTTCCAGCCAAGATCAATCGTAATCTTGGTCGCATCAATTCCATAGCGGCGGTCATGACCGAGCCGGTCTTCCACATATTTGATTAACGATTCCGGCTTTCCGAGTTGCTCGAGAATGGTTCGAACAATGTGAGTGTTCGTCCGTTCATTATTCCCACCTATATTGTATACTTCCCCATCGCGACCTTTATGAATAACCAAATCAATGGCGCTGCAATGATCCTCGACATACAACCAGTCGCGAACATTAAGTCCATCCCCATAAATTGGAAGTTGTTTATCATTCAAGGCATTGGCAATCATTAATGGAATCAATTTTTCAGGGAATTGATAGGGTCCATAGTTATTCGAACAACGAGTGATATTCACAGGGAGACCAAAAGTCTCATGATAAGCTCGTACCAGCAAATCTCCTCCGGCCTTACTAGCCGAATATGGACTATTAGGTGCCAGGGGTGTCGTTTCAGAAAACAACCCCGTTTCCCCAAGGGAACCGTAAACTTCATCCGTAGATATTTGAACGAACTTGGTGATCCGATATTTTTTTGCAGCATCCAGAAGTACTTGCGTTCCTAATACATTTGTCTTCACAAATATTTCAGGGTCAAGAATACTCCGATCAACGTGGGATTCCGCCGCAAAGTTGACAACCACGTCTACACCTTCGCCAAACAACTTCTCCATCGCTTGAGGATCCGCAATATCTGCTTTAACGAAGCAATAATTTGGGTTGTCTTGGATTTCACTCAAGTTCTCAAGATTACCTGCGTAAGTTAATGCGTCAACGTTTACTATTTTGTATTTCGGGTATTTGTTCAGCATGTAAATGACAAAGTTACTTCCGATAAATCCTGCTCCACCAGTTACGATTAATCTCATTCAAATATCTCCTATTCAAAATTAATTTCTGCTTCTTTAAGAGTAGGATGTATTTTATCCTTATCAGACAATATCGGATTTGAGGTTGGCCAGTCAATATTCAAAGCAGGGTCATTCCACAGAATCCCTCGATCATGTTCAGGGGAATAATATTCATCAACTTTATACAAGACTTGCGTATCAGGGACGAGCGTGCAAAAACCATGGGCAAACCCCTTAGGCACCAAAAGCTGGCGATGGTTATGCTCGCTTAATATTACCCCAACCCACTGCCCAAGTGTCGGGGAATTTTTGCGAATATCAACAATGACATCATAGATTGCTCCGGAAATCACTCTCACTAGCTTTGTCTGAGCCTTGGGATTAAGTTGATAATGCAATCCTCTTATCACACCTGCTTCAGCAGAAAGGGATTGATTATCCTGAATAAAATTGAATGAAATCCCCTGTTCCTTTAATTTCTCCTCATTATAGCTTTCCATAAAAAAGCCCCGGCGGTCACCATGGAGCACCGGTTCTATAACATAAGCGCCGGACAGAGATAATGTTTCAATTCTCATACGTCCCTCTCTCCTTACAGCTTTAATTTCCCGAACTCTTCACCGAAAGTAATATCTTTGGCGAGTTCGTTGGCACGCGCAAGCGATGCATGAGTCCCAGCATCCGTCCACCAACCTTGAAAAATATCGAAAGTAAGCTCATTCCGCTTTATATAGGCATTATTTACATCAGTAATTTCAAGTTCACCCCGGCCTGATGGCTTAAGCGTTTTGATAATGTCAAACACACTGGAGTCAAACATATAGATACCTGTTACAGCGTAATTACTTTTAGGTTCTTTCGGCTTTTCCTCAATCGAGATGATATGATCACCCTTCAGCTCTGCTACACCATAACGCTTCGGATCGTGAACTTCCTGAAGAAGTATTTTGGCACCCTTTTTTTGATCTCGGAAATTATCCACATATGGGGTAATATCATCTGCGAAGACATTATCCCCCAGGATAACGACCATTTGATCGTCGCCTACGAATTGTTCAGCCAAACCAAGGGCTTGTGCAATACCTCCAGCCTCATCCTGGACTTTATAAGTAAAACATACTCCCATCTCGCTGCCACTGCCAAGGAGGTTGACGACATCACCCATATGTTCTTTGCCGGTGACGATTAGGATATCATCGATTTTAGCTTGCTTTAATTTATTTACTGCGTGAAATATCATTGGATACTTACCTACTGGCAATAAATGTTTATTAGTTACTTTTGTTAAGGGGTAGAGGCGAGAGCCAGTACCTCCTGATAGAATAATTCCTTTCATATCTATCCATCCTTACTAAGTTAGTATTGAGATCAACCTACTAAAATTAACTTTCATTAAATCCCTAAATAAGAGCAAACTCTTAAATATTTTATTTTGATATCACTATTACACCAATGATAATGATGCCTGCGCCTATCCATTTTGTTAAGGATACAGGTTCTTTAAACACAATAAGAGCAACTATCATGCCAAAGACATATGCTAAACTCGAGATCGGATACGCTGTGCTTAATGACATTCTAGAAAGAACAACAAACCATACTAAAGTTGCTAAAATATATAAAAATAATCCTAATAGGATATGTGGTATAAATAATGCTTTCCAAGAAGTGACCAAAGTAACTCCACCCATTTTGTCTAAACCCATCTTAAAAAAAACCTGGCCAGCTACGAGCATAAAAATATTCATAAGCAGAAGAAGTGCATTCATTTATTTATTCTCCTTTACCCGCAGTTCTTCTGACAAACGACTTACCTCTAATTTTAATAGCCCTAACTCTTGTGAAAGTTCTTTTATTTTTGTCGCAGACCTGGATGCAGTAATTGTCATTGAAAATAAAATCGCAAAGGAGCTAAACGAAACTAGTAAAAACAAAGCATTCACAGGTAGTTCGATTCCCATCGTTCGCGCAAGAAGCCCAATTAAATCTGGAAAAATGGATATAGTAAGTATAATAAACATCAAAATCAACCACAACATTGTATACTTTAACTCTAATCTATATTTCTTTATTAAATTAAATAGGAACAAGGCACAAATTATCGCTCCGACTATTAATATTACTTGTAATTTTAGTGATATCATACCATAACCTCTAAACTATTTGTTTTCTAAATCTATCAATTAAAATAGCTAAAGATACCTTTATCATATAATAAATAGACTTTAGCGTAGTAATTGAAGACCTTCCTCCCATTCTTTCTTGCATAATTACCGGCACTTCCTTAATACGATAACCATTTCGTAATAGATACATTATTGATTCGGGTTCTGGATAATCTACCGGATACCTTTTTGCAAAAGTACCAATCACCTTTCTATTACATGCTCTAAAACCAGAAGTAGGATCTGTAATTTTTTCTTTGGATAAAATTTTCAACAAGTATGTAAAATAAGCGATACCTGCTCTCCTCATTAGTGTTGACTGAAACCCCTCTTTATTGATAAAACGAGAACCAATAATCATATCTGCATTGTCCTCTATAATTGTGGAAACGAGAGCCATTATATACTCAGGTTTATGCTGTCCATCTCCGTCTACTTGAATCGCAATATCATAACCATGTTGGGCAGCATATTTATACCCTGTCTGTACAGCCCCACCAATTCCTAAATTGCAAGGTAAATTTATTGTTAGTACACCCATTTTCTCACAGATGGACTTAGTTTCATCTACAGAACAATCATTAATGACTAATATATCCACTGCCTCCCCACAAATTGAGTATATTTTATTTACTAAGTTTTTAATGTTATTCTCCTCATTATATGCGGGTATTATCAATAAAATTTTCAAAAAGAAGCCCTCCTTGATGCTAGACTGAGCAGTGAATAAGTCAAGAAAACAAGAAAATCCCTCAATATGTAACAACAGTCAATTTGAGATAGACCTGGTTTTACATAGAATAAAACCGATTGTGGCGTACAACCGGTTTTATTTCTCTATCTCTGTTCAACATTGTATTTCATCACTTCGATGGAATCTACTTTAAATTCCCCACCCCTAAAAACTACTGGTACAATCATTAATGAATGTACATCGTCATCAATAAAAATTTTATGTTTTTTTTGGAAAGCATTAATAGGGAATTTATAGACACTATTTTCCGTAATTTCAGGTGTGTTATTCCCAGTCCAGTATATTGTCATATAATCAAACGGGTAACCACCCTGAATGTTAAGAGTAATTTCGGAAGCAATGTTAGCATTATTATCAGGATTATCTTTATTCTCCACTTCAAGCCTAATAATGGCTGGGGCATTTACGTCATTCTTATAGAAATTATTAAAAGATAAGCTTGCATTCTCTAGTGATAGTTCATCCCCATTATATTTTTTTGATGATACAATCTCTTTTGATTGTAACAACTGAGCAGATGTCCCCATATATCTACTCAAACGATACTCTGACATCTCTTCGTTTATACCATAAGCAAAGATATAAACACTGTAAAGTAAAACTATTGAAAAAAACACGGAAAAAATCAAATAACACCTTTGCATATATAAATTAATCACACGCTGCCATCCATACAAATAAAAATCAGCCCTCGTTGATCCATCATTGCTTGGCTTCAATTTATTCCCGATTTTTTCGAATAAAACAGCTGCCAATATAAAAACAAATGGGACTGACGGGTATACATAACGTGGTAATCCATGAAATGGTAGATTCATAAGAGTAAAAGCTATAGGAACACATGAAATAAAAATAATTTCTCTCTTACAATTTCTAATTATTAATGGAATTAATGCAATGCATGGAACTACTAATACTTGCTGGAGTATAATGAATGGCCTTAAAAGAAAGTGTGGGTGAACAAGATTTTCATCCCAAAGATCTCCCCACATATATTGAAAAAATCCGAAAATTCTCCATTTATAGTACACCCATGGATTCGAATTAATATTATTGTCTAATATAGTTCTTAAAGGCAGATTAGACACAGAACCCATATCAATAAAGTAGGGGACGGCCCCCCAAACCTCGGCGTTATCTCCGGACTCTGAAAACAAAATGAATTTTTCAAATGTAATCCAATTTCTGAACCACCAAGGCAGCATAAACAAAAGTAAAATCCCCAAAAAAACAACTATATTTCTAAAAATATACTTCTTATCATTCCTTTCATAAATAATAAAGAAAAAAAGCACTAAAACTATGAAAGGAAATGCCAAAGGGCGAACATGCGTTGCAGAACTAAATAGAATGGCGGAAATAATAATCAAATAGATGTTGTTATTCTGTGTGCCCTTAAGAAAAACATAAACAAATGCAATTAACAATGTAGTAAACAATTGTTCTGTAAGCATTCGTTCAATATTGTATAAAAATCCAGGGTACACTGATGCAAGTAGTAATGTGACCAGAACATACGGTGTCTTAACATTTAGCAATTTGAGTATCTTATAAATAAGAAAAAGGCAAATCATGCTAAGAATAAGTTGGGAAAAGAGAACTGCCTGAGTTGAATGATTAAACAACTTATAAATTATGGCAACGTAAATTGGATATCCAGGTGGTATGACTGCAGTAGGTTTTAATTCTTGTTTTCCATAAAACATTTCACCATCGCGGTCATATATTAATGTTCCGTATTTCAACAAACTTTCCGCAGCATAATGATAAACTAATTCATCGCTCCCGGGTCTCAACTCCCTCGTAATGTCAACAGAATAGAAGCGTATCATTAAAGCCAGGGAAAAGATTAAGATAATCAAGAACTTTACAAAAAATTCTTTTTTATCTCTACTACGTAAACCCTGCAACATAAAGTATTATCCTCCGATAAACAGTTCAACATAATTTTTAATGAAGTCAGGTTCCTATAAAAAACAGCTAATTCAAACTCTAGTTTGAAGAGAATTTGTCCTAAGCGCGTCTTTTATTTTGACTTTACTACCTTAACATATATTAAAGATATTAATACTGTCCAACCTATAAACGTTTGGTTTACACTATTCCTATCTCATTTAGGTAGTGAATAATTTCTTAAATACCTTCTTAAAGAACCCCCCTACACCTTGAGAGCGTATAATATAGACAGATTTAGTAACTAATTTTTTTGACTTACTAATAGTTTTACCAACTTGTAATCTCCCCATAAAGTATGCATTGCTTAACTCAAAGGGATCTTCTACGCTAAACATCACATCATAGTCTTTGCGATATGATGCTCTGATCGCATCATCGATTTTTTCTCCCGAAGAATAGCAACTATATGACCATTTCGTTTTTGAAATATTATCTGAATTATTAAATTCGTGAATTTCAGAGTATTTAGCGTAAAGTTTTTTAAACAGATGCTCCCCTTCAGGAAGCCATTCTCTCATACATTTTTTTGCGGAATCTCCATACCCCGAAAAATGAATAAATCGCAACGGATCCCCCTTGATATAAATCTCCCCATTTTCTTCAGTCATTTCACAGTTAAGCAGTGACCAAGGGGCAAAATCATACCCTCTATGTTTGAATATTTCAACATCGAAAAAACAAGGAGCTAGATCAATCCATTTCTGGTCAGTAAAAATTCCATTAGCAATATCGTCATAGCAAAATAGGTATAGACGTTCTGCCCACCAGTTAATAAATTTTTCTGCCTCATCACTTCGATTAACGCCTAAAAATCCCAAATTGTATACACCATGAGCAGTACTCGAGAGCTCCATATCAATATTTCCGGGATCGAGCAAATGAGGACATACGACAATCGGGCGATCATTTAAAAGAGCTCTTAATTCTACAAAATCAGAGTATACATAGATATCTGGATCAAGATATACAAACTGTTTCTCATCAGGGAATGTCTTGTACAAATATCTAAAAAATTGCCCTTTGACTGCAGTCGAAGCCTCAACAATCGCATGTTTAAATATAAAACGATTAAAATTACCTTCCCAGGCGTCATTTGCCAAAACAATATGATCAAAGTCAGGATATTCATATTGCGGTAAAATTTCACGTTCTACTAAACAAACTACAAAAATAGCATCCGAGATATTCTCTTTTACTGATTTAGCTAATGTACGAGCTTTATGTATATAATTCGCACAAATAGACGTAAATATTATCATTTTTTTACCTCTTTTTTATCTCATTATATATTTTTTAATAATTGATTTTAATATAGGTATACGTTTGATCTTTTCTAAGATAGTTACTCCTTCTTGCAATGCTTTGTTTAAAAATATTTGTTCTATTAGTGCTTCTCGTAGTCCAATAGCATATTGATCCTTGTACTTTTCATAAAGTACAGGATGATTTTCATAGATATGGCGATATGTTTCCTTAACAACCTGGATATTTGTCATAAATTCTGTAGTTCGTGAAGTCGGTTTAATCCTATAATGGAATAAAACTTCCGGTATTTGGTGAATTTCCCTCCCTATCTCCAAAATAGAAAGCCAGAAGTCATAATCCTCCATTCCATGTTGCATTTTTGTATTAAATCCACCAACCTTTTTCCAATCTTCTTTGTAAAATAATGCCGTTACAAAAACAATATTATCCAGAAGCATTTTTTCCAAAGAGTAATTAGGAAGGTCCCATCGCCCATTTCGTTCACCGAATAAATCTGCATAGCAGTATACGATACCAACCCGTTCATTTTCTTCCATAACCTTCACAGCTTTTTCTACATACTCTGGTTCGATAATGTCATCAGCATCAAGCGGCAAAATATATTTTCCCGTTGCTTGGGTGATACCTTCATTTCTTGCACCAGCAGGGCGCAGTCGCTTAGTTTGTAATATCTTAATATTTGAACTAGATATGCTATTTAAAATATCTAGAGTGTTCTGATCATCAGATCCATCGTTAATAATGATTACTTCTATATCTTTGTAGGTTTGAGCATGTACAGAAGCCAATGATTCTTTAATATATGCTCCATCGTTATAACAAGGCATAATTATACTTACTTTACTCACCGTATCCCCCCTTGGTAATACCACCAAATAGTAAAATTTTTAATATTGTTTTGAATCTATGTTTTTTCATTTCCGCCAAAATATGATGCAATTTATTTTCCGTTTCATTTAAATAATTTTTAGTCGATACCAGTTCCGATTCTATTTTTTCTAACTGCATTTTTTTATTATTATTTTGTTCTTCGAGGCTCTTTATTTGGGCGTTAAGGAGTTTGTTCTCTAACACCTTCTCTTCTAATTCAGAAGTAATTTGACTAATTACTACTACATGTTCTCCTAACTTACTATGAAGATGATCGTTTATTGATATTTGCTCTTCGATTCTTCGTCTAGTAAGATATAGCTCTTCTTCCCGTTTTTGATATCCAACTGTCCAATCCAAAATCCTGCAAGAGAAAAATATTTTCAGATATGTTGCATTAGAAAAATCACCATTTATTTGGAATTGCGGATCGAAGGTGAAGAATTCATAACCTCTATCATCCGCATATCTTTCAGCATTTATTGGAGTAATATCCGCGATAGTTCCATCGGTTTCGATTTTCTGTATTTGAATGCAACAAGCATCTCCTTCAAGCGGATCAAATCTCAAGCTTTTCGCGTCTTTTAATTTTTCGTGCGAAAATAACACTACAAAGCCAGATGGAGTATACATTGCACGCTTATTTTCATAGTTAACATCCGAAAATCCCCCTCCCAAATCAAAGAACAAGCTACTCTGTAACACATTTTCTTTCATTTTCTGTGTTACGGCTTGTTCAAGATCAATAGGAATAATATCTTTTGAAAGAAGATGTAATTCTTTAATACCTACATATTCGTTAATGAAATGGGACTCCCAGTTATAGAAACATTCCTCTATTTGTACATTGATACCGATTAAATCATATAAAACAGGTTTCGTCAAAAAATCACAGGTTTCGTGTTCCTCCGCAAATTGTTTTAGCATACGCCATAGAAGGAACTCCATAGGGATCTCACATGTTACATGCCATTCATAATCTATAACTTCATAACGACCATTTTCAACAAAAATATTGCCGGAGATCATATCAACATTCGCATTGTCTCTCCACCGAAGTTCCTGATTACATTGTACTTGACCAAATATTTCTTCGAAAGATGAAGAAGCAATTTGCTTTCGTAATGGAATATTTCCAAACAATATCCTTCGGAAGCCTTTAATGTGTAAAAAAAACTTTTCTTTATCATTTTGTATGCATGCTTTGAGCAAAATTCTCTCTAAATTATCCGCCGTTATGAATGGGAAGGATAAACTTTCACCTTTTTGGTGACAAGCTATGTTTTTCAAACTGGAGTTACCATAATTAAATTCACTATAATGAGCCATTTTATACAAGTGTTCTTTACCAGCTGGACGTAAAGCTTTTTTATGCACCATTTTGTCAGAACTAAAATAGGTACATATTCTAAACTCTTCATTTCTGTTCGCGCTTATTTTTACATATGAGATATCCGTTGTTTCTTCCTCAGGTGTAACTGCTATTTCTACCAAAAAAGAATTACTGAATTTATCAATAACACCTAGTTTCATAAAAGTCTCGTAGACTTTTTTCTCTTCATAAAGCTTTACCCTAGTCATATCCATAGGATAGTCGAAACTAGAAGGCTTTCTTTCAAAAATTGTCTCGTTTGTAAAGATTTCGACTGGGAACTTGTAATCAGGATAAGGATAGAAGTACTTTAATGGATATAGTCCTGCTTTGCTGATTTGTTCATCTAATTCTATCTTAGAGAATGTTTTGACTTTCTCACCATTACCATATTCATTCAAGCCAGAAAAAAACTTACCTGTGTGATCTTCTCTAGAACCAGAGAAATACTTCAGTCCTATCCTATTCTCAATCGACAACAAGATTTTACCTTTATCATCCAAATGCATTGCTGATAATTTAAGGAAATCTACATATGGTTGCTTACTCTCGATCATATAAGCGGCATATTCTAATACACCATTAATAATTATATAATCGAATTTCCTTTCTCGAGGGATTCTTTGAAAGTCACAAACTACAATTTCTAGATTATGAAAATGTTTATGGCGCTGATAATTGATTTCTGCACGTCTTTTAGTCAATTCGACAGCAATAACTTCTGAACCTAACTCACATAGAAGTCCAGTTAAAGCTCCGCAACCAGCACCAATTTCTAATATGCGAGCCTGTTTTTTAAATGGAAACCAGTTTAAAATATTGTGCCGGAGATGGGACATATGGTAAACAACAGGCCATCTTCCATCTTTATGCCAGTCACATTTTCCACTTTTTGCGTACTGAAGCAGTTCAGACTCTATATCACCATCAGAATATACGTCGTCAGTACTTGGCACGTAATAATCAAGATTAAGTTTAGCCATAAACGCCCACTCCTGTCATTAGACTAATCTTTTTTTACTTCATTTCACGCCGCTTCATAGAAGCGCTATTCGCTTGCCCCATGTCAAAATGTACTTTAATGTCGATTATTTGATCATCTACTATATTAAATGATTTAATTGATGAATAACTATCAATTTCCGTTAGGAAAACCCTATCATCTAAAAACGAAAAATAATAAGGGACTCCTTTCAAATCTAATAACTCATAGATATCTTCGTAATTATATTCTAGTTCATTTAAATCCTTAACTCTGACTAATCTTGGCGCAATTTCACCAATTCCGTCTTGATACACACTAATATAGAAATAAGAACCTATTCTAGCTATATCATTCATTCCCTGTAATTCAAATGGAACATCGTACTCACAAATCAAGTCAAAGGATAAGTCAGCTATTTCAGCTACAATGATCTTCCCAGGCCCCGATACAAAATGTATTTTTTCGTCTATAATGCTAAATGATCTGATATAGGCACTACCTAAATATTCCGGTTTCACAATTTTTTCAACAATAACCTCAGTTTCAGTGTTTCTTAACACAAAAACTTGCTGTGATGACGCTGATATCCCATAAAACAAACCGCTTTTCTCATCAAAAAACAACCTATGTGGTTGAATTCCTATGTTTCTTATTGTTTGTGTTTCAATAAAAGAGTCACCGTTTTCCTTATAAACTCTAACGACATTATTATCCGTGTCATCTACTAATAAAATTTTACCATCAGTTGCAATCGAATGTGGATTAACAAACTCCCCTTCTAATGTTTTCCATTTTTTGATAGGGTCCATTAAATTGTTATTATATATGACACGGTGATGCCAACAATCAACAATAAAATATAGATGCTTATACTTTGCAATTAGAGTAGGTGTGTATAACCTTTCCGAATACCCCAATGATTTCGAAGATTCCAATATATTTTGGGAGGGATCTCTCATACTACTCATGTATGCGTTGCAAACATCAACGGTGTTTCCAATCATTTTCAAAGTTCCTCGTTCAAGCCATATAACTCGTGAACACATTTCGCGAATTTGCTCAATGCTATGTGAAACCAAAATTACTGTTGCTCCCCCATGTATCAGTTCTCTCATCCTTTGAGAACTCTTTTTTTGGAAATGAGCGTCACCAACAGATAAGATCTCGTCAACAATCAAAACATCCGGGTTAACAAGCGTAGCAATAGAAAAAGCTAAACGCATTGTCATCCCTGATGAAAAATTGCGAACGGGAACATCCATAAATTCTTCTAGTTCAGAAAATTCGACTATTTCATCATATTTATTTTCTAAATATTCCTTTGAGTATCCCAGCACTGCTCCGTTTAGGAATATATTCTCTTTTGCTGTTAAATCAAAATCAAAACCCGCCCCAAGTTCGAGCATAGGGGCAATGCTCCCTTTTACATTTACAGTTCCTTGGGTTGGTGATAAAATACCCGAAATAATTTTAAGCAATGTACTCTTCCCAGCACCGTTACCACCAACTATACCGACTACTTCACCCTTTTTTATAGAGAAAGTCACATCTTTTAAAGCGACAAATTCTTTGTATTCTAGCTTCCCGGTTATCTTCTTAACCATATATTCCTTGAGGCTCATAATACGATCATTAGCCATGCGAAATTTCATGGATACGTTATTTAATTCAATCAAGTGAATCCTTCTCCTTACAGATTAAGAATAAATTTATTTTGCGTTCGTTTGAATACGTACATTCCTAATAAGAGAGACAACAATGCAAAAACAGCACAATATATCCATGCTTTAAAGTCGGGAATACCATTATATAAAATTATAAATCTCATAAATCTAATAAAATGATACATAGGATTAAACCCCAACAACGCCAACATATGTGGCGGGAGAATGGATTCTGGATAAAAAATAGGTGTTAAATACGTCCATATCGTTAATGCAACTCCATACAAAAATTGTGTGTCTCTAAAGAAAACCATCAATGAAGCTAATAAAAGAGAGAGTCCTAATATAAACACAAACATACAAGCTAGCACATATAAAATAGATATGTGGGCATAAGTAACGCTCATACCTGAGGCGATTATTACAATGTATAATGCCAACAAAGAAAATAAGAAATTGACACCAGTAGATAAGACACGAGAAAGCGGATAAATATACTTTGGAATATATACTTTATTTATCAAGGAAGCATTTTGAATAATACATGTCATTGATTGAGTAGTAGCCTCTGTTAGGTAATTAAACATAACAATACCACTCAGCAAATATACAGAATAATTTGAAATATCGAAGCGAAATAAGCTCGAAAAAACCATGTACTGAACAATAGATATGCACAACGGGTTCAAGAGACTCCAAATAATACCCAAAAACGATCTTCTATACTTCGTTTTAAAGTCCCTCTTTACCAATTGAGAAAGTAAAAAACCATATTTACGGTAAACATTAATCGTCTTAGTAATCATTTTCCTAACCCCACTAGTTGAGATATCATTTAGTATGAAATCTGCCAAATGAATATATCACCAATTTATATTTCCTTAATATTTATTAATTTTTTCAATCTTCCACTGTGCCGTTTCAAGTAAATGCCCACTCCTTTCCCACTTTACGAGTTATGATTATGTTCCATACTTAATGAAATGCAAACTAAATGTACTCCCTCCAAGTAAAAACTATCAATGTAACTCCTCTCCAATGTCTTTTCCAGCACTGTTGAATACCGTTATCATAAAATTAACTATCTAGGGCCGAACAGACAAGAAAGTCGCCTTTAATCTTCCTCCTACCAACTTGCAAAATGTAACTATCTCTCAATTAGTGAAATGGATGTTCTCGCCTAACTGTGCTATTATTATAAGCGTAATTTACTAGCAAAGGAGAATAACTTTGTCTACATATGGCTATGGTGCTTCAAAGCCCAAACAAAAAAACGACAAAAGTAACCATTTTTCTCTTGCTCAATGGGGAGCAATAGTTACTCTCATTTTATTCTTAATCTGGTCACCATTTCAGTTCGGTCTATTCAACGGTCAAAGCACACAATTTGAAAAAACAATTTACTGGTCATTTCTCATAGCTTCTATTTTAGCATTTTTGACAGCGGGAATCCTATTCCAATTGAAAAAAAGAAATTACGACCAGTCTGATGTGCTTACTCTCTTTGTGTTTTTACTGCCTTTAACCTACGGAGTTTCGTCATTTTTTGCAGCTTCCAGTTATTTGGCGGTAAATGCGATTTTCATTATGTTAACCTATGCCGTTTTCTTCGCTCTTTCTAAACTAACAACAGGCGAAGAGAAGATTAATCGTATAATCCAGATTACGTTAACAGGTTCCGCCTATGCCGTAGTCTGGTTCGGATTGATGAACTGGCTTGGAAATGGGAAACTTGCGGCTGCATTGATTGGCTGGTTTTCTAGGCTTAATGCAGATGGACTATATCAGCAAGCGATTTGGGTAGATGCGAATGGACCGCGTCTTGCCTCGGTGTTCCAGTACCCGAATACGTATGCGGCCTATTTGATGGCATTCTTGTTTGTGGCCGTGTTCTACTTAACGACAAGCCGTAAGGCCGTTAGTCATGCGGTACACGGTTTTATGCTGGTACCAATTATTCTATCCATTTTATTAACCCTGTCTCGTAGCGGTCTGGTCTTACTGCCAGTGGTATTTGTTTTAGTTCTCTTATTTATAAAGCCGGCACGGCAGATTCTATGGATTGTCCATCTGGCAATCAGCGGCGTCGCGACATTCGTTATTTTGAATACCGTATCCGATATCGGCAATCAAGTACATCTGAACGGAGCAGATGTTTCCTCCTTGAAAGGATGGCTTTATATTTTTGGAGCATCCGCTCTATGCGCTGTATTGTGTTGGATTGTACAACGATTCCTTGCGCCATGGTTGGAAAATAAACTGGAAAACTTCTCAATGAAAAAGTGGGCCAATGCTCTCCTCCCTGTAGGGGGAACCATCCTTGCTGGAGTGCTGTTGTTCTTTTTGCTAGGAACCGGTCTAAAAAATATGCTGCCGGAAAGCATCTCTTCACGTCTTAGTTCAATCAACTTCCAGCAGCACAGCGTGCTTGAGCGGATTACATTCTACAAAGATTCGATGAAGCTGGTGGCAGACTATCCAGTCTTCGGTGCAGGCGGCGGCGCTTGGAGCGCGTTGTATGAAAAGTACCAAAACAACCCGTATGAATCAGCCCAAGCTCACAGCTACTACATGCAGTATCTCGTTGAGACCGGATTTCTCGGCTTCCTTATATTAATTGCTTTTCTCGGAATCGTTTATTGGAAGTACATACAATCGTTCCGGAACGCGGAAGAGACGAAGCGGAATGGCTATTTCATGTATTTCATTTTAGCGACAAGCATCTTGGTACATAGTGTGATGGATTTTAACATGAGCTATGTTTATATCGGGATTATTGTCTTTATTAGCTTGGGAGGAATGGCGGCATCAATTTCAACGGAGCCACTTAAGAAAATAAAGCCAGGTACATTTAAAGCGGCTGCGGCAAGTATTCTCGGAGTCTGTGGAGTGATAATGTTCATCACTTCTCTCTTGTTTATTCAAGCTTCCAGCTCTTATGCGAAAGCGAGAGCGGTCCTGAATGAAACGAGCAATTTTAATCAAACAATGGACTCATTAAATAAGGCTCTAAAAATACGGGGAACCGTACCTGAATATGCTGAGTTTAAAGCTGCCTTGTTCCAACAAGTATACGCACAGCAAGGAGACGAAGCCTTTTTTGCTGAAGCGGAGCATACGTTACGACAGGCGCTGGAAAAACAACCAGGAAACCGATTATTGCTCTTACGATTGATAGAGCTTTATAAGCAAAAAGGAATGGATTCGGAACTTTATAAAGTCTACTCTGAAAATGCTGAGCGCTTCCCGTGGGATATGGAATGGTACGACAAGTATATGGATGCTGCCTTGCGCCAAGGGATGATCGTTTATAACGAATCTCCAGAAAAGAAAAATGAATACATGGATGAGATTATTGCCGCATTGCGCCACGTTGAACAAGGCGTAGAACATCTCAAAACTTTGCCGGAAGGACAGCTTCAGGGGCGAGAATTCAGGGTAACGACCACGATGGCCATGAATGCTGGCCGGGCCTACATTATGAAAGGCGACCCCGGGCAGGGAGCGGAAACAATGAAGCCTTACCTCAACGAGGATCTTTCGAGTGCGGATAATAAGGAGCTAGCCCGCTGGTATGTAGGAGCGACTCTCCAGAGCGGCCAAGTCGATCAGGTATGGTATGATAAGTTGCTCAGTGTGGATCCAGAAGAAAAAGAGCGAATTGAACAAGTTGCTGAAATGCGATTTTTAAAACAGTAATCAATAGAAAACGGCCCGGAATGGGCCGTTTTCTATTTTGTTTTTTGATAAATATAGTGGTGTGGCTCCTTTATAAGGTCTTTTAAATATTTCAGGAGCTCATCTCGCAAATCAGGCCGTTGCAGAGCATAGTGAAGGGTCGTTTTGATAAAGCCCAGCTTCTCTCCGACATCATGCCGCTCCCCTTCAAAGTGATAAGCCAGCACTTTCTCCTCTTGGCTCAGCTCGGCTATGGCGTCCGTGAGTTGAATTTCGCCGTTTACTCCCTCTTTCTGCTGCTCCAGCAGTTCAAAGATACGCGGTGTAAGGATATAACGTCCCATAATGGCCCAGTTCGAAGGAGCTTGTTGGCGGGCAGGTTTTTCAACGAGCTGTTTTGCACGAAGCAGCCGTTCGTTTATTTGATCGCCTGCAACGACGCCATAACGCGATACGTCTTCCCACGGAACAGGCTGAACCCCCACGATGGGCGCTTCATGTACCTCGTACACGTCAAGCATTTGTCTAAGACAGGGCGTACTGGCTTCAACGATATCATCCCCCAGCAGGACGGCGAACGGTTCATTGCCTATGAATTTGCGGGCACACCAGATGGCATGACCCAAGCCGCGCGGCTCTCTTTGTCTTATGTAATGGATATCTGCCAGTTCAGACGGTTTTTGTACTTCTTCCAGCAGGGCAAGTTTGTCTCGTTCACGAAGCATATACTCCAATTCGAAAATGGTATCAAAATGGTCCTCAATCGCACGCTTGCCTTTTCCCGTAACGATAATAATATCCTCAATCCCCGATGCGGCCGCTTCTTCGATGATATATTGAATAGTCGGTTTGTCTACGATAGGAAGCATTTCTTTTGGCATTGCTTTCGTCGCCGGGAGGAATCGGGTTCCAAGTCCCGCAGCCGGGATAATCGCTTTTCTGACCTTCACGAAATTTCCCCTCTCTACTTCATTTCTATTCGAAACACCGGTTTCTTATATTGGTTACGCCTATTATATCGCAAAAACGGTAGACTCGCTTCATAAGGAGCTATAGATGGAGAGTAAAACCCTCCTTCTTAACAAAAAAGCAGGAACCCACGTAATACAATGGTTCCTGCTCTAAGCATTTATTTTACTTCACCAACTGCCCGCGCGTCACGCCGAGCTGGTTCGTCGCCTTCAACGTGCGCCACACTTCGGTGCCGCTGATCTCGGCACGGAGAGCGCGGCCGTACAGGTCGATCACTTGATGAACCTGTTCCGGCGTCTCCTCCAGGAATTCGACGCGGTAGCTGCCTACGCCCAAGTCCAGGAAGTGGCTAATGTACTCGGCGCCGGACTGCTCAATGGCGTTGTAAACCGTGTTGCGGCAGCCTTCATCCACCCGGACCGGGTGGGACATGCCGATGCGGTCGCGCAGGGAGACGCGGTGCTCCTCGCACGGGCGGCCGCAGTTCGTGTAATCCGTCCCTTCGCTAAGGAAGGTGCAGTAGACGCAGTGTTCGGTATGGAACATTGGCAAATGCTGATGAATAACGATCTCAAGCAAAGAGGTGTCGCTATGTCGCAGCATATCGACCATCTGCTGAATGTTCAGGTCATAGGACGGCGTGATGCAGTCCAGGCCCGAAGCGGCGAACAGTTCCACCGTCTTATGGTTGGCGACGTTCAGCGAGAAGTCGCCGATAAGCCGAGGGAAGGCTTCGCCCCGCTCGGCGGCTTCGGCCTTCGCCTGCATGTAGAACTGCAGCGCGCCGGTATTGCGGACAAGCACTGCGTCCGGCTTCAGCTTCAGGATGTTCCGGTGGTAGCCGTTTTCGCCGGGCATATGGATGCGCGGCGTGACGAGCGCGATCGGCTTGCCGGCAGCGCGGCACGCCTCGATGGCGGCCGGGAACTGCTTGATGAACTCGAAATCGGCGTAGATGAGTTCCGCCTCCGTGTTCACGGCCGCCTCCACTTGCGCGAGCGAGCGGCACAGCGCCGTCAGCCTCGCTTGGCCCGGCTGCACCGCCGTGTGCTCCCGCACCGCGCCGCCGTAGACGTCGACGTCGCGGCGCTCGTATACCGGCGGCTTCGGCCGCTCGCCCGCGAGCAGTTCCACCGCCCGGCGGCGGACCGCATTCAGCTCTCGCATCGGCACGATGACGTCGCCTTCCAGGGCGGCGTCCAGCCGCTCGAGCTGATACACCGTTCCGCCAAGGCGGCCGAACTGCTCCTCCAGAAGCGCCTGATCCATCGGGCGCTTCTGGGCCGCTTCCAGCGCCAGCTCCGAATCCACCTGCACCGTCGTGCCCTTCGGCACGTCGGTCCACCAGGTGCGGAGCGGCTCGCCGGCGCGGCCTTCCACGCGCACATGCACGGGGAACACGCGATACGGCTTCTCCGTCTCGAACGTGGCCCGCATGCGCTTGTCCAAGGCCGGGTCGCTCGTCTTCCAAATGCGATCGCCGACCTTCACCCGCCGCAGGTCGACATCGTGGCGTCCCGGCACAATGTCGACCTGCCAGCCCTCCTGCGCCTCGCCGTCCAGCTTGACGCCTTTGCGGCGCAGGTCGTATACGCGGCCGCCCTCCTCCTTCTTCGTCGGGTCGCCCGCGTCAAAGCCAATCCCGTCGCCGCGCTTCAGCGGCGCCTCCAGCTTGCACACGACCCCGTCGCGCAGCACCTGCTCGACGCGGCCGAGATAGACGCCGCGGCTCTTCGGGAACGTGCCGTCCACGAGCTGCTTATTGTTCGTCCCCTTCAGGAAGCCGTGCGTGAAGCCGCGCGAGAAGCTCTGCTGCAGCTCGCGCACCTCTTCCTTCGTCGGTCCCGTCCAGCGGCCATCGAAATAATCATCGATCGCCTTCCGGTACTTGCCGACCACATTCGCCACATATTCCGGCTGCTTCATGCGGCCCTCGATTTTGAAAGACGTCACGCCCGCTTCAATCAGCTCCGGCACCAGATCGAGCGCCGCCAGATCCTTCGGCGACAGCAAATACGTCACATCGCCCATCGGCTGATGCTCGCCGTCGACCATCATGTCATACGGCAGGCGGCACGCCTGCGCGCATTCCCCGCGGTTCGCGGAGCGACCGCCCCACATTTCCGAGGTAAGGCATTGTCCGGAATAGGACACGCACAATGCGCCGTGCACGAACACCTCCATCGGAAGCTGCGCCTCGGCCCCGATCTTCCGGATCTGCTTCAGATTGTTCTCGCGCCCCAGCACGACCCGCTCCAGCCCGTACGGCTTCGTGAACGATGCCGCCTCCGGCGACGTAATCGTCATCTGCGTCGAGCCGTGAATCGGAAAATCCGGCGAAATCTCGCGAATCAGCTTCACCAAGCCGAGATCCTGCACGATGACCGCATCGACCCCGGCCGTAATGCAAGCATCAATCAGCTCCTTCGCATCCGAGAGCTCATTTTCAAATACGAGAATATTGAACGTCAAAAAACCCTTCACGCCATAGCTGTGCAAAAACGCCATAATCTCCGGCAGCTCGTCCATCTGGAAATTGTTCGCGCGCGCCCGTGCATTGAACTTCTCCACGCCGAAAAAGATAGCGTCCGCCCCATTCGCCACCGCCGCCCGCATGCAATCCCAGTCGCCCGCAGGCGCCAGCAGCTCAATATCTTCACGCCGCAGATTCCGGGGCGCCATGCCCGCTTCCTGCATCGCAGCCTTCACGACATCTACGGCTTGTCTATCGTTATGTTGCTTGATTGTCGTCATTACGTTGACCCCCAACCTGAATTCTTCAATTCTGCCTGCTAACCAACAAGGCCAGACATCGAAGATGCCTTACATAGTATAGCGGTCTTTCGGCCAAAACTCCAGTAGCGGCGATATCTTCCTTCCCTGCGGTTGCGCCCTGTTAAGATGCGGCCGCCAGCCCTCGATCTGTCTTCTTCCGCTCCCTCTCCCCCTCGCTCAGACACACCGCGTTCCTCCCGCACAACAGCCCCTGGACTACAGCCGGTTTTTATACTGTCCGAACCTTCTGCCCCTGACTCCGCATTAACACTAATAGGAAGACTTTGCTCCTGCCAAACCACAGCAATGAACAACCCATAGGGGACTTTTTCCCTGAGCGACGGGGAGATTGGCTAAAAGAAGCTCGAACACCTCCTCCGCAGCACCGAGGCCAGCCCCACAACAATCTCCCCCAGACGCAGCCAAAAAAGACGCCATGCCCTACGACACAGCGTCATCACTTCATCGATTAAAGCGTGGTGAACCGGAACGAGTCTACAACCTGTTTCGAACTCCTCCACTTTTTCTGGCGTGCGGGATACATCGTACATCGTCCAGTACAGCGTATAGACATACCCATCCTTGACGATCAGCAGCATATTCGGCGTCTAGGTGCTGTTCACGCCGGGCGTCAAGCCCGTGAACGGCACGCGCATTGCCGATTGGCCCCGCCAGGTGTTCTTCTCCTCTTTCACGAACCGGATCGACGGATCACTCTCGGACAGGAGAGATTCTTTCCAAAAGGCCAGCGCCTCCTCGACCGCAGCCACATGGTTCATCCACAGCATAAATAAGTGCTCGCGACACCTTCCTAGCCCTTCGTCTCCAGCTTTTCCACAGCTCCCGCTGCCCCGCTAGCCGATCCGCCTCCCCGGCCCCTCCGCCCAGAAGCGAAAAAAAGCCCTTTGATATCTGCATCAAAGAGCCTGTCTGTTCGTTGTACGTATGTGTGCGGAGCTCGGAATCCCCATTGAAACCGCTTAACTATTATGTAGCTGTATGTTACCAACCTGAGATCATCTTCACGTCTGCAATCAAAAAGACAATCAAGCTGACAATCGCAAACCCAATCGCAAATTTATTGCGCGGACGCTGCTTGAGTTGACGGATTACCGCCCAAATCAAGATTAACGTAAACACGATCATAAAGACGTCAAAAAATTGAAACAGACTTTCGGTCTGTTCTGCTCCTTCGGCCAGAAACATGGTGCGACCTCCCTCTACACGCGCATTTTACCTATCTTTCCCTATGTTATATTTACCCAGCAAGAGTTGCAATACTTCTCCTCTATATTTAACAGGATTGTCACGAATTTTTCAAGTTTTTCGACGCGAATGCCATTTGCAGATGAACCATGTCACAGCATCTCCCCTCTTCCTCCCATTTATAACTCATCTAAATGGGATTCATTAGAAAAAATGATTTTTGTTTTTCTTGTCGCTTCCCATGAAATGTGATACGATGTCACCAATCAATCCACACTATTTATATCGGAATTATTAATATTTGGAGAGCGGGGGATACCATAATGGCGTATGAACCGGTATGGATGCAGGAACCATCGAAGCTGAACAAGTTTGAATTTGTTAAGATCGAAAAGGACGGACTGGACGTCATCCGCGACATTATTGAAACCTATGCGGTGCAGGGCTACGAGTCCATACCGGAGGATGACAAAAACTGGTTTAAATGGGCCGGCGTCTACGAGCAAAAGCCGAAGGACGGCCATTTCATGATGCGCATCCGCATCCCTTCCGGCCTATTGAAGGCGGCCCAAGCCCGGGCCTTGGCCGAGATCGCCAGACTGTACGGACGCGGGCTGATCGATGTGACCACGCGTCAGGCCGTACAGTACCATTGGCTGCGCGTCGAGCATATGCCAGACATTTTCAAGCGGCTGGAAGCGGTCGGCTTGTACTCCTATGAAGCTTGCGGCGATTGTCCGCGCACGATTGTCGGCAACCCGCTTGCAGGCATTGACCCGGATGAGGTAATGGACACGACCGAATTAGTTAATGAGGTGAATGATTTCTTCCTGCTGAACCGGGATTTCTCGAACCTGCCGCGCAAGTACAAAATGTCCATTTCATCCAACATCTATAACAACGCGCATGCGGAGATCAACGATCTCGCCTTCACCCCGGCCACGAAGCTGATCGATGGACAGGAAGTGATCGGCTTCCACGCCTGGGTCGGCGGCGGATTGTCGGCGAAGCCGCACCTGGCGCAGCAGCTTGAGCTGTTCATCCGCCCGGAAGAGGTGCTCAAGGTCGCCGTCGGCGTCACGACCTTGTTCCGCGATTACGGCTTCCGCGAGAAGCGGCATCAAGCCCGCCTGAAGTACCTGATCGCGGCTTGGGGAATCGAGAAATTCCAAGCTCATCTGGAGGAGTTGATCGGCAAGCTGCCTTCCCGGGGCGAAGACCGGATTGTCGGCTGGCAAGCCGCCTATTTCGATGGCGTCCACCCGCAGAAGCAGCCGGGTCTATACTACATCGGCCTGAACGTTCCCGTCGGCCGGTTAGATGCGGATGAGCTCGAGCAGCTCGCGGACGCTGCGGAACGGTATGGCGACGGCTCGCTGCGCACGACGATGTCGCAGAATATCATCCTGACCGGCATTCCGGAGCAAGCGCTGGATACGGTGCTGGCGCTGCCGGTGCTCGGGCGCCTGACTCCGTATCCGCGGCCGTTCATGAGCCGCACCGTCTCCTGCACGGGCAACGAGTTCTGCAACCTCGCCATCGTCGAGACGAAGGAAAGGGCGCGGCGCGTAGCCCAATACTTGGACGATCATGTCGGCGATTTGAACGACAAAGTGCGGATTCATTTCATCGGCTGCCCGAACTCCTGCGGCCAGAAGCATGTCGCCGACATCGGCCTGCAAGGCTCGCTCATCAAGACCGAGCAGGGCATGGTCGACGCCTTCGATATCGCGGTAGGCGGCATCCTCGGTCCGGGCGCCCGCTTCAACACGGCGCTCAAGGGCCGGGTCCGGGGCGACGACGTGCCTTATGTCCTGGAACAGCTCCTCCGCTACTACAAGCAGGAGCGGAACGGACAGGAATCGTTCCACGCCTTCTTCCTCCGCGTCGGCGCGGAAGCCTTCCAGGCGAAGCTGACGGAAGTGCTCGCTTCCCCCGCACTCACGTCGTAACAGCCAAGCCCGGGGAGAAGTCGGCAATTGTTGCAGTCTATCTTCCTATTTATTTTTATCTATGGTTTTATTTTTATAGCGATATGTGTATTTGGAACAGTGCATGAATACACTAAAAAAGACCGCAGATGCTGGAACATCTACGGTCTTGCAATAGATTGTCATCTAATGCACGTTCAAAAAGAACGGTTTTCAGCACCAAGAAGGTTGCTTGAACTCGAAGAAGGAGCAGCCGAGTGTAGGCAGACTGCATGAGCAGCGGACTTCGAGAGTGAACGCAAGATTCGATGCCGAGCGACATCCTGAATTACGTCGGGATCAAAAGCGGACTTTTTGAACATCTTCTAGGCAGTCGACCATTTATGGAAGGTAGACCTCCACCGGCCGGTAAGCTCAGGGAGGTCTACTTCTTGAGATGGGCCGACCACCCTTAACGAGCCTATTCTATTGCACCCACATTATACCACACTCTCATCCTTGTGCGAACATACATTCCGTATAGTCATAAGAGAAGAATAATCCCCCTCTTCCGCGCTCCCGGAATGAGGGGGGTTGTGCTATGATTCCAGCCCGATCTCATCGTAAGCGCGAACAATCGCATCCGCGGCGGCCGGCGCCTCAGCGAAAACGCGCTCTTCATCGATAAAGATATTCAGCGCCACGCCGGCGCTGCGCCCCATCTCCATGTCGCCGACCGAGTCGCCGATCACGGCCACTTCCTCCGGCTTTAAGCCGATCTCGCGGCAGGCCAGTTCGACCATATCCGGGAAGGGCTTGCCTCGCTCGACGCAATCGTCACCGATGACCGCATCGAAATAATGCCGAATCCCCATCTTCTCCAGATGCTGCTCCGACGGCCCCTGGTCATCGGCAGTGACGACGGCCAACGTCAGCCCTAACGCCTTGCAGCGCTCCAGAAAGGCGACGGTGCCGGTAATCGGCACGATAGTGGCTTGCTCGAGCACCTGCTCGTTCGCCTTCTCGAAGACGGCGGTAACGCGCCGCAACGCATCATTCCACGCTACCCCCGTCCGATGCAGCAAATACGTCGCGATGCCGATCATTTGCGACGGAGAGCCCATCGCGAGCGCTCCCTGACGGTCATGCCTCCGAATCGAACCATCCTCTTCGATAATAACCCCTAATATATATCCAGGCTGCTCCGGCAGGGAGCCGCCCTCTTTTTTCAGCTCCTGCTCCAAGTCCTGAAGCACCTTCTCGGCCCACCAGCCCCACAAGCTCATAAATTGCAGCAGCGTGCCGTCCTTGTCGAACAGAATGCCGCGAACCTGGGCGCTGCGATCTCCGGCGCTCAACTGAACCATCTGCATCAACCTCTCCTCTGTATTGACCACTACATTCGGCGCCGGGCCCTGTTTTCCTCTTTTCAAGCGCTGCTTTTTGATAACTCATTCCTGCGCCGTCCCTTCTCTCCGCCAACGACAAAAACAATCCCCCTCTCCCGTACAACGGGTGGAGGGGGATGCGGAAGCTTTAGCTCGCCAGGCTCGATACATCCGTCAAGCCGAGCGCTTCGGGCAAGACTTGCTTGGCGTCTTTTAGCCATGTCCGGACTTCAGGTCCGAGCCGGAACACCCGGTTTGACGGCTTGTTCACGATCTGGGCCAATTCGGAATAAATCGGATAATCCTGCATCAATGCTTCGTAGACCTGATGCCGCGCAGGCAACAGATACTGAGGATATTGGCCGTCGGCCTGCGGGCGCAGAGCTTGCTCCACCGTATCCGCGGAAGCCATGACATTCGCCAGTTTTTTGGCCAGCTCCGGATGGGCCGTCTTGGAGTTCACGCTCACGACATCGCTGTAGAACAGAGGAATGTCCTGCCCGGCTGACGAGGAAATCGGCTTGAACCGGACTTGTTCCGCATAGTCGCCCATGCGCATCATCGACTCGCTGTAGCCGATGAAGGCTCTGCCGCTCCCTTGCGCGAACCACGACGCCCTTACATAAGCGTCGCCATCCTCGGGAACATACTGCGACGGCTTCTCCCCCGCCATATTGATTAACAGGCGCAAGCCGCGAATGACCTTGTCATTTAGGGGATCCAGCGGCGGAAGAAGGTCATATTCCGTATACTGGCCGGTCACATCGATAAGCGCCTCCAAATACATGCTTGCCTTCGTCGTCCCGCCGGCCATATTAATTAGCAAACCCTTATTCTGGGGAGGCGGAATCTGCTCGGAGTGGCTGGTTCCTATTTTTTTGTACAGTTCATAAATATTGTCGACTTGCCCTATCTTCAAATCGCCTTTACGGTAAAAAAGCAGGTTCGTGCATAAAATTTGCGGCAGACCGTAGACCTCGCCGTTGCGCTTCGCCCCTTGAAGAGCAAAAGGGAGCACATCCTCCGCCTGGTCGATATCTTGGCTGCCGAAGGGCAGGAGATACCCCGCATCGACAAAATGGCTTAAAAAAATCGAATCCAGGACGAACACATCCAAATCGTCCGGCGGATCCGCGGAGTAGGAATCCCAGTCCGTAAACTCCAGCTTGACGCCAGGCTCCTGCCGCTGCCACTGATCAAGAACGGCCGCCTGGAAACGGGCAGGATCCGGAACGTACGGGTAGATCGCCACCTTCAGCGTAATATCCGAAGACGCATCGGAATGGGCCGCCCCGGCTCCGGCCGGACTGACAACGACGAGCAGCAACGCCAGCATCACCATCAGTGGTTTGTAAATGAAGCCTTTTACCTTTGACATTTCCTTCTCCCCCGCTTCTATTAAAATGGAACGCGCTACTCTCACTTAATAGATTCGTTCTAACGGAAAATGCAAAGCGATTCCTCCGCCAAGGCATCCGCGATCCACCGGGGGTGCATCGCGAGTATAGGGTCCGGCAGCCGCTCCGCCTCGAAATAGTTCACATCCAACGTCTCGGCCCCCGTTCTGACAAGCGCTCCTCCCACCGTCTCACAGCGAAAGCAGGCCGTCACGAACTGAGTGGCTGCTCCATCCGGGTAGGTGAATACTTGCGACTCGGGATCGGAATAGAGGCCGACCAACCGCATGACTTCCACCTGCAATCCGGTCTCTTCGCGGATTTCCCGCACGATTGCCTCCTCTACGCTTTCTCCCCGCTCCACATGACCCGACGGGAGGCCCCAGCAGCCGTTATCGGCCCGCTTCATCAGGAGAACCCTGCCTCGTTCGTCCATGACGATGCCCGCCACTCCAGGCTTGATATCGTCCGGCCAAGGAAAAGCCGGCGGGATCCAACGCTCGATACGCAGCTCTTCATCCCACAGGCTGCGCAAATCGGGAATAATCGCATCCGGCTTGCGGTAATCCCGGGCGGACGAATATCCGGTATACGGCCCGCTGGATATAAGAACAGCCGAGATGCCTATCCGGTGTGCGCCTGCGATATCCGCATCGGGCGTGTCCCCGAACATGACGGCCCGTGACCAGTCCTCCACATGCTGCAGCGCTTGCCGGAACATATAAGGGTAAGGCTTGCCTACGATATAGGGCGTCTTGCCCGAAGCCATCTTGATCGCTTCCACGGCCGTCCCGACCGCCATCATCGGGCCATCTGGCCCCGGAAAGCTCCAATCGGCATTGGTGGCGATGAACTGGGCGCCATTCGCGATGCGCGTCACCGCGCTTTGGATATCCCGCAGCGTCAGATCGTCACTCCAGCCGACCACGACGGCCTCGGCAGCGTTCACGTCCACAATGTCAAGTCCGGCATCCCGGCATTCCCTCTCCAAATGCTCGTCACCGAGCACATAGACAGACCCTGCCCGCCGTTCCCGAAGGCAGCATGCCGTTGCCCAGCCCGAGGAGATAACTTCATCCTTCGCGGCCTCAATGCCAAGACGGTTCAGCCTGGCAGCCGTCTGCTCCCGCGTCATGCAGGGATTATTGGTCAGGAATCTGATCGTCTTCCCCCCGGAGCGCAGCCGTTCCAGCGCTTCGACCGCTCCGGGCAGAGCCTCGGGTCCGACATAGATGACACCGTCCAAATCAAATAAGAATACGTCAAATGCATCGAATAACACGTCGTTCCTCCTTACATTCACGCCTCTTTGACTGCCCGGTAAATAAGGAAGGGCGGATAATCCCGCTCCATTTTCCATTGATCGAACCGGTTGTCCTGCTCAATTCTTCTTAACTCATCCGGCGGAATATCGCGCAACGTGGGCTCCAGACACTCGATATGCCGGAAGCCGGCATCCTCCAGAAGCTCGCGGTACATCTCCTTGGGCCAATGGAAATCATGGAGAATCATATCCTCGCCGTTCGGAAGATGAAGCCATTCTTGCCGGGCTTCCCCATGCCCGTAGGCTTTCCCCGGAACCCCGTTGCGGAATGTCGAGAAATCAATCCCCGTCGAATCCGGATGCGTATCCAAGATGACATAAGAAGCGCCCGGAGCCAGCACCCGATGAATCTCGCTGATAATGCGCGCGATTCTCTCCTGGCTGCTCGTATTAATGAACACATAACAGGTCATGGCGCCATCCACCGAGTTGTCTTCCAGGAACGATAACCGATCCTGCTCGATGCGGCAGTAGTCGACCCGGGGGTGAGAGCGCTTCTGCATGGCGATATCGAGCATATGCCTCGATTCATCCACGGCGACCACTTGGACATCGGCCGTTTCCGCCAAGCGGTAAGCCACTTTGCCGGGACCGCAGCCATAATCCAGCACCCGCTTGCCCGCGGGAACGGTCTTCAATAGATCGAACACGAAGCGGAACCCCAACGTCTGCTCCAAAATGTCGTTATACGCTTCGAACTGATTCGCCACGTCCTGTTCCTTCCACGACGTCTGCATCGTAATCCTCTCCCTATTTCTGTTGTTGATGCTCGAAAAGCGGCAGCGCCGCCTGATGCGGCCATTTGTAGTGAAGCAGCCGCTGATAGAGCGGACACAACGCACGGAGCACGGAAGCATCCGCCGGTCTCCGGTATGCGATAGACTGGTAGAAGCTGAACAGCAGCAGCACCTGCTGCCAGTAAGCAGGCAGATCCAGCGCCTCGATGTCCGGACCCGACAACGTGATGCGGTCTTCTCTCAAGAGCGATTCGTATTCCAGGACCGTCTCCAGATATGGCCAAGGATTGCCGGAAGGCATGACAGGAAATTCGTCTATCGGCCTCTGTATGCCGGTTGCGGCTTCAGCCAAGACTCTCTCCACCGCCTCGTCATCCGGCTGATAGATATGTACCGAACCGACAACATGATAGTAATCGCCCAGTTCGAGCCCCAATTCTCTCGCGAGCAGCTCCTGCATGAACGTGAACGAGAACACATCGCTGACCATTCCCCGGAACGCATCGTTCGCACGCATATAGGCGATCGCATACAGCTTCTCCTCCCGCACGAATAATTGCAGCCCCAACGTGCAGGATACATCGATATTGTCGGTGCCGAGTTCCTCGTTGGCGTCGAAAATTTGCATGAACGCCCGCTTGGAATCGGGATCATCCCGGCCCAGCAAGTGCGTAATTCGCTGCCATTGATTCACCTGGCCGGTTCCGAAGCGGAATATTTTAGGCCCGTATGCCGTTCCGGTAAGCGTCTGGCCGTTCATCGAGTACTCTCTCATTTTTCGATTGTAGTAGCCGATAAAGTCCAGATCGTCCCTGGCAGACAAGTACCACAGCGCCTCGGCAAAATTAAATACGATATTCGTGCGGCGGCTCGCCAAATAACAAACACGCTCTACGGGATTCGCAAGGGCGAATTGATAATTCAGCCGTTCGCGGCTCTGATGGCCTCGCGGGGCATTGCGGAACTGCGGCTGGCTGCGGACAGCGTCCAGCGTAGCCAGGTAAGCTTCGTGAAACCGGTCGAATCGCACTTGCCTCTCCCCTTTCTCCTATGAAATGACGAACATCCGCTCCAATTCCGACAGATAGTCTTGTTCCTCCCGATAGTAGAGGTACGTCACATTGGCCACCTGACCTAACCCCCGAATAAGGAAGGCGTATTCCATCCCCTCCTCCAGCAGCAAAATGATCGGTTTGCCGAAAGCGGAGGCCCACCCTATCTCGATGTGCGTCCCCGGAGAAGCCGGGCAGCCGGGAAAGGCGACGAACAGATCGCAGGCGCGTATTTCTTCGAAATCGATGGCCGTGCACTGATCGGGCGTCATGAAATCTTTTCCCCAGCCCTCGCGTTTATGGGCATTGTGAACATCATAATTTCTCGCTTCAAAAAAAGAGATAAGCTGAATCAGCTTGCGTTTTTCCTGCTCCTGCATGGTGCCTGTTTTCGTGTCTACCAAGCTCTTGAATGGCCCTGCCAAAAACAGCTTCTTCGTACCCGCTTCCTTCGCGACACTCATCTTGGCTTCCACCTTCCCTAATAATAGAACGAGTCACTCCATACCCGCTCTGCCCTCTCCTATGGCTCGCCGCGGCTCGGCGACTCCCTTGGTCCTTGCCCGCCTACGGCCCCAACCGGCGGAAGCTGGCCGCCGTCCCCCGAATATCGTCCGCCCCGGTCAGCGCCGAGATGACAGCGATGCCATCCGCGCCCGCTTCCAGGACCGCTCCGGCGTTCGCGAGCGTTATCCCGCCGATGCCGACGAGCGGCACATCGATGCCCGCCGCCCGGATGTCTCCGATGATAGAGGGACCCTGCGCTTCCAGCGCATCTTCCTTCGATTGGGTCGGGTAAATGGGGCCGATGCCCAAATAATCCGCTCCCTCCTCCACCGCCAGCCGCGCCTCCTCGACCGTGTGCGCCGATACGCCGAGCATCAGGCCGCCAATGCGGGACCGCACGCGGTCGGCCCGCTCATCCTGCTGCCCGATATGGATGCCGTCGGCGCCAAGCTCCAGGGCCAGCTCCAGGTCGTCGTTCACAATGAACGGAACGCCGTACCCCTTGCATACCGCTTGCAGCTCGGCTCCCAGCCGCCTCCTGTCGTCGCCGGTCAATGCGCCTCTCCCCTTCTCCCGGTATTGCAGCACCGAGACGCCGCCCGCCAATGCTTCTTCGGCCACCTGAACCGGATCCATCCGGCAGTTCACGCTGCCGATGACCAAGTACAGCGGCAGATAGGCGCGCATCTGCTCCGGCCGGACTCTGCCCCCGCTCTCACCTTCCAACTGCACTCGCGCTCCGTTCCCAAGCTTCTCACCGTACCTCGCCCGTATGCCGCTCATAAACGCACCGCCTTTCTGCGGCCGTAAGCCCAGTGGTTGGTCGGCCCATGGCCTTGACCGATGCCAAGCGTCTCCTCCAGCGCCGCCTGGATGAACGCGCGGGCGGTTGCGACGGCATCGGCGACGGATGAGCCCTTGGCCAGTTCTGCCGCCATGGCGGCGGAGAAGGTGCATCCCGTCCCGTGCGTATGGCGGGTATGCACCCGCTTCCCGTGCAGCTCCGTGAACTGCGCACCGTCATAGAGCAGATCCGTCACACGCTCTTCCCCTTCGCTGTGACCGCCTTTGATAACGACATATGCGGGACCGCATTCGCTGAGCCGCTTGGCCGCTTCCCGCCGATCCTGCATCGTTCGAATCGGCATGCCCGTCAGCGCCTCGGCTTCGGGGATATTGGGGGTGACGACGAGTGCGTGCGGAAGGAGAAGTTCCTTCAACGCTTCGACCGCTTCCTTTTGCAGCAGCTCCGATCCGCCCTTGGCAATCATCACCGGATCGACCACGACGGCCTTCCAGCCGAAATGCACGATGCGGTCGGCCACCGCCGTAATAATCTCCTTATTGAACAACATGCCTGTCTTGACGGCGTCCGGAACGAGATCGGAACCGATCGCATCCATTTGCCCGATAACCGCCTCCGTCGGAATCGAATACACCCCGGATACACCCAACGTATTCTGGATGGTGATGGCCGCAATCGCCGACATCCCGAATACGCCGAGTTCCTGGAACGTCTTGATGTCAGCCTGAATCCCGGCTCCCCCGCCGCTGTCCGAGCCGGCAATCGTCAGTGCCTTGTAGATGGTCATCGCGCTTCACCTCCCTTTGCGACAGAGGGCTCGAACGGACGCACTTCCGTATGATCCTTCAGCGAATCCCGGTTCAAGCGGGACAGCTCGTCCAGCAGCGCAATCTGGAAGCTTCCCGGCCCGGCCGCTTCCGTTCGCGCCGCCGCTTCGTACGCAGCCGCAGCGTAGAAGGCAAGCCCCGCGGCTCCCGCCAGCAGCATATCCCGCTCCACGGCGGCAAATGACCCCAGCACCGACGTCAGCAGGCAGCCCGCGCCCGTGACCTGCGCCAGCAGAGGATGCCCCCCCTTCACGATATAGCCGGCCTGTCCATCGGTAATGACATCCTCCGGTCCCGTAATGGCAACGACCGACTGCAGGCTCCGGGCAGCTCGAACCGCCAGCTCTACCCGCTCGTCTTCTGCCGAGTCCCCTGCATCCACGCCTTTGATAACGCGCTGTTCGCCAATCAAATTCGCTAATTCCGAGGCGTTGCCGCGGACAAGAGACACTTGAACCTCGCGCAGCACGCGCAGCGCGGACGCCGTCCGGTAACGCGTCGCGCCCGCTCCGACCGGATCGAGCAGCACAGGGACTCCATGGCGATTAGCCGCCTGTCCGGCGACGATCATCGACTCTATCGTATCCTCGGAGAGAGTGCCCAGATTGAGCACCAACGCCCCGGCGATGGCCGCCATATCGGCCACTTCCTCGCGCGCATACGCCATGACAGGCGACGCCCCCAGCGCGAGCAAGCCGTTCGCCGTAAAATTCGTTACCACCACATTCGTCATATTATGAACGAGCGGTCGATCTTGCCGCAGCTTGTCGATCAGCGCGGACACTTGATGTACCATCATATCCATCCAACCTTTCTCACGAGCGGGAGCTTGGCCAAGGCTGATAGAATCGAGTCTTTTCATAAATCGCTAGACCGATTGAGAAAATCCGTTGCAGGAAATTTATAGACAAAAGAACATAACGAGCACGAACATTCTTCTCGCTTGACGAGAACGATGGTTCCTCTCGCTAGACATGAGGTGATATGAAGCAGTATCAAAAAGAAGAGAGAAAAGATGAAAGCTGGACATTCGATTACAAATAACATATGCGAACAACATGCACGGCCTCCCATACATGTGCCCTCGTGTTCGCTTTCCTACGCTGGCATTATCCAACAGGTTCAATCGGTCAACAACAGACTAGTTGTACTCTCAGCTTGCTTCCGCAGGCTCCCGCTAGTTATTTTGTTAATTTTGTACATTACTTATTTCCACTTCCATATTATAGGTTGAAAATGTAAAAAGCAACGACAGATTTGTGAAGCTGCAAAAACCGCCCTCCCAGATTGAGTCAAGAAAGCAAATCAACATAACCGGAGTGACGAAATCATCAAGCTTATACTTCCCTATCGTTCTCCTTACGGCCACTCTCCCCTTCCATCAGGCTTGCACTCGGTTTACTTTCGCCAACCTGCTACCGTCAGGCAATAACCATCTCTTATCTTTACTCTCCCATCGCGTCAGGCAGCTCCAAACTCTTACTTTTCGCATCCTGTTCCACCAGGCAGCTCCCGATTCTTTATTTTCGCATCCTGTCGCGCCAAGAAACTCCCGGCTCTTTATTTTCACATCCCATCGCGCCAAGCTGCTCCGTGCTGTGGTTTCGCTATCCCGTCCCATCAGGTGTTCCGAGCTCTTTCTGCCATTATCCCATCGCATCAGGTAACCGAGTGTTGTTTGCGTTCACTATCCCATCATTTCAGGAACCCCTGGCATTCTATCCATTCAAGCTCGGAACGCTTCCATCGCTTAAAATCAGCCCTTTCCGTCCTATCAGCTGCTCCATCCACAACAAGCCGAATAGACATTTCATTTTAGGGTAATGAAAATCTTGAATTTGGAAAAAAGGTGTTGAACCGAATTTCTGACCGAATAGGAGAATGCAAATAAGGTCTAGAAAAAATAGAGCGCCTGAGCCATGGGGGAGTTCGTCCGTAAGGCTTTCAACCTAATTCTGCTTGCCTGAGGAATGGGGAGATTGAACATAGGGCTCCAACATGCTTCTACTTACCTGAGGCAAGGGGAGTTTGCACATAAGTCTCCACATACCGTAGTTCCTGAGGCGCGGGAATATTGCACATAAGGCTTTCATACATAGAGTCATCAAGTAATGAACGAAGCCTCCCCCTCTTGTACACTAAAAAGGCACAGCCCCTCTCAGGGCTGTGCCTCTTCTCTATATTCGGCAAGTTGGCGCCGCATTTAACCAAGAATGCCCCTTGGCGTCTAGGCCTCCCGCACTACGCTGCAGGCCGTCTCCAGCTGGGCGGTCCGCTCCCGATCCCGTTCCAGAATCGGCTTCAAGTAGCGGCCCGTGTAGGAGCCAGACACCTTCACGACCTGCTCCGGCGTGCCGGTCGCCACAATCGTGCCGCCGCCGCTGCCGCCTTCCGGGCCAAGGTCGACCAAGTAATCGGCGGTCTTGATTACGTCCAGGTTATGCTCGATGACGAGAACCGTCTCGCTGGAATCAACGAGGCGATGCAGCACCTGCAGCAGGCGGTCGATATCCGCGACATGCAGACCGGTCGTCGGCTCGTCGAGAATGTAAAATGTCTTGCCTGTGCTGCGGCGATGCAGTTCCGCCGCGAGCTTCACCCGCTGGGCTTCGCCCCCAGACAGTGTCGTCGCCGGCTGGCCCAGCTTCATGTAGCCGAGCCCGACATCGAGCAGCGTCTGGATTTTGCGGTGAATGCGCGGCACGTTCTGGAAAAACTCTGCCGCATCCTCGATCGTCAGCTCCAGCACATCGGCGATGCTCTTGCCTTTATACTTCACTTCCAGCGTCTCCCGGTTGTAGCGTTTGCCCTTGCACACTTCGCAAGGAACGTATACATCCGGCAGGAAGTGCATCTCAATCTTGATAATACCGTCGCCCCGGCAAGCCTCGCAGCGGCCGCCCTTCACGTTGAAGCTGAAGCGTCCCTTCTTGTAGCCGCGAATCTTCGCTTCATTCGTCGTCGAGAACAGATCGCGGATATCGTCGAACACGCCGGTATACGTAGCCGGGTTAGATCGCGGCGTTCGTCCGATCGGCGACTGGTCGATATCGACGACCTTGTCGATATGCTCGAGGCCGCGAATCTCCTTGTACTGTCCCGGACGCACCTTCGCCCGGTTCAAATCTCTTGCCAATGTCTTATACAGAATCTCGTTCACCAGCGTCGATTTGCCGGAGCCGGATACGCCGGTCACCGCCGTGAATACGCCGAGCGGGAACTTCACGTTCACGCTGCGCAGATTGTTCTCCTTGGCTCCGATAATTTCGATCCAACGCCCGTCTGGGGCGCGGCGCTTCGCCGGTACCGGAATAAACTTGCGCCCGCTCAAATATTGGCCGGTAAGCGAATGCTTGTCCTTCATGATCTCTTCAGGCGTCCCTTCGGCGATAACCTGACCGCCGTGAATTCCCGCGCCCGGACCGATATCGATAATATGGTCCGCGGCTAGCATCGTATCTTCGTCATGCTCAACGACGATAAGCGTGTTGCCGAGATCGCGCATATGCTCCAGCGTCTGAATCAAGCGATCGTTGTCGCGTTGATGCAACCCGATGCTCGGCTCGTCCAAAATATACAGCACGCCCATCAGGCTGGAGCCAATCTGAGTCGCGAGCCGGATGCGCTGCGCTTCCCCGCCGGACAACGTTCCCGCCGCGCGGCTCAGCGTCAAGTAATCCAGACCTACGTTCACCAGGAAGCCAAGCCGGGCGTTAATCTCCTTCAGGATGAGATGAGCGATCAGCTGCTCCTTCTCCGTCAGCTCCAGACTCGAGAAGAAACGCTGCGCCTCCCCGATAGACAGCGCCGTGACATACGCCATGTTTTGATCATTGATGGTCACGGCGAGACTTTCCTTGCGCAAGCGGTGCCCTTTGCAGGTGCCGCATGGCTTGGCGCTCATGAAGCCTTCAATATACTCGCGGATGCCTTCCGATGCCGTCTCGCGGTAGCGGCGTTCCAGGTTATGAATAATTCCTTCGAACGCCACCTGCGCCTCTTTCTTGTGACCGAAGTCGTTCTCATAGCGGAAGCGCACCTTCTCTCCCTCTGTGCCATGCAGCAGCTTCGTCATCTGCTCCGGCTCCAGCTGCGACACGGGCACATCCGTCGGTATGCCGTAATGCTCGCATACCGCTTGCAGGAACTGCGGATAATAGTTCGACGTGCTGCCTGCCCATGCCTCGAACGCCCCATCCTCGATCGTCTTGGACGAGTCCGGAACGAGCAGCTCCGGATCGACGATCATTTTGATGCCGAGACCGTCGCAATCCGGGCAGGCGCCGAACGGGCTGTTGAAGGAGAACATCCGCGGCGACAGATCGTCGATGCTGAACCCGCACTCCGGACAAGCCAGATTCGAGCTGAAGACCAGCTCTTCTTGGCCGATGACATCGACGATAATCCGTCCGCCCGACATGTGGAGCGCCGTCTCGATCGAATCGGCCAGCCGCGCCTGGACATCGTCCTTCACGACAATCCGGTCAACGACCACTTCAATATTATGCTTCCGGTTCTTCTCCAGCTCGATCGTCTCCGACACGTCGCGAATCTCGCCGTCGACGCGCACCCGCACGAAGCCCTGCTTCTGGATGTCGGCGAAGACGCCTTTGTGCTCGCCTTTGCGCCCGGAGATGACCGGAGCCAGAATCTGCAGCCGGGTCCGCTCCGGATACGCCATAATGCGGTCCACCATCTGCTCGACCGTCTGCGACGTAATCTCGATCCCATGCACCGGACAGTGGGGCCGCCCGATCCGCGCGTACAGCAGCCGCAAATAGTCGTAAATCTCCGTTACCGTTCCGACGGTGGAACGCGGGTTGCGGCTGGTCGTCTTCTGGTCGATGGAGATGGCGGGGGACAGGCCGTCTATCGAATCAACGTCCGGCTTCTCCATCTGCCCGAGGAACTGGCGCGCATAAGCGGAGAGCGACTCCACATAGCGGCGCTGGCCTTCGGCATAAATCGTATCGAACGCCAGCGAGGATTTGCCCGAGCCGCTCAATCCGGTGAGCACGACGAACTTGTCGCGCGGAATCGTTACATCAATATTTTTCAGGTTGTGGGCCCTCGCCCCTTTGATCACGATATGTTCACTCGCCAATGTTTTAACCTCCCGCTTCGGGTCCACTCGAACCTCTTCAAGCCTCTGCATTCTAATCCATCGCCCGCAATTCCATCAAGGCGTCGCGCAGTTCGGCCGCACGCTCGAACTGCAGGTTCTTGGCCGCATCCTTCATTTCCTTCTCCAGCCGCTGAATGACCGACTGGCGATCCTTCTTCGACATCTTCTCCACCGAGGTTCCGACATCGTAGCCCGCCTTCGATTCCGCCGTCTTCGTCGCCTCGATGACTTCGCGGATTTTTTTTCGTATCGTCTGCGGCGTAATGCCGTGCTTCTCGTTATACGCCATCTGTATGGTGCGGCGGCGCTCCGTCTCCTTAATCGCCTTATCCATGGAGTCGGTTATCTTGTCCGCGTACATGATGACGTGGCCGTCGGCATTCCGGGCCGCCCGCCCGATCGTCTGAATGAGCGAGCGCTCCGCGCGCAGAAAGCCTTCCTTATCCGCATCCAGTATGGCGACCAGCGACACCTCCGGCAGATCGAGCCCTTCTCTTAGCAGGTTAATCCCGATCAGCACATCATATACCCCCAGGCGCAAATCGCGAAGCAGCATCATCCGCTCCAGCGTCTTGACGTCCGAGTGAAGGTAGCGGACTTTAATGCCGATTTCCTTCAAATAATCGGTCAAATCCTCGGCCATTTTCTTCGTCAAGGTCGTGACCAGCACCCGTTCGTCCTTCTTCAGGCGGAGGCGGATCTCTTCCAGCAGATCGTCGATCTGCCCCTTCGTCGGCCGAACCTCGACGACCGGATCAAGCAATCCGGTCGGCCGGATAATCTGCTCGATCATCGTCGGGCAATGCTCTAACTCGTATGGACCCGGCGTGGCCGAGACATAGATGGCCTGCGGCACCTTCGTCTCGAATTCCTCAAAGCGGAGCGGACGGTTGTCCAGCGCCGAAGGCAGCCTGAATCCGTGCTCCACGAGCACTTCCTTCCGAGCCCGGTCCCCGTTGTACATGCCGCGAATCTGCGGCAGCGTCACGTGCGACTCGTCGACGACGACGAGGAAATCGTCCGGGAAGTAGTCGAGCAGCGTATACGGAGTCGACCCGGGCTCGCGGAATGTCAACGGTCCGGAATAGTTCTCGATGCCGGAGCAGAAACCCATCTCCTGCATCATCTCGATATCGTACCGGGTACGCTGCTCCAGCCGCTGCGCTTCCAGCAGCTTGCCTTGGCTCCGCAGCTCCTCGAGCCGCTCCTCCAGCTCGCGCTCGATATTTTTCAACGCAATCTTCATCGTCTCCTCCGCCGTAACGAAGTGGGACGCCGGGAAGATGGCAATATGATCGCGCTCGCCGATGATCTCGCCCGTGAGCACGTCAATCTCGGTGATGCGCTCAATCTCGTCCCCGAACAGCTCCACGCGGACGGCATGCTCGCTCTTCGAGGCCGGGAAGATCTCAATGACATCCCCTCGCACCCGGAATGTTCCCCGGATGAAGTTCAGATCGTTGCGCTGATACTGTATATCGACCAGCTTCGCCAAAATCGCATTGCGCGGCTTCTCCATCCCCGTCCGCAGCGACAGGACCAGATTCCCGTACTCCATTGGGGATCCCAAGCCGTAAATGCACGACACGCTGGCAACGATAATGACGTCCCGCCGCTCGAACAGCGAGCTCGTCGCCGAGTGGCGGAGCTTGTCGATCTCTTCATTGATGCTCGAATCCTTCTCAATATACGTATCGGAAGACGGAATGTACGCTTCCGGCTGATAGTAATCGTAATAGCTGACGAAGTAGGACACGGCGTTATTCGGGAAAAATTCCTGGAACTCGCTGCACAACTGGGCCGCCAGCGTCTTGTTATGAGCAATGACCAGCGTCGGCTTGTTCACTCGGGCTATCGTCTGGGCAATCGTGAATGTCTTGCCCGTGCCTGTCGCGCCCAGCAGCGTCTGATGACGCTTCCCCCGCTGCACGCCTTCGACCAGCTTGTCGATCGCTGCTGGCTGATCTCCCTGTGGCGCAAATTCCGATACCAGCTCAAACGGCTTCGTCAACACTTCCCATTCTGCCATAGCTTCACCGCACTTTCTTCCAAATAATAATCAATTAGGCGCCCGGATAAGCCTTTCAGACCAGAGCCGTTCCCGCTCAGGCCTAAATCCAGCCCTTCTGTAGGTCTCCCGAACCAAATAACAGGCCAAAATCCGCGTAAATTGCCGCTCCCTAAACTTTACACTATATTGACCCGATAATAGGATCAGGCAAACATGTGGAAAGAAGCGGGGTTCCGCCCATAAACGGACTTCTCGCTCCCGCGAACTTCTATACGTGAAAGAGTACACAACTACATACATCTGCATCGTCAATCGGCTGCCATATACAGCCACAAATAAGAATGTTTGTTCCCTTTCGATTATACTCGTTTCACGGTATGGATGCAAATGGGAAATGTTAAATGGGAGAGGATTACAGAATGGATAAGACGACTGTTATCGGGATTATCGCAGGATTAGCCGCGCTCATCGGCGGTTTCTTGTGGGAAGGCGGAAATATTGGCGGCTTATGGGAAAAAACAGCGGCGCTTATCGTCATTGGGGGCACCATCGCCGCCGTCGTCGTCAGCTTCCCGGGCAAGCGGCTCCGCAGCATTCCCCAGGCGCTGAAGATGGCCTTCGCGCACCGCGCGCCGCAGCCGGAAAAGCTCATCGATGATATTGTGGCCCTGAGCACGGTCGCCCGCCGCGAAGGAATGCTGTCCCTGGAAGACACAGTGCAGCGGCACGAGAATGAATATTTGCGCAGCGGCATGATGATGGTCATCGATGGCACGGAACCGGAGCTGGTAAAGCAGATGCTTGAACTGGAGATGGACGCGATCGCCGAGAAGCATGAAGGCTATGCCAAAATATTCGAAGCCGCCGGGGGCTATGCCCCGACGATGGGGATACTCGGTACGGTCATGGGCCTCATTCACGTCCTGGGCAGCTTGTCCGATCCTTCGATGCTCGGACCTTCCATTGCCGTCGCCTTCACGGCGACCCTGTACGGCGTAGCGACCGCCAACGTCATCTATCTGCCTATCGCGAGCAAGATTAAAGAGCGGAGCGCGGACGAAATCCGCATCATGGAGATGATGGAGTACGGCATTCTCGCCGTTCAGGCCGGAGAGAATCCGCAGATTGTGCGCAAAAAGCTGAGCTCCTTCCTGCTTGCCGAGGATGCGTTCGAGTCGCTCAAGGCGGATCCGTTGATGAAGCGGGGGATGATCCATGAGACGCAGAAGTAGACAACGCGGCCAGGCAACGGCCAATCACGAACGTTGGCTTATCACCTACGCGGACTTGATTACGCTGCTGCTCATTTTCTTCGTAATTATGTACGCCATGAGCCAGGTCGACGCCGTCAAATACCAGTCGCTGTCCGAGACGCTCCAGCAATCGTTCAAGAGCGGCAACACTCCGATGGACCAAGGCGCGGGCATCCTGGACGGAGCCTATACGAAGCCCGGCAAGACAGGGGCGCTGAAGACCGCCGAGGACGGAGGCTCCGGAGAAGTCAAGGAAGAGAAGCCGGTCGCCATCGGCGTATTGACCGACAAGGACTTGGCGTTCCGCAAGCAGGAGGAACAGCTCCAGAACTTCATGGGAGTCATTCAGCAATACATCAACGACAACGATCTGGGCGGCCAGATTGAAGTGACGGATATCCCCAAGGGGATCTCGATTCGGCTCAGCGACCGGCTGTTGTTCGATTTGAGCCGCGCGGAACTGAAGGACAAGGCTTTGCCGACCCTGGACAAGCTGGCTACCCTGCTGCCGCAGCTTGACACGATGGTCAGCATCGAAGGACATACGGATAATCTGCCGTTCGCCTCCGGCGGACGCTACAAGGACAATTGGGAGCTGTCCGCAGCCCGGGCCCTGTCCGTTCTCCGTTTCTTCGTCGACGACAAGAAGCTGGATGCCGACCAGTTCCAGATCGCGGGCTATGGCGAGACGCGGCCGGTTGTGGATAATGATACGGAAGAGCACCGCCAACAAAACCGGCGGGTGGAGATTATCGTCCTGCGGAACATGGTGCAGTAGACTATCCCCATTACCCACCGTTTATACACATCCTGGAGGGGAGTTATCCCCTCCTTTTTTCATTTACGAACAAGTTATCCACAGAAAAAGACCGTCAATGGCCATGCTTATCCCGAATACCCACAGAATATCCACAATCTCGTCCCCCCTCTGTGTACAACGATGAACTTCCATTTTTAACAACAAAAAAGCTCCCGCCTGACCCACACAGGAGGGAGCTTATCGCTTTTTGCCTATCCATTATGTAGCGGATGTATCGGCCGGCTTCGCCTCCGAAGCGTCCGCCGTGCCCAAGCCCGGCTGCTCCGGTTCCGGACGGCCCAGCATCGTCTTCAGCTTCGTCCAAGGCATCCTCAGCAGCGCGAACAGCGACGGCTGCCGCGTCACGGCGACGAAGGCGACGCGATCGTCCGGCGCGAGCAGGACGCCGAGCTGGTGATGCTCGCCGGCATAGAGCGCGCGCTGCAGGAAGCGCACCTCGCCGTCCCGGTTATACACCTCCAGCTTGCAGAACGCCGCATTGGCGCGCAGCGCCTGATGCAGCTGCTCCTTCGTGCGCACCGGGACGCCGTTCGCCTTGGCGATGACCTCGCCAATCCGAATGCCCAGCGCTTCCGCCGGACTGCCCGGCAGCACCGCCAGCACACGCAGCCCAAGCGGATCATGCGTGAAGACGGGGCTGCGCTCGTTCTCCTCGCGGCGGCTGAACCAGATGAGCGCTTCATGCAGTCCAAGCGCCGCGATCGCCGCCAGCGGGACCAGCGGCGGCCACCAGGAAGCCGCCAGCCCGAGCGCAAGCAGAATCGCCGCATAGGCGAACAGGCGCGAGGCGCTTACCGCGGCCTTCTCCTGCGGCAGACGGGTGAACGTCAGCTCGGAGAAGCCGATGACGACCGGGAACGCGATCAAGGTCCAGCCTTGCTCCCAACCCGTGCCGAGGAGCGGTGTCCATGGAAGCGGCGTTCCCGTCGTCACGGCCGGGAAGAGCAGCAGCAGCGGGAGCGGCCACAGGCTCTGCATCTGATAGGCGCCGACAATCCGGCCCCGCTTGCTCTCCATGAACAACGGGCCGGCCATGCGTGCGGCCTGCTTGCGGATAAGCCAGGCTTCCGCCGCGTGCAGCAGCGCCACCAGGATGAGCAGCCCCGCTGCATCCATCTCCCGGATGGCGGCCACATACGGCGCCAGGAAGCCTTCCGGCGCCCAGGCCGGCGCGAAGGCGTTCAGCGCGAACTGCGCCAGGGCGAGCACGCCCGCCGAGTACGCAAGACATAGAAAGCGGACGCGGAATAACAAGAGCAGCAGCGCGACCGCCCAGAGCGCGATAATCGCTTCCGCCGTCAAGGAGACGCCCAGGCCGATCGCCGCGGCCGAGACGGCGAGCCCCGCCAGCAGCCCGCCCAGCCAGGCATGCCACGTATGCTCGATCCAACTGTGCATCTTGACCGCGAACAGCCTTCGCTCAAGCAGCATCTGCCTCCGGTAGAGGAGTGCAATCAATATAATGGATATCCAATAAAATGGCGACAGCAGCCACTGAAGCAGCGCTTCCGCCAAATGAACGCCAATTTCCGTCAGGAGGTCCACTTCATTCGCCCCTTTCGAATATGCGGCTTGCCATATCACCGGCAGATATGCCGCTGCTCCTCTTGGGTAGCGAGGACGGCGCTGCCGCGGGGAATCTAAGCCGCGCTTACATGCAAGCCCATACTCTTCGTATAGCTGAAAAAAGGAAGGCCGGCAAGTTCAAGCTTGCGACCTTCCTTCTTTATTCGACGGCGCTTAGCGAATTTCCTGCTTCACCGTTTCTACCGCTTTTTTCAATTGGGCATCATTCTTCGGATCGCGCATCGCCTTCAAAATGTCGGCTTCCAGCTTCTCCGCCGTCTTCGCGTCGACCTGGCCGGTCGCGTTCAATCCGGCAGCGCGCTGGAACGACTTCAGCGCGGCTTCGGTCTCCTTGGAGAAATAGCCGTCCGTACGGCCCGGCTTATAACCGAGACCATCGAGAATAAGCTGCATATTTTTCACGTCCGCATCGTTCATATCGAACTTGAGCGTTTTGTCCCGCGGAAGCGGCGCGACGCTGTAATATTCCGGCTGATGAACGACAACGTCCGGTTCGATGCCTTTTTCATGAATCCAATTGCCGTCCGGGGTGAGCCATTTCGCGATCGTAATCTTGATCAGGCCGCCGTCGCCGGAATCATAACTCGTCTGGACCGTTCCTTTGCCGAAGGTATGCTCGCCGACCAGCTTCGCTCCGGCTGATTCCTTCAACGCGCTCGCCATAATCTCGGATGCGCTCGCGCTGCCCTTGTTGGTCAGCACCGCGATCGGATAAGGCTTCACGGCTGTGGACGTGCCCTGGGAGTTGTACTTGTCGCGCTCTTTGTTGCGGTTCTCCACCTGCACAATCGTCTTGCCCTTCGGAACGAACTGCTCCGTCATCTTCTGCACGATATCGAGCACACCGCCCGGGTTGCTGCGCACGTCGATGACAAGTCCCTTCATGCCCTGCTTCTCCAGCTTCTCCAGTTCTTCCTTGAAGCGGTCGAACGTGTTCATCGAGAACTGGCGCACCTCGATATAGCCGATCTTGTCATCCAGCATCTTCGGATAGACAGTCTCGAAGTCCACCTCATCGCGAACGACCGTGAGCTCAATCGGCTGGGATTGCCCCGCGCGCTTGATCATGATTTTCGCCTTGGTGCCTTTCGGGCCGCGAATCTTTTCCACGGCTTCATTCAGCGTCTTGCCTGCCAGGCTCTCCCCGTTGACAGAGAGAAGCACATCCTTCGGCTTCACGCCCGCCTTCTCGGCAGGCGAGCCCTTGATCGGGGATACGACCGTGACCTCGCCGTTCTCCATCGTCACTTCCGCGCCGATGCCCGTAAAGGCGCCTTCGATGCTGTGATTGAATTGCTCGGCTTCCTCCGCCTCCATATAAGAGGAGTACGGATCCTGCAGTGCCGAGATCATGCCATGCACAGCCCCGTTCACGATCTTCTGGCGCTCTACCGGGGTTACATACTTATTTTCAATGATGCCGAGTGCGGAATTGATCTTCTGCATCTCCTGCGGGGACAGGCCTTTGCCTGTGGCCGCTGCTTGTCCTCCGCTGGCCAGACTGGGCAAATCCACCGCAGCCAGCGTCACCACGCTGCTTGCCAGCACTGCCGCCCCTACAAGCAAGGCGACCGTCCGTCCTTTGAACGACATTGAATCACCGCCTTTGTCTTGTCCATATGCGCATGCTCAGGTCTTTACTAGTATATGCCATTGCAGTGCATTTTATTTGAGATATTCTTTCGGATCCACCTGTTCGCCGTTCACCCGCACTTCGAAATGAAGATGGTTGCCCGTCGCGCGGCCGGTCTGGCCGACTTCCGCGATCTTGTCGCCTCGCTTGACGGTATCGCCCTTCTGCACCTTGATGCCGCCCGGACGAATATGGCCATACAGCGTCCAGAGTCCGTTGCCGTGATCAATTATAACACAATTGCCGTAGCCCCCATACCACTCGGCTACGATAACCGCGCCGTCCTCGGCCGCATAGATCGGCGTCCCGCCCGGGGTCGCCATATCGATGCCGCTATGGAACGCGCTGCGGGCGCCGGTAATCGGATCCGTGCGGGAACCGAACGGCGAAGAAATGTAGTAATCGTCTTGCAGCGGCACACCAAGCTTGCCGCCCGAATACGTATAGACCTTCCGCGACGTTTGGCCCGTCTTGCGCTGCTGACGCTGCGCATTCAGCTCATTTTTCTTCCGGATCAGATCGGCCCGCTGCTTGGCGAATTCCATCAGAAGACGCTCCTGCTCTTCGCTCACGCCGTGATTGTCTTCCGCCTGCTTCTCATAGCTTGCGATCATGACCTTTTTCTCTTTTTCCTTCAGCTGCAAGTTCTTCTTCGCTTCATCCAGCTTCGCGTAGAGCAGCTTGACTCGCTTCAGCTCCGTCTCGATCTCCTTCTTCTTGACGACGGCTAATTCCTTGTCCCGCTTATGCTCGGTCAATATTTCCTTGTCCCGCGAAGCAATCGTCTGCATCGAGTCGAGCCGATCGACGAAGTCGGAGAAGCTTGTGGCGCTGAACAACACATCGATATAGGAGACGGCGCCGTTCGTATACATCAGCTGCACGCGCGAATCGAGCAGCTTCTCCCGTTCGGCGATCCGGTGCTTGACATCCTCCAGCTCCTGGGCCGCCTCCTCCAGATTCGCCTCCGTCTTGTCGATTTCAAGCGTGACGTCAAGCATCTCCTTCGTCTTCTTCTCGATCTCGCCGACGACGTAATTCAGATCCTTGGTCGTCTTCTTAATCAGCTTCTCGGCCTGCGCTTTCTGCGCATCGGCCTCCTGCTGCTTCTTCTCCGCTTCCTGCATCTGCCGCTGCAGATCCTGAAGCTGCTTGTTCACTTTATCCAGCTCCGACGCTTCCCCAACCGTCGGCGGCACGAGTGTCAGTAGAAGAGCGCCCGCTGCGATCAGGGCTATCCATTTCTTCTTCCGTCCTTGCTTCATCAACAACACGGTTCCTCCTTACCTGTCATCTGGTTCATCTGCGCCGAGTATCTTATTTTTGAGAAAAATGATTATACCTTCAAGAACTTCCGTATCGAAATCGTGCTTCCCCATACGCCGATGACGATGCCCAGGCCAAGCAGCGTCCCGCCCACAAGGAGCCAAATATCCGCCAGGGGAACCAACTTGATAATCATCAGACCGAACTCAAAATGCGTGGTCAACTGCTGATATCCATAGAAGAGCAACGCGATGGTCACCACCGAACCAATGATGCCGAGGAGCGCCCCTTCCACGAAGAACGGCCCTCGTATAAAAGAGTTCGTCGCGCCGACCAGCTTCATAATGCCGATCTCGCGCTGGCGCGCCATAATCGTTACCTTAATCGTGTTGGAAATAAGGAACATGGCCGTCACGGCCAGCCCGGCAACGACAAGCAGCCCGAAGTTGCGGATGGTCGAGGTGACTTTGAACAACGTCTCGACGGTGCCTTTGCCGTACTGCACCTTCCAGATCGGCTTGGCGCTGTTGGTCTCGTTCAGCATTGTGATTTTTTTGGCTACCATCGGCACATCTTCCGGCTCGTACACATCAACCGTAAAGGAATCCGGCAGCGGGTTGGTCTCGTCGTTATAACCGGCGAGGAGTTCCTTGCCTTCTTCGCCCATCTGCTGCTCCAGCAGCTTCATTCCTTCCTTCTTCGAGATGAAGACGACCTTGCTGACCTCGGACATATTGCCGATATCCGTCTCCAGCAGCTTCGTCTGCTCCGGCGTCACATCCAATTGAAGGAAGACCCGAATCTGCACTTGATTGTCAATATTGTTCGTAATGGCATTGACGTTGATGGACAATACCATAAATACACCGAGAATGAACAGAGAGATCACGATCGAACTTACGGAGGCGAATGACATCCATCCGTTGCGGAACAAGCTCTTGCTGCCTTCTCTCAGATGGCGGGCCAACGTATTAAAAGTCATATCCGTATTCCCCCCGAACCTCATCCCGCACGATATGTCCGTGCTCGATCGCGATAACCCGCTGACGCATGGCGTTGACAATGTCCTTGTTGTGCGTCGCCATCACAATCGTCGTCCCGCGGTAATTAATTTCCTCCAGCAGCTTCATAATGCCCCAGGAATTCTCGGGGTCGAGGTTGCCGGTCGGCTCGTCCGCGACGATAACCGACGGATTGTTCACGATCGCCCGGGCAATCGCGACCCGTTGCTGCTCCCCGCCCGACAATTGGGCAGGCAGGCTTGCCGCCTTATGCTTCAAGCCCACCAGTTCGAGCACCTCCGGCACCCGGCGCTTAATGACCTTCGGCGGCGCTTCAATGACCTCCATTGCAAAGGCTACATTTTCATAAGCAGTCAGCTTGGGCAGCAGCCGGAAATCCTGGAATACGACGCCGATATTGCGCCGCACGAACGGAATTTTGCGCTGCTTCAGCTTCCCGATATTGAATCCGCTGACGACAATCTGCCCTTTCGTCGGGATTTCCTCTCTGTATATCAGCTTCATAAAGGTTGATTTCCCCGCTCCGGATGGACCAACCACATAGACGAACTCATCCTTGTCAATCCGGACAGAGACACCGCGCAACGCATGCGATCCATCCGGGTACGTCTTCCACACATCCTGCATTTCTATCAAATGATCACACCCTACGTTATAAAAGATTAGCCTCTACATATTCGACACCCGCACGCCAATTCCTCTAAGATCAAGCGAAATTCAACATCTTTTCCGGTCTTCAGGACGTTCGACCCTGCTCATCATGCGGAAAATGTCGACCTGAACCATAGATCGGCCCGGCAAGGGGAAAGGCCATTTTCCCTTGCCAAATCCGTTATGTTACAATCTCCATACTTGGATGAACGGGATCAACGAACCCGCAAGCTGCGCCAACGAGAAAGGACGGGTTGATTCGAATGAAACCAAAGAAAACGGCTCGCCGGATTATTCAATGGATCGTTCTTATGGCGATTCTTCCTATCTTTGTTATTCCTGGATTGCTCATATATATCATCGGTCAGTTCACCCCTTCTCTGAATGCCCTGATCATTAAGCGGCTCTTCGAATGGAAGCCCTTCGCGTCCCCCGCCAACATCGAGACGATCAAGAAGCAGGTCCATGTCGTAAAAGACGTTGTATATGATAAGCACGGAAGGGAGAACAGCCTCCTCGATATTTACTGTCCGAAGCATACCGGCAAGGATCTCCCCGTCATTATGTGGATACATGGAGGGGGATTCGTGTCAGGCAATAAAGAACAAACGCAAGAATATGGCATGGCGCTGGCCAATGAGGGGTATATCGTAGCCAATATCAACTACGCCCTTGCACCGGGGGAGAAGTATCCCCAGCCTGTCATTCAGGCCAACAAAGCGCTGGAATATTTGCAGGCCTACATCTCGGAGTACGGCGGCGATATGAACCGATTATTCATTGGCGGGGATTCGGCGGGCGCTCACATCGCCAGCCAGACCGCGGCTGTCATCACCAATGAAAATCTGGCGGATTCGATGGGGATACAGCCTTCCGTCGACAAAAAACAGCTCAAGGGCGCCTTATTATACTGCGGTCTTTACAATATGGATAGAATGACCCGGCCCCAGTCCTCTTTTATTCTGCAGTTTGGAGTAAAGTCGGTATTTTGGTCCTATACGGGTGTCAAAAATTTCGGCACGTTCTCCCGGCTGGACGAAATGTCCACGGTGAACCACATTACGCCGGATTACCCGCCAGTCTTTCTGACCGTCGGCGATGCCGATCCGCTGGCCCCGCATTCCGCGGATCTGATTGACGTTCTCCTTGGGAACGGAGTCGAAGCCGACACGGTATTATTTGACGGCACGAATCCCGAGTTGGGTCATGAGTACCAATTCGATTTCACTTCTCCCCATGCCGAAAAAACATTAGGGAGAACACTTGAATTTTTGAGAAGGCGCAGCTGATGACAAGACAAGCGTTCCCCCTGCTTTCCAAGTAAAGTTTGCCTCTTCGCGCGCATATAGTGAGAGAGACTGATCTTTTACTTTCTTCACGCAGGAGGCAATCGGTTTGAGAAAAATCCATGCGCTATTCATCGCCGCCGCTTCGCTGCTGCTCGCCGTTACCGCCATGTGGGGCTGGGCGAACAGCTATGCTTCGCAAGACCGCATTCCGCCGGAGGTCCGGCTCTCTTCCTGGGAAGTGGGCGGGATGTCCTTTGCTGCCTTTCGCGAGGAGCTGAATCGGCGGGTGCGGCAATTGGAAGCGACGCCGGTGGAGGTCACCTTCGGCAACAGCGGGGTAGCTCCGGTCAAGACGACCTTATCCGAGCTCGGGGTAACCTATGACGCCAAGCCGTTCTTGGCCGCGCTGAAGCCTTTGCAGGAAGGTTCTCTCTGGGAACGGATAACGGCAAGAAGAAGCTTCAATCAGGATTGGGATCTGCAGTTTCATTGGAAAGAGGATGTGTGGAAGGAGCGGTTTACGCCAGGCTGGGAGACGGCAAGCTTCGGGAAACCGGTCAATGCCTCGCGCGAGATTACGAAGGATGACCAGGTCGTCTATACGCCGGAGCGGCAAGTCTACCGCATCGATCGCGTTCAGTTGGAGCAATTGATACGGGCCGCTATTCCTCCGGTCTGGTATGAAGGAGGACCCATTCGCATCGAAGCCCCATTGGCGCTGACCGATCCGCCGGTAACGGTCGCCTCCCTCAAGGCGGAAGGCATCGAGCGGAAAATCATCGAGTTCTCGACCGGCTTCGCCAAATCCGAGGACGGGCGCACGCATAATGTCGTATCGGCCGCCAAAACGATCGATGACATGATATTGAAGCCCGGCGATATTTTCGACTACGACAAAGTCATTGCGGAGACAGAGAAAAAGTACGGCTTCAGGGAAGCCCCTGTCATTTACAACGGTAAATTGGTGCCAGGCATCGGCGGCGGCATCTGTCAGGTGTCAAGCACGCTTTACAATGCGGTCCTCCGGACAGGACTGGAAATCGTCGAACGGCGCAATCATTCCCTGCCGGTCTCATACCTGCCTCTTGGGCTGGACGCGACATTTTCCCAGGGATATATCAATTTCAAGTTCAAAAACTCTACCGGCAAGCACCTCCTTATCCGGACCGAGACCGAAAACGGGCGCTTGACGATTAAATTTTTCGGCACGATGGATAAGAACCTTTCCTATAAAATGGAGACAAAAACCGTGAAGGTGCTGGATCCGCAAGTGAAATACGTCAAAAACCCGCATCTGACAGCCGGGGCGCAGCAGGTGCTGCAACAGGGAAAAAAAGGCTATGTCGTCGAATCGTACCGCATCAAAATGGTGAACGGGAAAGAGGTGGAGCGCGAGCGCATCGCCCTGGATACCTACCAGCCTCAACCGTCGCTGATTGCCGTCAACAGCGGCAGCGGAACCGCACCGGCGAAGCCGAAGAGCGACAAGGAACCGATCGTGGAGGATGGAATCAACGGGCCTGATTTCAAGCCGAATACATAATCGGGCCCCGTGCCGCTCAGCATGCCGCGCATGTCTTGCGAACTTCAGGAGGGCATGCAATACAGCCTTGGCCGTACGGGGCCAAGGCTGTTCTCTGCTCAAGATGATGTTCTTATGGGTCGCCCGGCCGCCATGCGGTGAGCGCCGCCTCTTCATAAGAATGAAGTTGGATCCGGATGCAAGGCGACAGCTTGCAGTCGCCGCCATACCCTCTAGTCGGTCGTCCTCCCATGCCGGGCCCTTCCTCACATGGACAGGCCAGACTGTTCGCATGCGCCGGATTCGGAACCGGTCGACAGAAAAACAAAGCGGACAATCGACAGGGCGGAACTTTGCATTACGCATCCCTCTTCGTTCGACGCTGCGGCATATCCGGCAGCGCATTGACAGACACGACATCCTCAATCTTCTTCACCGGCGGCGTCCAGAACCGCTCGTTGCCCGGCAAATCATCGAACCAGGCCGCGTCATCCGGACAATCCAGAACCATGAAGCGCCCGTAATGGTTGTCTCGGGACTGGTGATATTTCAGATAGGCCTTGCCGTTTTCGATCGCCAGAATCTCGATCTTCCCTGACGTATGGCTCATCGAGAGGCGGACCCGCTTCCCTAAGCCGGATGTCTTCGCCTTCGCCTCCTCCACCAGGCGGTACACCTCCTTCAACGGAAGCACGAATTCGCTATTCCCCGCTACCGGGCGATTGATGAAGAAATAATATGGCGTCACGCCTGCCCAGGACAGCTTGTCGAGAAGCTCGCCGAGCACATCGGCATTATCATTGATGCCGCGGAGGACGGGCGTCTGATTGACGACGATGGCGCCGGCCTGATGGAGCGCTTCGAAGCCCCGCTTCGCTTCGGCTGTAATCTCGCGCGGGTGATTAACATGAGCCATGACATAGATGCGCTTGTCGGCCGAGGAGAACTCACGGATCGTCTCCAGCAGCGCGTTGTCTTCATAGATTCGCATCGGATTGAATACAGGCATTTTGGATCCGAGGCGAATGATCTGTACATGCGGGATGGCGCGAAGACGTTCCAGAATCATTCTCAGCTTCGGCGTCGCGAGGATGAGGCTATCCCCGCCGGTTAACAGGACATTGTTGATCTCGGGGTGCTCGGCGATATAGGCCAAGCCGGGATTGACATCGGACATAGCTTCTTTGACATCGTTGCGGAAGAGGCGCTTGCGGAAGCAGTATCGGCAATAGGCGCCGCATACCTCCGACACAATTAACAAGGCGGTAGTGCCATACTTGTGCTGGCAGCCGGGGACGACATAGTTGGTGTCCTCATCCGAGGCATCCCAACGGCCGTACTCCTGAAGTTCACCCGTGTTCGGAATCACTAGCTTCCGAATAGGGTCATCGGGGTCGTTCCAATCAATGAGGTTCAAATAATAGTCATTTACACGAAATACGAACTTTTCCGTGATTTGCTTTAGCCGTTTCCTCTCCGTCTCGGGTATCTGCGTGATCTTCTCGATGTCGGTAACGTACTTCGGCATAGGCATGGACATCCCTCCTGTATACAGTTGTATCGGCCAATGAAAGCGCCTTCCTTTTATTATACAACAAGTAACATATGGTGACAAATGAAGGTCTTGTTAACATTTACGTTCAAGTCCCGCCAATTGATGCCAGTCTTCTTCGGTTCGGTATCCTCTTGAAGACTCTTTTAGCCAGTATCCCGTCCCGTCAGGCACCTGTTCGAGGCTCTTTTGGCTAGTCTCCCATCCCGTCAGGTGCCCTTCAGAGGCTCTTTTGCCAGTCTCCCATAACGTCAGGTATCCCTTCAAGGCTCTTATGACCAATATCCCGTCCAGTCAGGTGCCCTTCCAAGGACCTTTTAGCCAATATCCCATCGGGTCAGAATGCCCTTGCTATGCAAGACTTTTGGAACGACTGCCTATACATTACGCTCGAGTCCGACTTGGCCGGTTGCCAGCATCGCATGATAAAAGGGAGGAATTGCGTGCTAAAAATCAATCCTGAATTATGGGGATATGCCCTAAAAGGGTTCGGTTCCTCCTATCTTTATCTGACCAAAGGGGATCATGCACATAGTGCGTCTACAGAAAGAAACCATACCTGACTGTTGGGGATATTATTCGCAAGGCATGCCGCGTATATCTTCTTCTGAGCTTAAGGGAGAATGCTTGTAAGGGAGCGAGTACACAGGGCTTTAGGGGGATGAAGCTAAGGACCTGGATTATCTATTCATGCTCATTCTTCCCTACTTATTTCTCCTCGTTACTGAGCTTTGGGGAGACTGGCTCTAGCAGAAGTTTTCATCCATTCGCATTCCCGGAAAAGATTGCGCACAGCAATCAAACCGCATCTGAGCAAAAAGAAAGAGGCTTTCTCTCTTCGGGCTTTTCCCAACAACTTACAGAGAACAACAAGCGGCAGCCGAGCCCGTCGGCACAATCATTGAGGCCCCTGCCGCATCAGACAGGAGCCTCTCGAATAGCACGGCATGCGTCAGCGCCTCACGGGACGCTATTAACGCATGCCCAGCGTTATAACGGGCAGGGGGCATTTTCAGGAACCAATGTGCCCGATTTTATCCGTTACGCATTTGGCTGCTGCTTTTCCTGCACCCAGGCCGCCGTCTTCGCCGCTGCTTGCTCGGCGCGGGCGATCGCCGCCTGCACTTGTCCGGTCGCGGTCCCTCCGTAGACGTTGCGGGCGTTGACCACGTTCTCCGGCTGGAGCACCGTATAGATGCGCTCGTCGAACAGCGGGGAGAATTGCTGGAATTCTTCCAGCGTCAGATCGAGCAAGAACTTGTTCCGCTCGATGCAGTAGAGCACCGTCTTGCCGATCACTTCATGCGCCTGCCGGAACGGCAAGCCTTTGTTCACGAGGAAGTCGGCGATGTCGGTCGCGTTGGAGAAATCCTGGCGGACCGCATCGGCCATCCGGCCGCGGTTGACCTTCATCGTGCCGATCATCGGCACGAACAGGCGCAGCGCTCCATCGAGCGTCTCGACCGTATCGAACATGCCCTCCTTGTCTTCCTGCATGTCTTTGTTGTACGCGAGCGGCAGCGCCTTGAGCACCGTCAGCATGCCGACGAGATGCCCGTACACGCGTCCGGTCTTGCCCCTCACGAGCTCGGCCACATCCGGATTTTTCTTCTGCGGCATGATGCTCGAGCCCGTGCAGAACGCGTCGTCCAGCTCGATGAACTGGAACTCGGTGCTCGACCAGAGCACCAACTCCTCGCAGAGGCGGGACAGGTGCATCATGATGAGCGACGCGTTCGAGAGGAACTCGACGATAAAGTCGCGGTCGCTCACCGCGTCGAGGCTGTTCTCGTAGACGCGGTCGAAGCCGAGCTGCTCGGCGACCAGATGCCGGTCGATGGCGAAGGTCGTTCCCGCCAAGGCGCCGGCGCCGAGCGGCAGCGCATTGATCCGCTTGTAGCTGTCGATAAGCCGCTCGATATCGCGCTCGAACATGGATACGTACGCCATGAGATGATGGGCGAACAGGATCGGCTGCGCCCGCTGTAAATGCGTATAGCCCGGCACGATTGTCCCGATATTTTCCTTGGCCTGCTTGATAAGCGCGTTCTGCAGGTCCGCCAGCAAGCCGGCGAAGGAGACGACATGCTTGCGCAAGTACAAATGCATATCGGTTGCCACCTGATCGTTGCGGCTCCGTCCCGTATGGAGCTTTCCGCCAACCGGGCCGACGATTTCCATCAGCGCTTTTTCGATATTCATATGGATATCTTCATCGGATACGGAATACTCCATCTCGCCGTTCCGAATCCGGTCCAAAACTTGATTCAATCCGTCCTTGATGGTCTCGACATCGTCCTGCGGCAAAATTCCGCAGCGGCCCAGCATGGCGACATGCGCGAGACTGCCCTGAATATCTTCTTCTGCCATCAATTTGTCAAATGAGATCGAGGCCGTGTATTGTTCCACCAACTCGTTCGTCTGCTTCGTGAACCGGCCGCCCCATAATTTGCTCACCCTGTTACCCCCTCCACCTTGCTTGCGTTGCAGACCGGCATTTCATGCCTGCGGCAACGGCGGCAGCTGCCGTGCACAGCTGCCGAGTCCCGCCTGCCTGTTCCGTGCCGTCTACTGCTCCAGCTTCGCTCCGTGCACGCTCGCGCCGTGAACACCGGATGCGACCTTCAGCCGCAGCGCGTTCAGATGAATGAAACCGGTCGCGTCATTTTGATCGTAAGCCTGAGTCGGATCGGCTTCCATCGTCGCGATATCCGGATTGTACAGGCTCAACGGGCTCTGCACGCCGGCGCCGATGACATTGCCTTTATACAGCTTCAGACGGACCGTGCCCGTAACATGCTTTTGGCTCTCGTCCACAAGCGCTTGGATCGCCAGGCGCTCTGGCGCGAACCAGAAGCCGTTGTACACAATCGAACTATATTTCGGAATAAGCGAGTCCCGCAGATGCATCACTTCGCGGTCCATCGTGAGCGACTCCATTTTCCGGTGAGCGGTGAACAGAATCGTGCCGCCCGGCGTCTCGTACACGCCCCGGCTCTTCATGCCCACGAAGCGGTTCTCGACCATGTCGACGCGGCCGATGCCGTGCTTGCCCCCAAGCTCATTCAGCTTGTTCATCACCTGCAGCGGCGTCAGGCGTTCGCCGTTGACCGCGACGCAATTCCCCTGCTCGAACGTCAATTCGACGTACTCGGCTTCATCCGGCGCATCTTCCGGGGCCGCGCTCAGCACGTACATTTCCTTGTTGCTGTCGGCAGCCGCGTCGAACCACGGATCCTCCAGCATGCCGCTCTCGAAGCTGATATGAAGCAGATTGCGGTCGGTCGAGTACGGCTTCGCCGCCGATGCCTGGACCGGAATGCCATGCTTCTCCGCATAGGCGATCATCTCGGCCCGGCCCGGGAATTGGGCCCGGAATTCTTCGGAGCGCCATGGGGCGATGACTTCGATGTCCGGCGCCAGCGAAGCGACCGCCAGTTCGAAGCGCACCTGGTCATTGCCTTTGCCCGTCGCGCCGTGCGCGATGAATTTGGCCCCTTCCTTGCGGGCAATCTCGACCATGCGCTTCGCAATCAGCGGACGCGCGATGCTCGTGCCGAGCAAATATTGGCCTTCATACAGGGCGCCCGCCTGGAACATCGGATAGATGAAATCGCGAGCGAACTCCTCCTGGAGATCATCGATATATACTTTGGATGCGCCGGTCGCGATCGCTTTCGCTTCGAGGCCGTCCAGCTCTTCCTTTTGGCCCACATCCGCGGTGAAAGCGATAATTTCGGCGTCATAGGTTTCTTTTAGCCAGGTTAAAATGACCGACGTATCGAGGCCGCCCGAATACGCCAATACGATTTTGATCTTTTCCACTTCTGTCTCCCCCGTTCCTCTTCGTCCCGTTAGCTGCAATGCTGTCCCGGCGTCCTGGCTATCCGATTATCCCATCAAAGCCGCCAAGATGGCCTTCTGTGCATGGAGGCGATTTTCCGCCTCGTCGAAAATAACCGAATTGCCGCCGTCAATGACGCCCGCGCTTACCTCTTCGCCGCGATGCGCCGGCAGGCAGTGCATGAAGATGTAATCCGGCTTCGCATAGCGCACGAGTTCCTCGTTCACCTGGAAGTTTTTGAACGCTTGCTCCCGCATCTTCTGCTCTTCCTCGAAGCCCATGCTTGCCCACACATCCGTGTAAATGACATCCGCATCCGCAACCGCTTCGGCGGGATCCTGGGTGATAAGGAGTTCCGCTCCGGTCAGGCCCGACTGCTCCTCGCATTGGGCAATGACATTCGCATCCGGCGCATAGCCTTCCGGCGAAGCGACCGCCATGTTGACGCCAAGCTTCGCGGCGCCCATCATAAGCGAGTGCGCCATATTGTTGCCGTCGCCGATATAAGCGACCTTCAAGCCGGCCAGACGGCCTTTATGTTCGAGAACCGTCTGGTAGTCGGCCAGAACCTGGCACGGATGGCTCATATCCGTCAGTCCGTTGATGACCGGAATCGTCGCGCTGCGCGCCAGGTCAATGACCGTGCGATGGGCGAACGTCCGAATCATGATGCCGTCCAAGTAGCGGGACATCACCTGCGCCGTATCCGAGATCGTCTCTCCGCGTCCTAGCTGGAGATCGTTTTTGCTCAAAAAGAGCGCATGCCCGCCCAACTGGTACATGCCCACCTCGAAGGAGACGCGAGTCCGGGTGGACGACTTCTCGAAAATCATGCCAAGCGTCTTCCCCGCCAGCGGCCGGTACGCCTCGCCCGCCTTCTGCTTGCGCTTCAGTTCGATCGCCAAATCGATTAGGTATTCAAGCTCTTCCTTCGTATAATCGGCCAGCGCGATGAAATCGCGACCGCGCAAATCAATCTTCGCCTCTGTCAAAGTCATGAAGCCACCTCCGGGTTCCGTGTTGTTGCGGCGGTTCGCCGCGAATCTGTTCCTGTTGCGCCATGAGTGAACCGAAGCCGCCGGCCGCAAGCGCCCGGCAGGCTCGGGGTATGTTATTGATTTATACGATCGCCTTGGCCTGCGAACGCGCCTCCAGCACTTGGTGCAGAATCGAGACCGCCTCATCGATCTCCTCCGTCGTGACCAGCAGGTTCGGCAGCAGCCGGACGACGTTCGGACCGGCCGTAATGACGAGCAATCCGGCGGCCCTTGCGGCTTCCACGATGTCCGCAGCCGGCTCGCCGCATTCGATGCCGATGATGAGCCCCAAGCCGCGGACATCCTGTACGACCGGGACGTCGCTCAGCTTCACCTTCAGCGAGTTCAGCAGATACGCTCCGCGCTCTCCGGCCCGCTGCGCGACCTTCTGCTCGATCATCGTCTCCATCGTGCCGATGACCGCGGACATCGCGAGCGGGTTGCCGCCGAAGGTCGATCCGTGGCTGCCGGGACCAAATGCTTCGCGCAGATGCTCCTTGGCAAGCATCGCTCCAACCGGGAATCCGCTGCCCAGTCCCTTCGCCACGGTGAATATGTCGGGCTCAAGCCCGTAATGCTCGTGCGCGAACAGCGCTCCCGTGCGGCCCATGCCGGTCTGTACCTCGTCGATAAGCAGCAGCAGCCCATGCTCGGCGCACAGCTTCGCCACTTCCTGGGCGAAGGCGGCCTTAATCGTGTGCACGCCGCCTTCGGCCTGCACGATCTCCAGCATGATAGCGGCTGTCTTATCGTTCACGGCCGCCCGCAAGCTGTCGATATCGTTGAACGGCACATAGCGGAAGCCTTCCGGCAGCGGGCGGAAGCCTTCCTTCACCTTATCCTGCCCCGTCGCCGTCAGCGTCGCCAGCGTCCGGCCGTGGAACGACTGCTGGAACGTAATGATCTCGTAGCGTCCGCTCTTCGCCACCTTGGCGTGATAGCGGCGGGCCAGCTTGATGGCGGCCTCGTTCGCCTCCGCTCCGCTATTGCAAAAGAAAACCGCGTCCGCGCATGTATGATTCGTCAGCCATTCGGCTGCCTGCTCCTGCTGCGGAATGCGGAACAGGTTGGAGACGTGCCAGAGCGTATCCAATTGCTCCTGCACGCGCGCCTTGACCCGCTCCGGCACATGCCCGAGGTTCGCGACAGCGATGCCGCTCATGAAGTCCAAATACGAGTGGCCCCGATCATCCCATAATCGGCTGCCGCTTCCTTTCACGAGAGTGATTGGATAGCGCGCATAGGTTGGCAATAATGATGGTGTTACATGGTCCGCCTGTGTCACTGTACTCCCTCCTCATCCTCTTCCTGCACGATTCGCGTGCCGATGTTTTCGCCGCTCATCAGCCGGCGCAATATTCCGGGCTCCGCTCCGTCCGCGATGACGACTTCCCTCACGCCGCCCGCCATAGACTGCATCGCGGCCCGCACCTTCGGAATCATCCCGCCGTAAATCTCCCCGCTCCCGATCATCGCCTCGATCTCCGCGGTCGTGACGACGGGGAGGACGGTGCGGGCGCCGTCGTTCATCTTCATAATTCCAGGCACATCGGTAATGACGATGAGCCGCTCCACGCCGAGATGCGCGGCGACTGCGCCGGCCGCTGTGTCCGCGTTAATGTTGTAGCGCTGTCCGCCTCCATCGAGTCCGATCGGCGCGATGACCGGCATATACTGCCGGCTGATCAGCGCCTCCACGAGCCCGGCGTTCACCTGTGTCACGTCGCCGACGTAGCCGACTTCCGCCTGATTGGCGACCGGCCGGGCCTGGATGAGCCCGCCGTCCGTTCCCGACAGGCCGACCGCACGCGCGCCCGTCCCGGTCAAGCGCCGGACAATCTGCTTGTTGATCTGTCCGGCCAGCACCATTTCCACGACGTCCAGCACGGCCTCGTCCGTCTTGCGCAGTCCGCCTACGAACTCGCTCTCGATGCCGAGCTTGTCGAGCATCGCCGATATGGCCGGACCGCCGCCGTGCACGATGACCGGCATCGTGCCTTCCGCCTGCAGCTGCGTCAGCTGCTGATAAAAGGTATCGGGCAGCGCCGCCAGGGTGCTGCCTCCGCATTTCATGACGAACCGTTCCGTCCGTACGAAGCGCTTCGTCCCGGTTCCCTGCTCCTCAGACAACGTGTGCAAGGTCCATCCCCCTCTCCATCGGGAAGCTAATCTCTCTTTAAACTCATTACCTCTATTTATTAACTTTATTAAGGTCTATTATCTTTAGCGGAATAAATGATTAATCCCATCAATTACTTGGCCGCTATCTACGTCCGGTAGGCCGCATTGATGCGGACATAATCATAGGTGAGGTCGCAGCCCCATGCCGTCGCTTCGCCGCTGCCCATATGCAGGCCGACCTGGATATGCACCGTATCGCCCTTCAAATAGTCCAGCGCCGCCTCTTCATCGAACGGCACCGGCGTCGATTGCTTCAGCACCTCGATGGGCCCGATATGAATATCGACGGTGTCGATGTTCACCGGCTGGCCCGAATAACCGACCGCCGCGATAATCCGCCCCCAGTTCGCATCCGCCCCGAAAGCGGCGGACTTGACGAGGCTGGAGCCGATAATCGACTTCGCAATCGCCCGGGCCGCGTCATCGGTCGCCGCGCCGGTGACGCTCACCTCGATGAGCTTCGTCGCGCCTTCACCGTCGCGGGCAATCGCCTGCGCCAGCTGGCCGCAGATATAGCGGAAGGCGGAGGCGAACGACGCCCAGTCCGGATGGCCTTCTTGCAGCGGTTCATTGCCCGCCAAGCCGCTGGCCATCGCGAGCAGCATATCATTCGTGCTCGTGTCGCCGTCCACCGTAATCATATTGAACGTCACGTCGGTCGTCTGCCGCAGCAGCCGTTCCAGCGCGGAGCGCTCAACCGCCGCGTCGGTCGTTACGAAGCCGAGCATCGTCGCCATATTCGGATGAATCATGCCGGAGCCTTTGGCCGCGCCGGCGACGGTAACCGTCTTGCCGTTCACGGTTACCGCCGCGCAGGCTTCCTTCTTCACGAGATCCGTCGTCAGAATCGCCTGCGCGAATTGCTCGGCGCCGTCCGCCTCCGCCGTCAGCCGGGCAGGCAAAGCCGCCATGCCCCGCTCGACGCAATCCATCTTCAGCGGCTCGCCGATGACCCCGGTCGAAGCGACCGCCACCTCATGCGGCGCGACGCCCAACTGCCCGGCAAAGCCGCTGCGCATGCGGTATGCGTCCGCCTCGCCCTGCTTGCCGGTGCAGGCGTTGGCGTTGCCGCTGTTGACGAGCACGGCGCGCAGCGTGCCGGCTTCCGCCAGGCTGGCGCGCGTTACGGCCAGCGGGGCCGCCTGGAAGGCGTTCGTCGTGTAGACCGCCGCCGCCGTCGCCGCCACGTCGCATACGATGGCGCCGAGATCATTGCGATCGGTTTTTTTCAGTCCGCAATGCAGGCCCCCGGCACGAAAGCCAAGCGGCGTCGTGACCGAACCGGGAATTGCGTGAAAAGGCGCCTCAGTGGCGGTAAGCAAGGTTTCTGTATTTTTCATAAGGCATCGACCTTCTTCTTCTGAAATGGTAACTTGTGATTAAGGGTAGACCGGAGCGAGCTGCAGTCCGCTGCTCTCCTCCCAGCCCATCATCAGATTCAAATTCTGGATGGCCTGCCCGGCCGCTCCCTTGACGACGTTGTCGAGGACGGAAATGACCGTCACCCGCTTCGTTCGCGCATCGACCGCGAAGCCGATATCGCAATAGTTCGAGCCGAACACTTCCTTCGTAGCCGGAAGCTCTCCTTGCGGGCGTATGCGGACGAAGCGCCGCCCCGCGTAGCTCTCCCGATAGAGCCGAATGAAGTCCTGTTCCGTATAATCCCCGGTTAGCGTGCTGTACATCGTGCACAAAATGCCGCGCGTCATCGGCGTCAGATGGGTCGTGAAGGTCACGGTTACAGGCGCTCCCACAGCCTCGCCAAGCAGCTGCTCGATCTCCGGAATATGCTGGTGCTGGTTGACCTTGTAAGCCTTGAAGTTCTCGTTCATCTCCGCGTAATGAACATTCAGGCTGACGCCCCGCCCTGCTCCGGACACGCCGGACTTGGCGTCGATAATGATCGTCGCCGGATCGATCCAGCCCGCCTGGACCGCAGGCGCTAGGCCAAGCAGCGCGGCCGTCGTATAACAGCCCGGATTGGAGATCAGCCTTCGTCCCTTCACCCGCTCCGCGCGGCCGCTCCATTCGCACAGGCCGTACACCGCTTCCTCCAGCAGCTCGGCGGGCGGCGCATCATGCTTATACCACTTCATATATTCCGCCCCGTCCTTCAACCGGAAATCCCCGGACAGATCGATGACCTTAAGGCCCGCCTGCAGCAGCTGCGGCACGAGCTTGGCGCTGACGCCCGATGGCGTCGCCGTGAACACGACATCGGCCTTGCTCTTGATCAGCTCCGGGTCAACCCCATCGAGCGTGTCGGTCACGATCTCATGCAGATGCGGAAATCCGGCAGCTATCGGCGTCCCCGCGCTCGAAGCCGATATGACGGACGCAATGTCCGCATACGGGTGATTCAGCAGCAGACGAATCAGTTCCACGCCGCCATAACCCGTCGATCCGACAATCGCCACCTTCATTGCCTGTTCCTTCCCCATGTCTCGATCTCTCCATTTCTTTGCCTTTCAGTAGAAAATACGTTCCGGCGCAATAATTTATGTATCATTATACATCCGAGTTTATATAAATACAATCACTTTTCCAATTTCCTTTTTCTTACCCTTCTCCAACGGAAAAAGGCATGGGGAGCGAAGCCTCAAGCTTCTCCTCCTCATGCCTTTTTCATATGAATCTATAAACGCTTCCGCAACCCGATCCATGCGGAGAACGCGTCACATTTCCTTATGCTGCTGCTTCGGCTTGGGCTTCTGCCGCTGCCGCGGCTTGCCGAACAATCCGTATATTCGCTCTGACTCCTTGGTCAGTAACGGGCCCAAGACAGCCAATATGAGCACATACAGTACGGCGAACGACTGAACGACGGGCAGCAGACCGCCCATTTTCCCGATATTGGCCATAATGATTGAGAATTCGCCCCTGGATACGAGCGTAAAGCCGATGTTCATCGATGCCCGCCCGGAAATGCCGGCCACGCGCCCCGCGATATAGCCGGACAGCATATTTCCGAGAATCGTAAGCAGAACCCCGAGCAAAGCGACCCATACCGCTCCGAACAGCGAGGTCGGGTCAATCGTCAAGCCGAAGCTGAAGAAGAAGATCGCGCCGAACAGATCGCGGAACGGCAAAATATAATGCTCAATCCGCTTCACATGGCTCGATTCCGCCAGCACCATGCCGACCATCAAGGCCCCGATGGCCTCCGCGACATGGAAGGTCTCCGAGAAGCCTGCCGTCAGGAACAGCGCCGAGATGATAACAAGCAGGAAGAGCTCCGCCGACTTGATATTGAGGCCTTTATCGATAAAAGGAATGAACCTTCGTCCGATGAACAGGAAGAGCAGAATGAAGATCAAAGCCGACAGCGATGTCAGGAGCACGCTCCAGAATGAGCTGTCTCCGCTCAGCACCAGCCCGGACAATATCGAAATATGCACGGCGATGAATAGATCATCGAACATAATCATGCCCATAATAATTTCGGTCTCGGGGTTCGCCGTCCGCTTCAGGTCGACGAGGACCTTCGCCACGATGGCGGTGGAAGAGCTCGTCATGATCCCGCAGATAACCATGGTCTCTTTGAGCGGGAAGCCCATCAGCCATCCGAGCAGCAGACCCGAGACGAAATTAATCCCGATGTAGCATAGTCCGCCGACGACAATCGATTTGCCCGACTTCAGCAGCCGGCTGACGGAAAACTCCAGCCCGAGATAGAATAACAGGAACAGCACGCCAATGCGTCCCATGAAATCAATAAATACTCCGCTCTCAATAAACCGCAGGTCAATGACTCCGAAATGGGGAGCATGCGGTCCGACGGCCATCCCAATCAAAATATAGAACGGGATGACCGAAAACCGGAGCTTGTTCGACACGAGTCCTACGATCGTAATTAAGGCTATCGCCAGTCCGATTTCAAAAATTAACGTATCCATATATCCCCCTTTGTACATAGGGATAGCAGCATATATGGACGCGGCTTAGCGCCGCCCCCCTCATCAACTCTCATCGCATCCAGTAGACAAAAATGCTTTCAGCGCTTTCAGGTGCTGCCTTTCCCCGGTGACTACCAGCGTCGTATTCGGTGCAAATTGATAATCCGGGCCCGGATTAATGTGCTTCGATTGATTTTTCTCGACTACGGCGATAATGGTCGCGCCCGTCCGTTCACGGATTTTCAATTCCCCGATGCGTTTGCCGATGCATTTTGCATGCGAATCCAGTTTGTACCATTCAATGACAAGGTCATTCAATGCCATCTCTACCGTTTCCAATGCTTTCGGTTGATAATTCAAGCCGCCGATGATGCCGGCGATCATGCGGGCCTCCTCATCCTCCAACGTTACCGTCGACAGAATAAGCTCGGGATCTTCCTCGTCGAAATGGTACATTTCCCGGCGGCCGTCGTCATGAATAATAATGACCAGCTTGTCTCCGCTCGCTGTCTCCATCGAGTACTTCCGACCAATTCCCGGTAAATCCGATTGCCTGATATTCAATGTGATTCCCTCCACTATCGTAATGATTCAGCTTGTGCTCCCGGCATTGCCAGCTGTGCGCATGGCTACGTCCACGAACGCCGAGGTGAATTTTACGGGCATCAGAAATAAACATTTGAGCGCAATCGCAATAAATGCCAAAAAATGAAAAATATGAGGTGTAATTTCAGATGGAATGCTCCATTTTAGAATTGAGGGGGTTGATATCATCGGGGGCGGGCCGACGAACTTCACCTTGACGTTCGGCCTCGTGCTAACAATGGTATGCGTATACGGTTCAGCCACTTGCTTCGGCGACTCTTCCGTAACCGGATGAAAATCAAGATGCAGCGGCATGAGTATCGAGGTGATGAGAATAAGCACCACGATGACAAGCGCGCACGGATTCCCGCGGATTCGATTGTTCGTCACTGCCATTCGTGCACCTCCCATAACTCAGTCATCTATCGGCCGGTTAGTTCATGCCGTGGTTCTGGCAGATGAATCTTATCCATCTCTATCCATCGTATGTATATGATGGACTCATTCAGGGGAGTCGTCACCTTGCGGAAAAAGAGCATCTTCCCGTTTTTATGTAGGTAACAATTCTGTAATAATCGTAACATCGGCTCACTGCCCAAGTCAAGAAAGTTTACATATATATTAAGGAAAAGAGTCTGAACCATTCAGCGGATGTCCAGACTCTACCTGCAGTGGAAACATCTTGTGGCTGTTGCTCGGCTTACGGCCGTTCGGGAGACAGCTTGAATCCTTCTCCCAGCACCTCATTCGTGTCGCTAATAATGACGAAGGCTTGGCGATCGACGGAGCGGACCAGTTCCTTCAGCCGGATAATCTCCGTCTGGCCGACGACGACCATCAGTACGGTTCGTCCTTCCCCCGTGAAGCCGCCTTCCCCGCGCAGCTTCGTCAAGCCGCGATCGAGATCATGCAGAATAACCTCAGACATGCGCTCGGCCTCCTCGCTGATGATGAAGGCGACCTTCGTCGAGCCGAGGCCGACCTGGACGATATCAATCGTCTTGCTTGTAATGAACAATGCGATCAGCGCATACATGGCGCTCTCGAAGGAGAGCATGAAGCCGGCCAGCGCGATGATGATGCCGTCGCAGATCGCGACGGACAGCGAGAGACTGATGCGTCCGTACCGGTGAAGCAGCTGTGCCGAGATGGCGTTGCCCCCGGTCGACCCGCGCCCGCGGAAGACGATGCCGAGGCCCAACCCGATGCCGATGCCGCCGAATATGGATGCCAGCAGCGGGTTATCCGTCGCCGGCTCGATGTGGCTCGTCAGAAATATAAAGGTCGGCAGCGCCAGCGAACCGATGAATGTCCGTACCCCGAACTGCTTGCCGAGCAGGAGAACGCCAATTATAAATAACGGTATATTGAAAGCATACTGGGTGTAGGCCGGGTTCCAGCCGAATTGCTTTTCCAGCAGAATGGACAGACCGGAGATGCCGCCGGAGGCGATGCGGTTCGGGAGCATCAGACTGTTGAACGTCAGCGCCATAATGAATGCGCCAACCAGGATCCAGCCATAGTCAAGCACGATCCGGAGCGGATGATGATAGGGCAGCCGGGGCTCGCGGCGCCGCGGCTTGCGGGAAGATCCCGATGAGGCTTGACCTTGAGATTGGGATTGAGATTGAGTTGGCATAACGATTGCGTCTCTCCTTGTTCACCATAATTGCAAATCACGGACATCGTCCATGATAGTATTGCTTGCTTTCCAGGCCCTCACTCTAGCATAGTGAAGCGTTGCCGTGCAGAAAAAAACCTGCCCCGATATGAACATCGGCGCAGGTGGCAAGTCGGTCTATATTAGGATCCGTTCCAAAAGCCTGGCTTTTCGAACGGAACAACCTCGATTAAGATTCGGAAGCGGGTTGGATTAATGTGCGCAAATACGCTTCGATGAATTCGTCGATGTCGCCGTCCATGACGGCGCCGACGTTGCCCGTCTCCACCTGGGTGCGATGGTCCTTGACCATGCTGTACGGGTGAAACACGTACGAACGGATCTGGCTGCCCCACGCGATTTCCATCTGATCGCCGCGGATTTCGGCAAGCTGCTTCTGCTGCTCTTCGATTTTGCGTTCGTACAATTTGGATCGCAGAAGGGTCATCGCCCGTTCGCGGTTTTTGATCTGGGAGCGCTCCGTCTGGCATGTCACGACGATGCCGGTCGGAATATGCGTAATCCGCACGGCCGAATCCGTCGTATTGATATGCTGGCCGCCGGCGCCGCTGGCCCGGTACGTGTCAATCTTCAAATCTTCATTCCGTACCTCGATCTCGACATCATCCGTAATCTCGGGAACGACGTCGCAGGACACGAAGGACGTGTGGCGTCTGCCGGAGGAATCGAATGGAGAGATGCGGACCAGCCGGTGAACGCCTTTCTCCGCCTTCAAGTAGCCGTAAGCGTTGTAGCCTTTGATGAGGAGCGTTACGCTCTTGATCCCGGCTTCATCCCCCGGAAGATAGTCGAGCACCTCGACCTTGAAGCCCCGCTGCTCCGCCCAGCGCGTATACATGCGCAGCAGCATCTGTCCCCAATCCTGGGACTCGGTGCCGCCGGCGCCCGGATGAAGCTCCAGGATAGCGTTCATCTTGTCGTATGGCTCGCTGAGCAGCAGTTGAAGCTCGAACTGCTCGACCCGCCCATACAGCTGCTTCACGCTCTCTCCCAGCTCCTGGGCGAGGCCTTCGTCATTTTCCTCTTCGGCGAGCTCCAGCATCATCTGCGTGTCCTCATAGTCCTGCTGCAGCTTGCTGTACTCCTCGACGATGCCCTTGATGGCGTTCAGCTCGCCAATAACGCCTTGCGCCCGCTCGTTATCATCCCAGAAATCCGGCGCCGACATCTTCTCTTCGTAGTTCGCTATCATCTCTTGCTTCAGATCGAAGTCAAAGAGACCCCCTAAGGGTGGTCAATTTGGCTGCGATATCCCGCAATTGATGGCGTACACTTGCATCAATCATCTGCTGTCACCTCGACCATATTGTATGGGAAGGGAAGTCATTCCATTCCCTCCGATCCGAATAACGGGCGGCTCATTCCTATGCCGCCCGTCCATCTCATCGGCTTATTGCCATGCCGCCGCTTAGACAGTGCCTATTGCGGTCATTCATTGACCGCCCCGACACCTGCCTATAGAACGGCTCCCTTACCCTTGTTTGCCATGACACTGCTTGTACTTCTTGCCGCTGCCGCAAGGGCAAGGGTCGTTCCGGCCGATTGTCTCGCCCTTGGCGACCGGACGCTTGACCGCCGGCTCGGCGTTGGTCGACATTTTGCTCTCGTCGACAACGGCTTGGCGTTCCACATTCTGCTCCACTTGAGCCTTCATAATGTATTGCGAGACTTCTTCCTGAATGGAAGCGACCATGTTGTTGAACATCTCGTAGCCCTCGAACTGGTATTCACGCAGCGGATCGGTACCGCCGTACGCTCGCAAATGGATGCCCTGGCGAAGATGATCCATCGCATCGATATGATCCATCCATTTGGAATCGACCGCGCGAAGCACGACGACCTTCTCGAACTCGCGCACGAGCTCCGGTCCGAGACGCTCTTCCCGCTCGGTATACTTCTCAACGACCTTGTCGAACAAGAACTCGACGATCTCGTCCTTCTCCTTGCCCCACAGGTCATCCTTCGTAATCGTATCTTCATCCAGCATCGTCCGGTGCATATAATCGACGATCTCCTGCAGCTCCCAGTTCTCCGGAATATCATCTTCGTTGCAGTGCGCGTCGACGGCGCGCTCGATGCAAGGCTTGATCATATCCATGACGATTTGCCGGATATTTTCCGCCTCCAGCACTTCGCGGCGCTGACGGTAAATAATCTCGCGCTGCTGGTTCATCACGTCGTCATATTGAAGGACGACTTTGCGCAAGTCGAAGTTGTTGCCTTCGACCCGCTTCTGGGCAGATTCTACCGCGCGCGTAATCAGCTTCGACTCGATCGGCTGATCCTCCTCGAAGCCGAGGCGCTCCATCATGCCGAGCACGTTGTCCGCGCCGAAGCGGCGCATCAGTTCGTCCCCGAGCGACAGGTAGAACTGCGTCGAGCCCGGGTCGCCCTGGCGTCCGGCACGGCCGCGAAGCTGGTTGTCGATCCGACGGCTCTCATGGCGTTCCGTCCCGATAATATGCAGGCCGCCCAGCTCCGGCACGCCTTCGCCGAGAATAATATCCGTACCGCGGCCGGCCATATTGGTCGCAATGGTAACTTGACCCGGCTCGCCCGCCCGTGAAATAATCTCGGCTTCCTCTCTATGGAACTTCGCGTTCAGGACCTGATGCTTGATGCCCTTCTTGCGCAGCTTATCCGACAGCAGCTCCGAGTTCTCGATCGATACCGTACCGACAAGCACCGGCTGCTGCTTCTGATGCCGTCTCACAATCTCTTCGACGACCGCGTTGTACTTCGCACTCTCCGTCTTGTAGACGACATCCGGCGCATCTTTCCGCTGATTCGGCTTGTTCGTCGGAATCTGAATAACCTCAAGCCCGTAGATGCTCTTGAATTCTTCTTCCTCCGTCTTCGCCGTACCGGTCATGCCGGCCAGCTTGCGATACATCCGGAAGTAGTTCTGGAACGTAATCGTCGCCAGCGTCATGCTCTCGTTCTGCACTTCCAGATTTTCTTTCGCCTCAATCGCCTGATGGAGGCCATCGCTGTAACGGCGGCCCGCCATCATGCGGCCGGTGAACTCATCAACGATGACAATTTCGCCATCATGCACGACATAATCGACGTCACGGCGCATAATCACGTGCGCCTTGAGGGCCTGCTGCAGGTGATGGTTCAACGTAACGTTCTTCAGGTCGAACAGGTTATCGACAGCGAGCACCTTCTCCGCCTTCGATACCCCCGCTTCTGTCAGAGCGACCTGACGCGTCTTGACGTCGACCGTGTAATCCTCTTCTGGGTTCAACAGTCTCGCGAATGAATCCGCAAAATGGTAAAGATCTGTCGACTTGGCGGCTTGTCCGGAAATAATCAGCGGCGTCCGCGCTTCATCGATCAGAATGGAGTCCACTTCATCAATAATGGCAAAGTTCAGCGGGCGCTGAACCATTTGTTCCTTATAGAGCACCATGTTGTCGCGCAAGTAATCGAACCCATACTCATTGTTGGTGCCATACGTAATGTCGCAGGCATAAGCTTCCTTCTTCATCAGAGGATCCATGCCGGCCAAGTTCAAGCCGACTGTCATGCCTAGGAACTGATAAATTTGCCCCATCTCTTCGCTGTCGCGCGTAGCCAAATAGTCGTTGACTGTAACAACATGCACGCCTTTGCCGGCGAGGGCGTTCAAGTAGACGGGCAAGGTCCCGACCAGCGTCTTCCCTTCCCCGGTTTTCATTTCGGCGATTTTGCCTTCATGAAGCACCATACCGCCAAGCAACTGCACGTCATAGTGACGCTTGTTAAGCACGCGCTTGCCCGCTTCGCGGACGGTAGCGAACGCTTCAGGCAGCAGTTGATCCAGCGTATCGCCCTTCTCAAGACGGGCGCGGAATTCCTCCGTCTTCCCGCGCAGCTGTTCATCCGTTAATTTCGCGAATTCCGGCTCCATGCCATTGATCACGTCCACGGTCTTCATCAACCGTTTCACTTCGCGCTCGTTGGCATCACCGAATATCTTTTTCACAAGTCCTAGCATGCTAAACCCCTTTCACGCAAATCCGTTCGTGATTTCTTCGTCCATCCCACCCCCGCGGAGCGGGTGGATTCGGGAATGGCGGCGTTGACTCGTTTTGCAATAAATTGTAACAGTTTCAAAAGGCGCCCGCAACCTTGGCAGGGCAGGAATTCGCGCATTTCCGCCAATTCAGGCCGTCCTGCCTTGCAGAATGAGTGAATGTCTCGCTTTCGCAAACTATATGAAACTTTTCAAGTAAAGCCGCAAAATGTGTACTAAACATCTTTACTATAGTATATACGCGAAAAGAGCCCATTCCGTTGTGGAAATAGGCTCAGTCCAAATTTGGGTATTGGGTGCAGACTCTGACATCGCAATGCAGCAGAGCCGGCCAAGCCGTAATCAGCCTTGTTCAATCAAGCCGTAGCGCCCGTCATTGCGGCGGTAGACTACGTTCACTTCCTTCGTCTGTGCGTTCGAGAAGACGAAAAAGCTATGTCCAATCATATTCATCTGCAGAATCGCTTCTTCGACGTCCATCGGCTTCAGCGTGAACCGCTTCGTCCGTACGACTTCGAGCTGGTCTTCCTCATCCACCGGTACCGGCGTGGCCGCATCGCTGAACAGATGCGCATCGGTGCCCGTCTGACGGAACTTCCGGTTGACCTTGGTCTTATGCTTGCGGATTTGCCGTTCCAGCTTGTCCGTAACGGAATCGATGGATGCATACATATCCTTGCTTCGATCTTCCGCCCTTAGCAGCAAGCCCGGCAAAGGAATCGTCACTTCAACGGTATGCTGATCGCGTATCACGCTCAGCGTCACGTTGACATCTGACTTAGGGGGAGCTTCAAAATAGCGTTCCAGCCGCCCTAGTTTCTTCTCGACATAATCGAGCAAGGCGTCTGTCACTTCAATGTGTTGACCTCGAACTTTATAATTCATAGGACACTCCTCCTTTGATGCCTTCATTATACCATATCTGCCCAGCAAGAACCACGTGAAACGGTTACAATTCATTAACAATATGTATGAGCTATGTACCCGGCCGAAGCGCGTTTGAATCTGGATTTTTGTGGCTATTGCCGGCAATGACAACGTTATTATTAATATCATTAATTAAATAGAAAAGGCCGTCCCTCCTTAGCCGGGAAACGGCCGCAACCTCGGATACAGCCGGCGCACGCCCAGGCTTCCATTCGGCGGGCTGCTCAATCAAGCAGTACCCGATCTCGCCGCTCTCGGCGGCAATGTGAACCCATTCATCCTCTGTTAAGGTTTGCAGAGCCATTGGAAGGAGTATATTTTCTTCCTTAAAAATCATCTCGTCCATTTCTTGAACGAGACTGCGCAGGCGTCCCGCGATGCGTTGCCGTTCTTCCATCTCGCCGAAAGAAGAGTCGAATATAACCTGTCTTACCTCCTTCAGATCAGCGCGGATACGATCGTCGACGCCCCACATGACCTGGGTCGGGCCGTGAATTCCGTAGCGCTCCAAAAAAGGAAACAGCAGATTCTCCTTGCGGCAGTAATGCTTATCTATCTCCATCAGAAGCTTCAGATCTTCCAGCACCTTGTCCTGGCTGCGCTCGCTTCCATCCTGCATGAAGCGATCCATATGAAGAGAAAGCTGGAAATGAAGCAGCCGCTCCAGCTCGCGATTTTCGAACTTGAATGTATGAACCGGATGTCCGGGCTGCTCCTCTGGCTGAGCAGAACGGTGCAGCTCTTGGATAGACCCCTTGAAGACGGCGGTATGGACGGAGCAGAGGCGCTGCACCTCCTCGACCGGAATTCCCTCTTCGCCGATCAACGCCTGCTCAAGCGCCGAAATTTCCGCCACCGTCACATCGCCCACCGCCTCCTCAAATTGGGCCCTGACTTCATCAACCGGTTTACCCTCATGGAGTTGTTTAATAATTTGCTTTAGCTGTTCCTGCCGCTCCCGATTGGTTTTGTGACCATGACGCCCGCGGTTGCTAATGATTTCACTCATTGCGGATCCCCTCCCTGCCGATGACACGATAGCCTTCGCGTTCGAATGTATCAATAATGACATCCATATCGATTCCCTTGGTTTTGGCTCCCCTTGGAATCGTCATGATGCGGCCAGCTGTATTTAATACGACGGGATTCGCAATCTGCTCAAATCCCAGTGACTGCATCATGCGAATCATATCGGAATCGGATGCGCATAAGTCATACACCGTTTTCGTCAGATCAAGCGTCTTGTTCATTGCCGCTCCCCCTTACCGCTTGCAAAGAATAGCTGCGCTTAGAATGAGAATGGTTCTCGTCTCTGCTTTTAGAGAAACACGGCTCATTCCAACAGCTTGTGATTGCACGCACATAGAGAGTGAGAGCATGTTGTCGTGGGCGAAGGGGAGTTATTGCCCTTCCTCATGCGTCCCGCGCTTGATCATCAGTCCGATGAACAGCAGAAGAGGAATAGCCACGCCTGCTGTAAATACGATTGGGATCCACATTGTGGCGGTGAATTGCTGCTCGGAAGCCGAATTCGGAAAAACTTTTCCCGACACAACGACGAGCAGCGCGACCATAGGCAGCAATATGCCTCGGCGGCTCGGAAGACGGGCAAGACGGACAAGCCCTGATACTGCGGCGTAGAAGTAGAGGGACATTTTCACAAACGCGGTTATTAACCACAGACCCGCCGCAATCGCCTCAACCCGTTCCAGAAATTTGCCGATGCTGATTCTCTGCGCCAAGGAATAGACCGGATACTCTTGCAGTGAGGTGACGTTAGCGCCAAGCACAAGGATGGTTAACGTCGCGACGAGACTTGAGAGGCCCCCGCCGATCAATACAGCTCTAACGAAGGCTGGAGGGCTCTTGCCGGCGCCTGTCAACTCGACGGGCTGAATCATCAGGAAGACCGCGAGGGGCATATAGGACAGGCTCAACACCACCAGCACCGAATGCGCCAGTTCCTTCGGCCCCGCTTCCAGGAACGGCTGGACATTCCGAACATCGATTTGCGGAATCAGCAGCGCCGCCATAAGTAGAAACCAAAGCGCAAACCAAGGAAACAGCAGTTCCGCCATTCTGGCCAATGTATCAAAGCCGCTCCCGATCGCATACAAGAGAAGAAGAGCAAACAGCGCATTGACGAACAGAAGCGGCGTCTCCGGCATCAAAACCGTAATAATAAACTTGCCGACATCGAATAACACCAAAGCGGCTCCGAAGAAGGAAAACAGGATAAACAGCAGCGCCAATCCTTTCCCGATCCATATGCCGAACAGCGACTCGCTTATTTCAACGATCGTCATTCCGGGAGCGGCACGGTTAATCCGGTTATACAGCAGGACGAGCAGCAAACCCGGCCCCATTGCCGCGATGGGAGCCATCCAGGCATCTTGTCCGATTTCCGCTGCTAATCCGGCCGGCGTAATCAGAATCGTGGTCCCGACCGTGAAGAGAATGACCAGTATTTTAAATTGACGCAGATTGATTTTCATCGGGTTCACCATCAACTCGCCCCCCCTTTGGTACAAGCAGCTTATTCTTTCACTTTTTCAAGAAATGTGCCTTTCATTTTCCCGGAGGTTCTTAGCTTCACATCGACATGAAAATGTACGGGCACGGAAGCCATACGTTCTGGCCAATCGGCCTTCAGCCGGGCCCAAGCTCCGGGAGCCGAACGATGAACGGCAGCCCCCAGGCCGATAAAGTCGCTCTTCATGTCATGCGCCTTTTTGAGCGTCTTCTCTAAAACCAATGCCAGCCTCTTTTCCCCGATCTTTTCCAGAGCGCGAATAACGGCCGGATCTCCAAGATTAGCCTTGCACTGCGTTTCTCCTATATTGGCGATTGCCGTGATATGGATATCGATTTTCGGCATGCGGCTGGCTTTAGCTCTATTTACATGAATTCGGCTGTTTGTTCTAAGCGTTTCTAACACAAGCATACCTTCTTCGCCCGGACAAGGAATCGCGACCACGGTGCTCCTCACGCGGCCCTTTATGTAGTTATAGCCTTTGCTCTCATCTTCATTTAGCCAACCGGCGAGCTTATCTTTACGAAAGATGGCCATTCCTTCATATTTTAATTGTGCCGGCGATTCCGTTGCCTGTATATTTTTTCTCGTCTTCCCTTCCTTTCGATCGCCAAGGTATCGAATGCCTGTAATGACAGGCGTTTTCCCTGCGGTCATCATATCGGATATCAGCTCATCCAGCTTGACTGTCCCGGTCGCCGCCCACGATTTGCTTGACATCTCCAGCGAGGAGAACATTTTGTCGGCCGGAATTTTTTCGATAGCCGGGTAATCCTTCAAAATCTCCTCGGCCCTAATCTCCCTGGCGATGGCGATGTAAAAGTCGGTTCGAAATTCATGATCCCGGGAAATGAATTCGATTGCGGGGCCGATGCCCCTTCTGGCCGCTTCTTCGCCGATCAGGAACATCCTCAGATGGGAAAAGTAGATTTTTCGAGCAGACGTTGTCGTCATCCTCCTGACAGCATCGAACAACGTCTTCCCCCGCTCCTTATAGACCGTAACCGGAGCGCGTCCGCTCCCCTTCCTCGAAGCGATTTCTGCCGGATCGACCACCTGAACGCTGACAATATACCCCTCTTCCGCCTGGTCAACCCCCATTGCTACCGCGATGACCATATCGTTGACTTCTCTCCTGTCCCAACACCCGGTCAAGACCAGCGCAGCGATAAGCCAAAGCGCAGCAGTGCGCCATATATAGCCCGAATATATCACGGTTATCTGCCCCCATCGCGCTTCTTTTTCGTATTAATTGGGTGTATGCGTTGGGCGAGGCTGACCTTCGGAAGTCTGAAGAGGCTGTCCTGCTGATCCCGCAGATTGAACGGGGAGAACGGTGTCATGTACGGCACGCCGAACGATCGCAGGCTGCACAAGTGGACCATAATCATCCCGAGACCGATAAAAATGCCATATAACCCCGCCATCGCCGCCATTCCCATCAGCGGATACCTCAAGATTCTGACGGCAATTCCCATGCTGTATGCAGGAATGGAGAAGTTGGAGATCGCGGTTATCGCGACGACAATGACCATCCCTGGCGATACCAGCCCCGCCTCTACCGCCGCCTGGCCAATCACTAGCGCGCCGACAATGGATACGGCCTGCCCGATCGCCCTTGGCATGCGAACGCCTGCCTCCCTCAAAATCTCGAAGATCGTTTCCATAATCAAGGCTTCCACAAAAGCGGGGAAGGGAATGCCTTCCCGCCCGGCCGCGATACTGATCATGAGCGGCGTAGGAAGCATCTCTTGATGGAAGGTCGTAACGGCGATATATAGGGACGGGCCCAGCAGAGCAATAAAGAAGGCCAACATCCTCAGCATTCGAATCAACCCGAAGTCGGAGCGCTGATAGTAATCTTCGGAAGCCTGGAAGTATTGAATGAAGAGGGCAGGCACCAACAATACGAAGGGCGTTCCGTCGACCAATATCGCTACGCGTCCTTCCATCAGCCCGGATGCAACCACATCGGGCCTTTCCGTGTTGTACATCGTTGGAAAAGGGGTATAGGTCCGGTCTTCAATAAGCTCTTCGATCATGCCGCTTTCCAATATGCCGGCCAGCTCCAGCTTGTCCAATCTCCGATGAACTTCCTTCACCACTTGCTCGTCTGCCGTTCCCTTTATGTACATGACGGCTACGCTCGTCTGCGACAGCGTCCCGATCGTTTTGCTCTGCAGCCACAACTTCGGGTTTTTGATTTTCCGGCGAACAAGCGCCGTGTTTGTCCTCAAGTTTTCGGTGAACGCATCCCGCGGGCCTCTCACCACCGTCTGATCTTCGGGAGTATGCACCCCGCGATCCTCCCAGCCTGCCGTATCCGCGGCAAGTCCACGGCCGCATCGATCAAGCAAAATAATGGTTTCCCCGCTCATCAGGCAGCTGAACAGTTTGCGGAAATCGGCCACTTCCTCAAGGTGCGACACCGACACGGCATATTGTTTGAATATGGTGAACCAATCCGCCTCTGGCGATCGCTCTTGCTCCTCCGAGATTATCTCGCTGCTCGTAACCGCCCTCACGATAAAATCTTGCACTGCCGTCGTATCGGCCAGTCCTTCGATGTACAAAATGGCTGTCTTCAGCTCAGACCTTCCTCCCACCCACAGTTCTCTTACGACGAGATCCGTGCTTTCGCCCAGCGTCTCCTTTACCTTTTGCACATTCTTCTCCATAGCCGCGGCTAACGGTTCGTTACCCAGCGCGGAGCACTCCAAGGTTTCATCCTTTCCGCTCATGTGCAGCCTCCTTCCCCGGTATATTGTATTTGGAGTATTCCCGGATGGGGTATTTTTTACAAACAAAAAAACAAGCCCAACGCCCTTTAGCGGCGCTGTGCTTGTCTTGTTAGGCAGGCGTGCCTCTCTCTGGTCTGTGTTGTGCTTAAGGAGGCCTCCTATGCACCTGCAAACACGAATCCAGCTCTTTTCTCTTCAGCAATTCTTCCGCAGCATGCAAGTCATCTACTGAATCAATTCCAATAATGTCTCCTTCTGCGAATGGACTAACATTAAATCCAAACTCAACAGGCTTTACAAATTACTTAACTATATTAGCAAATGCATTATCCAATGTAGGGATTCAAAAATTGTTTTAAGTCCCTAGACTCAAGTTTGTTTTTGATAAATTGGGGATCGGGAGAGTTTTGTAAATACTTTTGAGCAATCTCATCGGTAAAGTCTCTATTTCGTGTGTATCTTATTTCGTGTTTTCTTTCTTGTTTAACTGGAGAAAATTCATTTATTTTCCCCGTACTAATGTACTCGATCAATGACTCATGAGCAGCTTTGACTGCCTTCATCCCAATAACAAAAGGGTCAATTGCTTCAGCTCTAGGAAATGCATGGAATAACATATCTCCTGAATCTAGCCCGCTACTTAACAAATGAATAGTGGCTCCAACCAATTCTGGGTTACCATCATACAGGGCCCAAAAATTGCATGAACTTCCACGATAATATGGAGAAGTCCCCATATGAATGTTTATGGCTTTATTAGCAACCAGAAACTCGCATAATGGACCTTTAATGTAACTAGAACCAAAAACAATGTAGTAATCGGATTTAAGCGCAGGGGATAATGTTTGGATGTCTAACATATTTAGATCCCCGCTTTTGAGTACAAGCTGACTTACATTATTAGAAGTGAACTTTATATTTCCGAATACTTCTCGTTCCGCATTCATAACATGACTGAAATATTCCTGCATAATATCGCTCTTCTTAAAAAAGTCAGCAACTCTTCCTGGAAAAACAGTATTGCACTCTTGAATCGCGTACACTTCATCCGCAATAGTTGCCAGAGACTCTATTAAAGACACATGCCGTGGTTGATTGCTTGTAAAAACTGTTATCTTCATAACACGTCAATCTCCATTTTTTTTATAATGTTTGCATGATCTTCTCTCGGAAATTCATAAAGTGAATGAAAGTTATCCTTCATATTGGACCTAAACCCTAGTTTTATATGAAGTTCTTTTAATACTTCAATTGTCTTATGGTTATAAGAGTTACATGGATGTGACATACAATCCGGTGTGTCTCCAGTAATAGCTGAAAGAACCTGTAAATTGGTTTTGTACTCATTCATCTGTTCACTACTATCTAAATCAGCAGTTGATGTAGGGTGGGAGTGCGTATGTAGTCCGATCTTATGTCCTTTTTTATGTAATTCTAAAACATTCTCCTTAGTCATCCAAAGTTTATTTTTTAAGGAATCAAAATCTATTTTATATTCGTATAGCATCGTTTCCATAAGTTGGTGATATTTAGCAGGTTTTAAAATCTGATCTCTTAGATATCGAAATGTCCGATCGTTATCCGTATAAAAGGAAAAATCCTTTAAATATGATGACGGGATAAAATTGTCTAAGGATTGGATAACCTCATCTCCATATTCCGACTTCTTAGCTAAAGTAAAAAATGCATTATAAAAATCATCTACATCTTGGAAGTATGCAAACCTAAAGTATCTGTAAACCTCCAGTTTTTCTAATTTTCCTTCTAAGGGAGATGTATATACAAACCAAAATGCTTTCAAACTGAACTTTTGTAACACGGGATAGGCAATATCATATTGACACTTAAGGTTGTCGTCGAAGCTTAAACAAAGCTCATTATGTTTCAAAGTGCCGCGTAATGCCTTATCCATCCATTCATCTGCTGATAATATGTCATTATTCTTTTGTAAATATAAGATCATTTCTTCTAATTTACCTGCCGATATTGAACCTTGACCACGAATATGTTCACAATCATCATGAAAATGATGAAACATTATGCTATGAGGTCTCATGTCGTTCTCCCATTCCTATATACTGTAAAAAATCAATTCAAATTATATATCGGTAACAGAGGGAAAATTATGTACCTTTAGAGCGTAAGGCAGTGACATTTAGTTAATGAAAACAGTAGGCTTTTCTAAGAACAAACAAGTGGAGAAACAAAAAATCCTGGCACTAAGTGCCAGGATTTCGTTAAGCTAATCGGAATCATATATAATTCGACTCACGTCGGTATAATTACAGTTTGATTACGTTAGCTGCTTGTGGACCGCGAGCGCCTTCCACGATATCGAACTCAACTTCTTGACCTTCTTCCAGAGTCTTGAAGCCTTCTGCTTGGATAGCGGAGAAGTGAACGAATACGTCGTTGCCTTCTGCAGTCTCGATAAAGCCATAGCCCTTTTCAGCGTTAAACCATTTTACTTTACCTTGCATGTCGATAACATTCCCTTCATCTTCAAATGCCGTGAAGATTTATCCTTCACAATTCCGACTATATCACTGGCTGGAAGCGTTGTCAACGAATATATTTGAAATATCCGTATTCATCATTTTGATTTAAGCAACTTCTCACACAGCCAAAAGTCCAATTCTGAATCAATGTCTATGCTGCGCTCAACAGGCATTTTATACCCTAGCGTGTTCTCTGTTACAAATCCCTTTCTCCTTAATAAATGCTCTACTTTCATCGCATATACGGCTCCGTTCAAAACAAAAGCTTGTGGCAGTTGCTGTCTAGGCAGATTGTTCTCAATTGAAAATAGAGGCAGTAATTTAGAATGCTCATCTACACGATAACACCAGTAAGGACTTTTTTCAGGGCTAGTGACAGATACAACAGAATCAACTTCATTGTTCATAAGCAATTCTAAACAATTATCAATATCTTCAGAAACGCGCAACGGTGAGGTAGGTTGTAAAAGGACCACATTCTCATAACCAGTAATCCTTTCCAATACGTACATCACACTTTCTACAACGGAGGACTCGTCTCCTGCCAACTCCTCCGGTCTTAGAAAGGGAATGTCCGCACCAAAATTTTTTGAAACCTTCGCTATCTCCTCATCTTCCGTAGATACGAGGACGCGATCGATATAGCGAGATTTTAAGGCTTGTTCAATGGTCCATGCTATAAGGGGTTTATTAATTAAAGGCTTTACATTTTTTCTCGGAAGTCCTTTCGACCCTCCTCGGGCAGGGATAATAGCTAATGTCTTTGCCTCACAAATCATATTACCCCCGCCTCCATATCAACATTTGCCCGCTTCAAATCATCCATTCGTCCAATGTCAATCCAATATTCGAGTATAGGGAATACCGTTGTGTTATGCCCATTTGCAATGAGCCCCTGGAATAATTCCGGCATATCGTAATACTTGCCGCGGGGAATCAATTCCAAGGTTTCTGGCTGCAACACATACAACCCTCCATTTATAAAGTAACGCTGAATAGGCTTCTCCTCGATTGAAAGAAGTTTGCTATCATCAACACGCACAACTCCATAAGGCACCTGATACTCATATTCACGGACGCACATGGTGGCCATTGCCTTATTTTCTGAGTGATACTCTAATAGTCGCTCGTAATTGACTTTGGTTAACAAGTCGCCATTCATTACAAAGAAAGGCATATCCAAATGCATATCCGCTAGATAACTGAGTGCTCCAGCTGTGCCCAGACGTTCCGTTTCATCTATATACTGAATTTCTGCCCCCCACTTAGCACCATCACCGAAATAATTTTTTATGATTTCTGCATGATAGTTAACAGAGATATAGAAACGATAAAATCCATATTCAATAAAATTCTCAATAATCAGTTCTAAAATCGGCTTATCGCCAAGCTTCAGCATAGGTTTCGGACAATGATCCGTAAGGGGGCGAAGTCGGGTTCCTAATCCTCCCGCCATTAAAACGACGGGATTGGGATATAGTTTTTTTTCAATAAATCGATCCAATAATTCTATGCGAACAATTTTTCCTTCTTCGTCAAGAACCGGAATTTGGCGCAAATGTTTCTTTTTCATCATCATTAAAATCGTTTGCGGATTGTCGCTAACTCTTGCCGAAACAGGTTGCCGGTTCATTATTTCAGTTATGCAACTTTTTAGAGAAACGCCCTTCAGGATGCCCCTGCGGATGTCACCATCCGTCACGGTTCCCAATAATGAATCGTCTTCATCAACAACAAGAGCAATTTGCAGTCCAGTTGCATCAATTTTCTCGATTACCTGCAAAATGGAGGTATTCCCTTTTACGAGTACCTTTTTCCAATCGAACATTATGTAACCTCCTTGGCAGGAACTCCATATGCAGTGATATTTTCCGGTATTGAATGGAGTCGCAAAACACCTGCCCCTATTACCGAGTAGTACCAATTCGACTTGCTGCACAGTTCGTTCCTCATCACTTAGATGCTTTCTGGCGAAAGGTTGACGAAACAGAGCTACTCTTTATAACGGCTAATAATCTCATCCACTCCATAGTCCTTATTCGCGGGCTTACCGAGTATATCCCAATAATTCATAGGTGAAATTCCTTGCCCTGGCCGTTTTCCTGTTACATTTTCTTTCGTCCAAACTTCTCCTGCACGAACAGGTTGGCTAGCTACCAGGCTTTTGCGGGCAATATTGATATTTTTGCTTTCTGATGGCGTCGGATACTTACGTTTTGTTCCTAATGCAGCCTCGACCTGACGAACCGACTCAACAAGTGCAAATAATTCCTCTGGCTCTAATGATGCTTGATGATCCGGGCCAGGAAGATCTTTGTTCAGAGTGAAATGTTTCTCAATAACAGATACCCCAAGGGCAGCGGAGGCTATGGCTACGGAAATTCCTTTTGAATGGTCCGATAATCCTACCGATAAGCCGAATGCATCACGAAGCGTAGAGAGCACATTTAAATTAACTTCATGGAACGGAGTCGGGTATTCAGTAGTACAATGAAGAAGTGTCACCTTTTCCTTCAAAATATTTTGTGCTTCGTCAGTGCGATAAGACTTCTTTATCTCATGTAATGAAGCAGGCTCTTGATTATTCAGATAACCGTATGCCAACACTGCAAGCGCGTCTTCTATTTCCCCTAATGTTCCCATTCCCGTAGATAAAATCACAGGTAAACCCTTACGCCCTGCTTCCAGCAGGAGGGGACCATTTGTTAAATCACCTGACGATAACTTAATCCTCTTAATTCGGCATTTGTTTACCAAAAATAATAAACTCTCGACATCGAATGGGGTTGAAAGAAATTCTATACCCTCCTTTTCACAATACTCAATAATTTCAAAATGATATTCGGCACTTAACTCTAAATTTTTTAACAGCTCGAACTGCGACTGGGCTTTACTTGTCTTCATTTGATATTCCGCCATATCCGCATAGGAGGTAACAAGGTGCTGAGCTTTAAACGTTTGAAACTTTATGGCGTCAGCTCCAGATTGAGCGGCTACCCGCACAAGTTCTTTTGCCATCTCCAGTGAACCGTTATGATTAACGCCTGCTTCTGCAATAATCTCGATATGTTTTGTCACGCTCACCACTCCATTTAGGAAACATCATAAAATCTTTTTACAGGTGCTTCTTGCAAATCAATACTCTTCAGTGTCTCTTTTATTGGCTTGGAAGCTTGACCTGCACCATAAGCCGGTTCTTGCCGAGAAACCATTTCTTGAAAAGATTTTGAAAGAGCAACATGAATCGCTTCTGTAATATGCCTAGCCCGTGCTTCGCAGTCTATAATAGAAGGACTTCGTAAACGTCCTTTTTGTCGGTTGCCAATATTGATTGTCGGCACTCTTAGTGCAGGAGCCTCAATAATTCCGCTCGAGGAATTTCCAACAACTGCTGCGGCATGCTTCATGGCACTTAAATATTTTAATTGTCCCAGGGACGCACATAGATAGATTCGTTCCTTCTTGTTCAATGCATATCTCTCTATGTATGTGATAAGCTCCCTCCCGCCAGCATCAGCATTTGGCTTGGTAATAATTATTGAATAGTCATCATACTTTTCCAATGCCAGAATTAACTCCTGAAAATCGGTTATGGATGAATGCTGGCTTCGCGTCTCAGGATGAAATGTCACCAGAAAAAAAGGACGGCTCAATTCAAATTCGAGTTCTTTGCTTAACTCGTCTCGAGTTAGGAGCTTCAAATGAGTAAGGTGATCTAAACCTGGTGCCCCGAAATTAAATACCCGTTCCGGCGCCTCTCCTAATTGAATCACCCGTTTGCGGTATGATTCAGTAGTAGTAAAGTGTATATAAGCCATCTTCGTGATCGCGTGCCGGATTGACTCGTCGATAGCCCCCTCTGTAACTTCGCCTCCGTACAAATGAGCGATGGGGATATTCAGAAACATGGCTGCTTGCGCGGCGGCAAGCGTTTCGAACCGATCTCCAGTCAGCACGACTAGATCGGGTTGCAGTATACGAAATGCATCCGTGAAACCGATAATTCCTAGACCGACTGACTTAGACATAGCATAGCCGCTATCGCCAGACAGCAGCATATCGACTTTCCAATCTATCGTGAACCCATCTTCCTCAATAACCTTATACGTTGCCCCGAACTCTGGAGCCAGATGCATACCGGTTGCTACCAGTTGTAATTGGAGTTCTGGATCGGAAGAGACTTCCCGCAATAGCCAGTAGATTAACCCATATTCAGCACGTGTGCCAGTGATAAAACATAATTTACGCATAAAACTCTCCTGTCAAATGCGGACTGCTTGGAATATTAATGATCTGATTCTGCAGAGATTCAGTTACCTTTAATGGCATCTTCGGCATTTGTTCGTACATGGCAAGCTTATGAAGCGGAGTCCAAATAGGACGTGTCATGATACCTTTCCTATTCGTCATCTCCAGTATAGCTTCCCTTATCTGTTCATCAGGTTGGTCCAATATTATTGCATTTAGCCAGTAGTTACTTCTGGCATAAGGCATTTCTTGAAATATACTAACCCCTTCAACCAATTCAAAGGCAGCCTGGTATTTCATTGCAAGTCTGCGCTTCGCTTCAACTAGTCTCGGTAAATACTCTAATTGAGCGCATCCCAGGGCAGCATTAATATTAGGCAACCGATAATTATACCCCACTTCCGTGTGCACAAAGTTCCAGGGGTGGGGTTGTTTTGCCGTCGTCGTAATGTGTTTGGCCCGTCTAGCGATGTTTTCATCATTAGTGACGATTGCCCCGCCTCCGCCAGTAGTCATGATTTTGTTCCCATTAAAGCTGAATGCTCCTATGCTTCCTATTGTCCCGCAGTGCTTGCTCTTATAAATCGATCCTAAAGATTCTGCAGCATCCTCAACACATACGATATGAAACCTCGTACATACATCGATAAGCGGGTCCATATCCACGGGATGTCCAAATGTATGCATAGGCACCACAGCTCGAATAATATTTCCAGTTAGGCGGTTATAGCATATTCCTGCACGGACTTCGGCTATCTCGAGTAAGTAGTCTTCCAGGGCAGCAGAATCAATGCCTAATGTCCTCGCAGATACATCAATAAAATGGGGGAGCGCATGACAGTATGCTACTGCATTGGCTGTAGCCACAAAGGATAGAGAGGGAATCAAAACTTCATCTTTCTCTTGAACGCCAGCCAATAACAAGCTAATATGAAGAGCGGCTGTCCCATTAACGACGGCTACGGCATGCTTGACTCCCAAATAATCCGCAAGGTCCCGTTCAAACCTTGAAACATATGAACCTACTGATGACACCCAGCCGCTGTCTAAACAATCCTTGACGTAATTCCATTCCTCCCCTTGAAAACGAGGTTCATGCAATGATACTGTTCCATTTTGTTGTGGCAACAACTCGCTTAACTTATTGATAATGTCATTCACCATCATAGTCCATCGCCTGATTTCTATATATTATAAATGCCAGTTTTGTATAGACCCAGGTTATCGGGTTGTGTAAACCATTCAATCGTCGATTTCAGACCTGCCCTTAAGCCATCTTTTCCTTGATATTTGGGCTTCCATCCCAAAAGCCTTTCCGCTTTAGAATTATCCGCCCACAAACGCTCCACTTCGCTTTTATCAGGACGCATTCTTTCTGCAGCAGTTTGAATGGTTATTGATCGCCCCATAACATCTGCAATCAGTTCAACCGTTTCGCCAATACTAATTTCATAATTACTTCCAATATTAATTTCTTCTCCTACAGAGTTAGGCGACTCCAACATGGCAATAAACCCGCGGACGGTATCTTCTACATAGTTAAAATCACGGGTTGGATGCAGTGCGCCTAGTTCAATCACGTCCTTGCCAGATGCGATTTGCGTTATTGCTGTTGGAATAATAGCCCTTGCAGATTGTCTTGGTCCATATGTATTGAATGGGCGTATGACACCAACTGGAGTTCCGAAGGAACGGTAAAACGAAAGTGCCAACTGATCTGCTCCTATCTTCGAAGCAGAGTAAGGCGATTGTCCCTGCAAGGGGTGTGCTTCATTAATCGGAACATACCGGGCAGTACCATACACTTCACTGGTAGATGTATGGATTACCTTCTCAATATCCAACTCTCTTGCAGCCTGAAGCACATTCAACGTTCCTTTAATATTTGTGTCTACGTAGGTATCCGGCGAATGATAGGAGTAAGGAATTGCAATGAGCGCAGCCAAGTGCAGGACCGCATCGCAATCCTTCATCGCCGACTTCACACCGTGCGGATCACGTATATCGCCACTGAACACTTCAAATTGACCACGCACATCATCTGCGCAAGCATCGAGCCATCCCCATGTGTTGAACGAATTATAGAAGACAAAGGCTCTTATGTCGTAACCCTCCCGGATCAACGTTTCCGTTAAATGTGAACCTATGAACCCGTCTGCTCCTGTAACAAGAATTTTTTTATTTGACTTCACGACTATGCTCCTCTATACATTTTTCCACCTTATTTATTCCTTCTCTAAAATATTCAATGAGCCTAGGAGTGACCTCCTGCATATTAGAAGTAACGGGGAGAAGATGCTTTACCAAAAGCCTTCCACGTTTAGACTCATCCTTTTCGCTAACGATTTTTGGTATGTAGCGACGGAAAATAACGAGTTGATGGTGAAGGATAGCGGAATAAATATATGTAAATACAGGTTTATTTACAATTTCGGACCATTTTTGTTCAATAAAACTGACGTAATTATCGAAAGAATCCATGGTCTTATCAGTCGATAAAATTTGCCGACAATATTCGTTTATTCGCTCTAATGTAGAATTACATTTCCCTAGTTGCTCCAAGAGATCTTGCATCTTTTCGAGCGCCATTTTTCCATTCTCTACGCATGATGACTCATGCGATGCTGTATTAAATAATGAGCCATCAGATTTATTCCATTCTGGATGCTCATCAAGCAAGTATTCAATTGGAGTATGCTTTGTTCCTTTGATATGAGCTCCAACTTTAGATGTATTAATAAATTCAATCTTAGAATTGAAAAACGAAATAAGTTCTTCAATAGACTCTAACGTGACCATCATTGGAATGGATGTAGGGTTCGTGCCCCCACAAACATTTGGAACCTCTAACTCTGTTACTGCTTCTAAATAATCGGTTATCTCTTCGTCTGTAAAATGATCAACTTTATTGGCATAAAGCCTATTATTGGGGTAAGAAAAATCTTGTCCAGCAAAGATGATAGAAGATGCCCCCATATATACAGCTGCTTGAATGGCGGTTCCTGTTACAGAACACGCTGAAGCGAACGTTGGTGCATCCTGTTCATTAAGCAGGTATTCCGTTAATGTATCTTCGGCAATCGCCACATGAAATAGCGCTTTACGTTTATTCTCAATTATCTTATGGTGTACATATGTCCCATAAAGTAATGGAATATCGGAATACTGCAGGCCGCTAAAAACTTGATAATTTTTTTCACTTCCATCAAGAGTGACAATTAAATCGGGAATGATTCCGATACTAAATAAAAATTGTACACTTGAGCCAGCTGCAATGGTAAAAACTCTGGAAGATAGTTGTTGTAAAGCTTCCTTATCCAAATCTGCCGAGGGACCTGAACCAACAATAAGAACCGGTTGCTGTTTGAGAACGTCCTTCAACTTCTTCACTGAATGACTGGAAATATTTTTAGGCATATTCAATGTGATATTTTTTACCCAGTCCTCTCCAAAGACCGCATAGGTAGCTAAGTTACTTCGATACCGGTTAATTTCTTTTTTACACAAGCGATTAAATACTCGCATCTCATCTGAATAGATCCGCTCATACCCATTAAGGCTCACAATTTTATATGAACTCGTAATTACATCGATAACACTGGTAATCATTTGTTCTTGGATAAATTCTTCCCTCCCAACCCCCAGAACAATAAGATTGGGGTGGAGAAGAATTCCTTCTAAATTTCTGGATTCTATTGCTCTAATAAAAATAGCAGGTTCAGGTTCATAAATATAAAATCGCTTATGAGGATATCTCTTCATTAATTCCTCGATATGATAACCTAATCCCATTCCATACACAAACAAATCATCTGAATCGGAAATATTACTTTCCAATGAATCACACCATCGTTCTGCCTCTTCAATTGGGTTGTACCGGCTATGAAGATAACTGATGGAACCATCGGCTTTGAGAACTTTGATCGTCACTTCGTTGGAATGAGAGTTAACAACTTCAACACTATTAGTATCAACTGAATGGCCCGTCACAGCAGTATACAGATTGGGGTAAGTTGACTGTAAAACAGATAAATTCCGTTCTAGCACATTAGACATAAATATCTCCCGCAAGTTCATTTATAGATTCAAATAACGGAAAAAATTCATAAGTAATAATATCGCCGCCCCAAATAAAATCTTCTTGTATGAGGGCATCATTAATATTATTAATATGTTGACCTAACCTTTCTATTTTTTCATCAATTCTTATTACCATTTCTCTAGATAACCCCACTTCTTTTAGTAAAGAATTGAGAAAGTTTAAGGAAACATGCAACCATTGCAACCCTTCTGTAAATTCACCAAACAATTTCCAGTCCTTCTCTGATACTTTGCCGTAAAATATAGATACCAGATTTTCTTTATGATCAAAAATTCTTTCAACATAATTTCTTATTTGGTCTAGAGTCTCATTAATCGCATCCTTCATGGTAATCGTTTGGAACCTTAATTCAGAGATGTGGTTTACATTCTTTGCTATATACTCTACATCGGTATCATAGGCTGTCTCTCCATCTATCGTTGTAGAATAAACTAACTTGCCTGTCTGAACAAGCTCTTCCCGGAAAACGTTCCACCAAGGCATGAAATCCGAACTATTTATAATCTTCTTTTTTATTTCTCCATCCGTATATATCTGCATTTTATACGCTCCTTTACTTCCTTTATTTTAATTATCGGTATGCGGCGTTCAATATTTTATGGAGGGGGGACAGGTCATAAAAATAGGCGCTTTCGCAATTCGCGAAAGCGCCCAGGGTAAACCAATTTTCTTTTAGCCTAAAAGTTTCAAAACCGACTGTGGAGCAGAGTTGGCTTGAGCCAGCATTGCTGTACCCGCTTGAACCAGGATTTGATTACGAGTAAAGTCTGTCATTTCTTTCGCCATATCAGCGTTGCGGATACGGGATTCAGAAGCGGACAGGTTCTCGGCAGTTACGCCCAAGTTGTTAATGGTGTGTTCCAGACGGTTTTGTACCGCACCAAAGGCTGCACGTTGTTCCGCAACTGTGTTAATCGCCGCTGCAATTGTGGAAAGAGCGTTGCTTGCTGCTGTTTGCGTGCCAATGCTCAAGCTATTCACCTTTAATTCAGCTGCTCTCATGTCCTTCAGTTGTGCAGTTAACGTATTACCCTTTTCAACACCAATTTGGAAGCTGACCGTTGCACTAGCATTCAGCAATTTAATTCCATTAAAGTTCGTGGAACTTGCAATGTTATCGATTTCTGCAATCAATGCATCCACTTCTTTTTGGGTGTTTGCACGGTCTTTAGCATCATAAGTTCCCGTAGCAGCTTGGTTAGCCAACGTGTTCAAACGCTGCAGCATGGAATGTACTTCTGTCAAAGCACCCTCAGCCGTTTGAATCAGGGAGATACCGTCCTGCGCATTGCGCATCGCTTGGTTCATACCGCCGATTTGGAAACGCATTTTCTCAGAGATAGCGAGACCTGCCGCATCGTCCGCCGCACGGTTAATGCGGAACCCGGAAGACAATTTCTCCATTGTCTTGCCCATTGCTGTGTTGTTCATGCCCAGATTGCGGTGAGCATTGATTGCGCCTACGTTCGTGTTAATAAACATCGACATTCTTCATCATCCTCCATGATATCATTCGGCCACATCCTTGCGGCCTATTATATATATCGAGTAATGATCATACATTTTTTATAGTAAAAACAAATTATCTTTCAATGATCTACTAATAAGAAAGTTTGCTCCATTCTCTTAGTTATGAATTGGATCCATAAGAAAAACTAATTCCAATGGGGTTGACATAGGATAAACAAGATTGATCCCTATAAAAAAACTTCCAGCCAAAAATAGGCTGGAAGTTTTGAAAAAGTCAATATTACCCCAAAAGCTTCAAAACAGATTGTGGAGCAGAGTTCGCTTGAGCCAGCATTGCTGTACCCGCTTGAACCAGAATTTGATTCCGAGTAAAGTCTGTCATTTCTTTCGCCATATCAGCGTTGCGAATACGGGATTCAGAAGCGGACAGGTTCTCGGCAGTTACGCCCAAGTTGTTAATGGTGTGTTCTAGACGGTTTTGTACCGCACCAAAAGCTGCACGTTGTTCAGCAACTGTGTTAATCGCCGCTGCAATTGTGGAAAGAGCCGCATTAGCCTTGGCCTGTGTGCTGATGCTCAAACCACTTACACCGAGTGCAGAAGTTTTCATACTCGTGAGAGCAGCAGTTAGCGTATTCGTTTTTTCTACGCCAATTTGGAAGCTGACATTTGCACTCGAATTCAACAATTTAATTCCGTTAAAGTTTGTGGAGCCTGCAATATTGTCAATTTCCGCGAGCAAAGCATCCACTTCTTTTTGCGTGTTCGCACGGTCTTTATTATCATAAGTACCCGTAGCGGATTGGTTTGCTAGCGTGTTCAAACGCTGCAGCATGGAATGTACTTCTGTCAAAGCGCCCTCAGCCGTTTGAATCAAGGAGATACCATCCTGTGCATTGCGCATAGCTTGATTCATACCACCGATTTGGAAACGCATTTTCTCGGAGATAGCGAGACCTGCCGCATCGTCTGCCGCACGGTTGATACGGAAGCCGGAAGACAATTTTTCCATTGTCTTGCCCATTGCTGTGTTGTTCATGCCCAGGTTGCGGTGAGCGTTGATTGCGCCCACGTTCGTGTTAATAAACATCGACATTCTTCATCATCCTCCATGATTTCATTATGGGGCCACTTCCTTGCGGCCCATTATATATATCGAACTTTCATAATCTTTTTTTTATAGCTAAAATAAAAGCAGCTTATTTTTTTTGATCAAAATAAAAAGCCACTTGATCCACTCTTCCCATACCTTGATAGGCATTCATAATCGTCTTGCTTTGGCGGACGCCTTGGACCTGGGAGCCCAGTTGACTTATTTGTCTTTCAATGCGATCGATTATGGACTGGTAAAGCACCTGAAGCGTCTGACAACGTATAGCTTCCTGGTTTCTTTCTTCCTTAGTAAGCATTCCTGGATCAACAGACGAGATAGATTCCTTCAGTTGATCCCACTTTTCCACAAATGCAAGGAAAGCTGAATCCTGCCATTCTCGTTCCTTTATTTCAAGAATATATTGTTGGCATAAGTCGATCATCTCATCGTATATATCAAGTCTTGTTCGAGTATCACGCATAATTTTGACCCGCCGTAACATCTTTGCCGATCGTTTCCCAAGCGTCTTTGATGGATTGAATCACGTTTTTAGCTTCCGCTAGCGGCTGTTGAGATTTTTGGATATTAGCTTGAACTAGTTGGTCAATCACATACAAATACAGATTTTTTAGATTTTGGGCAACTTCCCCGCCTTCGCGTTCGTTCAAGCAAGCAATCAACTCATAGATGATATCCTGCACCTTCAGAATATGCTGGTGGGCCAACATGGGATTATCTTCTGTAAGCGCAGTTTCCGCCTGATTCATATACTTTAACGCCCCGTAATATAGCATAAGAATCAACTTATGAGGGGAAGCTGTTTCATATTTATTTTTTTGGTAGGCTTGATAACCGGCGGTCATATTGGTGTACATCTATTCATCCCCTTAACCTGCTAGCTCTGCTGCGACAAACCTTTGATTTGACTGTTTAACCAGGACTGTTCGTTTTTCAATTTGCTCAGAGCCACTTCCATGGCCGTAAATTGTCTTTTTAATTGCTGTTCTTTCAATGTGAGACGATCTTCCATCTTGGTCATGGATTCCGTGATAAAAGAGATTTCAGAATCATAGCCATTCACGCGGGATTGTAAAATTCCGTTGGCCTTGCTTGTCCAAGTGCGAAGCTCTTCACTTAATATGGTAGCGATCCCCTGCTTCTTTTTCCCCGAGCTGTCGGTCTCATCTGCATTAAACATAGCTATTACTTTTTCCGGATCACGTTCCAAGGCTTCTTTAAACTTCTTCTCATCGAAGACGATCTGCCCCGTCATATCGGCCCCTTTTTTATCCTTATCGATTTCGATACCAAGGTCAGCCAATGTACCCAAGCCCGCAATATTGCTTGACATCCAACTGCCTAGCTCCATATCCAATTGGCGCAAGGTCGAATCACCCTGAAGCGTTGTTTTACGATAGGGGGTTTTATCATCCTTTGGTTTTTCTGCTGGCTTGGCCAACCCTTCCCGAATCAGCTTGCGAACTTCGTTAAATGCATCCACGAAGCCTTTAACCTTCTCAAGGACCTTGTCCGAGTCTTGTCCAACCGTGATCATAGCGGAAGAAGATTCTTTTTGGAGCTGCAAGGTCACGCCATCAATGACGCCCTTAACCTCGTTGGAGGAACTGGTAACGGACAACCCGTTTACTTTTAGTTCCGCATTCTGTGCAGCTTGAACTTCCTGGAAATTCCCGCCCGACAAGAGACCCAGGTCGTTTAAAATGTTCCCGCTACCTGTAATCCCGATTCCGGATGAACCTCCGTTACCTTGATGGAACGCATTTTCCACTCCAGTTTTCACCGAAGTTAATACCAGTGTCTTCTTTCCTGGGGATGTCTCTACCAGAGAAGCAGATACGGTTTTACTATTTTTATTGATATCATTTTTGAGATTTTCGAGCATCTCTCCATATGTTTTGCCTTTCAACGTAACCGCAACTTCAGTCCCATCTGGCTGACGAAAAGAAACCGTTTGGTTTTCAAGAGAAGAGGAATCATCTGTTGAGGTAAACTCATTCGCTTTAATAACATGCGATTTTGCCAGCTTATCTACGGTTACCTGATAGTTCCCGGTTATAGCATTATCGGAGCCAACCGCCTTTACGGCTTGCTCATCCGAGCTTTTGGTCGATGTCAGCTTGAAGTTCGCATTCAACGTTAAATCCGCAGCTTTATCGCGGAGTGTGGACAACTTTGTATTTAAATTACGAAAATAGGACTGAAACCCAGAAAAATCTTTTTTCTTTTGCTCGAGATTATTATAGGGAATTCTCTCCAGCATCATTAATTTTTCAATCATCATCCCGGTATCCAATCCGGAAGCAAGACCGCCAATACTAAACCCCATTGTTCCTACCGCCTTTCTTTTATATTTTTTTATCCAAAAACAAGCCAATGAGCTCTTTCATTTTGACCGACAGTTCTATCAAAAATTCCGGAGGCAAACTGGCTATGACTTCCTTCGTCTTCTTGTCGATAACCTCGACATATAATTCCTTGGCGTCATCGTGATACCTGAAGTGAATCTCTTTGCCGGAGCTGGCAATCGATTCATTCAACTCCTCTACCTTTTTTTGCAGATCCTGCTTGTCTTCGATGCTCATATTTATGTAATCCAAGGTGGTTCCAGTTTGAGAAGAAGGTGATTCCCCCGGCATTTCTTTGCCGAGCACATTTTTCAAGGATTGAATCGTCGACCGATGAACCTGTAAGTCTATCCCCGCGGTGTCTGTACGATGAATGCTGCTCATCTATATCCACCTCACATTTCAACAAGGCTATATTTCCTTGCATTGAATCTGCCTATGATTTCTCATTTTTTAAATTTCTTCAATATCTCAATCATATTGATATCTTGTTTTTCATTGGCTCCCCTAGTGGTCTCGACAGCAGAATTATTTTCCTGTACGATGCTCTCGTACAATTCCTTCCGCATAATTTGCACATTTTTTGGAGCCACAAATCCAAGCTTGACATACTCTCCTTCCACGCCAAGCACGCGAACCTCAATCTCGTCGCCGATCATGACCGTCTCGCCAGTTTTTCGCTTCAGTACCAGCATCCTATTCTCCCCTTCCTTGAAGAAAATGCCGGACAGGGAGATTAGAGTCTGTGATGATATACTGACATGCCTTCTGCGTTTTCGGCGAAAAGAGGACGGGAGCTCGCAAATTCACGCTAATCGCATCGTTAATGATATTAACGACAAGCATCGTCACGACTTCTTCCGGCGTTTGTACTCCCAGAGCTTCCACGGTATCCCGGTCGATAGGAAAGCTGTAGTTCTGGACATATTCCGCCGGAATTAAGATAAAGCTCCGTTCCTCATTCACCGCATGGAGAATATAGAAGACGGAATCGTCGTATGGCATTAAAGCGTAGCGGGTAATCGATTGAAACCCAACCATGCCTCTGACGAACTCGTAGATCTGATGAGGTTCAGGATGAAGAGCCCCGTAATTGGAACTTTGGATCGTTACATTTGATGCGACTGAATCATTGGTAGACGTCATTCCCGAACAACACCTTTCGTTTGCACTTCAATTTCCGGCGGGTAAACCCGAACATCAATGGCTACGCTCTGGGAGGGCAGCGCATAGAGCCGCACTTCTTTTTGGCCTTTTTGCATATAGCGTTCGAAGGCAATCTGGCCGAAGGTCGTCTTCGACTTGGCGATATTGCCCAAACGGTCGCCTTCTTGCGCTTTCTGTTGCGTAGCCTGGACAGCCACTTGTATCGCCTCGTTTTTGCGCTCGCTAGCTAGAACAGAAGGCCGCTGCAGCCCCAGCTCGTCCCATACCGGCTGCCAATCGGCCTCCATCTCGACGGGGCGCTGGCGAATCGTTAACTCAGCCGGTTCATAGCGGAAGGAATGCGATTGAACCTGCCTAATGGTATCCGATATATTCATGGAAATTTAACCCTTCTCCGAGTTTATCGAATAAAGTCGATCAGTGATACCTGCATAATCCGGGCCCCCGTTGCCAAGGCCGCCTGCATCACGTTTTCCTGCGTCTTCAAGGCGATAATCGCTCCCGGCATATCGACATCGGCGACCTGGCCGCGCTCGGTCTTCAGGCTGACTTTATCATCCGCAAGACGGTTCTCCATCAGCTCGAAGCGGTTCATGCGCGCCCCAATTTCTGCCCACTGCGTATTAATTCGGTCCGAGGAGGCGTCAATCCGCTCCAATCCATTCAGGAGTGCATCTATGTCGTTATTCTCTGCCGCTTTGATCATGTCATCCATCATTTGGAACACATTATCATTATCTTTATCGATCGGCTTCGTTGTATCGATGGCCTTGCCAAATATCAATTCGCCTGTAATGCTTACCGGAACGGTGACCGCAGGGCTTACATTTAGTCTGTAAATCCCTTCATCTGTCTTCTCCGTCGCGGCTCCCGCACTCGTATAAGGCGGGATGTCCGTCTTCTGGCCGTTGAACAGATAGCGCCCATTATAGGAACTGTTGCCGATCATGACAAGCTGCTCCTTGAGCTGCTTCAACTCCGCAGCATTTGCTATACGAGCATCATCCGGCGTCGTCCCGGTTGATCCTTGCTGCACCAACGTACGAACCCGCTTCAGCACGTCGCTCGTCTGCTGCATCAAGGAATCCATGGTGCGCAGCATGCCCGATCCCATCTGCGCATTGGAGGTAAATTCATCATTGCGGTTCAGTTCGCTGTCATACCGCATCTGATAGCCGATGCCGACCGGATCGTCGCCTGGACGGTGAATCCGCTGACCGGAAGATAGTTTATTATTCAGATCAATCGCATTGCTGTTCATATATCGCATATTGCGGAGCAGCTGCGTATTCTGCATTGCACTCGTTACGCGCATCCTAGTTCCTCCTTACATATCCTGCTTCCTTTATTTAACGTTACCGTCCAACGATACCCATCTGATTGATGACCCGATCAAGCATCTCGTCGACCGTCGTCATGTTCCGCGCCGCCGCATTGTAGGCATGCTGGAAGCGAATCATGTCGGCCATCTCCTCGTCCAGTGACACTCCGCTCACCGATTGCCGGCGGAATTGCACGGAATCGACCATATCGCTCTGCACTTTGACATTTCGCTCCGCGTTTGTTGCCCGCGTTCCCAGGTCGCCCATAATCGCGCGGTAATAATCATCTACCGAGCCGGTGGACAACGATGTCATATCCGCCGGATAATTGAATGATTTGTCGCGGAGTGAAGCCAAGGCATGCGCGATAACGCTGTTCCCCTTAACCGTAATGTTCTGCCCGTTCACGGTGTCATAACGTCCGGAGGCCGCGATATTACTGACGTTATTCACGATATCGACATTGACCTGGATATTGCTGATGGAGAATTCGCCGCCGTCCGTTGTCGTGAAGAATGGAATGCCCGACTTGGCAGGGTCTGACAGCGTATAACCCAGGCTGTGCAAGCCGTTAAATCCGTTCACTTGGACCGTGGCGGGTCCCTTCAAGATGGAGCCTGCCGGAATCGTGCCGCCTGCCGGGATTGTCGTCCCGTTCTCCAGCTCTACGGCGCTCTTGGCAATAAGCGGCGAAGCAGCCACATAGCCAGCTGCCAGCTCGACATCTACCGATCCGGTTACCATCGTTCTAACCATCGCATTCGCTTGGTCGCGCACCCGCTCGACTTCGGCAAGCGATTGCGCATATCCATGAAGCTGTCCTGCCGTGGCGGCTACATCCGCCGTAATCGGCGTCGCCTCTCCATTCTCGACGACCGTAACACCGCCCGACAGAATGGCGATATCTCCTCCCTCTCCATCGGTCACCTGCACATCGATGATGGTGGAGAGCTTGTCAATCAGCAGGTCGCGCTGATCCCGGAAATCATTGGCGTTATCCCCCATGCCTTCCACGCGCTTAATCGTATCCGTCAAGCTTGCAATATTTGCGATAATATCGTTTGCTTCGTTCACTTTGATGTTGATGCTGGACTGGATATCGTTCTCCAGCTTGGTCAGCGACTCATCGATATGCTTCAGCATATTGGTGAAGTTAGAGGCCGCACCGGCCACTTCGACGCGGGCACTGAGCAGAGAGGGGTCGCGATTGAGGACTTCCCAGGAGTTCCAGAACTTATCCATGACGCTGCGCAAGCCATTATCCGACGGTTCATTGAAAAAGCCTTCAATCGAACGGATCGTATTATCGACAATGCTCCACGAGCCAAGCGTCTGGTTCTCTCTCCGGAATTGAAGGTCGAGGAAGCTGTCGCGGATACGGGTAATGCTGTCGTACTGCACGCCGGTACCCAACTGCCCCGGAGCTACGCTGTTGTACATTCCGGGCATCGCCAGCGGCCGGGTCGCAGAAGCGTTCACCCGCTGCCGCGTATAACCGTCCGTGGAAGCATTGGCGATGTTATGTCCCAAAGTCTGCATCATGGTCGATTGGACAAACAAGGATCGCTTGCTCGTCTCCAATCCGTGAAAGGTTGATCTCATCTTCGTTCGTTCCCTTCCTTCATCCGTCTATGCACGCGTATCCATCATGCCGGGTCTGCTATATTGGGGAGCAGCTTGCTCCGGGCGGCGGTACAGCATGTCTTGTTCGGAATAATCTATATGCAAATTAAGCTGATATTCGATAAAATGAATGGACTGCTGAATGAGCGTCTGGTTATGGTCATTGGTGAATTTCAACTTTTCCAGCACCGTCCGGATACGTTCTTGCACGGCGAGCATCTCTTGCCGCTCATTGGCGTCGAAAATCAGCTTCGTAATCTCGGTCACCGTAAGCTTTAGCTGCGATTTGATCCCCTTCGATTGCAGGAACGACTGCACAGCCCCTTCCCGCTCCTGTTCCAGGGAAGCTAGCTGCTTCAAGCATTTCGATTCCTGCTGGGACAGCTTGACCAAGTTATCGATGTCATTCTGAATAATTACCTGCGTCTTGGCTTCCCCGATACGCACCAGCTCTGAATAAATATCCTCCATGCGGCTCAATATTTCCACAATTGGCGCTGCGCTCACATTCGTTCCTCCGCTCATTCAGTTTCTTTGCGAAACAGGGGAAGCAGCTTCTCCGCAATCTTGTCGGCAGCGACATGATACGTCCCTGTCTGTACGGCCTGCTTCAGCTCGGCAATACGCTCCTGGCGGGCCGGATTGTTTACCCGGTTTTGCGCATCCAGCATTTCCTTCGCTTCGGTCGATATCGTCAGTTCATCCTTGCGGGATGATTTCGGAGAGACTCTCCCGGCCGACTGCTGCTTCTGATAATATTGGATCGCTCCGACGCGCTGCGTTTCATTGATCTTCATCATTACACCTCGTTTCACACGGCAGACGGCCGTTCATTCCGGCTCGCATCCCGTCCTCATTCCAACTTGTTTCCTTCTATTGTAAGGCATATCCGTATACATAGACAAAACCGATAACCTTTACTAAGATTATCGGTTCCGTGTCAAGGAAAATTTAGTTCTTGTCAAAAGAAGTTCATGCCGCGGGCTATTTGTCGCGGGACGGTTCAAAAGCCTGGTACGCCCTCGTTCCGGAGGCCGCTTCTCCCTTGTCCGGCTCCTTCGCAATGCCCGCTTCCTGTATTTGTCGAACCAGCCTGTTCCGGCATGATTCGCACATATGCCCTTCCCGAATCGGGTTGCCGCACACTTCGCAATCATATGTCAAATTCGGAGCCTGGTATATTGAAATGCGTCCTTCCCGGATGAACTGCGTAATCTGGCGCGGGCTGACCTTCGTCTCTTCGCTTAGCTCATGCAGCGTCGCATGCCGCTGATCGCGCAAATAGGCCACGCACCGTTCATACTCCTGTTCAATCTCCTTCAGACATGCAGGGCAGATGTCCCTGAATGCCTTGGCGAACAGCCTGCCGCAGCGCGGACAATTGCTCAATTCCATCTTCTCGCCCCCTTATATGCCGTTGTATTCATCATAACTTATTCATCGACAGAAAACGAGAGGATTTTTACTAAAAAATGCGTGTTCAAACAGGGGCTTTTCAGCACCGAGAAGGTTGCAAGAACTTGAAGAAGGAGCAGCGGAATATAGGCGAAACGACATGAGCAGCGGACTTCAAGAGTGAATGCAAGATTCGATGCCGAGTTGCTTCCTCAATTGCTTCGTGATCAAAAGCACCACCTCTAACATTTAAGCTCTCGCCCACGTATAGCTGGCTATCTTCACCGGGATAGAAAAGGCGTCATTCAGCCGCGAGAGCTGACGGGCACAAGCGCGTAACGTGCTGCCAGTCGTATACACGTCATCAATGATGAGAATGCGGATATGTCCCCGCCGCTTAATCACACCGACGAAAGCCGAAGATAACGAACGGGCGGCCATGACCGGCGCATGCTTGTTCAACGCAAAGGCTTCGGCCGCACTGCGCTCTCTGCCCTTCCGCTCCTGCTTGCTCTGCTTCTCCCCATCCTGCTTCCGGTCAAGCAACCCTACGACTGGACGGATCCAAACCTGACCCAGCAGCCGCGCCAACCGTTCCGCCTGGTTGAACCCGCGCGCCTGGAGACGCGCAGCCGTCGATGGCACATAAGTGACAAGATCGGGCAGCATCTCCTCCAGTGGAGTTCCCCACAGCCAGTTCCTCAATCTTTGCACGGTCGAATTATCTTTCCCAGCCGCGACAGGATACACGGAGCGAAACAGCATCGAATAGGATGCCGTCATCATGGCCGCCATTACCGGCTCGTATCGGATATTCCCCCGGAACTTATACTCCGCCAGCCATTGCTTCATCGTTTCATTATATTGGACCACGCTTCGATTGGCAGACAAACCGTGAAAAGCTAACGCATCGCGAACACAGTCAGGACAGCGAATGCCCCGTCCGCATGACATGCATCCGATCCATTGAATCCAAGGGATATCCCGTAAGCATCCGCTGCATATTTCCTTCGTTAACGCTGCTTCTCTTCTCTCCTTATGAAAAGCGGCTCCTGACGTTCCTATCGCCTGGCTGCATACCTTGCACGGAATCGATTGCGGCCGCAGCACCTGCTGCAGCTTCCGCTCAAGCCAATAACCCTGCGCTGCCGGTTCAGCCACTTCGCCATCTCCTTCCAGTATAAGCGGACAGCAAATAACCATGCCTCCTCGCCAGCCGGTTCATCTCGCGAATCTGCCGCACCGCCCTGCGCTGCGCCCGATTCCATTGACGGGAACCGAAGACGACCGTGCCTGCCGGATCCTCCTTCGAACGTCCGGCCCGGCCCGCCATCTGGACGAGCGATGCTTCATCGAACAGCTTGTCATCCGCATCGAGAATGTACACATCACTCTTCGGAACCGTAACGCCCCGCTCCAAAATCGTCGTCGTAACCAGCATCCGAATATCCCGCTCCCGGAAGCGGAGCACCCGCTCTCCACGCAGCTCATCCGCTGCGGAGGTCCCCTCCACCCGAATCTCCGGAAATTGCCGCTGCAGGAGCCGCACGACACCTTCCACCTGCCGGATGCGGGTGATGAAGATAAATACCTGCGCTCCCCGCTCAACCGATTCCGCCATACGGCGGATCAGGCCCCCTGGGAGCGACCCGCGCGCCAGACACGTCGCTACGCCCGGCATCGGGACCCGTACCGGTACCGGCAGCGGATGCCGATGATACCGCACCGGCACCCGGGCATGCCGCAGCGTCCCGCGCCGCACTTGACGCTGCATCGCTTCCGGCGGGGTGGCCGACAGAAACACAAAAACGCCCCCTCGGCGACAAACTCGCTCTGCCGCGCGATGGAGCATGGGATCATTGTGATAAGGAAACGCATCCAGTTCATCAATAATAACGAGATCGAATGCCCGGTCGAACCGCAGCAGTTGATGAGTCGTCGCCAGCGTAATTCTGCCCTCGCCCCAACGGTCGGGACTTCCGCCATACAGCGTCACGACCCGCTCGTTCGGGAAAGCCTCCTCGATCCGCGGCTTCAGCTCCAGCACCACATCCCGCCGCGGCGTCGCCACGAGCGCCAGCCCGCCATGCAGAAGCGCATCCTCGATTAGCGGAAAGATCATCTCCGTATTGTTTCGCTTCCTATTATATAGGATTTCTTAGGGTAATCAGGCTTTAGAGAAATTAAGTTCGGATAATTTCGGATACTTTCAGGTACGAATATGGTCAAAATATGGTCACGGAAGGAAGGGTTCTATATGACGCTTGATGAACTAAAGGGAGTAATGAATAACGAGGATGTCCGCCGTCTCGAAATAAAGCTGCAACAAGGCGAAATTCTAAAATCAATCATAACAAAGTCGGAGCATTTTTATTCTTTTGAATTTTTAGTCGAAACGAAATACGGCAGAATTATCATTGCAGGATACTACAGCCCCTATGGTCTCACCTATATGTGTGACGCGAGCATCGGACACATTGAAACGCTCCTCGATTGGGCGAAATCACAATAAAGAGAAAGCCTCGGATCATTCCGAGGCTTTTATATTTCTCTTCACCGCTCGCTCAAAGGCTTTAGCTGCTGACTTGAGATGTTGTTCGCTTTCTGCCATGTCTTTGCTTGCATCATACTTAATAACTTTATCTGCGTCGTCCAGTTCAACCAAGGTCTTCGCGATAACGAGCCGCAACCCTACCGCCTTACTCAATTCATCCCGGTATTCCATTATATCTTGTCGATCGCTCGTCTCGAGAGTATCCGGGATTTTCATGTTATTGATATTCGCGACCGTAAGGCTGTAAAGTTTGATGAGTAAATCCATGTCCCCTCGGAATGCTTCCAGGTCGCCGTCGCGTTCAAGTCTCTCTATAGGTTCGATCATATAATACTTCCAGTTGTTATCAATATCGGCATTTATACTTTTCGCAAATGGTTCGAGATCATTTTTGAAATATTTCGAAAAACCACTCTCTTCCTTTTGGGACGACTTTTCAACCGAAGACGAAACAACATCCTTTGTATCGTCGGCCACGGAACTAAATGCAAAAAGGGCCATGGTTATCACCCCTAAAACGAAAGTCGCGATTAATGGTATTTTGTATGTACTGTTTTGTTGCTTATATAGGTTGATGCCCCAAATCGCAACTCCTATCGTCAGAATCAATAATACGTATTTGATTTCCAATATTATCCCCCTCTTTTTGGTGTTATCCAACATTTTACACAAACGGAGCAAACTTATCTATATACTTTCTTCTTTTGCGATAGCTAAGTTGTAAAATTCGCGAATTTTTAGCAGGATGGTTGTAGAGAGGAAATGTCAAGGGGTCTACTTTACACTTTTCGATGTAAAGCAAGTTACCCAAAAGCATACGGTTGTGTAAAGTAATATGGTATCTTATGTAACAAAGAGCCTCGGGACTAATCCCGGGGCTCTTTAGTTTCTGTCTGGCTTTCCAACCCTTCCCGTTCGATTTTCTCTTCGATGGCCTCCATGATGAAGGCGTTCCTGCTCTTCCCGCTTTTCGCAGCAGCCACATCGATTCTTTCGCGGTCTCCCTTCCGGCCCCACAATTTAATTTGATCATAGTTTGCCGAATTGTACTTATCCTTTGCTCTGGTCGCAGCTTTACCTTTCTTCTCCATAGCTTCACCCCTTTTCTGAATAATAACACAAAAAATATACTGTCACCAGTATAAAAACACTTGATTTATATAGTGGTACCAGTATATAATGAGGGTATAGAAAGGAGGTGAGCACATGGCTAAAAAGAAAAAACAGACTCGGCCACCGCAACCGCCACCACAGCAAAAAGACGACCGAGTCAAGGTACGAGAATGGGTCCTGCTTCTCACGGCTCTGGCCCAACTCGCAACCGCCGTCATTTCCCTACTCCGTTAGGATGGGAAGCTACTCGCCCCTTCGGGGGCGGGTAGTGGCTCGGTCGTCCAACTCAAGTATACCACAGCAACAGAAAGGAGTGGATATGCGGATGAAAAAGGCGGACATCACAATCGTGTTGCTTGTCATTTCAATCATCCTCAACACTGTAACGTTGATATTAAAGTGAACCATACGGGGGCATCTGCCCCCTCTCTTATATAAATACTATGGAGGCAGAAGGCTATGAATCCATATGAAAAGGTGTTCCGTGCATTTGTATCTGAACTTGACGGGTCTGATTTAATGCAGCAAGCTCATACGTTTTACGTCGGACAAGTCAGCAACATATTGGGATGGACCGATCTTACAGATTCGAGATTGCTCGCTGAGATTCGTACGCTAGATAATGCATTCCGGACGATCGTTAGAAGATAAGCAAGGAGTTGTAGGGGCCGCGGTATACTACCGCGGCCCTTTTTTCGGAGGAAAAGACACCCCAATAGTGTCTCCAATCACGATGAAGTTATGTTGACCTTTTTTCCCTTTCCATCCCATTTCACTTTGGCGCCGGCTGCCTCAAGCACCGCCCGAACCGGAACATAGGCGGTATTTCCGATTAGAATCCCAGCCTCGTCCAACTCGCGACCGTCGACAGTGATTGTCACGCCGTCGGCCGATTTATCAGGCTGCTTCGGTTTATCCATTGCGTTCAACTCCTTTTGTACCATAAGTTTAAACCGCTCCCAGGCTGTCCATTTACCTCCGCTGTACATCAATCTAGGACAAATCTTACCCGACCAATCAAAGTGCCGTCTCAGGCGATCTACGCCCCATCCACGCTCATATAGCATACGTGCTACGAGTGCAGCCGCGTTTTGAAGAGTCTTACCGTAGTTACCGGACTCACAGATTTCAATGCCGATAGACTTCCGATTGCCATTGCCGTTACCATCACCTGCGTGCCATGCATTTTCGTTTAGCGGCAGGACTTCGATTGCTTCGTGTTCATCCACAACAATGTGATATGATGCTGTCCGCTTGTTTGACGGGTTCGTGAGCCATCCGCGCTCGTTCCGAGCGGTAGACGACGGATTTCCTGTGTTATGAATTGTCAGCGTTGTCGCGTCCATCTTGTTCCCAGGACGCCGATCATACGGCGTGTTACGCGGAATGTGATCAACGATATAGTTATACATGCTCATCTTTTTCCTCCCCTCCCTTTGCTTTCAGAACTTCCACGGCCTTGATAAAGACTTTCGGCATCGGTACGCCCAAGCGGCCGCCATTTTCGATTATCGATAGCAATTCATTAGCCATATAAAAGAAAATCGCCGCATCACGAAGCATGTGTTGATCGCCCAAGACAGTATCCACCTGGTGAGCCACCGCCACAACCATGAAGATAAATATCTTCCGCGCAATGCCGATCATGCCGATGCTGCTTTTCAACTTGCCTTCGGCCCCAGCAGCCATGACACCCGTCACGTAATCAATAGCCACAACAATGAGTAATATCGTTAGCAATGACGTCCAATCTCCATACAGCGCGACGAGAACACCAAACATCCCAGCCGCTCCACCAGCCGCTAGTTGCTTCGGCGCGTAGTCTCCTACAATTTGACTCAATGCCATAACTACTTTTTCCATGTAATTTCCCCCTCAATAAAATAGCCCCCGGATATCCGAGGGCATTATGATTTCGGTATTTTCAAATCCTTCGTCAGTTCGATGCCGATGCGTGCCAATTCGTTGATTTCTTCGCGCAGTTCACGAAGCTGCTCTTCCTTCTCCTTCTGACTTAGGTTTCTGTCTGCCTCGATTGCCTTCATGACTTTCCGTGTGTTAGACATTGATTCAGATAACTTGTTCAAGCGCTTGCGCGCCCCATCGGAATACCACTCTGGAAGCTCGCCTTTTACACCGCGATCAGCGTATGCTTGATCCAATTTGTCCTTGACGTCGTAAAACCGTGTAGAGAGTTTGTTGCTGTAAGTAGGGTCAGTCACAAATTGAGCACTCAATTCCTTGAGTGGATTGCCCGCAGGCGCCGCCCCCGGAAGTATGGCTTTTCCTATCCCTCCTAGATACTGCTGCATGATGTAGTCATATTGCTTTGGCGATCCGCCCATAAGCTCAGCAGTTTTACGCGCTAGGCCGCTTGTCTTCTCGTCGTATTGTAATTCCGGCGACAAGCGCTCAAGATACCCAGGCACGATAGGAGATCCCGCGAAGTTTTGGTTCATCGCTAGGTCGACGAATGGACCGCCAATCGTGTCCCGCAGCGTACCCAGCGCTTTTTGTGGAAGTCCACCCTTGGCTGTCAGCCCACCTTCCAGTCCAGGGAGAGAAAATGTCTTCACAAGTAATGATGCAAACTCATCCCATGCATCTGGATCTTCATCTGCAAATTGTCGCATCAGCCTTTCTGGTAAGCCTGAAAACAACACGCCAAATTCCCGAGGTTTAGCAATGCGAATAAATTTCTCCCCTCCATCTATCGGGATAAGGAAGAAATTATCCTTCGTGTTCTCTGGCAGTTCTTGATACCTCGGGTTATCTCTGTTCATTGCGTAAAGCACCGCTGTCGGTACAGTCATCGCTAGTGTGGCTTTAACAAGAGCTTTCACTGGGTCGTCTTTAAAAGAGCGCACGAATCGATCCAAGCCCTGTACGGCAGCATTGAAGTAAGGAAATACCTTGTCTATTTCTTTGGTCAGCGCACCACGGCGCTTGAAATTAACAGCCACTTCCTGAGCCTCGTATAGTGCCTTCTGCAACTCTTCCGGTGTGCTTGAACCTCGTAATCGTTTAAACTCTGCCAGCCGACTCATGGACTCCGTAGCGGACAAAGCGTCCTCTAATTTGGACCATAGCCAGCGCGGGCCTGTCCGAAGTCGCGAATAATATGTTTTCGGTAGAACATCCATCTTACTTCGCATAAGCATGTTTCTGCTTGCTACCTGTGATGTATGCCCACCGCCGATGTTTTTGTATTCCTTCCACGCCTGTTTGTTTCCGAAAATGTCTATTGCAGCCTTCAGGAAGTCGTTCACGAAGGCCAACGGATTCCCCGTTGATTTCGAGAATACCCACGAATCACCTAGGTCTCGCGTAATGTTTCGCGCCACGAAATAGGGGTTAACCCCCGTCGTGAACGTCTTGAACATGTTCGTGAGCTTGCCTACCTGATCGAGCAGCCACGCCGACCGTTCCGGTCCCAGCGCCATTGCAGATCGAAGCAAGTCCTTGTCCTTGATCTGCACATGCACCGGTTCCCCGTCTACAAGCACGCGAACAATATCATCCGTATCAAGATTGGTCTGCTTGAACGCTTTATCGTAGTCTTTCGCAACATCGTCCAGCAGCGAACCGATTCCGTCATCCAGCATCTTCTTCAGGTCCCGAACATCGGAAAAAGACTGCACAATCTCCGCCCAGTCTTGGTATGCTTCAGGATCTTGATTCAAACGTTGGACAAATTTCTGCATGACCTCGTTCCGCTTTGCAGCCTTTACAAAGGCATCCGTATTCTCGATGATACTTTCAATCGGCGAAATGATCTGACGCGTCGAGCCTTTCTTATTGAATTTCTTTACGGGCACTGACTGGTTGGCGTACCCTTTCTTTGCTCGGTATCCGGCGCCGCCTTTCTCGATGTTAGAGAAATACCGTTTGTTGGGTACGTAAAAAGGATTCGCTTCAAACCAGGCATTTGCTTGTTCCTGCGAGATCATCCCCGTATCGACCAACCATTTTTGTACCATTGTTCGTTGATAGTCATACAAGTCTTCTGCTATCTGGTTGAACATCGGATACTTCTGTTCGTATTGTGCTATTTTCCCTTCAGCTATCTCGGGATTCCATTTGACCTTTTCGCCGAATACTTTCTCGCCGCGTTCTGCGCGCGTGATGGCGTGCCGATTTAGAAGGTAGTCCTCGAATTCTGCGTACCGGTTCAACGGCAGCCCAGCCAACCGTTCCTTCAGGGAGCGGCCGACGACTTGCCCATTCTTATCAACTAGCCCTTCCTTGACTATCTGGCTCGCAATCATATCCGCCCCGCGCGCGTTCAGGGCAGATGTATGCACCCTCTCGGATGCCTTCAACCGACGGCCCAGCACCTTCTCCGCAAACTTGTCGAATCTGTTGAACGCGTGGACATCATCGACAAAGTTCTGATAAAACGTATCCTTCTTCGTTCTGACGTCAAGTTCTTTTTGTGACCTGGAGCGTATCTGTGACATCGTATCCTCAAGAGATGCACGCTCGTAAGGCGTACCCGCCTTCCCGAATGCCGATATACCCATAGGCTGCTGCATCTCTTCTAGGGATGCGTCTAGTTGTTCCTTCAGGGTATGTTTTGGGGATGGCTCGGTTGGAGGATTCAGCGGCTCTGGAGTCGGTGCCGCGGCCTCTTGATTTCGTCGAAGTCGCAAAAACTCTGGAATGTTATCATTAGGACGCGGCGGCTCGTCAAATCCAGTTCTGCCTACTCGCTCGCGCGCCACCTCATATAACTCTTTGTTCGTCGGCCGACTCTCGCCGAGTTGAGCAACAGATTCTTTGAGAGCCTTATACTCGTCAATGATCGCTTGTTCGTGCTTCATTTGCAGATCGTTCATGGCATTGTCGATCTGCTGCAGCTCTGGACGGCCAGCGCTTACGTTTTCTGCTATCGCCTTCGTTTGCGGAGGGCTGATTATCGGCTCCTCACCTACCGGCAGCCGAGACCGTTCCGCAGCGGCTGCCATACGCGTTTCTTTGCCAGAAGGCGGCAAAGCCAAAATTTCTGCTATCTCCTTTTCTGGAATGCCGTTCTTCTTCATTAGGGTCTTGATACCCTGGCCTATACCATAGGCGGCGACATCCCCCAACGCACCCAGACCGGCACCAAGGCCGGCCGCTAGTGCGATGTCTTGAGCATCAGTTTCCCCACGCATCCCCGACTGAGCTACGTTTTGGATTGCTCCAGCGGCAGCACCCCGCAGTCCTGTTTCCGCCAACTTCTGCGCAGTCTCAGGCTTAAATACTTTCCCGATCTGATTCGCCGCTGCCTGCGTAAGCTTCTGTCCTCCAGGAGAGAGCAAGGCGGCATCTGCGGCGCGATATGGACCACTTAACAGGTTCGTCCCCGGGGCGCCGCCTGTGGCAGCATTCAGACCAAATCCCGCGATGCCACCGCCTATATCGGCCACAACATCCGCGATCTTCGATCCTGTCTCTGGCTTCGGGGTTACAGTCGGCCCGACCATCCCCGCCGCCGAGTGTCCGGCACGGGTAACAAACTGACCCGCGACGTTTTCATATAACAAGCTGTCGATGAAATTCGCAACCGGATCGGCAACAGATTTAACGGCGGCTTCGAATCCGTTTCTTGGCTGTATTTCCGCCCTGCGTCTGCGGTTGATGTCCGCTTGCGTCTCTTTTGGCCGCGCCGGGGAGACAATACTATTCCCCAACTTTTCCAACTTGCTAGGCTGCCTTGGAGGTTGCAGCAAACTCGAGCCTTCAAGTGGATTCAACGCAGTCAACTCTTTTGGTAGTGCAGCGCGCGCCTCTCTCTGGTATGGGTCTATTCCGGCATTCAAGTCATCGAAAAACTGTGCCCATTTTTGCATCTCGGGATCAAGCTGTTGGGGCTGAGGCTGCGACTGTTGAATATACCCGCCCACATCATCCCTGTTTTGACGGTAGATATCGCGGTACATTTTGATCTGGTCTTTCTGCGATGCCATAGCCTCATCCCCTCAGTTTGTTGTAATAGCTTGTTACTCCTGGAATCCAGTGTTTATTTTGACCACGCGGGTCATTCTTTGCCCCTACTGGAGCGTACTTCTTCCCAATACCTTCGATTGAAGTAATACCTTGGTCGATGTAGTTCTTTTTCAAGTTCCGGGCCATTGCGTCAATTCCCTCTTCAATGCTCTTAAATGACATGAGCTTTGTCCAATTCGATGATGGGTCCATCATGCCGCCCAGGTTGTACTTGTTGCGGGCGGCCGAAGATGTACCGTTCCCTGTCTCATGAATACTGATCGCGGCCAATAAAGCTGGGTCTATCCCATACTTGTTGCCATACTTAACAAACAGATCGCCTGTACCTTGCAGCACACCGCCAAGCGAACTATTCAACGAAGCCCCGCTAGCATTTCCGCCGGCGGGGCTCGTCAGTTTGGGAGCCGTACTCCCATCAATTGCGCTACATATGCCTTATCAGCTAATGACATATTAGCTGATGCTATGACACGTCCGATTTCTGCTCTTTCGGTATCGGACATATTCTTTGGAATGTACGGTCTATCTGGGTTTTGTTTATCTCGAACCCCGAACTGCTCGGTCAGCATATTCACAAGCGTCTTAGGATCCATCGTGTAATTCGGTTGAGTCGTCCTGTTTCCGGCCGTCGCCATGTCATAACCGAATCGCGCCTCATCAAGAGCAAGCCTGTCTTGTCCCATCTGGTACTGCTGCTGTTGTCCAAGCTGCCGTAACGCATACTCTAGGCCAAACTGCCGCACGTTTTCGTTGAATTGGCGTTCCTGTAGTTGGTTCTGGAAGAGTTGTTGTTTCTGGTTGAATTGCTGTTGTTGTTGGGCCAATTGCTGCTGCATACCGCCCAATGTTAATGGCTGATCTCCGCGCTTAACTTGCCGCTGGTAGCCTGTCCAGTCCTGCTGCGGATAGAGCATGTGGCCGCTCAACTGGCTCCACGCAAGCGCAGCGTCGTTGTTCGCTTGGCGTTTGGCGAGCGCCATACGATCCCAGTTTAGCGCGATGTCGTTTTCCGCTTGTATCTTTGCCAGGTCCATCTGCTGCCCCGCCAGCGTGCGGATACCCATTGGGGCCTGCGCGCTATTAACGTTGGCGCCGTATAAATCAGGATTAATGCCCAGCGATGCGAGTTGTGCCCGGATACCGTCGGCCTGTTTCGATTGTTGTCCCGAACCAGTCACCGCCTCCCGGGCCTCGCTGGGTAAATAGACGCCAGTCAGTTGCGCCTCGTCCATTGGACGCTGTACGTCATACTGATACTGACGTGCAAACAGATTAGCCAAGTCATTGATGCGGTTACGCTCAGCCTCCTGCTGCGCGCCGTAATTCATCTGTTGGAGTTGCAGATCACGAGCAGCCTGATCCGAGTAACGCTGATACGCCTGCTGTACAAGCTGCGGGATGACCGTATCTGATACCCTCGACATCTCGCGGGCCCCGATCTGGTTGGCTACCGTTTCGGAGTACGAGGACTTGCCCTGTCCGCCTGCGCGCAGGAATGCATTGGTATTGGCCTGCTGATCCGCGATGTTCCGGCGCGCTGTAGAGAGTGCGGCCTGATATGCCGGATCGGAATCGGCATTGTAGGTAAACGGCTGCGGCCCGGAAAATTGAAACGTCTGACTCCCGCCCTGCTGGCCCTGCCCCATGATCAAATCCTGCATGTACCCAAGCGTCTGATTAATTCGGCCAGGCCCGTAGTTTGGCTGGGAATATGGAGTCTGGCCGTTGTTCGTTTGGCCCCGAACGTTGTTTGCCGCTTGCGCTATAACGCTTTTCGGTTCGTCTTTCTTGACGATAGACCCTTGTACGGTTATTGCCATTTTGCCTCCCCCCTATCAAATCGTAAACCGTTTTAGTATCTCGGCGTTGTCCTTGAATACCATAGCTAAACCTTTGCCAAGCTTCATAACTTGTTCTTCCTCTAATTCGAAACACATGAAGTCTTCCAGCCCATGAATAATTTCATGCATTAACGTTTCTCTTTTCTGCGCCTCGTCCATGTCTTTGTCAATTCTTATTTTCCTGGCGAAGTAATCAATTTCTCCAGCACGGGGAGTGAATTTATTTACGCACTCCACTTCTTCGACATGATATGTGTAACACCCAATTTTAATGTCGTTTACCATAGAATAATCTCCTTTCATCGGTTATATTTGGATATAGAAGGAGGTGAACACAATGACGAAGCCTTTAAAGCCAGGAACTACAACTCCTAGATCCGGCCAGTATGAAGTAGTAGGGCCGCGCGGAGGCAGTAAGGGCAGGGAAGTCACATCCACAAAAGGCAACCCACTCCCTCCAACGCAAAAATCAGGCGAAGGGTATAAACTTGTAGATCCTACAAAGCACAAGAAGTAATGAACAAAACCACCCCGCATTGTTGGGTGGTTTTCATATGAACATTCAAAAGAAAAAGGAGCCTTATTCGGCTCCTAATTCCTTCAGTCTATTGTCGATGCGTTCAAGTTCTTTTTCGCTGTCCTCAATTCGTTTCAAAAGATTGTCGTGCCCAGTTTTTGAACTTTCATAAGCTTTCTTATATGGGTCAATTAATTGTTGGTCATTAGTTCTGGAAACAATATCATCATATTTTTCTTTAGCTTTCTGGAGATAGGTAATTGATAATTCAATATTTGAGTTATCCTGTTCCAATTTGTTTTTGATACTCTGTCTTTCTTGCTTTAATTTTTCAATCTCTTCTTCTTTTTTCATTGCATCGATTTGTTTTTTTACTTCTTCCGCTATTTTGTCATTGTCCGTAGATGTAATTACTACTTCCTTGTTTTCCACTTTAATATTCAACCCCAATTCTTTCGCAACATCCCGAACAGGCAAATAGCTCTTCCCTTCAACCACGGCTGCAGTTCCTGCTTGCTTGCCGTCGATTTTTACAATCATTTCTCCATCAATTTTTTTGCCTATCACAGAAGACGCTGCACCATATACTTGAGGCGAAAGCATGATTAATGCGCCAACAATGACTCCAGAAATAAATTTTTTCATCGTCATCCCTCACAATCATTGTTTTTGGTAATTATATCATGTTCGCCGTAGGTACAAAAAGGATTTACTTTCATTTACCCAATGCTTCTTTTAAAGTTTGTCGATCATCTTCGCTGTAAATATCATCCCAACTTTGCACAACTACTTTTCCTGCTGGAATCAAAAAAATATTGGCCCCGTTTATATTAACATCAGATGATCCGGCCTCTATATAAAACCCAGCACTTCTATGACTCAATAAGGTCATTGCTTGGTTATTGGTAAAGGACAAGAGCGGCACCCCTAATGGTCCGTATGCCACCATTTTAATAGAGCGACCACTATCCCCCTGTGCCGCGAACATATTTTCTGTATTCGACATTTCACAGCGAGGGTATCCACTCTGCCTTGTAGCGATATAGGAACCGTAGATCTGGATGGATTCAATTAGCCCTGCCACGATATGGCCCAGGTTAGCCGAGATTGCAGACAGTTCCTTGACGTCAATTTTTTCTGCAATTACTGCGCCTGCGTTGATCTTATCCGTTGTAATAGAGTTGGCCTTCAGGTTTCGCGTCTCAATTGATTCAGCCCGGATGTTTTTCGAATCGACATTCCCGTTGATAATGAACTCCAGATCCTTAGCCATGCGGGCCGTAATGTCCGCTAAATTCTTGGTATAGCTCAATAGTACGTCTACTTCCTTTGTATTCGGCGGCGCCGAAATCCTCGGCATGTCACTCCACATTGCCATAGTACATTCCCCCTTAATATAGCGGCAGTTGTCGAGTCTGTCTGGTGAACTCGTGAATACGTGCCCAGCCAGTCCCCGAAAAGCGTACCCGGATCCAATTCTCACGCGCGAACTTCGCTACCGGTATAATAACCCTACGCACTTGAGGCGCCGATCCACCTGATATGGATTGAACATGTACCCAGTCATCCCCGGAGATAGATGGCGAAAGATGCACGTCCATGCTGCCGATTAGTTCAACCACCAGCCACATCTTATACCAGCGTTGCTTCATGGCCGCTGACACGCCAGTAAACGGCTTCGTCGTTACCGACCATGGAATAGCATTGCCGTGATCCGTCGTGTCTCCCAGACGCAATACACGGCCCTCTGCATCGCCAATATAAAGCTGATTCTGCATCGTGACAAAATGTGTTGCCGGGATCCCGCGCCAGATGCTCCATGCCTGGACGCCCGGGCGCGGATCGAATACAAGCAGTTGATCAGGCGGCAGCAGGAAATACAGCTTTGTGCCATCTGAGCCGGCCACGCTTTCAGGTGTGATGTCGGAAATGAGTTTACCAATCACGTCCGAGAACGTCTTATTTGGCAGCACGCCGCCGCCGTATTCGTAAATGCCGGTCCGGTGCATGAACCTCATGAATCCCTCTTGCGTCACAGCGGACTTGTTGTTGATGAGGCCCATGTCTTCCGTAATCAAGCGCGTGTTGAAATCGGATGGTAGCCCGCCGTACAATTCATGAAGGCTATTCGGCATTCCAATCGTAAGCTTCGTTAGGCTGCCGGTTAGCATATTGATGTCTTCGCCGCGGCTGCTTTCCATGTCTTTCACATAACTGTCATCCTCAAGTCCTTCGAACTTCTGCCACTCAGTGGGACGGTCAAGCGCACATGCATGTAGCTCCTTCCCTACAGCGCACCAGAGGCGATTCTGGTACGTTGTGATGTAATTTCCCTTGTCCGGGGCTCCACTCAAATTCTGGACCGTTTTTCCGTCATAGCGCTTGATAGGATCGACGCCATTACTTGCTATCAAATTGATATCATCCAAGTTACCCTGGAAACTCGTAAAGGACCAATCAGCCGATGTATTTAACCCGCTGGCGAGTTTGTCCCAACTAGTACTATTAAACCTCCATCGCCACCAAGTCCCATCATTATGAATTGCATGTAACTCCTTATCCTTCCACACACCTATGCCCAGAACCTTGGTGCCCATGTCTCCGATCCTAGAATAACCAGGCCTTGTCACGATGGCCGGGTAATCATCCGTTGTCATATTTACCGTGTCGGTAAAAAAGCTATCTTCTAGTGTCAGGGGATCGAAGGTGCTAACTCCGCGAAACTCTCGTATGGAAATGGGTTGCATGATGCCCGGCAGCGGCTGGTAATTCGGTGTTGAATACTGAACCGGCTTCATATAGATTCACCCACTTGATAGTTCTGGGCTGCTACGTTCCATGCAGCCTTGTACTGGGCCTCATAGTTAGCCGCCTTTACGCTGTCATCCTGCGTATTAGCTATGAATGCGCATAGCCCCGGAATGAACGTCCAGTGATATTCTTCTGGGGTGTCCGGTGCGGCTGCAAGGGTAGCGCTGCTGAAGGTTGTGGTAGCTATACGACGATACCGTACAATCCCCTGCATGTCCGATTGGTACGGTGCAGGAGTGAGTACAAGCGTATGTGTCTCGTCGTCGATCATATAGCTATTCTGCAGCGGCGCCACATCCTCTGTTTGAATGCTCCGGTATTGGATCATGCCCACCATGCACATATCCGTATTCTTCATGCGGACATCGGCAGGCAGTGAGTATACGTTCTGTCCGGCCACCGAATCAAACCATGCCATTTTTGGTATTTTCACAACGTTGAAAAAGTCATGATTCAGCGCATTAAGCCATATCACCTTGTCCGCGGTAGGCACCTCATTCGGCACTAAGATATCAGCTTCGGTAATGATTTCGCGGAGGTTCAAACTACCACCTACCTATATAAAAATTGCGCCTTACCATAGGGCAGGCGCTTATTGCTTCGTTTCTATGATTTCTTGAAACTCTTCTTCTGATATATACCGCGGTACGTAGGATTGCAGCTTCTTCTCATCCGCGAATCCCTTGCGCCAGCAATCCACCAAAAACGCATAGAATGGACTCTTCATTAAGCATTACCTCCTGTATCCATAATGCCCATGAGGGCGAGTTGCATTGCGTCTATCTGCTTTCGAAGCTCTGCATTCTCTTCCTGGAGCTTCTCAATCGGCCCCGGCTCGTACCGCTTGTTACGATCTTCCTCATAGACTGCCTCATATTCTTCGGTTGTAATGAGCGTAATATCTTTGTGCTCTGGGATGTCATCCTGTTCCGTGATGACGTAAAAATCTCTTGTACCAGCGAGGTACACCTGAGTCCCGGGAAGGAATTTATGGATGTCTAGCCCCTTGTAATCGTAGTCACCGCCGTTAACCCCCACAACATTAGTAATCTTTAACCCTATCATATTCATTCCTCCCATCATCGGTATGCATGAGCGGCCAAGAAGTCCATTGCCCGCCCTACCGTAACTTCCACACCCCCATGACTGCGCTGAAGGATGTTCCGTTACGCGTTATTATGGCCAGTTTATTGTAGCCGTCATCTGTATAAACTGCCACAAATGCCTTTGTCTTGCTGAGCCAAGCTCCTGTACCCAGGATACTGTCTACTTTGCCACTCGCCAATTGGAAGAGTTTTGTGCCCGTATCAGATAGTATAGAGATAGGGTCACGACCATTTATGATAAATATATTTGCCCCATCTCTGCACACATCAATTGCGTAAGCAGCATCTGCATTTGTTACCTTATTTTTTGATATCCTTGTACCATCGAGGTTATAGACATAAAGATAGTAATCAGTAGATCCGCCGTATGTGGCAAATATCGCCACATTCTCGCCAACAGCGCCTTGCTTGTCTTGCAAATTCATGGAGTTCTCTCCTGCATCGGCTGCTAACGGCGTATCTCTCACGACAGTTCCCTGTTGATTAACTTCCCGCAGTACCATATTAGGTGCTGTTACTATCCCGGTTTGTACGACAAAGAGGAAATTGTCATTGCTGTTGATAAACCCTTTACCGTTGTTATTGCCTGCTTGACGGTTATACTTCGATAGGAATGCTTCAGAGATGTCCAGCCCGCCTGCGGCTTGCCGGATGCCTCTAATTTTGTTGGCCAGTACCGCCCAGCTATCACTTGTGGACGCAGATCCTCCCAAGGAGTTGATGGCGTCCACCGTCTGTTGCTTGGCATCAACTCCAGATTGCTTTGCCGCTAGAGCTTCGTCGTAGGCTTTTTTGACGGCGTTTGCTGTGGCAGCCAACGTTGATGATGTACTGTTGAGAGCATCCGAAAGTTGAACAACGCCCTTGGCTCCAGTCGAGGCAGATGGTAAACGAGCGGCCACAATTGTTCCAGAAATGATATCAGAGGCATCATGCGTGTGTATCAAAGGTGCAGCATATGCCTTTGCATTGGTCTCGGCAGCGTCACAATCTACTTTTCGAGCGATGTGCTCATCCTCTGTAGGGGCCCCAACCTTTGCTTGTCCCGCACTATCTCGTCTAATGATCCTATTGGCGGTCGCCTCTTCAGTTGCGCCGTGGACAAGCGTGGCGTTCTTGTGCGAAGTCAGTGACCCATCTAGTTCCCCTATTCCATTTACATGTTCTGGCGACATCAAGCCGCCCGTTGTTGAAGTCGCATATGGGATCACGTCCGTTCCGCCTGGGAGGTGTGTTTCTGCGTGCGGCCCGGGCGTTGCGTTTCCTGTGGCTGTAACTTTAACCTCACTCGTGCTAGGGTCCGTTGTTATTGTAATCCCTGTGCCGCCAGCAATCCGTAGGGCGTCAGTCTTTGTCTTAGCGGTTACATCCCCCTGACCGGTTACCTTGACGGCTGAGAAAGCGTTCTGATTGACCTCCGCCCCTGCTTGTATGCCATTCAGTTTGTCGTGGTCATCCTTTGTGACGTGTATGTTGGCATCCGCTTTGTGTGCGTCAAGATCATCCTGGACGGTATCGACCTCTGATTTTCGGGCAACGTCGGTTTTTGCTGATGGAGTTGCTGCTTTAAACCTTCCCGATGCGTCACGCTGCACGAGTGTTCCCGGGGTTGCGGACGCCGTGCTCTCGTCAAGTTTGGCCTTATCGCTGGCGGGCATCAACCCCTTGGTTGTTGCTGTCGCCTCATCTGTGCTCGCCTTAGCGTTCCAAGCTGCTTTTTCTGTGTCAGACACAAACCGATTATTTGCATCCTGCGCGATGATGGAAGGCGGATGCGTTGCCGGATGGACATAATGATTAGCCCTTTCCTCTATTCCATCCAACTTAGCCTTATCGAGCCCTGTCATAAATCCGGCCAGTCCATTAGGTACAGCATTGGCATGAGCCGCGCCACCAGTTCCGATATGCGCATTCAGTTTCTCGTCTGAGTACGCCTTGGCGTTTGCCTCTGCCTTGTCTGCCTTTGCCTGTGCCCCTAATGGTGTTTCCCATTGGGACTCAACCTGACCGGCAATGTCTTCGCTTGTATTGCGCCATGGGTAACGGCTCATGACATTACCACCTTTCTTTGACGGCGTAGCGTTCCCATCCGCTATTCGCCGTTTGATAATCATTCAATAGTTGCTGATACTTCATTTCGTGCTCATCGTTGCCACTAATCTCTCGTAGTACCCCATAGACAAGGACCATATCATAATCAGGATCAAACCCTGTTGGCTTATCCATATCGCCCAACGTCAATTCTTGTAGGACTGGTACGTGAAAGATTTTCAAACCGGTCGCAGCATCTTGGGTTGGCTCTGGTACGAGGCCGATCATGCCCGCGGTAAAGTAATAATACGGCGTGTGAGGCGAGAGCTCGTTGAACTGTCTGAGCGGTATTCTGCGCCACTCTCCACTACCACCATAGGCCGTATCCAAGATATCCACGTCCACCACATTTCCGGGCGGGCATGGCGGGATGTACTTGGCCTGGCCTTTATGCAGGTCGATTGCAGTACATACCACATCCGCCTGCTGCTGCGCGGACCCGTACAGACGGATCAGCCGGTCCCGAACCTGTGTTACCTTTCGAACGATTGAGCGCGGGGAAAGATAGTTATTTGGTGCCTTTTCCTGTATTTCCTCCACGACCTCTTTTAACAGCACCCGAATCACCTTCCTTTTCGCCTACGCGCTGCAGTAGATCGGCAAGCAATTCATTTGTCTGTCGTTGCGCTTCTACGAGCGCGTTTAAGGCGTCAAGTTCATCACGATACATGATATATATCCCTCCATACAAGAAAATAAGGGAGCCGGAGCCCCCCTATTCTACCTTGTGGCCGTAGATGAACGAATAGTTCGTATATCCATACGCCCAACGGCCGATAGCTTTATATTTGGCTACTTCTGTATCGAAATCGGTCATTGTGCCGTTTTCAACTTTCCGTCTCCATTGCCAGATGTTGAACCGTTTCATTCGGGCGGAATCTACTGCGAACCAGTTTTTGCGGTACTTCGGCGAAATGAACGGATTGACAATAACTTTGATGTTGCCCATGTACATGTTCGAATCGAAGTTATTGCTGCCCGGCTCATATTTTGGCAGGTCGGCGTCAGGCAGCCCAGCGATCTTGAATGCTGCCCGGGCATTGTACGGAGCGACAATCAGCGTGTCAGGAATGACAGCCAGCGGATTGCCGCGATCGTCTTTCCATTCCTGCATAGCAACGGCCGTTTCATCCCACGAATCAATTGTAAGCGGCTTGTTCCCAAGGTTGGACTGTACATCGGTGTCGTTCGTCGGGCTATATGGATGATCGGCAGCACACAACGGCTTTCCATCTGGACCCAAATAGTTATCCATCCGGCCGCGCCAGTTAGGCCCTGTGCCGACAAATGCATTATTCAGGAACTCAACACCCTGCAACTGCTGCGTCTTGTATACAGCATCCGCCAAGGAAGCAATTCTACGCTTAATCTCAGTCAATTTAAGGTCATCGACAAAATCCTTTTCAATGATTCGTCCGTCTGAGAACTTCCGGTTTTTGATGACCTTCTGCCACAACTCATCTACATCTTCGTAATAGACCTGATTGTTCGAATAGCTCCATTCTTCCATCAGGCCCTCTGCGCCGATGCCTTCGTAACTCTCCATATCTTTGTTCGATGTCGTAACGTTGTACAGCATCGGAATATAGTCTTTCTTGTCTTTCTGCTCCAATGAGTACAGTTCCTTAAAGATTGGTTCCAGTACTCGCGGATCCCAACGAAGTTTAGTTTGCATGTGTCAATTCCCCCTTATGAAAATTGCCGCTTCTTAACTTTCACGCGGCACGTCTTGTTATTGTCGTTTACCGTAAGTACTGCTAGTGGGCCATCGGCTACAACGGCAGCATCAGCAGCTAGACCATCGGCAGCCACGGCTACCGCATCGGCCCCGGACACAAACCCGGCATCTGGCGTACCTACGAATGGTGCATCGTACCAATCTCCTTCGCGAGCAAGGATGATCTCACATGGGCTATCCTTTCCTGCTGCGATGTTTGATGTCAGAAAGCCGGCAATTGCATCGGTTGGCCCAGCCTTTGTAGCTCGCCCGTTTACGACCTTCACGGCCTCCCCCGCATATCCAGCTTCATTGTCGGTCATTATAATCGATGTCACCCTCGTTGGGTCCTTGCCGTAATCGTTGTACACATACTTAAATCCTTGTGGCATGTCTGTTCCTCCTATTCAAAGTTCTTTGCATACTTTTGCGCTTTCTTTGGATCAATGCCAAACAACGCAAATCCTGCCATCAGTTCCTCCGGCGCTTGCGGTTCCAGTTTCGCGCCCGAATCTTTCAACACGTCAGCGCGCTTATTTAGCCGCTGTTGTTTCAGCGTGGCCTGCTCTGCGCGCCTGCGCTCGTCGGCAATAATGTTATCCCGGTACACCAATTCATAGGCGTCAATCGGGTCATAGCCACGGCGAATGCGGCTCTCCAACTCCGGCGTCATCCAGGCCGCGCTTCCGTCTTCATTCGTCTGCTCGAGCAATTGCGGATACTTCCGAAATAGAGCTTCCCAAGATTCCGTCTGGCGCCGACTCTCTTCTTCTTGCTTTCGCAGCTCACTTGCTAGCTTGTCCTTCTCCAGTACCTCGCGCGCCTGCTGTAACGCCGGATGGTTTTCGAGGTACTGATCAACCAACTCCGGGTCAAGGCCGGCATTTTCCGCATCCTCGCGAATCTGCTGCTTGAGCGTGTCGAACTGTTCTTGTTGACGCTGGATCGCCTGTTGCTCGATACGGTCAAGGTTCGCAACCAAATCCGCGTGGTCTTTGAATCCCTGCTGCTTTGCAATCCGGTCTAGCGCCTGCTCGTACTGTTTTGCCCGCCCCTCAATCTTGTCGTAATTGAGTCCTTTGCGGGCGTATTCTGGGATCTTCTCTTCATCGATAAACACTTCTTCCTTGTTGTGCTTGACGGTGATCCCCTTGCGTTCTTGCCGCTCTACAGGTTCATCATCTGTGGGGGGATGCTCGTCCTGTGGCTCGCCTTCTCGCTCTTGCTCTTGTACTTCTTCCGATTCCTCCGCCGGATAGTCCAGTCCGAACGCAGCGTATGCATCCATCATGGACTGCCGATCGTCTGCCTCTGGGTGGGCTGACACTTGCTCTGTGACTTCTTCGCTATGGGTGGCGTTTCCGTCTACATCTAACATGTTCTTTCCTCCAATCTCCTATGGGTGGGAGCTGATATAAAAAGGGCTACCACTGCACTGTGATAGCCCTGCTAAGGCAACATAGGGACATTGCCCTGCTGCGCTATATTCATTTGATTGGACATGTCATGCATAAGCTTGATTGCTTCCATGTCCATCTTTTGCTGCTGAATAGATTGATTGAATTGTTTGTCTGCCTGTTCTTGCTGTACACGCTGATCGGTCATCTGAGCCAACGCTTGTTGCAATGCTGCGTTCTCCTGTTCAAGCTGCTGCGCCTGCTGCTGGGCCTGTACAAACTGCTGCTGTAGTCCTGCCTCCTGCTCTATTCTCCGCTGGATGACATCCATAGGTTCCATGCGGCCCGTTTGAATGACAAAGCGGACTGCCTCCGCATCAATCATCGGGAGGCCAGTAATAGGGTCCTTGGCATTTAACAAATTGAATGCTAACTGCAGCCAGTACTCGCGATCCTGTGGCTTGTCTACCCCGATATGCACGTTGATGTCAAACTCGGGTACAAATTCTTCCTGTACCGGACGTACATCCGGCATCATCTCGCCCGTTTCCGGGTCTGGTATTTGCTCACCAACTTCATATTGAGATTCAACCCGGCTTATAATTGAATCCCTACTTATAGACACATTTCGACCTGTAACGCGCGCGATTCTTTCATTGGTATAAAACTGGGCTATTAGCTCCACATACTGGGTAAACACATCAACAAGCGCCTCGCTTATCAGGTCAGACACGGTGTTGAGGCGCGTCCCCGCAGCAGCCATAAGAGCCTTTGCCTGCTCCCCCGATGTTACCCTGGAATCAGCTTGACCATTAGAGCTATCAAACTGTCCCGGTATCTTTTGTAACATCTCGTCGTAATAGTTAAGCATGTTAAATACCGTGCTCGGGACGTTTACTCCCTGCAGTTCTTTGACCCCATTCAAGGAGCCTGTACGCACGGGTAACATCGCACCTTCCATGCTCCTTTGTTCCTGCCACACTCTCGGCTTCGCGATGGCCCCTTCTTCGTACATGATTGCGCTGTTTCCTTGTTTGGCCATTGTGGCAATTGCTATTTCAGCGTATTTGTTCTTAAAGATCTGCGGCTTAATCATGTCACGCATGAAGCCCTTGCCCCACAGGTTGCCTTCCTCAGGATATAAGGTACGTGCTGTGAAAGGGTACTGCCCGTGATCGTATACATACGCCTTGTGTTCCAGATACACGCCCGATGTGCTGATATATATACAATGCACGCCCTCCATACTGCCGGATGCCTTCGCAAACATCTCGGACGGGTCAATGCCTTGCGAAAGCTTCTCTTCGGCCAACTCCCGGAATAGTTCCTTGTCTTCCTTGGATACCAACTTAGGCAATCCTCTGTACCAGTATTCAATCAGGCCCGATGTCTTCTCGCTTACGGCCGTACTCATGGATGACTCGCCACCCGTTGCATCGTACGTATCCGTGCTGAAAATCTCGACATCCGCTGACACGTTATCAGGCAGCACCTTTGTGCCTTGCTTCGGCCATCGTCTCTTGAAGTATTCCAATGGTCGCCGCGTGTGGATGATGATCGCCGACATGTCCTGTAAGTGGATAAAGTCCGTCACACGCGGATCGGGAAAGAAACTGCCCAAATCAACCGGAAGAATATCATTGCGCCCCTGCCAGCGATGCATACCGCGGCCGCCCTCTACGGTTGGATCAAATATCGTCTTGTATATGAGCGGTCCATGTATGACGCAACGCCGGACCGCCCTTGTATGTTTGTGCCTGAATTTAATCTGGCGCAACTCATACGGCATAAAGTCGTTCAGGTCCCGCGCCTTTTCCTCGTCTGCCGGCTCCATCGCCGTATAGTCCGGGTATGGCATCCATCCCGTCAGTTTGCCTACGATGGATTCAATTTGACTGAATGCCACATTCTCCACCGCATCCGGTCGTAGTTTGGATACAGCCTCACTACGAAGCCCGCGCCAATGGTCCCCCATGTAGAAACGCTGCTCTTGCTGCCAGATGCTTTCCATCGGCTGCCGCGCAGCTTTAAAAACCTGATAATCCTGATATACGGTATCCCATAGTTCCTGCTGTTCGAGCGTGTTCGGGTTTGTGTTGTCCTGCTTTTCGCTGGACGCATCGGAAAATATACCTTTAAACTTATCCAGTATCTTCACATCTTGTCACCGTCCGGTATTGTGCCATCATCAAACCAACTGATCGGCTTACGTACGTGGATATCTTCGATTGGTTCATATCGCGCCATTTTTATAGCTGCGTAATCTGCAAAGTCCTTAGCCATCAGCCTGTCATTCAAATCGCGTATAATCTTATCCTGGGCCTCAATACGTAAACACAAAAAGATGATGACCAGAACGATCACCGCTATAAGTGCATATTCCATCATGTCACCGTCCTAACCAAGATAAGCGCCCAACTGTTTCAGGTTCTCGTACTGCTCCATCGTAATGCACTTGCCAAGTTCCCCAAAGAACAGCCTTGTTCTCATTCGATACAAACCGTCGCATTCGCCTTCAGGATCAAGAACTTCCCTTAGGTGTGGCATAGCTCTCACGTATACGATCATCCCGTCATGTTCTTGAATTGCCTTTTGGATCTCCTGAAAATGCTCGTCTACAATTCCGGCGCCGCCTTCAGACCGGATAATCACTTCATCTACACAGCCAACGTCTTGACACGATACTGTAGCCTTCCTGAACTGGCTTAAATAGTCTTCCAATTGACTTAACTTCATTGTTATCCCCCTTTACCAAAATCCTTGTATGGTTGGTGTATCATCGTCGTCATCGTCATCGAAGTCAGAACGTCTCCCGGGCAATGCCTCCGGCGTCGCTGACCATGCGGATTCGCCATTCCCGGGCGTCGGCTGACTCATAACCCAATACCTTAACGCATCCGGTATATGGTCGAGACTGTGTGCCGCCACGTCCTCTACCTGCTTTTCATCGTGCATCATGGCCGGAATGGCCTCTATAGCCTTGATGCAGGTGGAGAATATCTTCAGGCGCGCCGTCTTGTATCGCTCCCCTGTCACATGGTCAATGCGTTCTTCAACGTGCAACCATTCCCTCAGTCTTTTCCATCCGTTGACACGCTCTTTTTTGGCCTGTATAAGCGGCACACCTTTGGTCGCGAATATCTCCGCTGGCGTGATGTTCTCCGTTTTGGCCTTATTCCAAAAGCTTGTATCAGCTACGTTGTACTCAAATCGCTCTGACACTGGCGTATTTAGATGTACGCGCTCTACCTGTTCGCTTGTCAGCAGCTTTGTTTGTGCCAATTCTCTATACAGATACCCCGTGCCATCTGGAGCCAAGGCAATCCACAAACACACGAATGGGTCAGTATACCCTTCATCAAGTGCCCGGTACCTTTTCCAGTCCCGAGGTATTTCGAACGGCTCTACGACGTGCACGGCGCGGCTGAACTCACTGAAATATTGCCCGGCGAACACGTCCCAATCCCCCTCAAGGAGCTGCTTGCGTTCCACGTCCGGCAACGCCAATAGGCGGGCCAAATAGCCCGGATCTGACTGGACCAGGGCTTGATTGTCATGTACATTCGCGGGGATGAATATCCTGCTGCGTATAATAGGTTCCCCGGCCTGCGGTGTACCTTCGGGCCAATACAGCGCATTTCCATCGTCGTCCGTCTCTGGAATGTGATAGACCGTCTCAGCTGGGCCAATGGATACGAATCGCTTCTTCACCCATGTGTGGCCCACGCCTCCCGGGTTGGTCGTACTCTTGACGCTGCGGGGATATGGCTTACTACCGCGCAGCCGGGAAAGCATGTACTTGTACCATTTTTCTTCAAACTGGGTCAGCTCTTCCCAGCGGATAACGTCGTATTCTGCACCTTGATAGTTCATATAGTTGGCGTCATTGTCCCAGTAAGCCAACTCTATGACGCTACCATTTATAAATGACCACTCATGTTTGGACGCATTGTATTTGCATAACTCTTTGGGGTAGACCTGCAGTGTACGTGCTATAATGGACCGCTGCAAGTCCGGGTAAGTACGCCGGAATATAATCTGCCGGCTGCCGGGATACTGGACAGCGTATTTCAGTGCGTCCCATATGGTCGCTTCCGACTTCCCACCTCCAGCGGCTCCGCCGTACAGTATCTCATCTGCTACCGTCTGATGGTACACCTGCTGCCGAGGCTGTGGTTTGTATGGAATGACAATTTTATTACTCATCCTTACTCATCCCCGCATCAAAAATTACTTGCAACGGTCCGCCATCCTGTCCAGCCAGTTCCACCTTATCCTTGAACATCCCCAAATGGCGCCCGATCTTCTCTAACGCCGACACCTTATCATGCAGCTTTAAAGATATGCCGTATTTGGTTTCACAAATCTCCGCCACTGCATCCATTTTTACGCGATCAATGCCGTCTGTATCAAATAGTTCTACGCTTTGTACCATATCGAAGATAGGCACTATCGTTTCATTGCCTTCAGCATCCGTAACCGTATTGCGTTCAACCACTCTTTCAGACGTACTAACCCTCAGGTAGTCAGTTATATTAGCAAAGCCTATCTTAGCCAATTCCTGCAACACCCTGTCTGCTGTAATCTCCGTCCGCTTTGCTCGTGCGTCCATAGCCTCCTGTATAGCCTTCTGAATGTCTGGTTTTGTTAGGTTCTCTTGTCCTATCTTCCGCGCCGTTTTTGCGCTGTATCCTGCCCTGATTGCCGCTTGTGTGGCATTGAGGTCTATCAGGTACTCCTGGACAAATGCCTTCTGTTTGGCCGTCAATGCCATGTGTATCATCTCCTTTCAGAAATAAAAAAGCACCCTCTCAGGTGCTTAATTCATTGCTATGTTCAGCCGCTTACTTTCCCTTGCTGGAACAAGTCGTATTTGCTTATGAAGTCTGTCCAGTACGACTCATCACCAACGACTGATTGGTCATGCATCCAGATACGTCTTGAGTCACTTTCAACCTTAGTTACGTTTCCGAGATTTACTATTATTTCATCTGACACCGCAACGAATCTAGGATCATTCCTTACGTACATCATTGTCATTTCTTCATCTGGAATTAGTTGAAACAATCCCATGCTGGTTACAGCCATTAGAGCGCCGTCCACATTGATTAGATCCTCTATAATCTTGCCTGCAATCTCGCAAGGCTCCCCATCTTTAGAAATGGCCAACGTGTACTCCTTATTTGTTACATGGTCTTTATAGCGTGCCATTAGCTCTTGCTCTGTCATCCCCGGCATGATCTCACCCCTGATTACTAGATAGTATCAGTATAACCAAGAATGAAAGAGTTAGCCCTTAGATTTTGGTATGTCCCGCTCCATCAAGCAACCACCAGAGCGGGTACGTACCGACCAGGATTGCCCAATCCTTCCACAACCGTCAGATTGACGGATTAGGTTATCCCTGCCTTGCCCTACATAATATGTAGGGCTTTCTGGTTGCCGCTGATTATGGGCTCAGCCGGCCGGCCTTGGCATACCGCATACTATGAGTACACGGCCCGGCGGACTCCGAGAACAAAGCTCCACTCGTCGGCGGCCTTGTTTTACCTCGCGCACGTCCGCATGGGCAGCGCCTTGACGCTACTGCCATAATACAATCATAAACTGGTTTTTCGTTCACGGCGTACTTTTTTCGTGCTTTTTTTTGCACTTTTTTTGTCTGAATTTTATCAGCCCCAAGCCGTGCCCCAATTTGATAAGTGCCCGCCTGCGAATGTCTCGATACGTGTTAGGACTTATTGGCGGGTTGAAATGAAAGTTATATACCTGATAATCCTTGACGTAATCTTTCATGTACCGTTCTTGAATAATCAACTTTTCCTCTGGCTGCAGCTTCTCTACTTCCTGCTCTATTCGTCGGCAGTATTTATACATTTCGATCATATACGCATTGCTTATTGCTGCCTTTGCTGTTGGATCACTTGTCGCGTTTGTGTTGCCGTGAAAGCGCGGCTCATAGGATGTCGTTATGGCCGGTTCCGTTTCTTCTAGATTGCAATGCTTCCTTACTCGATAGAGTTTGAACGCCCCAATGACTGCGGACAGGGTTGCATCCTCATCTATTTCCGGGATAATGTCAAACGATAACTGTTCTCCCATTGTCTTTCCCCTCCCGCTCCTGTCTCTCTGCCGCAATTTGCATAAGCGCATTGAATGTCTGCCGCTTGATATCTTCAAGAACTTCTAACGTCTGATGTGGCGTTAATCCTTCATCCTCTACCATTCCGCACAAGCCAGCAACGATTAGTTGATGATTCAGTCTGTCGGGATTAAATTTTTCCTTACTCACCCTTTATGCCCTCCTGTCATAGCTGCCGCCAGACAACAAGTCCTTGTGACGGCCTCCGCTGCCGTCTTCCCTGTCATTCTCCAATTGCAGCCTATAGGGTAGTCTATGGAGCAGTCCCATTCTTCGAAATAGCCAATATTGACTTCTGCCCCTTTTGATATCATGGTTTCCAGTAGGAACATTGCTGCTGCTATATTGTTCGAATAGCTATTCGGGTAAGTGGATAGTTCACCAATTTTCACCCAACCTTTCATCCCTGGATCGGGCTTGGCCCCGAAGACAAGTTCTTCCGCTAAGGTATCCAATTCTGTTCCAGACATGGCTTCGATCTGCTCTTCTGTGTATTTCATGACTCCCCTTCTCCTTCCTCGTCGTCAATGTCACTTTCGAGTGTCCGGCACACCGGGCAGAACCGGGACCCGCAGCAAGGGCAATCTTCCCAAAATTCGTTGCACTCCGGGCATTGCAATCGATCCTTCATCTGTTTCCCTCCTAACCCCATAATAGGTATCCCATCAAAATGCCTAGTCCAACGCCAATAGATTCAACAAAAATTAAGATGATCATTATGATTGCAAATGCTTGCTTATCAGAGATTAAAACTCCCATAATGGCTCTGTTTCCCTCCCTAGAATTGATTAGTTGATTTTAACGCCCATGATGTATCCACCGTTGTTCTCTATCGCTTCCTGGCGAGTCCGTTCTCGCTGCTCTCGTAACCAATCTAACCACTGTGGATTATCAATCAATCTGCCTCCGCACTTAAAACAAACTGCAAATGTAATCCCCGGCATTTTGATCAACTTGGTTTTATTGCTGATAAATCCACACTGTGTGCATTTATTTTTCTTCGGCACTACTTCCCTAGCCATTGGCTTCCCTCCGTTCTTTTGACTCCAGAATATTTTTGGAATAATTCATGTCGTTTTTGACAAGGAGGGCGAAATATAACCCTCCCTGCCACTGCCCATAAAATTGTGGTGAGTAATTTATTCATTCGCCAGACGATCAGCAATATAGAAGTTCCCCCATTGATCCCGCTCCGGGAGCAGCGTTTTGAAATCCTCATACTGTCCCGTAGCAAGCCGTACAGCTAACTTTTCACCACACTTGCGACATTTGATCTCTATCTCGCCCCCACGGATATAATCATTTCCTTTATCTCGGCAATTCGGATTTTTGCACCAGTACCGGCAGCGGTAATGAGGCACGCCATCCTTTTATTTAATTCCGGTCTTCCACCATTCCGGTTCGTCTACTGGAGCCGCTACAGCTTCGCCAATCGGGACATTAAGCGTCCGTTCAGAATGAAGCAGCGGCGGCTTGACGATTTCTTTTACGTTCTCGGCCGGCTCTTGTGGTTCGCTCCCTGGAGTCGGTGCCGTCCTCGGCTTCGCTTCTGCCTTTTGCAGCAGAACATCAGGTTCCCGTCGGACCGCTTTCGCTTTTGTTGTTGTTGGCTCCGATCCCCCGGTCGCTCGCCCTGGTACTAGGCTGCTGAAAATTCGCATGAACCCGCGAATCAGGGCTGACTTGTGCTCATGGCTCGCGTCCTCCATTTCAATCTGTCCGCTGGCTGCTCCGTTTTGAACATTTACTTTTATCCGACTCATTGAATACCCCACCTTTTCACGAATATATGTTCGGTTCAACACGTGTGCGCATGCGCGCTCTACGGCCTCGTAGAGCCTCTTTGATGTCTGGATGATAATTTATACTAGACTGAATTTTAAATCGCTAGGATACCCGCTTCCGTTCGTCTCTTGCCCTATTCAAAGAACAATTAGCCCGCACCCTGTCCCATAGTGCCCAAATCAACGAATTTGCTATAATTCTTGAGATAAAGCATTTCGAACATCCCGGTTCCCGTATTCCTGCCCTTGGCGACATTGATTTCGACAATGTTCTTTTTCTCGGTTTCCGCATCGTAATAGTCATCCCGGTATAGAAACATAATCTGATCTGCATCAAACTCGATCTGTCCGGATTCCCGAAGGTCGGACATCATTGGCCGCTTATCCTGCCGCTGCTCAACGTTTCGGCTCAGCGAGCTAATGACGACAATGGGACAATCATTTTCGCGGGCAATCTGTTTTAACTGGCCGCTTATATACCCGACTTCTTCCGTCTTGTTGGCGAATCGCTTCCCGCCCTTAATCAATTGCAGATAGTCGATGTATATAATGATTCGACCGTGTTTCTTCTTGAAGGCCTGTACCTTTGCCCTGATATCTTGGATTGTCGCGCCTGGAGAGTCATCAATGTAAATCGGCAAAGTTGCGATCATGTCCCGTGACATTGTGTATTTGCTCCAGTCGTAATCTTCAAGGAATCCCGTTCGTAATTTCATACCGTCGATATTCCCCTCTGCTGCAAGCACACGCTCCGATACAGGTAAGTCGGGCATTTCCAAGCTGATTATGCCAACCGCGTCCACCGTGCCCGATTTTGCAGCCTCCCTCGCATCGTTCAGCATAAACGCTGTTTTCCCGACCGATGGACGAGCCGCTATTATAATCAGGTCTTGGTTCTGGTACCCTCCTGTTAACTTATCAAGCACGGAACTGGCCGTTTTTACGCCCGTCAGCCCCTTTTTACTCTGCCGCTCAATCAGCATGTCTTCATGGTCCGTTAATATCTCCCCAATAGGCCGGAACGTCTTTTCAGGGGCGATTTCCTTCAGGAGAACAGATGCGCTCTCCTGAATCGTCGCTATTAACTGTTCGGCGTTCTCGGCTGCCTCACTCTCGTTTAGCAACTCCCGTAGAGTCTTAACAGCAGTCCGCCGAAGGCTGGCTTCCCTAACTCGCTCGATGTAAAAATCAAATGTCCGAAGCGAAGGTACTGCCGCCCCTAACTTCATGAGATACGAGACGCCGCCAACGTCTGTAATCCGTTCTCCAAGATGCTGTACGATTGACATAGGTTCGATCGGCCATTCATTCTCCTGCATCTCAAGCATTGCCTCGTATAAGACTTGATGGCCGGCGCTATAGAAATCTTCGACCTTCAGCTTACACTCACTCAGCAGCTCCGCTTTTTTCAGGATGCTTCCTAACACAAATTGTTCAGCTTCATGGTTCACGATCCCGTTATTCATTCATGCTGCCTCCCTGCCGGTAATGATGCTTGATTCCCCCATTGAGTCATTAGCGCCACCCGCTCCGCCGTCTCCCGTTTCTTCCTTTCGGCATCGGATTTACAACCCTGGACAATCTCCGCAATAGTGGGCGCATACTTGCTTGTCTGTATGTGTTTATTCAGGGCTTGAACCGCATCTTTGAAATCAACGCTTCGTAACATGATCGTCCATAGCTCTACATACTCATCCGTCAACTCCACCATCGGGTAAGCCGTAGAAATCAGTGATAGGAGTCTTATCGTTTGTTCTTCGGTCATTTTGCACCTCCGCCATTTTGCGTTGTAAAAGTTCCTTGTTCGCCCCCACCCTGCTTACTGCTGGTTTGGTCTTAACTTGCATCTTCATCGCTAATTCCGTGTATTTTGCCCTGAGCTTTTTAGGGCTCAAGATATTGGGGGACCAAAACGTATCTGCAGTACACCAGTCAATGACCGCATGCAACTCCTTCGGATCACGTTTATCCAGTTCCATGATTTTACGAAACTCATCGGCCCAATTTTGAAAGTTCGGTTCTTTGACCAAATGGGCAACTTTGTTTGCTTCGGCATGCTCCATGATTTTGTCATGAAAATACCGTGCCATCTTCATGTAGCGATCATCCTCGTCATACCGTTGACGAGTAAGGTTTTTAATTACTTTACTTTCCTTTACTTTACTTTGTGGTGTTTCCGTATCACTTGATTCGCATTTACTTGGGTTAATGTATACATTTACTTCTTTTCCGTCAGAATTAACCACTTTTATAGGCCTATTGACCTGGGTCTGTGCTACCACTGGATCTATCAGCAAATACCCCTCTATAAACGTGATGAATTTACGTCTTTTTGCAGCTTCCAGATAGCGCTTTTGGAAGCCTGCAGAGGTTAGAATTTGATGGGATTCTAACAACCCTTTATGAAAGAATCCCCATTCAGCACATTCATTAACGACACCACTAACTATATTAATGTCAACATTAATCCCAAAAGAGAATGCATATTGTTCTCGAACACCCCATAAATAGTAGTATCCGTTCTTATAAATCTCGGACATTAACCGAACGATAATTCCTAGCCCTTCCATTCCAAATTTACCGAGCGGCACAGTCAATTTGTCATCTTGATAGAAGTCTACATCGAGCGGAAAGTAATCAAGCCCTTCCTTTGTTGGCCGCGCCATGTCCTGCCACCTGCCTATTTCGAATTAATTAATGCAAGCAATTTATCAATAAATGTTTGCTCTTGGTCTATTAATGTGTGCTCAAACTTCATAAACCTATAGATAGTTGTTCCTGTAACTTCTTTGTCGTCAGTGTCTATGTCCTCCATTTCCTGCATGAAGGCGCATAATTCATTTGACCGATCCTCTAATTTGCTCCATCTATTTTGTAAAACCTTGCGTAATTGCTCTTCCTTCAAGTTGCCCCCCCCTCCTCCAAAGGCAGCGTCAAATAAACGCTCCATTGCGCTCTCGTCCTTATCCAGAATGCGGTACATGATCTGGGCATAGAAGTCATAACGTTCCTCTTTATCAACGCCTTTGGCCTGTAGGGCGGCACACAAGGCATGTATAAGAGCCTGGCGATCGCCTTTCAGTGAATACGCTCGCCAATTGAATCCAAGGTGATGATACTTGCCTTGGAACTCTGCTGTATCCCGCTTCGGATATGGGGCCATGAAGTAGAGAAGCTCGAATGTATCCGCTCGCTCCAGCTGCGCTGTCATTTCGAAGCTCCCCCTTCAACGGCAGTCGAGAGAAGCGCTGCTTCCTGAGATTTCATGATTTGCCTTAGGTGGAAATATCCTTTCACGAAGCCTTTTACGAATACCAATTCATGCTCCAAGCCGGCTAAATCGTTCAGCTTATCCTCCAAATCGAACAGTTGCATTTTAAGGTCTTGGTCCGCAGATTTCATAAGGTTGTCAAAAGCTTGATATGCTTCATCTTTTGCTTGCACCACATGCGGCGATTTTAACGGATCAGCCTCTTGCGTTTTTTTATCTTCCATGAACCTTTTCAATGCAATTTCCCTTACCAACATTTCAGTTTCAAAATCGACATTTGCCGAATTATTCCCCATTATCGACACTCTCCCGTATGGGTTCCCCTTGCGCAACATGAAATGATTATGTATAATGTTGCGCAAAGGGATACCTTGAATTTGTGTTTTCGCCTTAACGTCCGGCCAAAGACATGTTAAGGTGATTTTTATTTTCCACGCTTGGTGTAACGCCAAAGTACAGATGATTAACAGATAACCGATAAAGTCCGCTGAACACTACCATTAACTGATGTGGCATTCTCCGGCTGTCTTCCTCGTACCTCTTGATCCGCTTTACAGACACGCCCGTTCTTTCCGATACCTCTTCATATGACATACACATATTTTCTCGTGCATCCCGCAGCGTAAGCTTGCCTCTCTGCGCTTTATTAACCTATTGACTTACTTCGTCCTCCAGCTCTGCAATATCCCTGTCTATCGTCTCTGGAGAAGTCCCAAGCGCCTCCATGTCCTTTATGATCTCATCAATGGTCCGCATCGTTTTCTTCCTCCCCCTATCGTTTAAAGAGATTCGTTAATGTCTCGTCATTCCATCTCTTCTGGCCGACTAAGGGTAAAGTAAATATTCCCGTCATTGTCTCTATTGTCGCAAAATTTATCAAATTCCCATCCGTCATGCATGAGATCTGCCAACGTTTTAAATCTTTCCGCGACATTCTGGCGTATATCAATAGCAAAATTCATGTACTCTTCTTCCGGGCAGATATGATTACGAAAGTCCTTGTTTGCCTCTCCCAGAACATCAGCAAGATGCAACAGGTTTTCAGCTCTTTCTTTAAAGTCGGCAGAGTTGATTGTCTCACCATTTTTCGAAGCAATTATTGCCTGTTCGGCAGCTTTTTCGCTTTCTTTTCTGATCCCTTCAGTTGCATCCAACAAATCCTCAAAGCATAGTCCTCTTACAAGTTCAATCAACGCGCGTTCTTGTTTAGTCAATTCCATGGTTTCATTTCTCCTTTTATTGCGCAGCTACTTGCTGCTTATTTTTTCGAATGTTCCGAACGATAATTGCATGCTGCATTGGGCTACGGTTGAACCAAAGGCGGGCCAACTCATGTAAAGTCATGACTGCTCACCGTCAATATAACCTACTGTCAACACCTGCTCGCCGCCGCCCAAGACTTTTACGTTCTTAACGACTCTACCTTCCTCGATCAGTTGTTTCATGTAGTCTAGTTCTTCATAAAAATTCGGTGATAATACGTTCAACTCGATTACTTTATCTTCAAATTCTCCACATGTATCATCGTAATTCTTCGCTAGATCAATGCCTTCTTGAGGCAATCCTGTACTGTCGAACCACGCAGCATAATTGTCACTCATGATAGCGATTAGGATCTGACAGTCCGTGACTTTTTTTGCGAACGAGTGTGAAGCAAGGTCAAATGAAAATTCACATCCGTCAAGATGAATCACTACCGTATCCCCTTCATTCTCACCTTGAATGTACTCTGTAGTTACATTTGCTTGTGCAATTCCGATAAAAGGCTGGCTGTGGTTGTCCAAATTCAATTCCAGACTGCATTTTGCATTGTACTTCTTCATCACCTCAAACAAGTGCATAATTTCTCCGGCATTTGATTCTTCCAATTGGATATTTGACATGTGAAAACCCCTTTTCCATTTATTTATAGGATGGTAATCAAAACAATGTTTGCCCATTTGTTTCCTCAATTTTTCGCAAAAGATTATTTGAAGGAGTCCACAAAGGAACATATTTTAATCCTCGTTCAAAGTCCTTTAGGTAGGTGTTGCTATAGGAGTTTACTTTGAAGTACTCCTTATAATCGTTCCATAGAGCCGTATACACTTCGCTTCTCAGACTTCTATCACGGTATGCGTTTGACTTCTTGCCGCCTATGATGTTTACGACTCTAGCGTTTCCAGCCTTCTTTAACTCTTGTTGTTTCGCATAATCAATGGTGGTCTTGTTCTCCAAATTATCAACGCGAGCATCTAGCTTTTGAATCTTTACATCTTGAATAAAAATGGCTTGCAGCTCAGGGCTTAGATTCTCCGGTCTAAATACATCCGGCAAGAAGGCTTCAGCAAGCACATCCTTAGCACGTAGTTGGTATTCGATTAAACGCCGTGCAACTTCTGGTTGTCGTTCCTGTATGTTAGGAGTGATTGAAATCTTAGCAAGCCATAAAGGAAGGAAATCAAGTTCAATGACTAATACTTCCTGTAATCCGCCATTGGTAGGGAGCGTCATATTTGACGCGCCTTGATTCAGCACGACATCAGATTGTATTTTTTTGACTTGAGTATCGGAATGATTCTTATCAAACCCGATTCCACGACAGACCCATTTAACCCCTATATATACCTTTCCATCATTTGCTCTAACTCCCAAAATCTCAGCCCCGTGAAACGGAACCATCTTTTGTTCTACCGGGTAGATACTGCTTGCTTCTTTCTCCTGCTTGTCCATCCAGTTGTTCATGGACTCATTGAATTGATCCTTGTTCAATTTGCTCTCCCCTTTCTACGGTATAACTCTTTCGCAACTTCCTGCGAAAAGCCTAAGCTTTGCAAATGAGATTTAACTGTATTCCATCGTACATACTCAGTGCCTTTTGAGTTATCTGTGAACCCCAGCCCACGAGCCACATCTTCTAAGTTCAATTTGGCAGTGCCGTTTTCATCAATATATCCTCTTACACCAAGCACAGTAATTATTTTGTTCATGTCCTCTCTCCTTTCCGTGGTATCCTCAAAGTTGATGACACTGAAGATGATGGTCTGCCCAAGTTTGGACACACCCCGTTCATACCCACTTGTGGGCACGGTAATTTACCGCCCCCTTGCCATTACCGCTATCCGTCAGAAGGATAGCAGTTCTGTGTTCAACTCAATTTTGAGACGCCGCCTCATTTTTCGATCTCATGTATCTTTGAGGTGGTACAAAATGAGAGACCCCTCCAGCTCTTCGCTTTTCGGCCTTTATCTGCTTGAGAATGCATGAAACCCTATTGCATACCAAAGCGGGGCCGACTTCCCATGCATCCTGACCGAAAACAATAGCTCTACCGCACGCCGGGCAAAAGTCGATTATTTCTTTTACGACAGGCGTATCCTGTACATCTGGCAACTGCATCATTTCTATAGTCCTCCTATATCAAATTAATTTAGTCATTAGCTTCCCGGGGTGTCGGTTGAGGCTACACCCTTTCTACTAGTCACCCAACGCCAGCCCGCATAGGCTTGCCATTAAGCTCCTGAAAATGCTTGTCCAAGAATGCCCTCATTCCTGCAGCCCTGAACATCCAGCGGCCGTTGTCGCAACCGTTCGAGATTAACTTCATCTCTGCCTTGAATCGCGGGTTAAGCAGAATGTTATCAATCAGCCAATCCCGCTTACGGCATGTTTCGGCTTCAAGCCGCTTCAAATCCCACCAGGTGCCTGCGCCAGTTTCTTCAACCAAGCGCTTGACCTCTTCTTTAGCAAGTCGCTGAACAAATTCTTGGTCTACGATTACTTTGAATAAAGGGGACGAGTTCAAATAGCCCACCTCCTTGCTACGCGATCCGCTTCAGTCTCGAACGTTCAAAATACTGAGTCAGCGTCCGCTTCCTATCATCGAACTCTAGCCCGGCCACCAACAATCCAATGTCCACACGCTGCAGCATTTCTACAGCCTGGATCTGTTCAGTTTTCAGGTAAGGTCGAATTGACTGGCCCTTAGCTATTCCGTTGGCTTCTCGGAATTTCTTAGCGCTGACCCCAAGCACGATCCGATTAATCATGTCGCTTTCGTTGCTGAAATGGTAATGCATTGGCACTTCCTTTGAATCCATAATCGCTTGTGTAAATGCCGGGTGTTCGAGTCTGGCGTTATTAAGAGATTGAATAAATTGCTCCATAGCTTCGAAGCGGTTTAACAGGCCGATTTTAACGACAGTAGCCTTTTCACCAGTAAAGCCCATGACAATAAGCATAGATCCCTTTCTTGTCATTAAAACTTCCCTATTTCGCTTTCCTGAAGCATCCTTATACTTGCCCTCAAAAAAATTCTCTGAGTAAAATTGTTCTATTGTCTGTCCAGCAAGCAAAATCATCAGTTCTTTACTCAGTCCAATTTTGGATTGAGCTATTTCATCGATAGAACGAAGGACGTGGCTGTGTTGCCTGTCAAACTCATTAGCTACTTGACGGCTGCTGTATAGCGCTTTTCCATTCATCTCATACAACATGCATTCCGTATTAAGGATAAGTTTGCTCATATCTTCTCTCCCTTCGGTTTAGTCTGCGGTCGATTAGATCGACAGCGAATTGCTCGCACTGAGTTTTCAGGTTCTTGGGTTAGTTAAAATCATTTTGAGTTCAACGCCGCCTCATTTTTCGATCTCATGTATCTTTGAGGCGGTACAAAATGAGAAACCCCTCCAGCTCTTCGCTTTTCGGCCTTTATCTGCTTGAGAATGCATGAAACCCTAGAGCATACCAGCGCCGGGCCGATCTCCCATGCTTCCTGACCGAAAACAATAGCTCTACCGCACGCCGGGCAAAAGTCGATTATTTCTTTTACGACAGGCGTATCCTGTACATCTGGCAACTGCATCATTTCTATAGTCCTCCCATCGATTGTTTTAGGCGCTCACCCAGCCCGCATAGGCTTGCCGTTAAGCTCCTGAAAATGCTTGTCCAAGAATGCCCTCATTCCTGCAGCCCTGAACATCCAGCGGCCGTTGTCGCAGCCATTCGAGATTAACTTCATCTCTTCCTTGAATCGCGGGTTAAGCATAATGTTCTCGATCAACCAATCCCGCTTACGGCATGTCTCTGCTTCGAGCCTCTTCAAATCCCACCAGGTGCCCGCACCAGTTTCTTCAACCAAGCGTTTGACCTCTTCTCTGGCAAGACGTTGGACATATGCATGGTCTACAATGACCTTGAATGCTGGCGATCGCTCCAAATTGATCCCCTCCTTATCGTGAAATTTTTACAAAATATGATGAATAAAAGAAAAGGATATTGCAAATAATCACTATATGTGATTTAATGGGTATAGAAAAGTTCTTCTACACTTTGCTTATAGAAGCTGGATACCTTTATCTTGGTTGCGTCGCTTCCTTTGCGCTTCTGTGTTTCTAGCATAGCGAGCATCCCGTGGGAAATGCCTATCCTTTTTGCAGCTTCTGAAATAGTGAGTCCGGCTTTCTTTCTAGCGCTAACTAATGCTTCATTCATTGAAAAACTCCTCCTTTCTCTTCACTATTGGTGATTGTAGTGTAATCATACTTCACCATTTGTGATTAGTCAATATGTTTTTTTACTGTTTGTGATTTTATTAATTTTGGAAGGTGAATTTACTGTGAATACGAATTTAGGGGCTAGAATAGCCGAGTTAAGGAGAAGTCGAAATCTTACCCAATTTAAGCTCGCTGAATCGCTTAACGTTTCAACGAGCATGGTTGCAATGTGGGAAACAGGGCGCAGAGATCCCAGCACAGAAATGATCTCGATTCTAGCCAATTTTTTTAATGTATCTAGCGACTACTTGTTAGGTCTTACGGATGATCCCACAAATGAAGTTAAGACAGAAACCCCCCAAAGCATAAGTGCTTGGCTAAGATCAACTGGTACGGATTTAACTGAAGATGAAAAAGAAGTTCTTGCGGAGGATATGGAAGAATATTTCAAAATGAGAAAAGCTCGCATACTTAAAAAGAGACAATAATGGGAGTGGGTAATCTGATGAATATTCTTGAAAATGATGTACTTGGTCATCCAATAAGTGTTGCAAGAAAATTGTTCAAAAAACTGTATCTTAATAATAACTACAATATATTAGATTTTAGAGCAGATATTGCACTAGCCTTACTAGTCGAAGAAAACAACATTCATTTGGACGCATTTCCATTCAGAAAAGAATCATTTTGCGGCATGCTAGTCATTGATGAATATGAAACAACAATAACATACAATTCTAATCATTCATCCGAAAAGCAAAATTTCACAATTGCGCATGAACTAGGACATTATTATCTACACAGGAATAAGCAATCTCAATTTGTAGATCAAGCCAAGGACATGCTTGATAATAGTATTTTGATATTCGAGCGCCAGGCAAACGCTTTTGCAGCCGAATTAGTACTGCCTGACGATGTAATCAGCCTTATGCTTAGCTATCGATATAACTTTTATAGGATCGCAAAATCAACAAAAATTTCATACGAATGCCTATACTGGAGACTAGTCAATTATTTGACTAACAAATTAAATTTGCTTAGAGAACAAAGTATCGCATTCGTTGAAGATTATAAGAAAGAATCAATCAGGAAAGAACCAGAAAATGCAGCTATTTTCAGAGTTGCCTTTAACTTTGGGTACACGGAAACTGTACACAAAGAACTATTACGACTAACAGGCATGTAGAGAGTAATACAATAAATCAGCCGAACCTTGCAAATAACATTCATCATTTGTAGGGCTGATTTAACATATCCAAATTACCGAACGTTTGTTCGAATAAAAAAGGAGGTACCGAAATGGCAAGTTTCCAGAAGTACAAAACCAAAGACGGTTACAAGTGGATGTACAAGTATTATGGAGCAATTGATCCCCTAACCGGCAAGAAGAAACCGTCAACCAAAAGGGGGTTTAATTCAAAAAAGGAGGCCCAACTGGACGCCGCCATAGTGGAGCTACAGGTAGCCAACGGAACATTTGTTAGCGAAAAGGATACTACATTCTCCGAATTCGCCCCCAAGTGGCTAAAAATTTATAGCAGCACCAAGAATGTTAAAGTCTCCACAGTTCAATCAAGAGAAGTATGCATTCGAAGATTACTGAAGTCTTTTCAACACATTATGTTAAAAGATGTTACCAAGGAAATGTATCAGAACTACTTAATATCTTTGAAAGAGAGTGGTTATTCAAAAGAGACGATCACAAGCACCCACGCCACTGCCAAGATGCTTTTCGGAAAGGCCCACGAATTAGATATAATCAAAGCTAATCCAACTGAAGGGGCAACAATCCCGGCTTTTACTAAAACTGTAGAGGAACTTGAAAAGGAAGAGGAGCTCCCGAAGTATTTTGAGAAGAACGAATTGGTCCAGTTTCTACAGATAGCCAAAGAGCATGGGATGGACAAAGATTATGCTGTTTTCCTAACCCTGGCTTATACGGGCATGCGCGTGGGGGAATTATGTGCCTTAAAGTGGAAAGACGTCAATTTCGAGGAGAAGAGTATAAGCATAACAAAGACTTACTGGAACAAGACAAACAACACTGTTAAATATACCTTGAATACCCCGAAAACAACCACCTCAAAGAGAGTGATACTAGTAAACGACATGGTTGTTGAGGAATTGAAAAAATTAAAGGCCCTTCAAAATAAAGTGAAGATGCAATACCGAAAGGAATACTACGACGGAGACTTCATCTTTGCAAAACTAACTAAGTTCTATGGGTACCCTGAAAAGCAGAAAGTTATTGATATGCGTTTGAAAAGATTACTCAAAATATCCGGCTTTAGTGACTCCCTTACCCCGCATTCCCTAAGACATACACATACGTCACTTCTTGCCGAGGCTGGAGTAGGACTGACTGAAATCATGGAAAGACTTGGCCAAAAGGACGAGAAGATCACCCGAACTGTTTACCTACATGTCACCAAGCAATTAAAAAAGGATGCGGTCGATAAGTTTGATAAACTCATCAACAGCATCTAAGTATGGTCAAAATATGGTCACAGTATATAAATACGCCTTATAACCCTTGTTATATCAAGGTTTGTCTGGTTAGAGGTAAGACCATCTCCGTCTTCCCCGCCCCGGTCACGGCCCAGAGCAGAAAGGAACCCGTCACGGGTTGTCCCGAACCATGAGAACGTCCGACATCTATCTCCCGCCGCACCGACGCGATATACCGCAGGGCATCCGTACTGGCAGCCTCCTGGGCCGGGGCCAGCCCCCACTTCGGGAGACGCGGTCCGAGATCTTCTTCTCGGGCCGCTGTCCCGGACGCTGCCGCCGGAGGGCGGAGGGAAGATCCTGCTACGAGCAGCGAGCAGGAGCGAATGCGTCCCAGGTTCAGACAGTGCGTGCACGTCCGGCATTCCATGCTGCCGCAGGAAGAGCAGGCCGATACCGTCATATCCTCCGTGCTGCCGCATCGGTTGCACCGGTACACCGCGGCAGAAGCTGTTCGCCAGCGGGACATCGCCTTGCTTGCCCAGCGCTTTCCCTCTTCCTCCACCGGCATAATGCCGGCACGAACCTCCAGCCAGCCATGGAGGCAGCCCAGTTGAACGAATGTATGCCTGAGCGGAATCCATTCGTGCCAGCCCTTTTCTTCCATCAGGGAGACAAGCTCTTCGTCCGAGACGAGCCTGCCCTGCAGCGCTTCAGCCAGCCGCCATGCGTCCGCTTGCAGCGAAGCGCGCGGCGCGCCCCCCGCTTCAGGCAGTCGATCAAGTGCGGGCGCCCGCCGGGTGACTCTCTCTTCGATCCGGTACACTGCCGCGCTTTCCGCCACCCGATACGCCTCCTGCCGACATTCCTTGACCGCCTGCGCGTTCGGTTCTGTACCCGGCGCTTCCAAGATCATCACCGTGAACCACTCCTCTTCCCCATGGCGATCGGAATCGGTGAACAGATACAATAATTCACGATAGCTATGCAGCGCATCGCGGTAATATTTCGTCCACCCCCGCTTCCCCCACTGATCCATCTCCTCGCACTCGGCGAAGTCCTCCAGCATCGCCAACCCGATAAATATCGGCAGAGCAGGCTGGAGCACGACCAGCTTCATTCCTCTTCGCTTCCCTCCGTCCTCCGACAGCCAGTAACCTGCATCTACGCGCCAGTCCAACGTCATCCCCGTATGCCATCCGGTCTCCGTTCTTACGGCGTAAACTCTTACTTGCACCCGTTCCCTCTCCTTCCTTAATTCCTCGGCGCCTGTATGTACGGTTGAAGCGCAGTCTCATCCCGTCCAGTACCAACATACAACAAAAAAGCACACCCCACCCGTTGTCACGGGATGGCATGTGCTTCATGCTCAACGCCTAAATTCAATGATTTACCTAGATTGTATACGATACAGCGGCAAATGACAACCCTAATTTGGAAATACTTACAGCAGCTTGCTCTTCTTTGCCTTTTGCAAAAATTTATCGCTCGATTTATTAATCGTCTTTTTCAAGCCGACTCCCAGCACGAACGCAATCCCGATATAAATAAGCAGGATTAACATATGCTTCGTGACGACCGGCCACAGAATGCCCCCGACCGCTTCCCTCATAATCGTGATGGCGTGAGTGAACGGCAAAAACGGGTGCAGCTTCTGGAAGAAGGCCGGTGTCATCTGAATCGGAAAGGTTCCGCCGGAGCTTGCCAACTGGAATACGAGCAGTATGATGGATAATGCTTTCCCGACATTCCCGAAGACGGACACAAGCGTATATACGATCGTGACGAATATGATACTGATGTATATCCCAAACAGGACGAACCAGAATTTATGAAGTACATAGGTTTTCAAAAGAAACATATCACCCAGCGTTACAATCGTCGCCTGCCCGATGCCTAACGTGACAAACGTGAGCAGCCGGCCGAAATAAGCTTCATAGCTTTTGTACTCATGCTTATTCTCAATATCGACAATCAGCATCGAAATCAGGAGCAGTCCGCCGACCCACAACGCCAACGTCGTGAAGAACGGCGACATCGCCGAACCATAATTCGGAATCGGGAACAGGTCATGCTCCTTCAGCAGCACGGGCTCCGCGAAGAAATCACTTTCTTGCTCCGCATCCCCGGTCAGCAGCTTGATGACTTCATCCAAATCGCCCGTTTCTTCAAAAGAACGAATTTTGGCGGCAATATCCCTGACCTTTCTGCTAAGCTCAGGGAACTCTCCGTTCACTTTGTCTAATTCCGTCTCGCCCAAGCGAACCTTGTCCTTCACCTCGGCCAAGGCCGATTCGATTTTCGGAATCGCGGCGAACAGTTCGTTTTCGATTTTCCGGACGAACTCCAGGCCTTGCCGCGATTTTTCCATCGAACGGCGGAAACCTGGGACCACATCCTTATCAATCGTCTCAACCGCATTATCGAGGGAGGCAGCCGCATCCTTCGTGACCGAGCTAATCTGATTCAGCGTATCCTTCGTCGGCTTGTTCGCCTCGCCGGCAAATTCGCTGGCTCGAACTAACGCCTTCGAGATATCTTCCATTCGGCTCTCTACATTCCGCAGCTTCGCAATCACATCCTCAATCGCGCCGTCATCCACGGACCTTTTCATGTTTTCCGCGACATCGATGAGTTTGCTGATCGCATTTTGGCCATCCTTCGTGCGCGCTGCCGCATTTCGAAGCCGATCTTCTACTTTATTAAAATCTTTGGCCAATAATTTATCCGTCAACTTCACGACGGAAGTAGCGGCATCCTGCAATTTGCCCGATTTGTCGCGCGCCTCGTTAATGAGCTTCTCGATCGTGCCGCGGTTTGACTTAAAGCCGGGAGCGATGACATTGTCATAGCTGTCAGCCAGTTGGCCCGCCATAACCTCGGCCTTGTCCAGGAAGTTTCCAATCAGACGGCGCACAAGCTCTGACACATTGTTGTTTTCAAGCTCCGTATTGATTTTATCCAGCAGCTCTTGCAGGCTCCCCGCGTTCGTTTTCATGTTTTTCAACATGTCTATGAGCCATTGATAATCCGTACCCGTTAATTTCGAGAGCTCTTCTGCCTTCTCAATCAGCTTATCGAGCGATCCCAGGCTATTTTCAAGTTGGCTGGCCGCTTCGGATAAAGAGCCCGCTATCTCCTTCCATTTCTCGGCAAGGGCGCTGCCATCTGCTTGCGCAAGCTGGTCCTTCGCCTTTTTGATCAGGTCTTGCACGCGGGTTAATTGCTCCCGGTATCGCTTGCCGGCCTGCTCCATATCATCCAGTGCCTTTGTCAGCGCAGGGACGATGCGATTATCCAGATCCGTCCGGAACTGGCCAATCAGATCATTAATTTTGAGTGCCGTTCGTTGAATTTCCTTCAGCTTGTCCACGGCAAGCTCTTTATTGTCGGCAACGATGCGGCGAGCTCTTTCCAATTGGTTATTTAATTCTTCCAATTTATTTTTCATATCATACAGCGAGGAGACAATGTCATTCATGACCCCGCCAGCGGTTAGAGAATGATTGACGCCCTCGATTCTCGTAATCAGCTTCTGCAATGACCATATCCCTGAATTCAGTTCATCGCTTTTTTTGCTCAGTTCCTGTTCCACGACACGGAGATCAAGGTTCGAATTAATTGCATCGGTCATCGCCGACATTTCCGTCATCGTGTTTTGCAAAGCCTGCAAATCCTTTTTGACGACCGGAATGGTCTTCTCAAAGGTTTCGTCTCCCTTATCCAGGAACCGTTCCACATCGGAATCAACAGCCTCTTTTTTCTCTTTTTCGAAATCCTTGATTAAAGAAATCGCCGTTTCCGCTTTTTTGATAATGTCGTTCGCTTTTATTAAATCGACTTGGCCTTTCCGAATCATGCTTTCAATTTCCGGAATATTCTCTTCCAATTTGAAAAGATTGTCCTTCATTTTCAAAATCGAAGGCTTGTTCCCTTGCAGTTCCACGCCAATCTCATTGAAAATTTCAAAGATGGCGCCGTTGGCCTCTTTCACGAAATTGCTCCGGATCGTTGACGTTACCCCCGTCGCCCCGGCCGATGTCACCTTCGGCGCAATTGCGTTCACCTTCTGATTAATAAAATAATCTAGTTCGGCCTTCTCAGGGTGACTTGAAATGACAGAGGTTAACCTCTCGGAGAAGTCTTCCGGAATGACGATGGCCGCATAATAGTCTCCGTGGTTGACGCCTTCCATCGCATCCTCTTTATCCACGAACCGCCATCCTAATTTATCGTTCTCCTTTAACGACTCGATGACCTTCTCGCCCACGTTGATGCTTTTATCCTGGACCTCGGAACCCTTATCCAGATTGACAACGGCCACGGAGACATCCTTCGTATTGGCGTACGGATCCCAGGACGGAAGAATATTGAACCAGGCATATAAAGAAGGGAGAATAACTACCGCCAAAATAACAATAATTGCAGCCGGATTTTTAATAATGTTGCGAAGGTCTGTTATGTAAATTTTCAATATATTCATTGTTCACCATACCCTGTCTTAAGCTGTTAATGTAATAAATCATTTGCCGAATAAATCTTTCCCCAGAACCCCAGAACTAATTTGGATATTTAGTCAGATGTTCTAGCTATTATACTTGTTCTAGTAGCAAACTGCAAGGAACCCCTTCTAAAATATGTATTTTTCTATCCAAATATCACTCGTATCCCTCTCATAAAACAAAAAAAGATGCCTCCCATGTAAGCAAGCCTGCGGCAACAGGCTCACAGAAGCATCCTCCAACAATACGGCTCGATTATATCGATTGCAAAAGCAACGCAACACGGAATGAGTCCCTGCTTGTCAGTATATCTTGGAGAGGCGATAGGGCGTACCTTAAAATGCACCTACTAGTATACTACAAAACATATCCATTTTATAGTAATCAAAACTATGAAGATGAATGAAACATTGCCCGGATCGGGTTCACACGAAGCAAAATGAAATCAACGCAAAACCTTGCCCCTGTCCGGGCTTTATTCTTTCGGATTGTGCCGAACCTTTGCCGCACAGAACCTGTTCAGATAGCGCTTCCAGACATAAAAGGAACCTTGCGCAGATCCTCCGCCCGATTCAAACGGACAACGACAAAAGCTTCGGCGGGCTGTGTCGACTCCAGGTCATCCAGGACCCGATCCACTTCCGCCGGCGTTATGACCACCGCATTCCAGCTTATTCGCGCTCCCCGGACCGCACGCTCGGCGATTGCCAGCGTTGCATCCGTCGATCCGCAGTCCAGCAGTGTCATATGCAGTTGCCGCCCTCGTAACCAAGTATAGAAACCAAAGGCCCGTACCATCCATTCAATGTGGCGTTCATCATTCTCGCTTACGATGACAACATGCATCCATGGCGCAGGACGAGAGCCCCGCACCAGCTTCTGCCACCCATGCGCGAGATGAACGGCCGCCACCGCTATCCCATAGCATCCGATAATCCAACATAGCATCGCGATCATGCGGCCACCTCCCTTTGTAACACTGTATGCCGAAGGAGATGGCAGGGTGACGGACGAGAATCGCGAATCTGCCCCAACATGAAAAAAGGACGCACTTCCAGCGCCCGGCAAGCCTTCTCGGCTTCGGTGCCGAGAAGCTTCGACTTGGAAATGCGTCCTCTGTAATGACCACCAACGATTACAACGTGACCCAACCGTTTTTAATGGAGTTAATGACCGCTTGCGTCCGATCGTCAACCTCCATTTTTTGCAGAATGCTGCTGACATGGTTCTTGACGGTCTTCTCGCTGATGAACAAGTATTCTCCAATCATCTTGTTGCTCTTGCCTTCCGCCATCAGGCGGAGCACTTCGGCCTCACGGCGAGTAAGCGGGTTATCTTCCGCCGCCACGAAGCGCACGCCCGAATCATGGGAGGATTGATTGCTCACGACGCCATGCCCGTCCAGAATCGTCATTCGGCGCAGCTGTTGAATCAGCTTGCCCGTCACCTTCGGATGAATGAATGCATAGCCGCTTACGACCGATCGGATCGCGTTGATCAGCGACTCGGCCTCCATATCCTTGAGCAGATAGCCGGATGCGCCCTTGCGCAGCGTCTCGAATACATAGCTCTCGTCGTCATGAATGGATAGAATGATGACTTTGACATCCGGGAAAATATCGCGAAGACGCTCGGTGGCGACGACGCCGTTCTCTACCGGCATATTGATGTCCATCAGGACGACGTCCGGCACTTCCTTGTTGCAGAATTCCACAACCTGAATCCCGTCGCCGCATTCCCCGATGACTTCCAGATCGTCCTCCATGTTCAAAATCCGTTTCAAACCTTCGCGAAAAAGCTGATGATCGTCAGCAAGGAGTACTTTGATGCTAGGCTTTTCCTGTGTTCGATGCTCCATAGATTTACTCCTCTCTCTTCTCCACATTTGTCGGAATTTGTATCACGATTCGCGTGCCGCGGTTCTCGGCGGAATAGATCTCCATGTGGCCTTCGAGCAGTTCGACACGCTCCTTCATCCCAAGCAGACCGAAATGCATATGTTCCTTCGATTTGACCTCCAAGGAATCCAGCTTGAAGCCGAATCCGTTATCCCGAACGACAACCCGCACCTCCTCCGGCTCATAGGTCAGTTCACAGGTCACGTTCGTCGGATGCCCATGCTTGGCCGCATTGGTGAACGCCTCCTGTACCAGCCTGTATATGGCCGCCTCCATCGCCGACTTCAACCGGCGCTCATGCCCCCGAATCTCGAAGGAGGTCCGAATCCGGTTCTTCTCCTCATAATCATGAATGAACTTGCGCAATGTCGGCACCAGCCCCAAATCATCGAGGGCCATCGGCCGCAAATTGTATATAATCTTCCGAATTTCCTCCAGACCGAATCGCACTTGCGATCGTAAATCTACTATTTCGTGCTTCACCGACTGAAAATCCTGCTTCGATATCATTCTTTCTACAATTTCCGTCCTCAGCACTAGATTGGCTAATGACTGAGCCGGACCGTCATGAATCTCCCGGGCGATCCGCTTGCGCTCCTCTTCCTGGGCCAGAATAATCTTCAGGCCAAGAAGCTGGCGATTCTTCGCCGATTCGAGAATGCGGGTCACTTGACCCAGATCTCCGGACAGATACTCCAGCGCCACGCTCATCTGGGAACCAATCGTCTCCGCACGTTCAATCGATCCCTCCACGGCGCGCAGCCGCTTCTGCAGATCGTCCCTGCGGGTCTTCAGGTAGCCTTCCTTCTCACGGTATATCATCAGTTCCAGCTGCAACTGCGTTGCTTTCTCATAAGCTAGCTTAATATCCTCTTCCGTGTAGCGGACAAAGTCTCGGCTTACCTCGGTCAAACGCAAACGAGCCAGACGATATTTCCGTTCCAGCTCGTCCACTTTATCGCAAATTTCCGCCGTCTGATTCAACACTTCCTGAAGCTCGTGGCTCATCGTGACGGCTTCATTCCGGGAGGAATCCAATATTTCAAATATTTGATATTTGCTTTCTTCCATGACTTTAATGGCGTTTTTTATCACGCGATCAATGTTTCCGACCTGATTGTCCACTAACGCTCCGTCTCCTTGACTTTAGAGGATGAATTGGATATTCATCCTTTATCATACCATATTAACGGATAGTAATGGACTTCGTTTTTTTATCCCATTTTACAGATAGGCCTAATTGTTCCGACACCAATCGCAGAGGGACTAAAGTACGACCTTGCCGGACGATCGGAGCGACATCGGACTTACTTTTTTTCCCGTTCTGGGTAAACGTCTTCTCCCCCACGATCATATCGATCATCGAATTGCCGCGCAGCGCGGTCACCCGGCTCGTCTTCCCATCCCAGTCGGTATCTCCGCCGAATGCGTCAATAATCGTGCGCACCGGCACGTAAGTGACGTTATTCAAGACCAGCGGAGCGACATCGAGCTGCTGCTTCTCCCCGTTCAGTTGGGCTGTCTTGCTGCCTACCGTCAATTCCATTGTCGGGCGGCTCAATACCGCGTCCGTTCCGGCCGGAAGCTTGACGATTAGATTATCGATCGCAACCGTGCCCTGCGGCACCCGTTCATCTTGATCCTCTTTTGGATTATATAAATAAATGCGCTTCAGCTTCGCTTCGGATGATAGATTCAGAGCGGCCAAATCGGTCTCTACCGTCTTCCAGCCCTCCCAGTTCACCGACTCCACAATGCCGATATAGTGCGCCTTGGAGCCGTCGTGAATCTCCATACGCAAATTGTTGAAGCTGTTATCTCCATAGACGTCCAGCTTCATTCCGCTCGTTCCGCCCGGCAAGGCAACCCCGCTGCCGCCGTTCAATTCGGCATAAGCGAACTTGTCGCCGGTTCCGGACGTCATGTCATAGGTCAGCTTGAGCACCTTATCATTAGCGGAGCGGCCGCCGAACCCGCCTTCCACCGTCACCTTGCCCGTTGTCGCGTTCTTCGGCAGGCCCGAGAACGCGACCGGATAGTTGACCGCATTGAAGTCTTCGAGCTTCTTCTCCGCTCCCGGAGTAAGCGGAATCATCGCCCGCATGCCATCATAGCTCGCAATCGCGTACCCGATCTTTCCGCCCTCTGGCACGGAATCGACCTGAAGGACGCCATCGGCGACCGTACCCTTGAATCCGCGCAGCTCCCATTGCACGGAGCTGGTTGGCAGCGTGGCGGTACTGCCATCCTGCAGCGTCACCTTGACCGGCAGCGCAGCCTTCGTGCCGGCAACCAACGGGGCCGAAGAAGCGCCTATGCGAATTTCGTCGATCTGATCCGCCCCGATGACCTGTACCTTCTCTGTCGTCTTCGCCCCTCCTGACGTCGCCGTGACCTCCGCGGTTCCGGCCTTCATCGCCGTGAAGGCGGAGCCGTTCCATTTCAGCTTGTCATTGCTGGAGCTCCACTTGATGTCAGCGGTTGAGGCATCAACCGGATTGTAATACTGGTCATAAGCCTTCAAGCTAAAGGTTGCTTGCTGGCCGATGAACAGGGTCTTGTCTCCGGCCAGGGTCATGCCCTTGACTTCTCCCTTCGGAGCGGTCGTATACACGCCGATTCCGTTGACGACCGAACGAATATTATTGCCGCCTTCCTTCGTCTCGAAGGTCAGCTTCGTCTCCGTCTCGCCCAGCGGACGGTTGGCCATCGTCGTCGAGCCGCCCCCGTCCAGGTTGACCGCACGCCAGATGCCGGCCTCTGCCAAAGCCTGCTGGAATTCCTTCAATGTCAATCCCGAGCTGACGCTATTCGATTGAGCCGTAACGAGATAGGCATAGCGCCCGTCCTTCGAATAGCCGACTGCCGTTCTCGCCGTTGCCGACCCGCCGCTGATTCCGCCCGTATCGCGGGTGAAGCTGACGGTCTTGCCATTGTCGACGAGCAACGTATGGCCGCTTATCATCATCTGGAAGGAGGAAGGATCGACCGACTGGCCATTGCTCCGCGCGATGAGATGATAGTTCGCCTCCACGCTTGCCCCGACCTGCAGATTGCTCCGCATGAACTGCGCCGCCGTTCCGTGTCCGCGCAAAATGTAGCCATCCTCCGGAACCTCGATCGGCAGCGGGCCCGATTCCGATATTTGTTCCACCACGCCGTTCCGGACCAGCGCCTCGGTCGGAGTCGTCGAGCTGTCATTCGGACGGACCGTTCCCTTCCAAGCGCTCGTATAAATATACAACGCGTTGATATGGCTGTGCTGGCCGCCCGGCTCTTTATTGTATTTCATCTTGTTAATGCCCGCGAGCGGGAACGTCTGGCCATCCGGCAGGTGCACGCTGCCTTCGAACCGGTATTGATCGATGGTCGGCGTGCCGTCCTGCTTGACCGCGAAGGCATACATGCCCTGCAACTCCGCAGGGCTCGTGATCAGGACCCCGTCATCAATCGAGGCGCCCATCGGCACGCGATCCGAGCTCATCATCCAGTAGTCTCCGTTTACGCCCGCCACTGCCCCGGTTTCCTTTGTCATTCGCGTTACCGTCTGGCCAACCGCCGTCTGGCCGTTCTGGCCGGTCATGACATCGAGCTTGATGTACGGATTTTTCAGATCCGCCTCAATAATATTGAGAATGGTCGTATACGTCTTGCTATTGCGAACCGTCTTATATTGATAGGTGACGAGCTTCGCTCCCGAGGTGATAATCTCCTCGTTCAACTTCTTGAGCGATTGAACGGATCCGCTCGCTTCAACGACCGCCGGAGTTCCCCAACCCCAGCCTGCTGCCGGCTGCATCAACAGCGCTCCCGACAACACCAATACAACGGCTACCCGGACACCCGCGTGCCGCTTCGGCATCCGCCCATCGGATGCTTCGATTCTCTTCATGTTTCTACTCTCCCATTTCCTTGCTAGTATGTAATTTGACAACTGTGAAGACATTAAACCTATAAACTCTATTACATATAGACGACTCTATTCTACTAAAAGTTGCGTTTCTGTAACCAAATATCCTATATTTCCCGGGACATATAACGACAAAAAGCCCCATCCTCTGTTTCCGACAAAGGATGGGGCTTTGTAAAATAGATTAGAAGTTGATCGTAATATGATCGATCGACAGCAACAACCGGCGCAGCAGGATCGCCGCTTGGGCTCTCGTTGCCGAGCCTTTCGGATCGAATTTGTCCCGCTTCACGCCTTGAATCAGGCCTGATTGCACGGCTTGAGCCACAGTAGGAGCCCCAAGTCTCGTAATGTGCTTGCTGTCTTTGAATACGCTCAGCACCGTCGTTGTCGTCCGCGGCAGACTATGTCCGGCCGCCTCCGACGCCCGTACCATCATCTGCGTCAATTGCTCCCGGGTGATGCTGTCGTTCGGCTTGAAGGTGCCGTCCGGGAACCCGCTGATAATGCCAGCCTTAATCGCTGCGCCGATATAGGCGCCGTTGATCGTGGAATTGCTCACATCCGGGAAGCGCTTGGCCGCTTCCGCATTCGGTTCCAGTCCGAGAGCCCGCGAGATGGCAACAGCGAATTCCTCCCGCGTAATCGGCTTGTTCGGCTCGAACTTCGTGCTGCTGCGTCCTTCCATAATCATTTTGGCAGACATGGCCGTCATATCATTGTTAGCCCAATGGCTCGTCACATCGATATAGACTTTGTTGCCGATTGTCAACGCGGCAATCACGCTCTTCTTCACCTTGGTTACGCCAACCGTGACCGTACCGGAGCGGTACAGCTTCGTCGGAAGATAGGCCAGTTGGCTGTTGCTCGTCTGATACTCGACAATCGCGGTCCGATTCGCCGTAACCGTATCGGTCGTTCTTATTTTAATGACGGCTTCCATATTCAACTCGGTCAATCCGCTGACCTGGCTGCCGGAATAGCCATATAACGTAAACTGATGCGCTTGCACCAACGCGGTCGCCTGTACCCGGCTCAACGCATTCACGATGTTGGTCTGCTGCGATTGGGCGGGCTCAATCTCGATCAGCAAGTAAGAGTTCGAGATCGAGCCTTTCAAGCTCTGCACGATCTGAATAATCGTATCGCGGCTAATCGTGATGCCATACAGCGTGTTCCCATACTTGATGGCGAACAGCACCGGGTCCTTCGCGATATAGGCGGAATCGAACGCGCTCAACGGAATGGACACCCGTGCCGCTGTCTCTCCCGATGGCACTTCATACATCAGCTGCTTATCCGCGCCGCCCGAGGTGGCCACGAACTGAAAGGCGGTCTTCAGCTTGTTCGCGTCCAACGTATAGCGGTTGACCACTTGCCCGCTGGTGGCGCGGTCGGAGGACTTCTGCGCCGCATCATCCACGAGCACGTACATGGAGTCGATAAAGGAGGTATCTTTCGCCAGCTTGACGAAATTGGCCCCTGCCAAGTCCTCCAGGCTTACCGTCACGTTCATATTGCTGAACGTCTTAATCTCCACGCCCGATGTCGATCGGATGGCTCTCGTACCGCCTCCGTTATAACTTACGGTCAACTCGTCCGCCTTCGCTGGCGGATTTAACAGCTCGATGGTTACCTTCGTGCCGCTGACATTCACCTGTCTGACCGACACCAATTGACTGCCGGCACGGACATAGAATGGTCCGTTAGAGGAGAACTGCATGCTCTCCAGCGTTTTGTTGAACGTCAATACGATCGAAGGCGAGGTCCAATTCGCCGATTGCACGATCGGCGTGTCGCTGTCCGTCGTATTGCCGACAGAGATAAGGTTCAGGTTCACGGCGAAATTTCCGTTCAGATCTTTTAGCTGCGGATAGCCCCGGACATAGGACACCGTCACGATGTCAGTCTTGAGTACGGCCGATTGCAGCGTAAGAAACACCTTGTTCTCTTTAATTTCGACCTTTGTTACATACCGTGCCTTCTCATTCACTAGGACCGAGAAATGGCTCACCAACGGGATAGAGTTTATATCAAGCGCCTTATTATAGGTCAGCGTCAACCGATTCCCCGTAACGCCTGTCTCCGTTAGCTGAGGAGGCTGCTTATCATGCGTATTGCGCACGAAGACGCCCTCAAAGGCTGAAATTCTTCCTCCACGCGTATCCTCCAGCGGGTAACTGCCTGGCGTGTAGCTAACCTTCACCACTTCACCATCCGAGGCATACCGATTCAGCGTAAGGTAGATGTACGACCCGCTATTTGTAATTTTATCGATACCGACAGCAGATCCATTGAACGTAACGGTGAACTGGCTGTACGCGTTTGTGGATACGCTCTTTAACGACTCATTCAAGATGATGACTAATTTATCATTCGTAACAAAGCTCTCTCTTACATTCGTGAGAGAGGAAGTGACTTTATTTTCTACATTACGGGCGCTGAAGGCGGCAGCCGAATTGCCCAATACATCTCGAACAAGCTTGAACTTCCCGGCATAACTAATACGGACATCCTGCCCCACGGAGACGCCGCTCTCCAGAGAAACATATACATAATTGCCTGACGTATACGCATTGTCTACCCGGCGTTGCTGATTGTTTACCGTGACCGTAAATTCATTCGCTGGGGGATTCGCGGTCGAGTCCAGTGCTTTATTGTACCGAATTTGTATGATCGAGCTATTATACATTTTGATGTCTTCAACCGCCGGCGGATTGCGATCCGTTGCTCCAGTCGAAAATGTCCATGCATTAGAGAGACCCTGGAATTCATTACCCGATCGATCCTTTACGGCCCCGCGTGCAATATTTACGGTATAGACTGTATTATCCTGCAATCTGCCGTTATTGCCTTTCAGAAGAATCCAAAGCTCTTTTTCATTATTGATTCGGACATCAATCGATTCCTTTATCGAACTGCCCTGCCGAATCAGTTCTACTCCGGAACCGGTATATATAATCGGTTTATTGAATGTAGCGATAATTACATTTGATACCGACACCCCAGCTGTATTCCGCGATGGGTAAAAAGTGGTAATTGTTGGAGCCGACGTGTCAATGGGAACCGTCTGAAAGCTCCAAGAATCGGCTTTTGTTGTAAAATAACCGTCGGCATTGCGGAAGGCTCCCGCCGGTATTTCAATCGTATATGTTTGATTCTGTTCCAATGACAGTGCGTTGGATTGAAGCATAGTTGTGCCGCCGCCTGTTAAAGAAGTAACCAAAATTTTATGTTTAATCTTCCCATCGGACGATTTAATCAAAATTTCGCCGCTTCCTTGGTAGGCTGGCTTATCAAACGTGAGCTCCAGCCGCATCGTTTGGGCTGCTCCCGGGCCCGGGGCCGGGACTCTTTTCACGATCGAAGGCGGAGTTGTATCTGTTCCGCGCGCCGTCTCAAAATACCACTTCGCCGCATCTGAAATTCCCTCAACCGGAGTTCCATCCAATTCGATGAAAGCTCCTTCAGGCATTCTAATATAATAGGCGGTTCCTGCATCCAGCTTATACTTGATTGTATAGGCCGCTACTGTCCCATTTGCTCTCAATTCAAAGTCGGAAGCTCGAATTTCGGCAACAATTTTACCAGTACTTAATGAAATGATCTCGATCAATCCAGAGCCCGCTTTGACCGGCTGCTTAAAGGTAATTTCAAGACTCGGGGTGACACTAACCTCCTTCCCTTGCGGAGAATAGGATTCCACTTGCGGTTCAGACTTGACCGTAAATGACCAGGACTGCGTCTCATTAAATTTGTTAGTCGACTGTGTATAGAACATAAGGCGATCAATGGTAACATCATAAGTCGCCCCCCGCTCCAGAGGCGGCATACCGGACAGCGTAAAGGTCTGGTTATCAGCCGTGGTCACAAGGCCGCTGCTATCCTTGCCGTCCTGCGAAAACTTCCACGGTGTTCCTCCGCCCCGTTTCGTGACGGTAACAAATCCATTGACCATCACCATCGGTTGTGTGAACGAAAATTGGATAGGCGAGTTAAGCGGGACTACAGCCTGCCCTGTCGCTGTAATGCTTGGATCTGTGACAGCTTCCGCGCGCACGATCCCAGGTCCCCATCCTATCGCTCCACTTATCAGTATCACGATGGCAAGTAAGGCCGAGAGCCATCTCTTCATTGCTGTTTGCTCCTTTCCTTCCGAAAGACAGTTGTACTTTATTTGTCGGACAGAAAGGGTAATTTTTTTAGAATAGAGGGTAAGTTATCTCCGAAAACAAAAAACCTTCTTCCGCCCTATATAGCAGAAGAAGGTATTTATATCCATTATGCCCCGGCTTGCTCGCGGAGCGCATCGGCTTTGTCGGTGCGTTCCCACGGAAGATCGACATCCGTACGTCCGAAGTGGCCGTATGCAGCCGTTTGCTTATAAATCGGACGGCGCAGGTCCAGCATATTGATAATACCGGCTGGACGCAAATCGAAGTTATTTTTAATAAGTTCAACGAGCTTTTCTTCACTTACTTTGCCCGTTCCGTACGTATCTACGCTAATCGATACCGGATTCGCTACGCCGATGGCATACGCGAGCTGGATTTCGCACTTATCAGCCAGACCCGCCGCTACGATGTTTTTAGCCACATAGCGGGCCGCATACGCCGCAGAACGGTCTACCTTGGTTGGATCCTTGCCAGAAAATGCGCCGCCGCCATGGCGCGCATAGCCGCCGTACGTATCGACGATGATTTTGCGTCCGGTCAATCCGGCATCGCCTTGAGGGCCGCCAATAACAAAGCGTCCGGTTGGATTGATAAAGTATTTCGTTTTCTCGTCCAGCCATTCTGCCGGCACGACAGGCGCGATAACGTGTTCACGAATATCTTTCTGGATTTGTTCCAGCGTCGCTTCTTCCGCATGCTGCGTCGATACGACGATTGTGTCTACACGCACTGGTTTGCCATCCATATATTCAATCGTAACTTGCGTTTTACCGTCCGGACGAAGGTAAGGCAGCGTACCATCTTTGCGCACCTCGGACAGACGGCGTGCAATCCGGTGAGACAGCGCAATCGGCAGCGGCATCAATTCGGGCGTCTCATTCGAAGCGAAGCCGAACATCAAGCCTTGGTCTCCCGCTCCGATATTCGCCGTCTCTTGCTGCATTTCGCTTTCGTTACGAGTTTCAATCGCTGCATTCACCCCTTGGGCGATATCAGGGGACTGCTCATTGAGCGAGGTCAAAACGGCACACGTACTATAATCGAAGCCATACTTGGCACGTGTATAACCGATTTCCTTAATGGTATTCCGCACAATGGATGGAATATCCACATAATCCGCCTTGGTGCTGATTTCACCGATTACAAGTACCAATCCCGTAGCAACGGATACTTCACATGCAACCCGAGCATTCGGATCGTTTGCCAAAAAGGCGTCCAACACCGCATCGGAAATCTGGTCGCATATTTTATCCGGGTGTCCTTCGGTTACGGACTCGGATGTGAACAGATGGCGTCCTTTCAATGACATAGGACTCGACCTCCTAACCCTTAATATGGCTCCCTTGTGAGCAGCCTAAACAAAAAACGAACCTTTTCCTTCATGGAAAAGGTTGTTATACCAGCCTTCGAAAAATCATAATACTTGATTTGTCGGGTCCTGTCAATGAATGAACAAAAAGTTCTTCTGCCTATTTTTGCCGCAACGCATGGGTCACGAGACGCTTCGTAATCTCGCCGCCAACGGAGCCTGCATCACGTGAGGTTAGATGCCCCCAGTCATCGCGATGGGCCGCAGGTTGGGCGGGCAGGCTGCCCAGTTCAGATGCAAATTCCGTATCCATCCCCAAGTAAGCCCCTTGATGAGCCACAGGCAGTCCGAATTCGGCAGCAATTTCATATTTCATTTGATAAAGTGCATTTTTACTGTCAGGAACCAGCTTTTTTCTCGCCACGGAATGATTCCTCCTTCAGGTATCGTTATACCTATTATGCTCATCAGGAGCCGAGCAACCCGCAGGAAATCTTGCCCGACTTGCCAGCTCATGCTAAAAATTATTTATGGCAACCTAAAAAAATCCCCTCAGTAAGAGGGGATTGCGGGAATAAATTACTCACGGAAATTTTTTATATTATATCTGCTGCTGTAGCTGGCCAGTTTAATTCTTTCGCCTTGGAAGAAATCGTATAGAGAAACTTGAAACGCTCCGTTTTCAACCTGTTCGAAGAATGCATCCGTTAATGATGTGGAGAACGATTTGTTTTTTCCTTCATGCAGATCTTTATTGAATTCGAGAGTCGTTTCAGCTTTCCGTCCACTCGTATCGGTAATCTCAAGCACAAGTTTATGCCCATATTCACCCATATTATATTGCTCTTCACGAGTCAAGTCATACGTGAACTCAACCGACAAGTTTGGCGATTTATTCGCCGTGGCATAGAAATTTGAAATCGTTAAGGTGTACGGGAACATATCAAGTTTGTTAAAGTCTTTCTTGAAGGAAGGCTGCTGCATATCCAAATTCATCGCTACGGCATTTACGTAACCGTCGGACTCTCCTTTTGGAGGTGTCAACTTGTTTTCGGTAATCCCTTCCCCGATAACTAGCTGCATCTCTTTTGCGTCAATGGAATTCGGCATTTTCGCCCACACCGTAACAATATTTCGTCCATCTGGACTTGTTGGTCCCTCAACTTGCGTAATGTTCGCTTTATAATAACGCCCGTCTTTTGTACGGTAATAACCGACCAATTGTGACAGTGTCGTTTGACGCTCCTCCAGACTCTTCATGACCAAATCCGTGTATACAACCTGCTCCACATTGCCTTTATAAACTTTGCTATTGCGCGCCATAATATCGGCTTTTCGGCCTTGCGTCATCAAATTATGATAGGTGCCATATTCTACAACAGGCAGTTCAGCCAGGCTTCCAATATTCGTGAACTGGATCAATTGAGCGGCATCGGTTTCCCCGATTTTTTCCAATAGGGCGATCTGAATTTGCGTGAAATCCAAATAGCTAGGAATTTTTGTGACGACATAGACATCAACTTCTTCTTTTGGCCCGATGATTAGGGTACCGTTGGAACTGACCACCTGTGTTTTGCCGCTGATGTCTGCGGAATCCAATTTAAAGACACCTTCTAGCGCCGGCAATTGGATCGTCTTGAATTCTTTATTGCGAATCTTCATTTTAGCGGATACAATATCCCCGTCTGTCCAAGGAAGTCTTTGCAAGGAATCAATGGATACGCCCAACGTTCCTTTGGAATGCTGAACATTATATTCTGTTCCGATTTTATTTTGCATCGTTTGCAATTCTGGAAGCGCATAGATTCCTTCCGGATATTTGAACTCGACGTTTTTTTGCTCCGGATCGGATGGTCGGTTCATATGGAGCTTCAGCTCTTCTGTACCAATTTCTGTAGAAACGACAGCCGTCAACGTGATAGGCCGTTTTTCCATTGGCTTCAGTACCATATTTTCCATTGATTTGGTTACAATCGGTACAGAAAATCCTTTTGGACCTCTCATCTCAAACTCATATTTTGGTACCGTCACTTCTCGATTCGATAAATTTTCGAACATAAAGGTAACCGAGACATCATTTTTGTCATAGCTTTGGTTCGTCCAAGCTGACGCTATCTTCGTCCTAACCTTAGACTCACCGATTGTAATCACTTTCTCATCATGCGCTTTTACACTGGAACTATTTGTTGTCGATTTCGGGAGGACGAAGGTGCCAACAGGAAGCGTTATCTTGGCTGTCTCATCTTCCTCCAGAACTTGCATCTCGAGCTTATCCACTTTAACTTTATTTGGAATCATGGTCATAAAGTTCAACGTTTTTTTCTCACCAGGTTGAAGCTTATATTCTTTGCTAGAATTATCCGGAACGAGCGGATAGCTGTTTCCGTTCGCTGTTTTTACTACATACTTATATGCTGGATTTTCAAGCATCTTGAAGCCGGCATTCTCCACATTCACAGCTACATTAACGTAATGATAGTCATCGGATGGAAAGATATTGACTCGGCTTACACTTGTTTTGATCGGAATGTCATTCATCCGAATTGATTTATCTTTCCCTGTTTGCGTTGCCGTTACATAGTTTGCCGGGATTTGAAACGAACCTAATTTCTTTTCAAAGTTGGGTTGGCTAAAATCCCACTTAATAACATCAAATATCAAGTCATTCGCGGTAAGATGCTTTGCAACCTTGGCATAATAAGTCAGGGTAAGTGAAGATTGGGCAGGAATTGTCTTTTTCCCTTGATCTTTCGTAGTCAGATTCGTTGGGTACACCGTGTTGCTTTTTGTACGAACTTTGGTCCAATAGTCGATTAATGGAATGCTTCTGGCCTCATTATTCGTATACGTAATCGTGTACGTCAAAATATTGGCATCCTCTTGCTTGTACAAATTGACGTCAGTTAACTTCACCGAGCTTTTGGCTGTGACTTTTACCGGGCTTAACTTATCGAGCGTATAGACAGCTGCCGCTTTTTTATTTGCCGTTGCCTTCGATTGTTGTGATTTATTCGTTGCTGTCTTGGCAGCAGCAGCATGAGTGTCGGGAGCAATAACGGAAAACGTACCGAGAGCAAGGGATAACGATAATAAAGCCGCTATCGTTCTGTTCTTATTCAATCTGCTTCCTCCTATGTATCCAAAATAATCTTATACCTAGTATAACGCATTTATTGAGGAGAAAGTTGCGATTTTTTAAGGGAATAGCGGGTTACAGTGTTGTAAGGAAGTGTTTTTAAGAGTTTAAATTCACGTAAAAAGAAAGCCCCGGAATGGGGCTTTCTTTTTACGTGCTAGTTTAGTTCAGGTAACCGTATTTTTCAAATCCTTTTACGTTACGGTTATCTCTGTCATGCAACACTGGAATGTCTCCAGCATCTTTGAGTTTGACGGTGAATTGAGTTCCCTTTTCAACTTTTTGTTCACCGATTGTAAAGTTGACGTAGACTTCTGTGGTTGCAAATTTTTCTTCGCTCAATTCGTTACCCTTGGAATCAGTGACTCCCAGAACCGTAGCTGCATGAGTACCCTTATCATTTTTAAAGGTAATTGTAAAGTACTCATCTTTCATAAGACGTTGAATGTCAGCATATACTTTGGAGTCCAGAGACAGAACAGCTGAATATGTGTCATCTGTAGCGCTAAATGGGCTTTTTATTACACTGACAGTTCTTACTTCTGGCTTAATTTCACTTGTAATGTTAATGGTATCCTTAAAAATCGAGTTTCCGAAAGGATCTTGAGTACGATCATTTACAATTACAAGTTTAGCCCCGTGCATATCTACTGGCAATCTTTTATCCTCGAACTTCAGGGTAAGAGTTACACCATTCATTGTGGCAGAAGTAGGGTAAAACTTCATGTTATCTACCTGAACTTCGAAGTCACTTACATAAATGGTGTTGCTCAGTTTGCCAGTCATCTTGACTTTGATCTCTTCGCGGTCAACAACTTCTGCTGTACCTGGGACGAACTTAACTTGAGCTTCGCCAAGATTTTTTGCCTCTAAAGTATAAGAATTGTTTTGTTTGAACCATTCGCCGTCCGTATCTTTTACATAGCTAACTGTTACAGAAGCTTGTTTTGGTTTCCCGTCAATGAAACCAAAAGTCCCACGCTTCGCTTCAATACGAACTGTGTCTGGTTGAGTTAGAACTGGAGTCTCAAAATCATCTCCCAAGATCTTGCCATCATACATATACTTCGCCTTGACTGTAGCGTCGCCTTCTCCATCCGTCTTCACTGCTTTAGGGAATTGGACATAGAGATATTCTGCGTTAGATTCTTGAGTTGCCCAAACACGAAGGCCTGTAAAGTTTTGTTCTGCTTTGATAACCTTAGAGTATGGAAGCATTGTGTTGGTCACAAATGCAGTGTCTCTAACGTTTTTGACTTCAAACGTATAATCGCCTTCATCCAAAGCCTCGATCAAATCGATAGTAACTTTTTTCTTATCCTTCTCATCCAGAGTTGGTGTTCTGGATGGGTTGCCGTCAGCATTAAGACCAGGATGCTTGAACAACTTGCCATCTTTGTTTTTCAACACATAGTTTTCACGGTTAGTCGCAGTGTTTGCGTCCACTTCTTTGCTGAACGTGACAACAATTTTGTGTTCATTGTTTTTCACTTCAACTTTTTCAACTTCTGGACGTTCTGCATCCAAGGAAGGATTAACTTTAACGTCACGGTTAGCTTTATTATCGCTATAATCCGTTACACCTTCAATGTAAACTGTGTTTTCACCAAGATACAAAGCTTTTTCTTTAGTGAATTTTACAGTTACTACATTGTCCTTGATATCTACAACGCCAGTGTTACTGGAATTGCCATGATAAACTTTGCCGACCGATTTAACCGTTTCGTTAAATTCGATTTCAAGTTCCATTGGATCTTTGGCTTTTGCAGATACTACTTCTGGAGCAGTTGTATCTTCAGAAATAGTGAATGTCGAATCGACTGGAGCAATTTTCAGACCTGAGAAATCTTCAACATTGCTAACCGACAATGTATGCTCGCCTACCGACAAATTAGCTTCCACAATAGCTACGTTTGGATAAGAGTAAGTCACACGTGCGCTTACTGCTTTTCCGTCAACTTTGTAGTTGCTGGAAGTGTAAATATTTGTTTTCTTAACTGGCTCAGAGAATACAACTTTAAATGCTTTTGTACCCAAGCCTACAACTTCTTTAACTTCAGGTGTTTTCACGTCGGTTGGCGTGAATTTAATTTTTTGATCGAAAGTTTTGGACTTATCTTCGTTTTGAACGCCCTTAACTTTCAATTCAATTTCTTTTTGGTTCTTCATTGTAGAAGAGTCTTCTTCCGCAAGAAGAATCGTTACGGATTTTTTGTCTTCAGACAATTTTACGCTTTCGATGTTTTTAGCATCTTTAACTTCGTAGTTTTGTTTCTTCTCAGCGGACTTAGGATCTACAGTGCCGTCGAAAGTAACAACTACTTCTTTCAGGTTTTCAGCTGTAACGGACTCGATTTTTTGAGCCGAAGTTACAACATAAGTAACCTTCGTAGTGTACTCTTTGCCTTTGTATTCGAACTTGATTTCTCTTTCTTCATTGGCTTTGAGTTCTTCTTTCAGTTCGACTTTAACTACTTCCTTGTCGGACATAGTTACTTCAACGTTTTTCGCGTCGATAACTTTTGCGGACTCAACTTTAGGTCCTTTAGCAGCTTCGTCAGCAGCGTAAACCGCTTCTACGAGTTGACCGCGAGTTGCGTTCGCTTTAGGATTTGCATCCTTGGAGAACAGGCCTGCGTCAACTGCAGCTTGGAAGTATTTCTTAGCCCAGTCGGAAGCGCTGTTTTCTGCGTTTTCTGGGATATCGTATTTATATCCAAGAACGAGAACTTTAGCTGCTTCTTGAACCGTGATGTTGTCGTTCGTACCGAACAGTTGCTTGGAAGCGTTGATACCTTGCATCAAGCCTTCTGCAGTAACTGCTTCGATGTACTTAGCAGCCCAGTGCTTAGGACCGTAGTTTTTGTCCTTGTAAGAGTAGACGCCTTCTACTTCTTTCAAGCCGAGAGCTTTAACAACTACTCTCGCGAACTCAGCGCGAGTCGTGTTTTGCTCCAGTTTTGCATCGTCAGTTCCTGGGAATCCGGCAAATATGCCAGCTTCTTTCAACGCATTGAATTTTTCTTGTGTCGTCTTAGCTGCTTCGGCACCGAAAGCTACGTTAGCGAACATGGAGAACGCCATAGCTACGGAAAGCAGCAGCGCCAATCTTTTCTTCATAACCTTTTTGTCTCCTCCTCTAAATTGCTTCGTTTGTTGAGAATCTTGCTTAGAAGATTGATAGCTCATTTCCCTCATTCGCCGATTCACCCCCTTCCCAGAGTAAGAGCGAATTGTATTCAAAAAATAAGTCTGCAACATGGGACATGCCACAGAAACTAGTAAACAAATGAGAATAAATAGAAATGCTCATACTACTCTAGACATTATACAATGACAAACGACTAGCGTAAAGCATATTTTTGAGAAATACAGGGAATACTAATGAATTTATCCCTTTGTTTTTCAACTTCATGTATATAAACGCGCGTTGCTCGAAAAAGTTGCGGCTTCTAAAAAAAATTCTCAAGCTTTTTCGAACGCTTCATGAAGTCTTCAAAAACACTGCTTGCCCGCCATGCATAGAGCATGGCTCTGCCCCACAATCCGCCGAGTACCTATATGTACGAAGTTATGTAAGCAAGAACCATTCGTTGTCACAAATGACAGTATAGCGCGATTCATACCTTTCGTCACGGGCTAATGTTTACCAACGAGTGTAAGTTCACCCATGAAGAACAATTTTGCGCAGCCCCTCACAGAACTGGGGACAATTGCAGATGAAGAAGAGCCGAAGCGCAGTTCGGCTCTTCTCTTCATTACCCGTTGCGGGAACGGGCAAAACATTGCCTGCTTATTTCACCTTGCCCAAAATGCGTTCGCCCATGACCGCCGCGTCGGCTCTCGTCAGGTTCGACTTCGGATCGAAGCGGTACGTCGGCTTCTTCTGGCCTTCCTGCGTCTGGTTCGGAATGCCGTTGATGATGCCGGCCTTCGTAACCGCGAGAATAGGGCTTATGCTGTAATGATCGATGATATTCGCATCGGTGAATGTCTTCTGCAATTTGGCAAGATCCTTATCCGGATCGCCAATCTTCAAGTTCAAGGCCCGTGAAATCATCACAGCGGCTTCTTGGCGCGTCAGCTCGCCGTTCGGCATGAACAGTCGCGGAGCCAAGCCGCGGACAATCCCTTTGCGGGCAGCCGTCTCAATGTAGCGGTAATCCCACAGCAGGTCCGGAACCTCATAGTTGACCACATCATCGAAGGTCAAGTTGTCCGGATCGTAATCCAGCGGAATATTCAGCATCTTCACGAGCATCGTCGCCATTTCGCCGCGCGTAATATTGTCATATACCCCGAACTCATTGAGGTTCTTCGCCTTCATGAAGCCGCGGGACATCATCAGCTCCAGGCTCTTGCGGGCATATTTATGCGAAATAATATCGTCATAGCTGTAGCGGACCGCGAAGACTCCATAATAACCGAAGCCGTCAAAAGGCGCCGTGATGGTTTTTTTCTTCGTATCCAGCTTGCCGCCGAGATTCTCCCATGACTTGTTCGTGTTGTTCCACCGCCATACGCCGACATTGCGGGCATGCTCGTTCACAATATTCGGATCATATTTAATCGTAATCGTGCCCCGTTGGGTCGGCTCCAGCCACATCCGGTCGCCGCGTTCGTAGAACTTCTTCGCTTCATCATAAGGATGCGACGGGCTGACGAGCTTATAATCCTGATTCAGAACGCTGTCTTCCGAGCTAAAATATCCTGCGTCGATCCAATAAAGACTGGAACCGAGTCCGAAATGCGCCTTCGGCATCAGCACGCTGCGCGCAAATTCATCCGGATCGATCCGCCGGAGCTGACCGTCGAGGAATTCATCGCTTCCGCCGGTTACCGGCTTGCGCACGCCAACCTGGTTCTCGCGCGTAATTGTCCGCCCGTCATCCGGATCGGCGATGCCGAACAGCAGGTTTTGTTTGTCGAACAGTTGGATTTCCTTCGGCGTCTGGCCCGGACGCGGGTTCATGTCGCGCAGCATCGTGCCTTTCGGCAGCTGCACGAGCAGATTGCCTCCGAAGGCGGACAGCTTGCCGTTCTTGCCAATCGTCGTCTTGTACTGAGCACCCGGCAGCGCGGCATCCGCATAGTTGACCTCGAAGGTGCCGTTAATCTTCTGCTTGCCCTGCATAACCGTAAATTTAATTTTATTTTTACCCTTTTTGAGCGTGATCTCGCCCCGGAAAATATCCTGCTCGCCCTTGACCAGCTCCTGCTTGCCGATAAGCACTTTATCCGCGCCTTCCGCACGAATACTTACCATTAAGAAGTTCTGGTTGACGACACTCTCGTCCGGCAGCTTCGGAGAGAGAATCTCGAACGTATTCTGTTCGCGCGTAATCTCCAGCGTCTGACGGGCTGTCGTAACCCCTTTACGCACTTCAACGGTCACGTTCTTCTTGCCGGATGTCGGGAACTCCAGGCTGTGCAGCAAGAACAAGTGGGACCCTGTCGTCGTATTCTGTTCCTTGAACAGAATCGCCGGATTCGTATTCGGGCTGCCGTTAATGAGTTCTTTCTCGTCCAACGTCGTAATCAGCTTGCCATCGATATACACGTTCATCGAGGTCGCGTTCTGGATTTCTATCCATACGTCAGCCGAACGCTCCTTCGTGACATACTCATAATCTTTAATCAGCTTAAATTTCTGCTCCGTATCTTCCTTGTTCGGATTGGTCGGATCCTGCGCCGCCGGCACCGGATACATTTTCACAATCGCCGGAACGTCCTTCGAGAAGAAGAATACGGTAATCGTATAGCTGATCGGCACCCCGTTCGCTACCCCGTCGAACGTGATCTTGTTGGGACCTGGAACCAGTTGGCTATTCAGACTATGAGTGAATGTCCCATCAGTACTATTCGGACGAGTAAGCTTTTCTTTTTTTCCATTGAAGGTAATAGTGAGTTTGTCCAACTCATCGTTGTTATTCAAATTAAAGTTGATCAGCTGCCCTTGAATGTCAGGCAGGCCATCTGCCAAATCGAAGGTTTTTCCGTCATGCACGTTCGTCAACTTGATATAAGGACCAGGCGAGTAGCTTACTTTAATCTCGTAAGTCTCCCCGCCGACCTCGATTTTCAGCGTTTGATCCCCGGCAGGCATCGCGTCGATCCGGATCACCGGTTCGCCGTTGACGGTTGTCAAGCTCGGATTGCTTTGGAACTCGGTGCTCCCCACTTGCTTGCCGTTTTGCCAATCGGTGATCGAAACCGGCTGACCCGTAAAATTATTTACATCCAGCTTCAGATAAAGCGGCAGCTCGAACACCGTGCTGTTCTGCGCAAACGTCGCTTCCGCGCCGAATGACACCGTGCTTCCGCTCTCCTGCGGATTGAACAGCTGCTTCACGCCCAGGATCTCGGCCGCGTTCGCATCTCTTACCGTGAAGTGATTATAGAAGACATTCGTTTTACCGTCATAGGCGACCTTTAAGTTCAATTTATACTTCCCGGTTGAAGATGGAGAAGCTGTACCCGTCGTCTCATACTCATAAATGATATAAGTCGAGCCCTCTTCCTTCTTCGTCACGTTCGTGATGCCGGTCTCATTGAAAATCTCGGTGCCGTCGCTCTCCTTCGTGATGACCACTTCTACGGTAGGCGGCGCAGGCGTGTTGTTCTGCTGCGACTTCGGCACGATGAACTTCCCTTTGACCGTGCCGCTCACCGGAGCGGACACATAGTGGTTCGCCGTCGCGTCAATCGCGCTGGCCCCGATGAAGGTGTCATAGCCGGTAAGAACGCCATTGAACGAGATAACATGACGCGTAATCGTATAGGTCAGGTTGCCGTTCGTGGCTACGATGACGAGCTCGTTCAAGCCGGGCTGAAGCGCAATCCCGGAGGATACGAACATGCCCGCGCCGCCGTTGAACATTTGACGCCCGTTCACGGTGACCGTCGACGCGTTCGGCGCCTTGAGTGACAGGGACGCGGTATCGCCTCTCACAATCAGCGGAACGCCGGATTCGAGAATTCTGCCGTCCGACAGCTTGATATCCGAGATAGCCGGCGCATTGCTGAACTCAACATAGGCGCTCGCCTCTACGGTGTTACCGTTCGGACCCAGACCGGTGACCGTTACAATGTTCAAGCCGGTTTTCAGCGGAACCGCACGAAAAATAAATGAGTTGCCGGTAATAATCGGCTTTACATCGGTCCCGTATGTGGTATGCTCAATCTTCCCGTTTACTTCCAAATCAACCCGGTAGCCAATCGAACTCGAGGACACCCCGTTGAAGGTTCCTTTCACTTCAATCGTTTCGGTATTGACCTGGGTCGGATGTTCTTTCACTGTACTCAAATTGTCAAAGTGAAAATATCTGGCACCATCTTGATCCGCCGCCTTGACGATATCCAGCGGAATCGACATGGATATCAGCGCAATGACAAGCAGCATGTACAATGGTTTAAGCCAAGCGCGCATTGTATCGCCTCCATATGACTGTATTGATTCCAAACGCTACATACCCCTTTTTATCGGCTCGGCATCGCATATTTTTTAGACAATGTCCAAAATCAAGATAAATTCTTGACGCGAATACAGTCCCAAAGCCATCTTCAAAATAGGAACAAAAAAAGCCTGCTCCGCAACAGGAGCAAGCTTGGTTTGACAACATGCACTTATTTTGACCGCGAATCCGCATTCGCCTTCACGCGCATGCGATGAAGCATATTCAACAGCGGCCGCTTCGTCTTGCTGACGATGCCGATGACCTCGGCGCCGAGCTGAAGCGAGACAATCAGAATGCAGATGACGACAAACGTCACCCAGTTCGCATCATGCGAGGCCGCCACGGACTGAATAATGGCCAATACGCCGAAGAAGGTGGCAATCGCATAGATGATGAGCACCGTCTTGCGATGACTGAAGCCGAGCTCGCGCAAGCAATGGTGCAAATGCCCCTTGTCTGGCGCAAAAATCGGCTTCTTCTGCACCGCTCTGCGCACAATCGCGAAGAACGTATCCGACAAAGGAACGCCGATAATCAAGAGCGGCGTAATGAACGAGACGATGGCAATCTGCTTAAAGCCCAGCAAGGACAATACCGCCAGGCTGAACCCAAGGAACAGCGATCCGGTATCCCCCATAAAGATTTTGGCCGGGTGAAAGTTAAAAAACAAAAACCCGATAATGCTGCCCAGCAGCACGGCGCACAACAGAATCACCATTGGATTGCCCATAAAGACCGCCATGGCGAGAATGGTGGCAATGGAAATAGCGGATACGCCAGCCGCCAATCCGTCAAGCCCGTCAATCAGGTTAATGGCATTCGTCACGCCCACAATCCAGAAGATCGTGAGCGGAATCGCAATCCAGGATTCGATATTCAAATATTGATCGCCGAACGGCACATTAACGAAATCGACTGTCAGATCAAAGCCGAACACGACGACGCAGGCCGCGATAATCTGGCCGACCAGCTTCACCTTGGCCGACAATTCAAACCGGTCATCCAGCGCCCCCGTCAGCACGATAATGGCCCCTCCGGAGAGCAATGCCCATATCAGGCTGGAATCACGGCGACCGAACAATATATCAGGAACAAATAATGCCAATAAACATAACGTGATAACAAAAGCGGCAAAAATCCCTAGGCCGCCCATGCGCGGCATAATGCGGGTGTGCACTTTGCGTGCATTGGGCACGTCGACTGCACCGACTTTTATCGCGAACTTCTTGACTAGCGGCGTCAAACCGGTGGCCAGCAGCAAAGCGACCAGTCCACCAACAATATATACGGTTATCATCGGTTGTTCCAACCCCCATTTATGGTACCGGATCGAATTATACTCCGTTCATAAGGGAAACACCAACAGCAGATTATGGAGCATTCTTACGAAATCATAAGCATAGGCTCCATTTCATTGCACTTTTGTCACCTTATCTTTATCGCGCATTACTTTCCAGGCGAACTTCGGCAAGGCCAGCATCCGGCCGAAGCGCTTCGGCTCCCGAAGCAGGCGGTACAGCCATTCCAGACGCAGCCGCTGCATCCATGCCGGGGCACGCTTGCTTCTGCCGGAGATGACATCGAAGCTTCCCCCGACTCCCATCATCAACGGAACCTGCAGCTCATGACGATGCTTCGCAATCCAGGGCTCCTGCGTATCGAGGCCACGGGCGACGAACAGGATATCCGGAGCGGCCTCGCGAATGGACTGAACGACCGCCTCATCCTCCGCTTCCCCGAAGAAGCCGTCACGCACGCCGACGATATCGACCAGCGGATATTGCTGGCGCAAACGCTCCGCCGCGGCCCCAACCACGTCGGGCGCCGACCCGAGAAGAAATACCTTCCAGCGGCGAACCTCGCCCGCCTTCATCAGCTCATGCAGCAAGTCGAAGCCGGTTACCCGCTCCGCAACCGGATCGCCTACATAGTTCGCGGCCCATACGATGCCTGTCCCATCCGGAATGATGAGATCAGCCTGCTGCATGACACTCATGAACTTAGGATTCTCCAACGCCTCCATTACCATGATCGGATTGGCTGTAATCAGTTGGATCGAATGCCCGCTTTCTATTACCTTCTCCAGACAGGCCACGGTATCCTGCATATTCAGCTTGGAAAAATGAATTCCATATATGGACACGGTAGGTATTTTCGCCAGACTTTCCTGTTGCCCCATCATGCATCACCCACTTTATTTCTTCTCGAGCAGCCTGCGGACGATATTCTGCGCTGGAGTCATCGCTTCACGCTTCAACGATTCAATCGCGCTCCGATGGGACTCCCGCCAGCTGTCGGCTCCATCCAGCAGCTCCGCCAGTTCGCCAGCCGCAGCCGCGCTGTCGAGGCTGTCCGTCGAACCGGCCGCCCTCATGCCTAGCCGGTGCAAGAACTGGTCTATCTTCGGATCATAGGATATGCCGGCCATCGGAACGTCCTGGGAAGCGGCATAGATAAGCGAGTGCAGGCGCATGCCGACGAGCGCGCGGCAGCGGCTGACCTCGTACAGCATCGCTTGCGGGTGCTCCTGAGCCGGGCACAGGCTCATCACCGAGCCGCCGCCCGCTGCCTGCTCCCCCTGGGCTGAATCCTCGCTTCCATTCCAGGCCGGAACCTCTTCCCGCAGCAGGTCCATGACATACTGCGAAGCTTCCGTATCGGCCTCCCCGTGGAAAGGCAACAGGCGCAGATGCACAGGCCGCTGGCGGGCGGCCTGCTTCAGGAGGTCCGCAATCGCCCGCATATCCGAGCGATCGTCCTTCCAGAAGCGAAGGGACACGCCGACAATCGGACGGCCGGCCGTATCGAAGCCCTTCCCATCCCCCTCCGCGTGCGGGCCGTTCTCCTTCCTCGGTCCCCGGCCTTCGGGAAGCTTCAGCCCCATGACCGGATCGGGAACGATATCGATGCGTTCCCGGCTCACGCCCATGCGGGCCAGCAGATCCGCCGACTCCGCATCGCGGACGGACAGATAGGCCGACTTATTGAACACGCGGCGGATATAAGGGTAGAAGGCCTGTCTTCCGACGGGCCCCACCCCTTGCGCGTAAATAAAGGTCGGCTTGCCGAACCACTGGGCCAGCTTCAATACCGCCAAATAATACGGTATCGTCTTCCAGCTGGTCGCATCCTGAAGCAGACTGCCGCCGCCGCTGATGAGGCCGTCGCATTCGCGGATCGCGCCGAGCAGCTCGGCCGGCTTCATTCGATGAGCGGCTTGCACCCCGTACAGCCGGGAGGTTGTCACCGGATCGCCCGACAGCACGATCGGCTGAATCCGGAGGCCTTCCTCCTGGCCGGCCCGCTCCAGCGCGGTCAGAATCGACAGCAGCACGGCCTCGTCTCCGCTGTTGCCGAATCCGTAATAGCCGGACAGCGCTATGCTTCGAACTTCGGCCGCCATGCCTTCCAACACCTTTCAATAATACTCCATATCAACACGAAGATAAGAGCGACCACGATGCCTAGCCCGATACCCAATGCGGTCCGAATCAGCGAGATAATGACCGGCGTATGGATATGAGCGAACGTATCCACCATGGACAACTGGCCAATGGATCCGATGATAAACAGATAGACGCCGAAGCGGTATCGATAAGCGATGAAGGCGCCCGCAATCAGAAGCGGATGGGCCATCAGGAACTCCTTATTGCGCGGACGGACGCCAATCGTATTTTCCAGCAAAGCCCGGAAGGTCGCTTCCCCCGGAAGCAGCGTCCCGGCATTGCCCGTGCGGGACAAATAGAACAGCCCCACTGCGCCAACGACGCCCAGAGCAATGACCCACACGACCGTAATCGGCATGAACAACCATCGCTTGCCTTCCTTATATACCGATTCCCCGCGATACAGGAATACATAGAGCGCGGTCAAGACAATCGGCACGAAATGAAGCAGACTCACGCCGCGGAACTGCTCCAGCACCAGGCTGTACGTAATGTTATTCAACAGCGCAATCACGAACGGAACCGCCATCAGCGACAATACCGTCGTGCGGAGGAACAAGCCGAGCGCCTTGGCTAACCGGGTTCCCCCCGCCGTCACGGCCGGGCTCATATCGACCCGGCGGACCGCAAGCACCATCGCAATGGTCGGCGCGCTGATAGCAACGCCCAGGGCGAGCGCCTGCTCCAACAGATTCGGCTTCAGGACGAACAAGCCGGCACTGCCAATCAGGCCGATAAGGAAGGCCGGCAGCATCACATACGGAACGAAGAACGAAATCATAAGCGCGATCATCGCGACCCCGCCAATGACGACCAGCAGCTTCGCATAGCGCTGCCATGGCGCATCGACGACATGGAACGCTTCCGCTTGCCCAAATGTATATCCATTGGCTTCAATCGATGCAAGGGCATGCCCCGGCTCCTTCAAGCTGTGCAGCATGTTGTCAATCGAATTGACAATTTCCGCTTTGGTGAAGTCCTTTTTCACTCCGATATTGAAATAAATCATCCGAATATTCCGGTCCTTCGCGGCGAGCGACAAGCGATCACCCAGCACATCCGGCTCATTGAACGCTTCCTGATCGGTAATGGAGTGCAGGCGGATGACATTATAATCCGTCAAATACGCCAGCTTCTTCATTCCTTTTTGCTCCACTTTCAAGCCTTCAATGGCGGCAATCGCGATATCATATTTTTTCAACAAATCGGCAAAGGCAGTCAGGCTATTCATTTCCAGATCATCATTGAAGCCCCTGACCGACTCGCCGTCGAAAATAATGGTCTTCACGCCGATATCGTGGAAGCCCTTCAACTGCGCTTCCACCTGCTCCTGATTGTAGGGAAGCGCATCGGACAGCCGCGGCACGATGTGGAAGCCTTTGGCGAGCAGCTGCTCGATCGCTATCGGATCCTGCGGCAGCGGCTTCATGGATGCGCTCTCTACGGGCGCCTCGATAATCAGGCCATCCCGTCCGCTCCACAAGCGGACATTAATATCGAGCCCGAGGAATGTATTCTCGATCAGCGGAGACAGCCGCTCCGCATTCTCCGGACTCGTGAAGAGCACATATGTATAATTTTCATTGAGCGGCGGCGTCTTCTGATCAAGCAGAGCCGCCTCTTGAGAGTTATACAGCAGGATTCGGTTGACATTGCGAAGCTCGGCCAGCGAGCTCTCGAACATGGCCATCGAGCCGATGCCGGCTTGCTTCAGCCGATCGAGCTGTTCATTCATATACTTCGCCGGTTGAGGCGCATAAGCGGCCGCCTCCACCAGATTGCGGTAATTCACGACCAATTCCACTTGATTCGACGATTGCTCCGTCTGAACCCGCTGGACAGCAACCGGTATGGCCGCTACCAATCCGACGATGACAAGCAGCCAGAGCCACTTTTTCATGCGGCGGTTCCCTCTTTCCAACTGTTGAAGCACGAAGTTCCCTCCTTAATCCAATACCGGCACGGTTGCCCCATGTCGAAAAAGCCCGTCATCTCCCGAGAGCATATGACCTCGTTCGACAGGAACAAGACATAACGATTCGATCACGGATCGCTTATCGTATAGAATAACCGAACCATGCCGAATCTTTGCATGACTTATCCCGTTCCGTACCTTTCTTTTACGTGCGGTCCGCCAGCGCGAACATCAACTCGCCCTCTGCGACAACCTGGTCGCCGACCTTGGCTGCGGCTTGTCCCTTGCCGACGCTTCCTTTGAGACGAGTAATCTCGACCGACAGCGTCAGCGTATCCCCAGGGACGACCTGCCCGCGGAACCGGAAATGATCGATGCCGGCGAAGAAGGCCAGCTTCCCGCGGTTCTGCTCCAGCTTCAAAATCGCAACGGCCCCGACCTGAGCCAACGCTTCCACAATCAAAACGCCAGGCATGACCGGATAACCCGGAAAATGACCGGCGAAATGCGGCTCGTTCATCGTGACATTTTTGATGCCGACCGCGCGTTTCCCTTCTTCCAGTTCCACAATGCGATCGACCAGAAGAAATGGATATCGGTGAGGGATGATTTCTTGAATTTGTTCAATATTCAGCATGTACGCATGCTCCTTTCGATAAATTCGGGACTCGCATGAATAAAAGCGTTCCTTCCCGTCTACACTAACATCATCCTTCAATGACTGCAGGCGTGAAGGTTAAGATAGAGAGCTTCCCCAGCGGCGAGGCGCTGTTACGGGAGGCTCTTTGTATTCTCATGGCTGTGAACACGCTCTTATCTTCTGCAGGACAGACCGCATATTGCCGGTATCCGGCTTCTCTCTAATGGTTACAGTTTATTCGATGCCTTTTCTGTGTCGCGAGGCATGGGCTCACCGCCGTTATGCTTCGCTCTTTCGGTTCACGCGGACGACGAGCACGAGATACATGAAAGTCGTGACGAAGGAGAACAGGATAACGCCCCATAAGATGGCATGCGCTTGCGGCCATTGAAAATAGATGAACAATATGGCGATATAATACAATACCGTCGTCAGCTTGCCCATCCAGTTGGCGGGAACCGTCCGCTTGCCCTTAAAATGCATCAACGCCGCTCCCGCGATCATCCCAGCATCGCGCACCAGCATCGCCAGCGCCGCGGCGATAGACAGATCGCCGGCCCACAGCAATGACAGCATGACCGTCAACATCATCAGCTTGTCTGCCAACGGATCAAGCATCATCCCTACCGAAGTCACCATATTATGCTTGCGGGCCAAATACCCGTCCAGGATATCCGTCACGCCCGCCAACAGCCAGATTCCGAACGCGGCGAACCGCTCACCGAAGAAGAACAAAGTCAAAAAGACGGGGATAAGAACGAATCGAACCATGGTCAGCGCATTAGGCAAATTCAAACGTAAGACCCCCAGTTCCCCCCATATTACAGTTCCTCCAACTCATTATACATGCCTGTTATTAAAATGAAAACCGCACAAGCACAGGCTCAGACCGGGCCACATCGGCACCGAGCGCCGGCCGGAAAACAAAACACAGAAAAAACCCCGCTCAAGGCGGGGCCAAAATCAGGCAAACACCAGTTGAAACAGGTGTCTCCATGTATCAAAATTGAGCGCTTCCGCCACTGTGCCCTTACCTACGACGACGTATCCGGTAATCAACCCTGCAATTAGGGTCAAAAGGCAAATCAGCGGAACGATGACCAGACGGACCAACCATTTGACCGGGCTGCCCGCTTTCTTTTTCGCGGTCCCGTTCGATTGTCCCTCAGTTTTCTCTGTATCCTTATGCCGCTGCGACTTGCGAACGGTCGTCCGCTCCGCCGCTGCATGCTGCCGAGCCGGTCTCGGCGTGTCCGCAGGTCCCGGAGCCCGCCGAACCGCCTCCTCTCCCTGTCTGCGCGCAAGGCGCTGCAGCGAGATATCCTGCTGCTCCGGCTCGAAATCCGGCAGCTTCTTCTCGTCACTCATTGCTATTCACCTGCTTCATTACGCACGCAGACTATTGGCCAGCCCCCACATCGCATCGCCCGACATCAATGCCCGCGAAGCCAACTGATAGGCCCGCTGCGCTTGAATCAATTCCGCCATCTCGTCCACCATCGACACGTTCGATTCTTCCAGCATGCCCTGCATCACATAGACATGAGGCGCATTCGGATCGGAACGATCCCCGGTTAGATTCAAGGTCTCCACGACCGCGTTCCGGTCCGCTCCCTGAGGCAGCACATACAGATTGTTCTCTGTCTGCACGAGCAGCTCCGGCTTCAGCGGCCGGACCACCTTAAGCTGTCCGAGCTCCTCGTCCGGCTCGCCTGTCTTCACGGCGAACACCCGGCCAGCCTCATCAATCTTCATCTCATAGCCGGCCGGAATGCGAATCTCCGTATCGTTCGTGCTCATTACGGGATGACCTTCGGAGGAAGCAAGAATCCGTTCATCCCCATCTCTTATTATATAATGGAAAGAACCTTCGCGCATCCATGCCGTTCCGGTTGGAGTGCCCACTTCGAACAACGCGTTCCCCTGCAAGGCCACATCGGTGCTGACCCCGGTATGCTGCAGCGAGCCTTGGCTCATGTCGCGGCTCAAGCCGGTCAGCTTGGAGCCGTATCCGAGCGTATACCCCATCGGAGTGACCCGCCCAGCCTGCCGAAATTCTTCATTATGCCGTTGCACATTCGTCAGCACATCGGCGAAGGATGCCGTCTTCCGTTTGTAGCCCTTCGTATTCAAGTTCGCCACATTGTCCGCGATAATGTCCAGCTTCCGCTGCAGACCATTCATCGAGACCGCGGCCGCTATCATCGTCTGATTCATGTCGTTCCTCCCGCCCTGGCGTTAGACCCGGCCTACTTCATTCACCGTCTTGTCCAGCGTTCTGTCATAGAACTGCACAACCTTCTGATTCGCTTCATAGGCGCGATATGCCGTCATCATATCCACCATCGATTGTGCCGGATCCACATTGGAACGCTCCAGCACGCCTTGGCGAATCTCCACGGCATCGCCTGCCGCCACCGGGGCGGCTTGAGCGGCGCCCGGCTGCAGCCGGAAGCGCCCATTGCCGGCCCGAATCAGATCATTCGGATTGTCGATACGGCTAATGAGCAGTTCCCCGCCTTCGATCGGCGTACGGGTCCGGGTATCGAACAGCCGGCCTTCTCCGTCCACCTGGATGAACTCCAGCGCCTGTTCATTCTCCAGCACGATCGGCGCATTATTGCGGTTCAGCACCAATGAGCCATCGGACGTCACCAACTCATTTTGCGCATTCACATGAAAACGGCCGTCACGGGTGTACATGATCTCATCCCCCGCCTGCACCGTGAAAAAAGCTTCCGGCTGGAATACAGGATTGCCGTTCGCATCCTGGCCCTGGCCCGTCGCATCGAAGGTAACGCCTGGCACCTGGATATCCGAGAGCAGCGCGAAATCGCCCGGCTGCCTCGTCTCCAGCAGATCGCCCTGCGTGAACACCAAGCGGCTCTCTTCGGCGAATACGCCCGTGTTCAGCCGGCCGATCGTCTGGCCTTGGGCCTTATCGCTTCCCATCAAGGTCAGCATCATCTCAGGAAAGGATCGGCTTACTTCGGTAACCGCCTTGTAACCTGGCGTCTGCAGGTTAGCCACGTTATTCGTCACTGTGTCATGCCGGCGCTGCTGGGTAACCATACCTGACGCAGCCGTGTATAATCCTCTAATCATGGAAGCTCCTCCCGTAACTGTAGACAATATACCTTGTATATCGGATTATACGAACCGTTTCTTAATGACTTTATCCAAATTATCGAGCATCATGCCCGTTCCCTTGACGACGCAATGCATCGGATCTTCCGCAATCAGCACCGGAACCTTCAGCTCCTCGGCCAACAGCTCGTCCAATCCGTCCATCAGCGCGCCTCCCCCGGTCAGAATGACTCCGCGATCGATAATATCCGCCGACAATTCCGGCGGTGTCCGTTCCAATACCGATTTGGCGGCGGCCACAATGGAGGAGATCGGATCCCATAGGGCTTCACGCACTTCGTTCGATGTGATCGTTACCGTATATGGAAGGCCGGATACCATATCGCGGCCCCGGATATCCATCTCGCGCTCATGGCCGGATCCCGACGGCCGAACCGTACCGATGTTCACCTTGATATCCTCGGAGGTGCGCTCCCCGATCAGCAGCTTGTACTTCTGCTTGATATAGCGCATAATCGCGTCGTCGAACTTGTCCCCCGCAACTTTAATAGAAGAGGCGGTCACGACATCCCCCATGGACAACACGGCCACGTCCGTCGTTCCGCCACCGATGTCGACGACCATATTGCCGCTCGGCTGGAATATATCCATGCCTGCGCCGATCGCCGCCGCCTTCGGCTCCTCTTCCAAAAAGACTTCCTTCGCGCCGCTCCGCTCGGCCGCTTCGCGGATCGCTTTCTGCTCGACAGAGGTAATATTCGTCGGGGCGCAAATCAGAATCCGTGGATGCGAGTACCATTTGCGGCCGCCGACGCGTGAGATGAAATGCTTCAGCATTGTCTCCGTAATTTCAAAATCGGCGATGACGCCGTCCTTTAAGGGACGGATCGGCACAATATTGCCCGGGGTCCGTCCAACCATTCTTCGCGCTTCTTCCCCAACGGCAAGCACGCGCTTGGCATCGCTCTCAATCGCGACGACGGCCGGCTCGTCGAGCACAACCCCCTTCCCCTTGATATGAATGAGAACGTTCGCCGTTCCTAAGTCGATTCCGATATCCTTGCTTAGCATAAGTTCAAGAGCCTCCACATTCATTTTTCAACTGATTTTCGATGAAATCCGACCGATTCCTGCAAAATATTTACTCATCGTTTACCATATCATACTAACAGCGCTGGATTCAATGAAAGAATGAAGGAGGATCCGTCTTATTCGGAACAAAGCCAGGAGGCGATACGATCCGGCGGCGATCCACTTGTTCGGAACGGCCGTTACGACTTGCCTGCCGTCATCACTTCACGTTTTTTTGAGCTCGATTTCTTGTATTTGATCTTGGTCGCTTCCCCTCCCCGCAGATGGCGCACAGATTTATGGTACTCGAGAATGTGCTTCACCTGGTCCGCCAAATCGGGATTAATTTCGGGCAGCCGTTCGGTCAAATCTTTGTGTACCGTGCTCTTGGATACGCCGAACTCTTTGGCGATAGTGCGAACCGTATGCTTGGTCTCGACGATGCAGCGGCCGATTTTTATGGTCCGTTCTTTGATGTAATCGTGCACGTTCCCGCCTCCCTCTACTCGGTTTAATTGGTACATTATATGAGTGGGCCGCACACTTATGCGTTGTTGGACAGCCTGACAAGCCTGGCTTAACCGATAAATTTGACCAGGCGGGGAGGAGGCCCCCGGGATACGGGAGCCGAACCTGGACGCTTGTCCTGTCCAAAAATGGCGGTGCGATGCGGAAAACTTCAGTGCCGATAACCGTGCAAGAGCGATCGCGGGAAGGCTGTCCGCCGGAATAGAACGATCTGAAAAAAATTTAATCCAGGCTGTCCCGCTCCATCTCCTGGAACGGCAAAAGGCGGAAGCATGTTCGCTTCCGCCTTCCTCCGAAGAGTGGAGAAGATTAGTTTTTCGCCAACAGACTCGTCGGATTGACCGGCTTGTTATTGTCGTACACTTCAAAGTGCACATGCACGCCCAATGCCTTCTCCAGCTCGCTCCGCCCGGCCGTGCCGAGCGTGTCGCCCTTCTTGACCGTATCGCCTTTCGCGACCTTGACATCCGCCAGGCTCTGATAGACCGTCTTCATGCCGCCCCCGTGATCCACTTCCACGACGAAGCCGTTTTTCGGGTGCTGCTCCGCGCGGGTGACTTTGCCGCTCATGGCAGACAGGACGTCGAACGCTTGCTGATCCTTGCGGGCCAGGTCGATGCCTACATTCGGCGTGAAGGTCTGTTCGAACTCTATCAGCGCCGCCGCTTGCTCTTCTTTGCTGGCCGTCTCGTCATAGAAGGACATGACGACGTCTACTTCCTGCGCGTCTTTCACCGGCCAACCCAGCGTCTCGTTGGATGCGACCACTTCGACCGCGTCTTCGTTGACCGTTCCCTCCGCCTGTGTTCCGGAATCTACCACCGTCTGATCGACCTGCGCCGTCTCCGCGTTCGGGTCGAGCGGCCGGTTCATATCCTGGTAGACCCACACTAACGTTAGGATGATTGCTGCTGCGGCCATGTACAAAGCAGGAAAGACCCATCGCTTGGACAACAGCTTTCTCCATGTGGAAGTGTGAACCGCCTGCGCTCCCGGCATCGTTTTGGAAGCTTCCGGCGTGTTCGCTGCATTGTTAGCCGATGAACTGGTTGTGGATTTGTTTTTCGAGTTGTTTTGGTTTTGTTCACTCATTTGTGATCACCTCAGTAACCATTGTTACCGGGGCTATCGCTTTTATACGTGGAAGTTTGCTAATTTTTTAGATTGATAGTTCTCTTACGAGGAAGGCCTGCCGGACGCCGTTAGTAACTTCGAAGCTTTGTCCAACCGAACCCCTGTATAATAGTAGGTCAAGATCCGCTCGGCCCCCGCTCCTTGCTTCGCCATGCCCTGCGCCCCATACTGGCTCATGCCGACGCCGTGGCCGTAACCGTAAGTCGTGATGCGCAGCTTGTCGCCGTCCCGCTCCCAATCGAACGCGCTCGATCGCAGATTCAGCTTCTCCCGGATATCCCTGCCGCTGAAGCGCTTCGATCCGAATTGAACCTCCTCCACCCGCTTCCCGGCCGTTCGGGACAGGATGCGCACATCCGCTGCCAGCCCGCCGCCTGGCCGTGTGCCCGAGGAGGAATTTCCCGTTCCTCCCTGCCGCGTGGCTTGCGCAAGCCCCGGTACCGCCGCCGGAGTCAGGCCGAGCTTGTCGAGGACTTCGTTCAGCGGCAGCTCGACCGTCTCGGCGTACCGGGGAGACTCGGCCTGATCCCAAGGGCTCGGCACACTCTTCAAATAGGGAACCGGATTTTTCCAATAGTCCTCGGCATTCTCGGTATACCCGTTGCTCGTCGAGAAGAAAGCGGCCATTATCGGCTCCCCTTGATAAGTAACCACTTGATCCCGCGTCTCATTGACGGCCTGGTTAAGCCTCGCGATCATGCGCTCCGGCCGATTCGCCAGCTCGTCCAGCGGGATATACGCCTGATGGGCCACGGTATCCGTCACGTCAGCCCCTTCAGGGACGCCGGCAGTGTCGCCCGATCGAAGGCGGCGCACAATATACGTGCGGGCGGCGATCGCCTGTGCCTTCAGCGCCTCCAACTCGAAATCGGCCGGCATCTCGGCCGCCAGGACGCCACGCACGTACTGCTCCAGCGGGACATTCTCTATCTTGCGCGCGTTCGCCAGATAGACGCGCACTTCCCTCCCGCCCTCGGGCGTGCCCGTCATGGGCGGCGCCGGACCGGGACCGATCTCTGCGGCAGGAGGGCGATCCACCAGCCGATCTACCAGCCCGAGCGGGAGCAGCACCGCCAGCACCATCAGGCCCCCCGCCCATAGGATGACTCGTCCCAGCATGTCGTTCCTCCGGGATGATCGTCTCGCCGCGGGACCTCCCTTCCATCGCTTGGCAGAAATCCGTGTCGGCAGCATTGTCATCGCTTCTCTCTCCTTATCCTCCCGATGGCTCCCTCTTTCTATGAACCGGATATAGAGGGAAGGAGGTAATCTACTTTCATCCTATGCTTTTTTGAGAGACGAAAGAACCGGAATCTGACAAGCTCTGTCCTTCGCCGGACCATAAAGGTCAGGTGCCGGCAGGACACGTATATATAGTAGTTTCCGTTTTTGGTACGGCAGATTGCTCACGAAATCGAAGGTACCCGCAGCAGCTGAGGAACTAGCATATAAATACGAAAAGCGGTTCCTCTTCTGCGGAGGAACCGCTTCTTGCTTGAATTGACGTCTTTAGCCGCCGCATCCGAATCTTGGAACCTTCGAACGGACGAATCCAGACCGGATTCATTTATTCAAATCATAACCGCAAAGAGAGCGATATGAATATCTACGCCCAGGTCGGCTGCGCGCTGAACAGCGGAATGTCCTGTTCTTCCTTCGCTTCCTGCGCTTGCTCCTCGATCGTGACGCGATAGATATCGGCTCCCAGCGAGGATAACTTCTCCGCGATATTGACGTAGCCGCGGTCGATATGGTGCACCCCGCTCACCTCGGTCGTTCCTTCCGCCACCAGTCCGGCACAGATTAAGGCCGCGCCTGCGCGCAGGTCCGTCGCGCACACCTTCGCCCCGACAAGCTTAGCGCCTCCCGTGACGACGGCGGTCCGTCCATCAACCTTAATATTCGCCGACATCAGATTGAACTCATCGACATGCATAAAGCGGTTCTCAAATACCGTCTCCGTGACGACGGAGGTCCCTTCCGCCACAAGCAGAAGCGCCATTATCTGCGACTGCATATCCGTAGGGAAGCCCGGATAAGGCAGCGTCTTCACGTCTACGGCCTTGAGCGGCCGATCGGCTCGAACCCGGATTCCATTCTCGTCCGGTTCGATCTGCACGCCCATCTCTTCCATCTTCGCAATAACTGGACCAAGATGGTCTGCAATGGCCCCCTCAACGTACACATCCCCGCCGGTCATCGCCGCGGCCACCATATAGGTGCCGGCTTCGATTCGATCCGGGATGACCGTATGCTCGGCCCCGTGCAACTGCTCTACACCTTCGATGCGAATGACTCCGGTGCCGGCGCCCCGCACCTTGGCGCCCATCTTATTCAAATAGTTGGCCAAGTCGACGATTTCCGGCTCGCGCGCCGCGTTTTCAATCGTCGTCGTGCCTTCGGCCAGCGTTGCAGCCATCATTATATTTTCAGTCGCGCCGACACTGGCCACGTCCAAATAGATCTTGGCGCCCTTCAGCCGGCCGTTCACTTTCGCTTCAATGTAGCCCTGACCCAATCCAATCTGCGCACCCATCGCTTCGAAGCCCTTCAGATGCTGATCGATAGGCCGCGTTCCAATCGCACAGCCGCCAGGCAAGGAGATCCGTGCCTGACCCGCGCGGGCCAGCAATGGGCCCATCACGAGGAACGACGCCCGCATTTTGCGCACCAGCTCATACGGAGCTTCATACGAGTGAAGATGCTCTGCGTTTACGCGAATGGTTTCATTGGAATATGTAAGGTTGGCTCCCAGCTTCTCCAACACATGGTGTATCGTCTTGACATCGTCGAGTGGAGGCGCGTCACATATTACACTTACGCCATGCTCTCCCAATAACGAAGCAGCGATGATCGGCAGCACCGAATTCTTTGCACCGCTTACGCGGACGGTTCCCGTCAATCGTTTGCCTCCGCGGACGATAAATTTGCTCATCATGTTTCCCTCCGCGCCTTTTTTCGCCCCATCCTCACATCACTGTACAAGATGGTAGGTCTCTCTCTTGCCCAACCCTCATCATACCACCGCCTAACGAGGCCGACAAGCGATATTTTTCGACATACCCTTCCACAATTTACTTGGGGCTACTCCCATTGTTGACATCTTTATTCGATGTTATTCGACAACCACCGAATCCGCCGGCCGTCCCCGGTCTCTGCCATCCCAGGGCAGCGACAGGAAAGGCTGCCGGCATGCGGTGAATGTTTTTCATTTCCTCTTAACCACAATCGCTACGCTCCAAACAGATAACGCACGGACTGCGTCCAGCCCCAATAATCGATGAAAAAACCGGCCACTGCCCGCCCGACTATAATCGCCAGGAGCAAGTGCAGCATCTTGCCCTGCGGGCTCTGCGGGTGGCGGATGAACAGATCGAGCTTGACATGCTGCAGCGACCACCACGCGACGCCGATGCACAGCAGCGTGACAAGCATATTCACCACGCCGCCCCAACCGACAGCTGCCGATAGATTCGACCAAGAATTATCCATAACACACCCTCCTTCTATAGAGGTTGTTCCTCAAATCCAGCTTACCGCAGCCCGTCGAGCATCGACACGAACTCCGCCCGGGTCGCCTCCCGATCCGGAGCGAACAGGTCCTCGTCCATCCCTTGGATAAGGCCCTCCTCTTTCATGGCGGCCAGCATCGGGGCGGCCCAATGGTTCACGGGCACGTCGCGGAACGGAGCCTCCGCCGGACGCTCCGGCTGAATGCCGAGCGCCTTGCCCATCATGACAGCCATCTCCGCCCGCTTGACCGGCAGAGCCGGACCGAAGCGGCGGTTGCCGATGCCGCCGGTGATCCCCGCCTTCGCTACCCGGGAGACATCGGCGTAGGCCCAATGCTTCGCCGGAACGTCAACGAAGGTGGGAGCTCCCTGAATGCTTCCGCCCAGCTCGAAGGCCTTGGTCAGGACGGCTGCCGCTTCGGCCCGGGTAATCTGGCGGTTCGGCCGGAACAGCGCCTCGTCATAGCCCTTGATCCACTTGGAGCGGACGGCCGTCACAATCGCATCCTGAGCCCAGTGGCCGCCGATATCCCGGAAGCCTTCAACCAACGGCTCGGTGTTGAAGGACAAACGGTAATATTTCGTGTCGAACTTCTTGTCCGTCGTCAGGCGGACATAATACGTTCCCGGCTTCAGAACGGCGCCTGCCGATATCTGCTCTAGCTTGGAGCCGCTCTGCGCGCCGGCGAGCTTCTTCTGCTCCTTCGTCATCACCGTCATGCCGACGTTCCGGTCCGTCGGAAGACTCTTCAAGGTCACCGTGCCGTAGACCGGATTTTTGACCGTGAATTGGAACCAGTCCACATCGCTGTCTTTGTCGAACACGCCGACATATTCGGTGCCTTCGCTCATCGTGACCGCTTCATACATCTTGTCGTTCGGTTCATTCGGATCGGTGTATTGCGTAATATAATCGACATGCAGCTTATACTCGCCCGCGACCGGCTCCGGATGCGCCGTGACGACATTCTGCACTTGAATGTAATATTTCCCCGCGGGAAGATCGGTCAGCACGGCCGATTCCGACCGCCCCTCCTTCTCTTCATCGATCCATTGCGTCCGAATATGGGAGCCGCGCACCTCCAGCGCCGGATCGATACGCACCGTATCCACGCTGACCTTCAGGCGCAGCGTGCCTTTGCGCGGCAGTTGAATCATATACCAGTCGACATCGCCCGCATGTCCGAACGTGCCGGCAATATCCTGCGTCCGCGCCGGAATCGTGTAGGCCTGGTACTGCAGGTCATTGGATTCGAAAGGATCCTCGTAGATGAAAAACCGGGACGACAGCTTATAGGACAGCGTCTCCTTTCCCTCGTAACCTTGATGCTGGAGACGGATCATATTCAGGCCCTGCTTCACCGGAATGAGGGTCTTCTTGCCGCCTGCGTCGCTGTACGTCTTGCCTGTGCTCTGCTTCCCTTCGTAATGCGTCGCCTGAACGGTTCCTTTCCCTTGGATCCGTTCCAGCGAGAGCTGCAAGGTGCCTTCGTAAGGGGCATCGACCGCGAACCATTGGGTCCGCTTATTCGGGGCGAATACGCCGCTAAGCGACGTGTCGATAGGGAATACGCGCGCAGAGGCGCGAGTCGTATTCGTGCCGAATGCTTGCTCATCGTAAGGGATGCGAAGCGCCTCGTCCACACGCAGCAGGCCGTATCCGCTCTCCCGGTCCCAGCCTGGCGATTCGATATTCTGCGCGGTGCGGCGGAGATGCTCCCGGATCTGGTAGGGCTTCAGCGCGGGATATTTGCTCCACAGCAGGGCGGCCGCTCCGGCCGCTTGCGGCGCAGACATCGAGGTTCCTTCCTCCGCCTTGTAGCCGCCGCCGAGCGCTGTCGTAAAGACATGCCACGGAGCGACCAGATCGACCTCCGGCCCCGTGTTCGACCGCGGCTCTACCAATAGATCGGGCGAGCTTCCCCCGACAGCCAGCACAGTCGGATAGGCCGCCGGATATTTGACCTCCACCTTCTCCTGGTAGCGCAAGCCGTCATTGCCCGTGGCCGCGACGAGCAGCACGCCCTTTTTCTCGGCGTAACTCACGATATCTTCCATATATTTCGAATAACGATACAATCCCACTGACATGACAACGATTTTGGCTCCGTGATCGACCGCGTACAATATGCCGGCGCCTAACTTGTCTTCGTCCCCGTAGCCTTGCGCATCCAATGCCTTGATCGGCATGATCTTCGCGTTCCACAGCACCCCTGCGGTACCCTTGCCGTTATTGCCCACGGAGGCGAGCACGCCCGCCACGCTGGTGCCATGGCCGTTATCGTCCTGAGGCAGCCCCGCTTCCAGCAGATTCGTGCCTTTGACGAGATTGGGCTTCAGATCAGGGTGGTTCAGGTCCACTCCGGTATCTACCAGCGCGATCGTAATGCTCGAGTTGCCCTTGACCTGACCCCACGCCTTATCCGCTCCGATCTGCCGCAAGTACTTCTGCTGGGAATAGAGCGGATCATTGGGCTTGACGGCCGCGTTCAGCGTCTGGACAGACTGATTCGGTTGAACATATTCAACATGCTCCGACTGTCTCAGCAGCTCCAGCCAATCCCCGGCGGCGTCCGCTTGCTGCGGCTTGACGATCGAAATATTGACGGCCTGCTGCTCGCTTACGATTTGGCTGTTCGCCAGCAGCCGATCATCGTAATGTCCATTTTTCCATTTTACAATCCAGGAGTCGGCTGCCTCTTCCTTCGCGGCGCTTTCCCGCCGCATCTCGCTTAAGGAGAGAAGATTGCCGTCCGTCCCTGCCCGGTCGACCGGCCGCAGATTACGAATCTCTGTCTGCAGCGGAGTCAAGGAGTTCACCAGGACAAGCAAGGCCAAGGCTGCAACCAACATCGATCCGACGGCTGTTCGCCATCGTGTCTTCATAACTTTCATCCCATTCCAATCATTCAGGTTATGCACGGGCACCGTGCCTCATTCAGAGGATGATTAAACCAGACCATCACCCTGCTGTCAATCGGTAAACCTTGCTTGTTGACAGAACATTCCTGTCCGCCATGCCATTCGCCATGGAACCCATTGCTATTGTAAGGGATGCCGAATGACTGCACAAGGCGTCGTAAGATATATAAGATTCGTCACATGAAAAGGACAATCCTTTATTTAAAGCCAATATAGTTCCTTGGACCTATTATCAACAAATTCCGCATCAACGGGCTCGCAAGCCCGCCTCTTCACCATTGTTTTTGGATGGAAAACTAACCCCTCGTTCCCCGCCTCCCGGATAAAAAAACTTCGCCTGTACGGCAATTTCATGCGGGGGACTAACTGGCTTCATGCCGGATCAGCCTGCTTCATGCACGGACCCGCTAGCCCTAACTTAACCTGTTCTGCCTTCCCCGGCCCCGCCCTATCTAAAATTAAGAAAGTCCAAGGGATGTTTCGGAACTTCATTAGGACTTGTCTCTCATTTAGAAAGAAATGGATTTAAAACGCTCGGAGTGTCAAGTTTTGCTTAGGAAATTGGACAATCCCCGCCCCTTCGTAAAAAAGGGGGCCAGCGGACTGAAGATTCCACGATTTCTTCAGACACGTCGATTCGGTAAGCAAAATCCTGCGTAAATACAGCAATTCGATAGGCACGGCTTCAGCTAAAAGAGAATCCTGCAAAACTGCAGCAATTTCACCCGTTTGGCTCCGGCTTGGAGCACAACGGCCTAAAATGATGTAGATTTGCAGCATTTCCTCGGGATGCGGACTCATTGAACCGAAATTCCTGTAAAATAGCAGCAATTCCCTCCACACGTTCAAGCCCGAGGAGGAACCGATGCCCTCAGTAGGCGATGATGCTCCAAAAATAGTTAAATTCTAAATACCCAAAAAGCCCCTGAACCTGGTGCCCAGGTTCAGGAGCCCTAATGGCTCATTTTTATCTCACCAGCAGATCGGCCCCGATCGAGAAGACCCGGCCCAGCGCATGGATGACCGGATTCGGGAATGCCCCGAGGCCGACAATCGCGAGCACACAGACGACGATGACGAGACCTTGCGTCCATGGAATGCGGACCGCCTCCTCATTATCCCCGCGCATATACATCTGGCGAATAAAGCCGAAGTAGAAGTAGAACGAGACAACGCTCGTGACCATCATGACGATGGCGATCCAGAGCGTGTGCGATGCAATCGCCCCGAGAATAATGAACAGCTTCCCGAAGAAGCCCGCGGTAACCGGAATGCCGGCCAGCGACAAGACCATCACCGTCATGGCGACGGCCAGCCACGGCGAACGGTAGTAGAGGCCCGCATAGCCGCTTAGTTCGTCATGGCCGGAGGACCGTTCCACAACCATATGAACGGCAAAAGCCCCGAAGGTCATCAACAAATACGCGATAAGATAATAAATGAATTCCGCGAAATTCGACGCGTGCAGATGCTGGCCGAACAAGTTCAGACTGACCGGAACCAGAAGATAGCCCGCGTTCGCGATTCCGGACAAGGCAAGCAGCCGCTTCACGTTGGCCTGGCGCAGCGCCATCGTCGTCCCGACGATCATGGACAAGGCTGCGATAGACAGCAAGATCGTCGACAGGTCCGAATAGATGGCCATATTCTGACCCAGACCGAGGTACATGCTGTAGAACATGCGGAATACGACAGCTATCGTCGCCGCCTTGGACACGACGCCCAGAAAGGCGGATATCGGCGTCGGCGCCCCCTGGTATACATCCGGGGCCCAGGCGTGGAACGGAGCCGCCGCGATTTTGAAGCCGAAGCCGACGATCATCAGGATGAAGCTGACATAAATGAGCGCCTCGAACCCGGCGCTTCGATCGGCCAGCGCATGGGCGATTCCATTGAAAGCCGTGCTTCCGCTAATCCCGTAGAGGAATGACATGCCGTATAAAATAAAGGCCGAAGCGACGCTTCCGAGCACCGTATACTTGAAGGCGCTCTCCGTTGATTTGCTGTCGTGCTTTTTCATCGCCACCAAAATATACGATGTGATGCTAAGCAGCTCCAAGCCGACATAAAGCGTAAGCAGATCGCCGGAGGAAGCCATCATCATGCCTCCGATCGCGGCCGGAAGGAGCAGATAGTAATACTCTCCCCGGTTCGGCAGCTCTTCCTTGCGCAGATTGCCCAGACTCATCATGATGACGAACCCGACGCCAATCAGAATGATGGCCTTCATTATCAGCGCGAAGCCGTCGATGCGATAGCTGTGTTCCAGCAGTTGCACCGCCTGCGCCGTCTCTGCCGTCAGCTTCGCCCGCTGATATAGCTTGAGCAGGACGAAGCCAAGCGACACGGCGACGGCCATCAGCGAGAGCACGCCCATGACGTCGCGGTGGATCCGGCGGGGAAGAGCCAAGTCAATGAGCGAGATGACAATGGCCGCAATGACTAGCGTAAGCTCAGGCGCCAGCAGTGCGAGATCGGCCAAATGCAGCAGTTGAACATGCGGCGTTTCCATGAGCCTACCCCCTCACCTTGAATAATTCGATCATTTGCCCGACGCTATTGTCTATCGGGTCGGTTACGAAGGACGGGAACAGACCGATAAGGACAATGCATGCGGTCAGCACCATTATCGGAATCGCCTCCGCCAGCCGCGCATCCTTCAGCCCCTCGAAGCGGGCATCGATCGGCCCGTACGAGATGGCCAGCACCCCGCGGAGCACATAGACGGCGCTGAAGATGACCCCGAGCGCTCCGAGTATCGCGGCCCAGGATGCGGTACCGTACAGCCCGAGCAAGGTCAGCAGCTCCGCGACGAAGCCGGACAGCCCCGGCAAGCCAAGCGAAGCCAGACCGGCCAGGAGCAGAATCCCGCATAAGAACGGCATGCTCTTCGCCAGGCCGCCCAGTTCCCCGATGCGCGTCGTGCCCGTTCGCTCGCTAAGACTGCCGACGAGCAGGAAGAACAGGGCCGAGATGAAGCCGTGCGACACCATCTGAACGACTGCGCCCTGTATGCCCAGCTCGTTCATCGCCGCGACGCCGAGCAGCACGAAGCCCATATGGCTGATGCTGGAATACGCCAGCAGCAGACGCAGCTCCCGCTGCCGGAATGCCAATACCGCACCGTACAGCACATTAATTACGCCGAGCACGGCCAACACGGCCGCCCAGGATGAAGTCTCGCGAGGCAGCAGCGCCGCACCGAATTGGACGAGCCCGTAAGCTCCCATTTTCAACAAAATCCCCGAGTGAAGCATGACGACCGGAGCCGGAGCTTCGGCATGCACCTTCAGCATCCACGTATGGAACGGGAAAAACGGCAGCTTGATGCCGAAGGCGATCAGCAGCAGCACGAACACCGTCGTCTTCATTCCCGCGGTCAGATAAAAGACGCTGTAGTCCGCCTGATTGACGTAAGCTGACGCGCTTCCCAGATTGTCCATAATGACATTCAGGTTGCTGCTGTAGATATAGTGGCCGCCATCCGGGAAGTCGGGATGGTTCGCGAAGCCCGCGGTTACCGTCAGCATGACGAAGGCTACGAGCAGCAAGGCCGAACCGAGCCCGTTATAGACGAGGAAGCGGTTCGCCGCCTTCTCCCGGTGCATCAATCCCCATATGCCGATCAGGAAAAACGTCGGCACGAGCGTCCATTCGAAGAACATGAAGAACAGGAGCAAATCCCGCGCCAGGAAGACGCCAATCATTCCGACCTCAAGCAAAAGAAAAAGAATGTAATACGTTTTCCATCTTTTTTTGATGCCCAATGAAGCGATAGCAGCCATCGAGGCCACAATCGTCGTCATGACGACGAGCGGCAGCGACAGACCGTCAATGGCCAAATGATAATCGATATTGAACGACCAGGATTGAATGCCGCTGGCGATCTCCAGGTTCAGCGGAAGAGAGATCCAAGCGTATTGCTCGGTTAAAGACGCTCCCTTATCGACCAAATCGTAGATGCCGTACACCGTGAGCGCCAAGATGAGCGGCAGGAAGGTCGCCGCGATGCCGATGAACCGAATCGCGCGCGCGCAGCCCTTCGGCACGAACAGCAAAATCAGCACGCCTAACAGCGGAGAGAAGGTCAGCAGTGACAATAAGGGCAGCGATGTAAGCCCGTTTACCATTTACCAGAACCTCCTTCCGAGCGCCAGGATGAACACGATCAGCGCAGCGAATCCGAACAGCGACATCAGCCCGTAGGTCTGGATCTGCCCGTTCTGCAGCCGGGTCCCCGTCTTGCCGATGCCAATGGCCGTTCCCGATACAAGCCGGACAATTCCGGCGACAATCCATTTATCGAACGCCTGCAGGATGCGGCCGAGACCGGCAAGCGAGCGGACGAAGACGATCTCGTACATCTCGTCGATATAGTACTTGTTCGCCACAAGCCGATAGAACGGATTGGCCGCTTCCCGCGTACCGCCGCGGCGGCTTCCGCGCGGTCCGTACCAAATATATCCCAACCCGATGCCGAGCACGCCCGCCAGCACCGATATGATCATGGCTGCCGCATGAACGGAGGAGCCCGGTTCATCCGCGTTCAGCCACGTGCCGAACGCGCCGCTGAACGGAGTATGAACGAAGCCGGCGACAGCGGCCAGCACGGCCAAGACGACGAGCGGGAATGTCATGGAAGCCGGAGCTTCGCGGACGCTCTCCGCATCCGAATCGGCGGCCGCCGAACCGGTGAAGACCAGGAAGAACAATCTCGCCATATAAAAGGCGGTAATGAATACGGTGACGGCTCCAACGATGAAGAGCAGCATATTTTGTTCCCAAGCGGCCCCCAGAATGGCGTCCTTGGACCAGAAGCCGGACAGCGGCGGAATGCCGGACAGCGCCAGGGCGCCGATGGCGAAGGTCCAGGCCGTCACCTTCATCCGGTTCCCCAAGCCACCCATGCGGAAGATATCCTGTGTATGTATGGCGTGAATGACACTGCCTGCCCCGAGGAACAGCAGCGCCTTGAAGAAGGCATGGGTGAACAGATGAAATATCCCGGCCGTAACCGCCCCGAGCCCGAGCGCCATCATCATATAGCCGAGCTGGCTGACGGTGGAATAGGCCAAAATCCGCTTCATATCCCGCTGCGCCGCGGCAATCGATGCCGCGAAGATCGCGGTGAAGCCGCCTACCCCCGCCACGATCATCATCGCCGTCGGCGAGAGCGAGAAAATAGCAAAGGTCCGGGCGACCAAATATACGCCAGCCGCAACCATGGTCGCCGCGTGAATCAGCGCGGAGATGGGCGTCGGCCCCTCCATCGCGTCCGGAAGCCATGTATGCAGCGGGAACTGGCCGGATTTGCCGACGGCTCCCAGGAAGATCAGCGCGGCAAGCCAAGTGCCCAAGCCGGCGGAGATGCCATGCTGCGCCATGGAATCGGCATTGGCGAACACGTTCCCGATCATCGTAAAATCAAGCGCATGGTTCGGCATATGCCAGAACAGAATGAGAATCGCGACCAGCAGCCCGACATCGCCGATGCGGGTCACGATGAAGGCTTTTTTGGCGGCGGCGCGCGCCGCAGGCCGCTCATACCAGAAGCCGATCAGGAGAAAGGAACAGACCCCGACCAGTTCCCAGAAAATATAAAGCTGAATCAGGTTCGGCGACAGGACAAGTCCAAGCATGGCGCCCGTGAACAGAGCGATGTACGCATAGAACACCGTCTGCCGCTCGTCGTCCTCCATATAGGCTTTGGAATACATATTGACCAGCGTGCTAACCAGCGTGACAATCACGAGCATCAGCGCATTGAGATTCGTAACGTCAAATCCGAACTCGAGACGGATATCGCCGACGCGGAACCATTCGAAGCTGCGGGTGTAGTCGTCAGGCGCTCCTGTCATCCGCTCCCACAGGATGAGGATGGACAGTACGCATGCCGCGAACGAGCTGAAGACGCCGAGCGTGACGGCAGCACCTTTCATCTGGCGGCCGAATGCCGTCAGCACGAGGAACGCGAGCAGCGGAATGACCGGGATAATCCATGCATATTGCGACAAGACGGATTCCATTGTCGTATCCTCCTTACGGTTATCTCTTCAATTCGTTGTATTCGTCCACGTTAGCCGTGCCGCGGTTCCGGTACAACGCGATTAGAATGGCGACGCCGACCGCCGCTTCCGCCGCGGCGACGGCAATCGTGAAGAGCGAGAAGATCTGGCCCTTCAGGTTCGGCACGACCCCATACTTGGAAAAGGCAATCAAGTTCAGATTGGCCGCATTCAGCATCAGTTCGATGGACAGCAGCACGATGACGGCATTGCGCTTCGTCAGCACCCCGAACAATCCGATGCAGAACAGGATGGCTGCCAGCGTAAGATAGGAAGCCAGCATGCTACCCATTTAATCCGCCTCCTTCTTCGCAAGCACGATCGCCCCGATAAATGCGACGGTCAACAGCACCGACAGCAGCTCGAACGGGATGACATGCTCCGTGAATATCTGCTTCCCGAGCTGAAGCGTATTGTTCTGGGCCAGCCCGGCCGGCTCAGGCGCGGGAAAGTCGGTGCCGCGTATCGTAAAGAACAGCACCCCGAACAAGGCCAGACAGCCAAGGGCGGCCAATGTCTCCCTCAGCGGGCGCGATACCTCCTCGTCCTGACGATCATGCCGGGTCATCATAATGCCGAAGATCATCAGAATCGAGATGGCTCCCGTGTAGACCAGCACCTGGACGAAGGCGACGAACTCGGCTTCCAGCATAACGAAAATGCCCGCGAGCCCGAGAAAAGCGAAGGCCAGCGACACGACCATATGAACGACCTTCGTAAAATTGAGCATCAATACGGATCCGGTAATGATGCAAATGGCAAGCACGAAGAAGGCTACCGTTTCTCCCGTCCACTCGATGGAGAAGTTAAACATTTTTTCTGGCGCCCCCTTTTGGCATGGCTGAATTGTTTTCCTGCCGAATATTCTGGTTGTTCTCGTTCAACCATTCCATGTTTTTGAACAGATCGTCCCGGCTGTACGTCGCCAGCTCGAAATTGTTCGTCATGACAATCGCTTCCGTCGGACATACCTCGGTGCACAAATCGCACAAAATGCAAATTTCAAAATTGATGTCGAACGTATCGATAACCTTGCCCTTCTTCTCCGGATCCGGGTTCGGCTTGCCGGTGAGCGTAATGCAATCGGTCGGGCAAATGCGCGCACACATGTTGCAGACGATGCATTTGTCCGGATCGAAATATTGAATGCCGCGGAACCGGTCAGGCATGACCAGAGGCTTATCGGGATACGGATAGGTGACTTTTTTGGAAGTCAGCGCCTTCATTGTGACGCCCAGCCCTTTGAATATTCCTTTCACGTATTTCCCCCCTAGCCTATTTGTTGAAAAATTCGATGTACAGCGCCGTCACAAACACATTCAGAAGCGCCAGCGGCAGCAGCACCTTCCAGCCGAAGCTCATCAGTTGATCCACGCGAATGCGCGGCATGGACGCCCTCAGCCAGAAGACGAAGAAGACGCAGAACGAGAATTTGAGCGCGAACCATAAGATTCCGGGAATAAAATCAAGGAACGGAAACGGCGGATGCCAACCGCCAAGGAACAGCACCGTCGTCAGCGCGGAGAGCGCGAAGACGTACACATATTCCGCCAGCATAAAAAAGGCAAACCGGAAACCGCTGTACTCCACATGATAGCCGGCGACCAGCTCGGACTCCGCCTCCGGCAAATCGAAAGGAGTCCGGTTCAGCTCCGATATCCCTGCAATGATGAAGACGACGAAGCCGATAATTTGCGGGAACAGATTCCATTCCCAAAAATAATTGCCCTGCCCCTCTACAATGGTACGCAAACTGAGCGATCCATTCAATAGAATAATGCCGACGACAGAGATGACAAGCGGTATCTCATAGCTGATCATCTGCGCCGCAGAGCGCATTCCGCCCAAAAGTGAATATTTATTGTTCGAGGCCCAGCCTCCGATAATGATGCCGATGGTCGTAATGCTGGAGAGGGCGGCGTAGTAGAGCAAGCCCACATTCAGATCGGCGAAGCCGAGACGCTCGCTGTACGGTACCGTAGCCAGTACGGCGAACGCGGGCACATAGGCGATGACTGGCGCGAGGATGAACAAGGCCCGGTCGGCTTTGCGCGGAATGGTGTCTTCCTTAATAAGCAGCTTGAATATGTCCGCGACGGTCTGCAGCAGCCCGAGCGGACCGACCCGGGACGGGCCATGGCGGTACTGCATCCAGCCAATCACTTTCCGTTCAAAGTAGATCGCATACGTGACGAAGCCGAGAACGACAAGCATCATGACAATAGCCCAGCCCAGAAAGATAAATGCATTTGTCCAAGTGAGCGATTGCGCGATTAGTTCTTGCACTAGCAATCCACCTCCCCGACGACGATATCAACCCCGCCCAGTATCGTGATCAGGTTCGTCATCGTCTCTCCGACGAGCAGCTTCGGCAGGATTTGCAGGTTGACGAAGGAAGGACGCCGGAACTTCAAGCGATAAGGCTCCTGCTTGCCCCGCGATACGATATAGCAGCCGATCTCGCCGCGCGGCGATTCAATCCGCGCATAGATTTCTCCTTCCGGCGGACGGATGACGCGCGGCACCTTGCCCATCGTCTCCCCGTCGCCCGGGAATTGTTCCACCGCCTGCTCCAGAATGCGCAGACTCTGGTGAATCTCCTCCAGCCGGAGGACGTAACGCGTATAGCAATCGCCGCCCGTTCCCACCGGGACGTCGAATTCGAAGCGGTCGTACAAGCTGTACGGCTCCTCCTTCCGCAGATCCCATTTCACGCCGGTACAGCGCAGATTCGCTCCGCTCAATCCATAGGCGATGGCCGTCTCGGCATCATAGGTTCCGATTCCTTTGATGCGGGCCAAAAAGATCTCGTTCCCGCTTACCAGCTTGTCATATTCCTTCAACCGCTTGCGCATGTAAGGAATGAAGTCGCGCACCTTGTCAATCCATCCCGGCGGAGCGTCCCACTTGACGCCGCCGACGCGCATATAGTTGTACGTCAACCGCGCGCCGCACAGCTCGTTGAACAGATCGATGATAATTTCTCGATCGCGGAACGCATAGAGGAACGGGCTCATCGCCCCGATGTCCAGCAGGTAGGTGCCCCACCAGACGAGATGGCTGGCCACGCGCTGCAGCTCCATTACGATCAGGCGGAGAAATTCCGCTCGTTCCGGGATTTCGAGCTGCATCATCTTCTCGACGGCATGGACAAGCACATAGTTATTCGTCATCGCGGACACATAGTCCATTCTATCAGTGTAAGGGATAATTTGCGTGTAGTTGAGGTTCTCGGCCAGCTTCTCTGTCCCCCGGTGCAGATAGCCCATCACGGGGGTGGCTTCCTTGATCACTTCGCCGTCAAGCTTCACGACAATGCGAAAAACGCCATGCGTGCTCGGATGCTGAGGACCGACGTTCAAGAGCAGTTCTTCTGTGCGAATCAAGGGGATTACACCTCCGAATCCAACGGCTCATAGTCTTTGCGCAGCGGGTGGCCGACCCAATCGTCCGGCATCATGATGCGGCGGAGATCGGGATGCCCGGGAAAATCGATGCCCAGCAGGTCATACACTTCCCGTTCACACCAATTCGCGGTAGGCCAGATCGGCGTGACCGAAGCAATGGACGGCTGATCCCGATCGGTTTTGACGTGAACCGCCGCCTCGGCCTTCGTGGATAAATTGATCAAATAGTAGACAACCTCGAGATGCGTCTCGCGGTCTACGCCGGCCAGATTCCGCAAGTAATTGCAGGACCACTCCGGATGATGCCGAAGCAGCTGAGCGCAAGCCAACCAGTGCTCATTCTTCACGGTAATCGTCGGCAAATGCCCGTTCTCTTCGTTAATGACGGCCTCCTCCACCGCATCCGCCGCCACTTCCGCCTTCAGCAGGGCGACCAGCGCATCAAGGATGGGCTGCTTCGGTGAAGGCTCCTTCGGCTTCGGCGGCTCCTCGCTCGCCTTCGCCCGCGGCGCTCGTGCCGGGCGCTCGGGCTTGTCGCCGGCTGCGGCTCCCGCAGCTGCCCCGGCAGGCCGTTCGCCCGCAGCTCCCGCGGCGCCCTCGCCTCCTTCGGCCGCAGCCCTCGCCTTCGCGGCGCGCCGTTCCTCCGCGGCCTTCAGGCGGGCGGCCTTCTCCTCCTCGCTAAGCGGCGCGCGCTTCGCCTTATCCGCCGGCGCGGACGGCTCGGACGAGCCGGGTTCGGGCGCCGGCTTCGGCGCGGCTTCGGCGCGTTCGCTCGCCTCCACGGCAGGCGGCGCGCTCTCAGCGGACGGGGACGCCGCTTCCTTCGCGGGCTCCGCCTTTGGCGCTTCCGCAGCGCCTTCCGGATCGGACGCGGGCTCTTCCAGCGGCGCCGTTCCCTCGGCCGTCTCCTTCACCGGCTTCTCCGCTGTCTCTCCTTCCCCCGTTGCAGACGCGGACGGTTCGGCATCCCCTGGACTCGGCGCGGCTGCTTCCGCTTGTACTGCCTCCTTCCCTTCCGGCCCGGCAGAAGCTCCCCCGACTTTCCTGTTCGGTTCGTCATTTTCAGATTCCCCGGCTTCTCTCGCCGGTGCATCGTTCCCGGCTTGATCGGTATCCTCGGCCTTCACGGCCATCCCGGTTTTGCCGGATTTTTCAGCCTTCTCTTGCTGTGCCGTCTTTTCCTCTTTCTCTGTCCGCTCTTCCTTCATGGCCGTTTCGTTAGTTTCAATCTGCTCTTCTTTCCCAGCCTGTTCCGTTTTTTCATCCTTCTCGGCTTCTAGCGGCGGCTGAACCGCCTCCCGATCCTTCCTCTTCTTCTTGCTCACGCATCCGTCACCCGCTTTCCGGTCTTCGCTTCGTAGCGGATTTTCGCTTGCAGCTTGTTAATGCCATAAATCAATGCCGCCGGATTCGGCGGGCAACCCGGTATGTAGACATCGACCGGTACAATCTGATCGACGCCTTTGATAACCGAATACGATTTGACATAAGGTCCGCCAGCCGTCGCGCAGGAGCCCATGGCAATCACCCATTTCGGCTCAGGCATCTGCTCGTACAGACGTCTCAACAGCGGCCCCATCTTCTTCGTTACCGTTCCGGACACGATCATGACGTCCGACTGGCGGGGGGAGGTCCGGAATATGACGCCGAAGCGGTCCAGATCATAGTGCGAAGCGCCGGTGCCCATCATCTCGATTGCGCAGCAGGCGAGACCGAACGTCAGCGGCCAGAGCGAGTTGCTGCGCGCCCATGCCTTCAGTTGCTCCAGCGTGCCGAAAAAGACATTGCGCTCCAGTTCCTGCCGCTCTTCCAACGTGATTGACTCTAAAGAGAATCCCATCGAAACACCTTCTTTTTCCAGGCGTAAATTAATCCAACCAACAGCAATCCGACAAAAATCAGCATCTCGATCAGCGCGAACAGGCCAAGCTGCTTGTACGCAACCGCCCACGGGTACAAGAAAACGGTTTCCACATCGAAAATGACAAACATAAGGGCAAACAAATAATACCGGATGTTAAATCGAACTTGTCCCACACCAACCGGCTCGTTACCGCTTTCATACGTTGTTTGTTTCATGTCTGTCGGCTTCTTCGGCCTGAGCAGCCGGCCCGCTGTCAGAGCGGCCACCGGCAGAAAAATACCGAGTCCGACAAAAATGGCCACGATGACGTAATTGTTGATGTACTCCAAAGACATCCCCTCCGTCGCAGCTTATCGTATTACAGACAATCCTGTATTCAATTGTTATAAAACCCGCCACAATTATAACAAAACCTACCAACCCCGTCTATGCAATTCCTGGCATAATTTGTATTTCTTTTTGTAATACGGCTTATGGACATATCGTTATATTTTATTCATCGCGACAGGACAATAGAAGCATTTCAAAGAAGCTTTTGTGGAAATATATACATATTCGTTCAAATGAAAGTCCAGAGAGATAAAGTCTATTATTACTATCGGCTTAGAGAGAATAGTCCATGGTTCATCGTTGAGGGATCGTTGTTGCGGAATCATGCGTCGAATATCGGTATTCCGACGGAAGCCAGGCGGCTGCGTTCAACTAACCAGGGGTCAATTCGGCGGAAGAGCGCTGCGCAAGCCTTCCGCATATAAATCAAGCCGAGACGCTAACAGCGCTCGGCTTGAATCGATTATCGTTGTACGTTTCTTTGGGACACTTGGATCCGTGTTACGGCACGTTGGAGCGACAATTCCGCACGGCGGAAATCGACGTGATCCTGTTTGCTCCGTTGAGCCATTGCCAGGCGTTGTTCCGCACGCGCCTTTGCTGCCTTCGCACGCTCGATGTCGATTTCTTCCGGCAATTCCGCGCTTTCCGCCAAGACAACGACCTTGTCTCTGCGTACTTCCACGAACCCGCCATGAACAGCAAGCCAGTGCTCCTTGCTGCCTGTCTTAATCTTCATCGGCCCAACCTGCAGCGGCGTTACCATCGGGATATGTCCTGCCAAAATGCCGAGTTCACCTTCCACGCCCTTGACGGTAATCATGTTCACTTGATCCTCGAACACTTTATGCTCGGGTGTGACGATTTCCAATAAAAAGGTGCTCAACTGCGGTTCCTCCTTCCGTTCCATCCGGAACTACCCGTTCCGGACAGCCCGTTTCACGTCAAGCCGCTTATAGCGTCTTTGCCTTCTCCACCGCTTCTTCGATGGTGCCGACGAACAGGAATGCCGCTTCCGGAAGGTCGTCGTGCTTGCCGTCGAGAATTTCCTTGAAGCTGCGAACCGTTTCCTTGACCGGCACGTACTTCCCGGGAATGTTCGTGAACTGCTCGGCAACGTGGAACGGCTGGGACAGGAAGCGTTGAATCTTCCGCGCCCGGGCTACCGTCAGCTTGTCATCCTCCGACAGCTCATCCATACCGAGAATGGCGATAATGTCTTGCAGCTCTTTGTAGCGCTGAAGAAGCTTCTTCACGTCTTGCGCCACATCATAGTGCTCCTTGCCGACGATATCCGGCGACAGGGCGCGGGATGACGAAGACAGCGGATCGACCGCCGGGAAAATACCCAATTCGGAAATTTTCCGGTCGAGGTTCGTCGTTGCGTCCAAGTGGGCGAACGTCGTCGCCGGCGCCGGGTCCGTATAGTCATCCGCGGGAACGTAGATCGCCTGAATGGATGTTACGGAGCCTTTTTTGGTCGACGTAATTCGTTCCTGCAATTGTCCCATCTCGGTAGCCAGCGTCGGCTGGTAACCTACCGCGGAAGGCATGCGGCCCAGCAGGGCGGATACTTCGGAGCCCGCTTGCGTGAATCGGAAAATGTTATCGATGAAAAGCAGCACGTCGCGGCCTTCTTCGTCACGGAAATATTCCGCCATCGTCAGACCGGTCAGAGCAACGCGCAGACGCGCTCCAGGCGGTTCGTTCATCTGACCGAACACCATCGCCGTCTTGTTGATAACGCCGGAGTCTCTCATTTCATAGTAGAGGTCGTTCCCTTCCCGGGTACGCTCGCCTACGCCGGCGAAGACGGAAATCCCGCCGTGCTCCTGCGCGATGTTATTGATAAGCTCCTGAATGGTGACGGTTTTCCCAACGCCCGCACCGCCGAAGAGGCCGATCTTGCCGCCTTTGACGTACGGAGCAAGCAAGTCGATGACCTTAATCCCGGTCTCCAGAATCTCCGCTTGCGTCGTCAGCTCGTCGAAGCTAGGAGCCGGCTTATGAATCGGGCTGGACAGCTCGCGGCTGACGTCCCCCGCATTGTCAATCGTATTGCCCAGCACGTTGAAGACACGGCCCAATGTCGCCGCGCCTACCGGTACGGTAATCGGATGCCCCATATCGGTTGCTTCCATGCCGCGCACCAGACCATCTGTCGAAGACATCGCGACGCAGCGCACTACGTCATCGCCCAGATGGACGGATGCTTCCAATGTCAAGTCGATGTCAGGCGCGCCAGGAGTCGTCGATTTCTGTTCAATCTTGATCGCGTTCAATATCTCCGGAAGTTGACCGCGTTCGAACTCAATGTCGACAACCGGACCGGTTACGCTAATCACGCGTCCTTTGTTCATCTCGTTCCCTCCTACTGAAAACTTGCGCTATCCTGTTACCCGTTTAAGCTTGAGCGTTCGCTCCAGCTACAATTTCAGAAATTTCCTGCGTGATCGCCGCTTGGCGCGCACGGTTATAAGACAATGTCAACGAGTTGATCATCTTCGTCGCGTTCTTCGTCGCGCTGCCCATAGCGGTCATCTGCGCGCCGAATTCGCTTGCTTTCGCATCCAGCAGCGCGCTGTAAATGAGCGTCTCCGCATATTTCGGCAGCAGATCATGCAGTACCGCCTCCGGCGAAGGTTCATACTCATAACTGGTCGTCTCTCCGCCCAATGCGTCATCATCCAATGGAAGAAGGCGTTTCTCGACCGGTACCTGCGTGATCGCGTTGACGAATTCGTTGTAGAACAGGTTGAGTTCGTCGTACTGCTCTTCTTCGAAATATTTCACGGCTTTATAAGCTATCGTCTTAATATTCGCGAAGCTTGGAGAATCAGGCAGCTCCGTCACGACCTCCACCATCGGCATTTCCCGTCTGCGGAAGTAATCGCGGCCTTTGCGCCCGATGACGAACAATGCATATTCATCCGCCGAACGGTGACGCTCGTTAATGACCTGCATCACTTTGCGGAGCACGTTGGCATTATAGCCGCCCTTCAATCCGCCGTCGGAAGTGATGACCAGATATCCCGTCTTCTTCACCGGACGCTTCGCGAGCATCGGATGCTGAATGCCTTGCGTGCCTGCGGCGATGCTGGAGACGACTTCCTTCAGCTTATCCGCATAAGGACGAGCCGCTTCCGCCTTCTCCTGTGCGCGGCGAAGCTTCGCTGCCGCCACCATTTCCATTGCCTTCGTGATCTGCCTTGTACTCTGTATGCTCTTGATCTGGCGTCGTATTTCGAGAATCCCTTTAGCCACTTACCTTCACCTGCCTTTCACACTTTGCGGGAGGCAAAGCGGAATTCATCCCTGTGCAGGCCGGGCCGCCATTGGCTTCCCGGCTTGCCTGTTCACTCTATAATCAGCTCGACACGGCGAAGCTCTTCTTGAACTTGGTAATCGCCTGCACCAGTGCCTCTTCGTTTTCTTTGCTCAAATCTTTCGTATCCCGGATCGATTGATAGATTTCATCGTTGTTCGACTGCAGGTACATATGAAGCTCCTGCTCGAAGCGAAGAACGTCCTTGACCGGAATATCGTCGACATGGCCTCTCGTCGCCGTATAGATGCTGACGACCTGCTTCTCAACCGGAAGCGGCTCGTTGACGCCCTGCTTCAGGATTTCCATCAGACGGGCGCCGCGCTCCAGGCGGGCCAGCGTCGATTTGTCCAGATCGGAACCGAACTGGGAGAAGGCCTGCAACTCGCGGTATTGAGCCAGATCCAGCTTCAGTGTCCCGGCGACCTTCTTCATCGCCTTAATCTGAGCCGCTCCCCCTACGCGGGATACGGAAATACCGACGTTAACCGCCGGACGTTGGCCGGCAAAGAACAGATCGGACTCAAGGAAGATCTGTCCGTCCGTAATCGAGATGACGTTCGTCGGAATGTACGCCGATACGTCATTCGCCTGCGTCTCGATGAACGGCAAGGCCGTCAAGGAGCCGCCGCCATTCTCGTCGCTGAGCTTCGCCGCGCGCTCCAGCAAGCGGGAATGGAGATAGAAGACGTCGCCCGGATATGCCTCGCGGCCCGGTGGACGGCGAAGGAGCAAGGAGAGCTCGCGGTATGCCGCCGCTTGCTTGGACAGGTCATCGTATACGACCAGCACATGCTCGCCTTTGTACATGAAGTACTCGCCCATCGCGCAGCCTGCGTACGGTGCCAGGAAGAGAAGCGGCGCCGGTTCGGATGCCGATGCCGTAACGACAATCGTATAGTCCAAAGCGCCGTGGCGGCGCAGTGTTTCCACGACTTGAGCTACGGTCGATTGCTTTTGGCCGATAGCGACGTAAATACATTTTACGCCGTTGCCTTTTTGGTTAATAATTGTATCGATAGCGATGGTCGTCTTCCCGGTCTGACGGTCGCCGATGATCAGCTCCCGCTGTCCGCGCCCGATCGGCACCATCGAGTCAATCGCTTTAATCCCGGTTTGCATTGGCTCATGAACCGATTTACGGTCGATGACGCCCGGCGCATTCGATTCCACCGGACGGAATTCCGTCGTCGCGATCTCTCCCTTGCCGTCAACCGGCTGTCCGAGCGAATTCACGACGCGGCCGAGCAGCGCTTCGCCGACCGGCACTTCCATAATGCGTCCCGTACGTTTGACTTGATCCCCTTCGCGAATATCGGTGTAAGGACCAAGAATAACGATACCAACGTTGCCTGCCTCCAGGTTGAGAGCCATGCCTACGACGCCGTTGGAGAACTCCAGAAGCTCCCCGGCCATGCAGTTCTCCAAACCGTGAACGCGGGCGATACCGTCACCGACATTGATAACCGTGCCGACTTCGGCCACTTCGATCTCAGTCTTGTAATTCTCGATTTGACTTTTAATCAATGTGCTGATTTCTTCAGGTCTGATGCTCAATTCGCTTCACCCCATTCTTCCGTGCTTATATCGTTTAACGTACTTGTGTTTTCAACGTTTTTTGAATACGCTCCAGCTGGCCGGACAAGCTTCCGTCATACAAGACATCGCCGATGCGCACCTTCATGCCGCCGATGATCGAAGCATCGACCACATTGTGAACGCGGATCGTCTTGTTGAGCATCTGTCCGAACTGGGCGGCCACTTCTTGCTTCCCGGCCTCGTCCAGCGGAAAGGCAGTCGTCACATAGGCATCTGTCACGCCGGTCGCTTCGCCGACGATGCGGACGAAGTGATTCGCCAGGTCGGGAAGGATGCGGATGCGCCCCCGTTCCGTCAGGAGCAGCAGCGTATTCAGGACAATCTCGGATACTTCGCTTTCGAACGCCTGCCGAACGATAGCCTGCTTCACGCTGATATCAATATTCGGCGCGGAGAACAGAACGTACAGTTCCGAAGTCGAGTTCATGACTTCAACGACAGCCTTCAGCTGCTGCTCGGTCTCGGCAATGGCTTTGCGCTCGGATGCCAGGTCGAACAGCGCTTTGGCATAACGCTTCGCTATATCTTTGCTCATTGTTTGCCCCCTACCTCTTTCAGGTACTGGTCAACCAATTGCTCTTGGTCCTTCTCGTCCACCTGCTTCTGAAGAAGCTTCGAGGCGATGGCGACAGACATGCCGCTGACTTCATTGCGCAGGGCAGCCACAGCCTTGTTCTTCTCGCTCTCGATATCGCGGGCTGCTTCTTCCTTCAAGCGAGCTGTCTCGGTCTTCGCTTGACCGATGATTTCGTCGGCCTGTCTAACGCTGGTCTGCTTCGCCTGCTCGATAATGTCATAAGCTTCTTTGCGGGCAGAATCGAGAGCTTGCTTCTGCTCTTCGATGTAAGCCTGAGCTTGAGTCCGGCTGTTGGCCGCTTCGTCGAGCTGCTGCTTGACCAGCTCGCGGCGTTTCTCCATGACGCTGAACAGAGGCCCGAACGCATATTTTTGAAGCAAAAAATATAGGATAAGGAACGCGAGAATCGCCCATACGAAATTTTCCCACACGAAATTCACTACAGTCACTCCTTTCCGTTAACATGACGCGCATTTACAAAACGAAGGCGCGGATGGCATCGGCCTTCCCCGCCAGACCGTTTGTCTATTCATTAAGAGAACATTGCCAGGAATGCGATAACTGTAGCTGCGAGCGGAATAACCTCGACGATACCGACACCGATAAACATGGTCGTCTGCAACATGTTGCGGGCTTCCGGTTGGCGGGCGATCGACTCCACCGTACGGCTTACGATCATACCGTTACCAAGACCTGCGCCCAATGCGCCCAAACCTACTGCAATTGCTGCTGCTAACATACCCATTAGAAAAGTCCTCCTCAAATTCATGTATTTGTGAATTGCTTTTGTTTATATGTCTCACCCGAAGTAGCTCATCAAAATGATGATTCGGCAGAGTTTGTTAATGTTCTTCATGCACGGACGCTTGCGCGATGTAGACCATGGTCAACATCGTGAAGATGAAAGCTTGCAATGCGCCGATAAAAATACTGAATCCTTGCCAAGCCGCGAGGAACGGAAGACCGAATACGCCCGCTCCGATGAGCGTCGATATCAAGACCTCGCCCGCGAAAATGTTCGCGTAAAGACGGATACCGAGCGCGACCGGCTTCGCCAGGTTTTCCACAATGTTCAATGGAAGGAAAATCGGGAACGGCTCGATATAATGCTTCAGGTAATGCTTGCGGTTGTTCTTCAAGCCCAGGAAGTTCACGATGACGAAGACCATGAACGCCAGACCGAAGGTAACGGAAATGTCTGCCGTCGGCGACTTATACCATAGCAGATGGACGTGCTCCGGCTTGCCTTTGGCAGCAAGATCGTTGAAGACCTGTTGGCTCGTCGTAACGATCTCCTGGCCGAAGATGGTTACCGGGTGGTGCGCCTCCGTAATAACCGCGAACGGCAATCCCAGCAGGTTGGATACAAAAATAAACAAGATAAGCGTCATCCCGAGGGAGATGTATGCCTTGCCTTTTTTGAAATCCATCGCGCTGCCGATAATCCCCTGTACGAATTCGACAACCCATTCCATGAAGTTCTGCATTTTGGAAGGGTTCTCGACCGACAGATTGCGGACGGCCAATCGTGCAATGATGAATACGATGACTACACTGATGAGCAGCGTGAGTATAATGGATAAATCCAAGTGCAGTCCGCCAACCTCGATAATCGGTGCTGAGTGCATAAATGTGTTCACCCCTTTCCAATAAGCTGCTTATTCACCTTTTCTCCATTCCATAATGACGCTAACGATAATGGTCATGACTTGCATGAAAATCAGTCCCACAATGGTCGACACAAGCGACACCTGTTCGAACTTCATGCCGATCATCACGGCCAAGAGAACGATACACATTCTCGTAACGAGTCCAAGGTTGAACCTCTGCCTTGTCTGACTGGCGGCAAGTTCGGCCAGCTGTCTCACCTTCATCGACAAATAGCGCGCATTGATGAGACCGGCGACGGTTCCTAGCGTCAAGCCGGCTGCATAAGGGCGGTGCTCCGGTGAAAAAGCCCATACGAGAAGGAACATCGACATCAGGATGAATGCCACCCTGGTCACGGCATGGACAATCGAAGTCATATCATTCATCTTGTTCCCCCATGAACTTCCTTACAAAATAAATAATGTTCATGATGCCGAGACACATCCCGGCGATCATGCCGACGGCCAGCCACAGCTTGGGCCCGTCCAACATTTGCGCCAGCCATTTCCCCGCAAAGTATCCGATGACGATGTACACGGCGAGCGTGACACCGGCTCCACCGATGCTGAGAGCGATGAACCAAGCGCTGTCATTGCGTTTCGAAGTCTTCATAGGCTAATAATTCCCATTCATTTTACTGAACAATACGAGATTTTGTCAATTCGTAAAAACCTTGTATTTATAAGGATGAAAACGTTGTATTTTGGCTCTCGATGTCGTAAAAATCCGCGTAAACCGTACAGTATCACTGTATGCTGGTACGTTAGGGTATAGAAGACGCTCCGAATTCAAATTGTGAACTTTGTGTGAAAAGACTCCGGACGCTCCGCTTGCCGCCCGAAACTGTGAAGAATCGCACTGACAATACGCTGGGACGCCTTCCCGTCTCCGTACGGATTCGCCGCGCGGCTCATCCGGGAATATAGCTCCTGATCGGTCAACAATTGTTTGGTTCGGTTATACACCTTCTCTTCGTCCGTGCCGACGAGCTCCAGCGTGCCCGCTTCAATGCCTTCCGGGCGCTCGGTTGTGCTCCGAAGCACAAGTACGGGTACGCCAAAGGACGGCGCCTCTTCTTGCATGCCGCCGGAATCCGTAAGGATAAGATGCGTATGCGGATAGATGTTGTGAAAATCAGCGACATCGAGCGGCTCGATAAGCCTGATCCGCGGGTGATCGCCCAGCATCTCATGCGCCGGAACACGAACGGCCGGGCTTGGATGCACCGGATAGACAATGGCAATATCCTCGAATTCATCGGCGATGCGCCGCACGGCACGGAAAATATTGCGATGCGGCTCCCCTTGCGATTCCCGGCGGTGAGCCGTCATCAGCACGAGGCGCTTGCCCTGTGCCCATTCCAGAACCTCATGGGTGTAATCGGAACGTACTGTATATTGAAACACATCTGTTATTGTGTTGCCTGTGACATATATCGATGATTCTTTCTTATTCTCCTGCTTCAGGTTGTTCGCGGACCATTCTGTCGGGGCAAAATGCAGGTCCGCCAGCACCCCGGTCAGCTGCCGGTTCATCTCTTCCGGATACGGCGACAGCTTGTTCCACGTGCGCAATCCCGCCTCGACGTGACCGACAGGAATCTGCTGCATGAACGCCGCATAGCTGGCCAGGAAAGTCGTCAGCGTATCGCCGTGCACAAGCACGATGTCCGGCTTCGCCTCCTTCAGCACGGGCTCCAGCCCTTGCAGCACCCTGATCGTAATATCGTTCAATGACTGCCGGGCCTGCATGATGTCCAAATCATAGTCCGGCCGAATGCGGAATACGTCCAGCACTTGATCGAGCATTTGACGGTGCTGAGCCGTCACGCAGACGATCGATTCGATCTCCTCCGGATGCTTCTGCAATTCCAGAATGAGAGGCGCCATCTTGATGGCCTCCGGGCGGACACCGAACACCGTCATCACTTTCAGCTTCGACATTTCGTTCTCCTCCGCTATTCCCATATTATTGGCATTTCATGCCACCGTTTAACTTGCGAAAAACCCTTATTTCGTTCCGAACAGCCGATCGCCGGCATCGCCCAATCCCGGCACGATATAGCCGTGATCATCGAGACGCTCGTCCAACGCGGCCAAATAAATGTCGACGTCCGGATGCGCATCCTGAACCGCCTTGACCCCTTCCGGCGCCGCGATGAGGCACATCAGCTTAATCTGGGTGCATTGGCGCTTCTTCAGCACATCAATGGCGGCAATCGCCGAACCGCCGGTCGCCAGCATCGGGTCGATGACAATCAGCGCCCGCTCATGCACGTCGGTCGGCAGCTTCGTGTAGTATTCAACCGGCTTCAACGTCTCCGGATCGCGGAACAGACCGACATGTCCGATTTTGGCCCCCGGAATCAGCTTCACGACCCCTTCTACCATGCCCAGACCGGCACGCAGAATCGGAATCAGGCCCAGCATGCGGCCGGAAATCACCTTGCATTCCGTCTCCGCCACCGGCGTCTCCACCGTGGATGTCTGCAGCGGAAGTTCGCGCGTAATCTCATACGCCATCAGTGTCGCGACTTCGTCGACCAACTCGCGAAAATCTTTCGTATTCGTGCGCTTGTCGCGAATCAGTGTCAATTTGTGTTGAATCAAAGGATGATCGCAAATGATCAATTTGCCCATATAATGTGTCCCTCCGCTTTTTACTCATGTTGCTTCTTAGAAAATGTCCAGCGATTCATATACATCGTCAAACAGGCCTATTATAACATTCCAGCCCTGCATCTGCACGTTTTCGAGATCACTTTATGACTCCCATTTATCGCCTGCGCCTCTCGCATCAAATCGGCTCTATCCCTATTAGTGACATCCCTCCCTTTGGTTATACCTGGATCAAAAATAAAGTTTGTGCCCTTTTTACATTTTCTCCGCCCTGCGTACGGAAACGCCTGAATCCGGAAAGGCCCGGCTTGGAGTTCTCCTTGAGTAGATTTATCTCCTATGCCGTCCTTTGCGGCCCTATCCCCTCCGGTCAGGCTTCTCTCCCATCCAGTCAGGCAGGGGAATATGCCAACTCGGAAAAGATGAAAATTATGGGCTGCGGGGATAGTGGAGATAAGGCTGCCCTTCACCTCTCCTCCCATAAAAAAACCGGCCCCCCCTGAGCTGCCGCCCCGGGGAAAGCCGGACTACATCTTCTATGCCGATTAATATTTGATCGTCTGATACAGCGGGTATTGCCCCGTCAATTCCTGGACCATCCGGCGCGCGCTCGAAAGCGTTGCCTCGTCGGCCGGATTTTTGAGCGTCATGGCAATCACCTTGCCGATCGTGCGCATCGCTTCGACATCCATGCCGCGTGAAGTCGCAGCCGGCGTGCCGATGCGGATACCGCTTGTAATGAACGGACTTGTCGGATCGAACGGAATCGCGTTTTTATTCACGGTAATGCCCACCGAGTCCAGCACCTTCTCCGCATCCTTGCCGGTAATGTTGACATTGCGCGTGTCAATCAGCATCAGATGGTTGTCTGTGCCGCCGGATACGATATTGAGTCCTTCTTCGAGCAGGGTCGCTGCCAGCGCCTGCGCATTCTCGATGACCTGTGCCGCATATTGCTTGAAGGATGGCTGGAGAGCTTCGCCCAGCGCAACGGCCTTGGAAGCAATCACATGCATGAGCGGACCGCCCTGCGTGCCCGGGAAGACGGCTTTGTCGATTGCCTGCGCCCAGGCCGAACGGCACAGAATCATGCCGCCGCGCGGACCGCGAAGCGTCTTGTGCGTCGTCGTCGTCACGAAATGCGCATGCGGAACCGGGCTCGGATGCAGACCCGCGGCGACCAGACCGGCGATATGCGCCATATCGACCATGAACAACGCGCCCACGTCATTGGCGATAGCACCGAGCGCTTCGAAATCAATGATGCGAGGGTAAGCGCTGGCGCCGGCGACGATCATTTTCGGACGATGCTTGAACGCTGCCTTGCGCACCTTGTCATAATCGATCAGGAACGTGTCTTCTTCCACGCCATAAGCCACGAAATTATAGAGCAGACCCGAAGCGTTGACCGGGCTGCCGTGCGTCAAGTGGCCGCCATGCGCCAGATTCATGCCAAGAACGGTATCTCCGGGCTTCAAGGCCGCCAGATAGACCGCCATGTTCGCCTGCGCGCCGGAGTGCGGCTGCACATTCGCGTGCTCGGCCCCGAACAGTTCCTTCGCGCGGTTGCGGGCAATGTCCTCGACGATGTCGACATGCTCGCAGCCTCCGTAGTAGCGCTTGCCCGGATAGCCTTCCGCATATTTATTCGTCAGGACGGTCCCCATCGCTTCCATGACCGCTTCGCTTACGATATTTTCCGAGGCGATAAGCTCGATATTGTTCCGCTGCCGCTGCAGCTCCAAATCCATCGCTCTCAGCACTTCCGGATCCGCTTGTCGTAAATGTTCTACCATTGGCTAAGCCCTCCCATTTCATCCTTAATCATAATCAGACACCAATCTTGCGAAAACAGGCCGCGAACCGCACTAATCGCATGAAGTTCCGCTATCGTCCGGCACGCGGTAGACCGCCCGCTCGCCGCCGATCAGCTTCGGCCGCGTCGAAGCCATCGTCACCCTGGCGCTGCCGATGGCGCGAAGTTCCGTCCGCAGCGGGACGGCCACCCGGCGCAAATGCATGCCGATCAGCGTCTCGCCGATATCGATCCCGGCATGCGCCTCGATCGACTCGGCCAGACATGCATCCGGCAGCATGCGGTACGCCTGCGCCGCCATCGAGCCGCCCGCATGCGGAACAGGCACCGCGGCGACCTCCTCCAGGCGGAACCGCTCCAGCGTGCGGCGTTCCACCACCAGCGCGCGGTTCAGATGCTCGCAGCATTGAAATGCAAGCTGCAGGCCGAACTCGGTCCGCAGCACATTCAGGCCGTCGAACAGCATGCGGGCAACCTCAAGCGTGCCGGCCGTGCCGATGCGCGCGCCGGCCACTTCGCTTGTGCTGCAGCCAATCACGACCAGCTGGCCCGGGACAAGCTTCGCCGAAGCCGCCAATTCCCGGGCAGCCTGCTCGGCCTGCCGCTCATAAGAAGAATTCATGTCGCTTCCTCCTCGCTGATGCGCTACGGAGCCGGGTTGTACTTGCGCTCGGCTTCCTCCACCTTGCGGATGCGGCCGAGATGGCGCTCTCCTTGACTGAATTCCGTGCCGAGCCAGACGCGAACGATCTCTTCCGCCAGGCCGGGGCCGATGACCCGTTCCCCCATCGCAAGCACGTTCGAATCATTATGCTCCCGGGTCGCCTTCGCGCTGAACAGATCATGCACGAGCGCGCAGCGCACGCCAGGAACTTTGTTCGCGGCGATGGACATGCCAATCCCGGTCCCGCAGATCAGAATTCCGCGATCGGCTTCGCCGGCGGCCACCTTCTCGGCGACAGGCACGGCATAATCCGGATAATCGACCGAATCGGCGCAATGGCAGCCAAGATCCTCCACCTCATGTCCCAGTTCGCGAATGACCGCGATGATGCCGTCCTTCAGCTTCACACCTGCGTGATCCGCCCCAATTGCAATTTTCATGTACGTTCCCTCCATCCCATCATTCCCTGGGCGAAGCCTCCGCCCCTCCAGGAAACAATATGCTGTCTGTCCATTATAACCAATTTTCGAACCGTTGGCCCGCGTTCTCGACATCATTTTCGCGAAAGCTTGCTTCTCAACGCCAGCACCGGAAGAAGGGGCCGCATCCCCCGTATAGGCCATGACATGCGTATTCAAAAGGCCGGTTTTCAGCACCGGGAAGGTCGCAAGAACTTGAAGCGGATGCTTTCGCAGCGAGTTTTGCTTCGCAAAACTTGCAAGGAGCCGCGCAGTGCAGGCAAGACGGCATGAACAGCTACAACGTTTCCGCAGGAAACATACTTCGGAAGCGGACGCTGTTCGAGAGCGAATGCAAGATTCGATGCCGAACTACTTCCTGCCTCCGTTCGCGATCAGAAGCGGACGCTCAAAAATGAAAAAAGAGCATAGCATGGCCGTAACCATGCATTGCTCTTTCGCCCAGGCGACCGGCCGTATATCACTCGATGCTCCACCGTGGTTCTCCCACTTCCGTCGCCAGTCACACCGAGTGCCACTCATCTATTTCCGATAATAAGGGATGCGCCGCGGAAATGCAATCACTTTGTGTCAGACGAGGCCAGCTTGTCCACCACGACAAGCAGCGCTTCCCGAATCTGCATCGCGGTCATCCGGTACTCCTCCAGCGACCCGCCGAACGGATCGGCGACATCCGGGTTCGGACAGCGACGCTCCAGTTCAGCCAGCTCCGCCCGCTCCTCCGGCGTCGGCTCCTGTCCCAGCGCCTGCTTCAACTGCAGCTCGGCGGCCAGCTCCTGCAGCCGTTCGCGCTCTCCGGAACCGCCCTCTCCCGGCTCCGCGTATTCCCTCAGCGTGTATATTTTATCGGCAGCCGAGGGGAACCGCTGCAGCACATGGCGCTTATGGCCGACGGTCAGCGTCAAGATCAGATCGGCCCAGGACACCTCCGCGTCGCTCAGCGCGGTCGAAGCGAACGTCTCGTGTCCCTCGATATTGTGTTCCTTGAGCACGGCGGCGGCATGATCCGACATCGGCGTCCCATCCCATGCCGATACGCCCGCGGACTTGACCTCCAACGCCAGCCCCCGGTCGGCGGCCAATTGGCGGAACATCGCTTCCGCCATCGGACTGCGGCAGGTGTTCCCAGTACATACGAATAATATCCGGTTCATAGGCCGTCACTCCTTTGGATGGTATATGCTTTCTATTTCTCGGCAGGGCGGGGCGGCTGCAAGCGCACCGGGCTCCCTGATTATCGGTAAGTCCAGCCGCGGCTTTCAGGCTCGTGTCTCCTCCCCACACGGAAAAATCCCTTACTGTATCGTACCCGAATCGTCCAAATTGACAGCTTACCCGTCATGGCAGCAAAAAGAGAATGCCAAAGGCAAGCAGAATCGCTCCTCCGACCGCTTCCCCGTATTCGCCGATGGCGGCCCCGACCCGCTGGCCGAGTGCCAGTCCCATGACGGACATCGCTCCCCCGGCCAGGCCGAAGGCCATGATCGTTACGATAAGGCTGGTATGGAACATCCCCAGCGATACCCCGACGGAGAACGAATCGACGCTTACGCTCAAAGCGAACAGCAGCGTTCCCCAGATCCGCATCTGATACAAAGAGCCCGAAGACCCGCCGCGGAAAGAGCTGAACATCATATGCGCGCCCAGCATAATGAGCAGCCCGCCGGCGGCCATCACCGCGACATGCCCAAGGATGGAGCTGATGTAATGGCCCGTCAGGACGCCAAGCAGCGGCATCGCGACATGGAACAGCGCGATAATTCCGCCGATGCGGAGCATATCCGCCGAGCGCACCCCTCTCATGCCCAGGCCCAGACAAAGCGAAAAGGCGTCAAAACCGAGTGCCACGGCCATGACGACTATCGTGATCCACTGACCTGCCGGTACTGCCGTCTCCCACATCGCGTTCTCCCCTTGTCCATCGTCTGAGATCAGCGTATGCGGACAAGAAGGCAATGATGACTAGTCCTTAAGGGGGACGCGCGGCGTCCAGCCTGATATCCCCGCCGTTCAGCAGCGGATAACGCGGTGGCCGGCGGCCTTCAGCAGCCGGTTCATCACCGCCAACCCGATCCCTTCGGTGGAGCAGGCTTCCGCCATAATGAAGCCGACCCCTTCCTCGTCGCAGCGGCGCAGCCCTTCATACAGCCGGTGGGCGGCCTCCTCCGGCGCGGACACGCTGCCCAGCGGCACGACGACATCCGCGCGGTAGTCAGCGGCCTGCTCGGTGAAAGCGAGCACGCCCGTGCGCTCTCCGCGTTCCCGGGCGGCGTCGAGCTCCTCCTGGATGCGGCGGGCCGCGGCTTCCGGCGAGGCGCTCTTCACGATCGCGAGCATGCCTTGCGGAGCGTAGTGGGCGTATTTCATGCCCGGGGAACGCGGCGCCGCCAGCGCTTCGCCGTCCTCCCGCGCCGCGGGAACCGCCAGCGCGCCGTCCGGATCGACGGCCGGGTCGATCGTAACCTCGGCGGCAATCTCGCGCAGCATGGCGGTCGTCACGCCGCCGGGGCGCAGCACATGGATACGGTCGCCGTGCAGCTCCACGACGGTCGATTCGACGCCAACGCCGGTAGGTCCGCCGTCGACAATGCCGCCGATGCGGCCGTCCAGATCCTCGGCGACATGCTCGGCACGTGTCGGGCTCGGACGGCCGGACCGGTTGGCGCTCGGCGCGGCCACCGGGCATGCGGCGGTACGGATCAGGGCCAGAGCCGTATCATGCGCCGGCATGCGGACGCCGACCGTGTCGAGGCCCGCCGTCACCCGCGGCGAGACGGCTCCGGGGCGCACCGGGAGCACAATCGTAAGCGGTCCGGGCCAGAAGCGCTCCATCAGGCGGCGCGCCGTCCCGCCGAACGGCTCGACCAGCTCATCCAGCATCGCCATATCGGCGATATGCACGATGAGCGGGTTGTCGGACGGGCGGCCCTTGGCGGCGAAGATGCGCTCGACGGCTTGCGTATCGCGGGCGTCGGCGCCAAGGCCGTAGACCGTCTCGGTCGGGAAAGCCACCGTGCCGCCCGCGGCCAGCAGGGCCGCCGCCTCCACAATGGCCGGCTGACCGTCGAGCGGCCGCGCCGCATCGACCGTCCAGCGCTTCGTCGCTTCGCCCTCATGACCGGCAGCAACTTCCAAGGCCTGGTCGGCAAGCTTCGGTTCATTGAATCGATTCATGACGTTCATTCCTTATTCTCTCAGATGGGGATCAACGCAAGAAAGATGCCAAAAGAGCTTCGGCATCTCCAGTCCATCCCGTCGAATTGATGTCTTCTTCTAGTTGTACCATAATTGCCAAGAGCTCGTCCAGCATGCGGCGCAGCCCCGCCGGCCCGCGACACATGCCGCAACAAGAGCAACCGCTATCCACGCCAATAACCGATTAGAGGAACCTATAATTTAACCGATAAGAGCATTCCACACCTCTGCCAGCCACCGACACAAGCTTACCAGCATATCCCATAAAAAGAAGCGCACTTCCGTTCCTTCATCCATGCTTGAATCCTCCCCCGAAGCAGCGGATCCGCCGTCCATTCCGGATGTCCCGCTTGCCCCGCCCCCCGGAGCTTCATCCTGCCCGGCGTCTGCCGGCGAGACGCCTTCGCTGCCGGCACCGGATTCATCCTTCGCCTGGCCCGTATCCCCGTCAATGAAACAGAGCGGCGGGAACAGAACGCACCACCAGTTCTGACCCTCGCCCGCGCCCAGCGAGACGAGCAGCGCCTCGTACATGCCCGCCGGATATACCTGGCCGCCGTACAGCTTCGCCGGGAAGGGGACCTCGCCCAGCGTCAGCTCCGCCGAATACGGCATGCCTTCCCCCGCAAGCGCCCGCGTGACCGTACGCTCCAGATCCTCGAGATGGCCGGCGATGAATTCCCGCGCCTCCTCCCGTGTCTGCGGAGCGTCCTGCTGCTGGAGCCAGCCGTTCAATTGCTCGACGATGCGATCCCGCACCAGCCGCTTCACCCGCTGATCGTCGTCCGTGTCCGAATTCGCCAGCACGCGCAGCCGAATCGCCTCCTCGGGTATCGCTGCTGCCGGTCTCTGCCCGGCTTCCGCCGTCTTTATCCCCGTCAAGCCTGCTTCCTCCACAGCCGCTGCCGCGCGGCCTTGATCCCAACGCATCCACGTCCCTGCGGCGATGATTGCCAGCAGGAGACCGAGTACGAACATCCGTGATTTCATGTTCTTCTACTCCTTGTGAGGTTGGGCGCGCCTCTTGTCTATCAGTATGTCCGGCAGCGGCAGGATTAAACGTCGGCGCTTCGCAATTCATAGAAGAAAAAATAGAGTCCCGCGTCCTGAGCCTGCCTGAGAGACAGGCCGCTCTGGTGAGGAACTCTATCAATAGTTGAAAAGCATAATCTATCTAGCGAATCTAGCCGATTCCACGCTTAGAGACACCATTGGGAGATTCGTTCGGGAACTTCACTGCAGGCCAACGCTCAGCCGTCTTGCCGTGCCGAGTCCGGCTCCTCCGCGGCGCCACTCGGCTCCTCCTCGTCCGGCCGCATGGCGTGCACGCCGATGACATGGCGCTCGATGCCGGCCAGATCCGGCACGATGACAAGCCGCTCCCCGTAGCCCGCCGCCTCCAGCAGCGCGGCCACGTCGCAGGCTTGGCCCTGGCCGACCTCGAAGCCGATGAGGCGGGGCGGGCAGTTCAGCAGCGGCAGCATGGCGACGATGCGGCGGTACGGGTCGAGCCCGTCCGCGCCGCCGTCCAGCGCCGTGCGGGGCTCGTAATCGCGCACCTCGCGCATGAGCCCGCCAATGTCGCCGGCCGGAATATACGGCGGGTTGGACACGAGCACGTCCAGCCCGCAGCCGGCGAGCGGCGCCAGCAGGTCGCCCTCGCGCCAGCTCAGGCGATCCGCCACGCCGAGCTGCTCGGCGTTGGATTGCGCCATGCGGAGCGCCGCAGGCGAGATGTCGGTCGCCGTCACCTGCCAGGACGGCCGCAGATGCGCCAGCGTGCAGGCGATGGCCCCGCTACCGGTGCCGATGTCGGCCGCCCGCAGCGCGGTTCCCGCCGGCCAGAGGCGATCCGCTTCGGCCACGATCGCCTCGACCAGCAGCTCCGTCTCCGGACGCGGAATCAGCACGTCCGGAGACACGGCGAACGGGAGGCCGTAGAAATGCTGCTCCCCGATAATATATTGGGTCGGCTCGCCTCCGGCCCGCCGTTCAATCGCGGCCTCGTACGGACGGCAGGCCGTCTCGGGCATCGGATCGGGCAGCCGCACGAGATAGGGCGCCCGCTCCCAGCCAAGCACATGGCGCAGCAGCAGCTCCGCATGATGCGGCGCATCCTCCACCCCGCCGGCCGCCAAAAAAGAAGAAGCCTGCACCCAGGCTTCTCTTATCGTTAACGGCCAGGCTAGGCGGAAGGAGCCTGGCGCTCCCCGCTCCGATCCGCCGGGCCGGATCATGCGTGATTCTCCCGCTCCATCAGCTCGGCCTGTTCCGTCAGCGTCAGCGCTTGAATAATCTCCTCCATATCGCCGTTCATCACCTGATCCAGCTTGTGCAGCGTAAGGCCGATGCGGTGATCCGTCACGCGGCTCTGCGGGAAATTGTACGTGCGGATGCGCTCGCTGCGATCGCCGGTTCCGACCTTGCTTTTCCGTTCGCCCGCGTATTTCGCTTCCTCTTCCTGCCGCTTGATATCATAGATCCGGGCCCGCAGCACTTGAAGGGCCTTCACTTTGTTGTCGTTCTGCGACTTCCCGTCCTGACAGGTCGCCACGATGCCCGTCGGAATGTGGGTCACCCGCACAGCCGACTTGGTTGTATTGACGGATTGCCCGCCGGCGCCGGACGAACAGAACGTATCGACGCGAATGTCCTTGTCGAGAATCTCCACTTCGACTTCATCGATCTCCGGCATGACGGCGACGGTCGAGGTCGAAGTGTGAATGCGGCCGCCTGATTCCGTCGCCGGAATGCGCTGCACGCGATGCGCGCCGCTTTCGTATTTCAGCTTGCTGTAAGCGCCCTTGCCGGAGACGAGGAAGATCACTTCCTTGAATCCGCCCAGATCGCTGATATTCGCTTCCATCAGCTCCGTGCGCCAGCCCTGGGCATCGGCGTAGCGCGTATACATGCGGTACAGATCGGCCGCGAACAGCGCCGCTTCGTCGCCGCCGGCCGCTCCGCGAATCTCGACGATGACGTTTTTATCGTCGTTCGGGTCCTTCGGCAGCAGCAGCACGCGGATGCGCTCCTCCAGCTTGACCTTGCGCTCCTCCAGTTCCTCGATTTCCATCTTCACCATTTCGCGCATGTCATCGTCCAGCTTTTCCTGCAGCATGGCTTTGGCCGCATCCAGCTCGCTTATCACGTTTTTGTATTCCATATAAGCTTCGTACGCAGGCTGCAAATCGGACTGTTCTTTCGAATAGTCGCGCAGCTTTTTCGGATCGTTCGCCACATCCGGATCGCACAGCAGCTCGCTCAATTTATCATAACGATCCGCCAAAGATTGCAGACGGTCCAACATATCACGTTCACCTCTTTCTGATATGCAACTTGCTTCTTGTTTTGGTTAATTCTGAATTAACCGATATTTCAAATGAACCGAATGACCCGGCACTATGAACAGCAATATGCCGCCGCCGGGCAATCGGCGCATGCGCTTATCTATACATTGAACCGGAAGTGCATGATGTCTCCATCCTGCACGACGTATTCCTTGCCTTCCAGCCGCAGCTTGCCCTGCTCCTTCACGGCGTTCATCGACCCGGCGGCGATCAGATCGTCATAAGACACCACTTCCGCCCGAATGAAGCCTCGCTCGAAGTCGGTATGGATGACGCCCGCCGCCTGCGGAGCCTTCATGCCCTTGCGGATCGTCCACGCGCGCACTTCCTGCACGCCCGCGGTGAAGTACGTATACAGCCCAAGCAGACGATAAGCCGCCTTGATAAGACGGTTCAGGCCGGATTCCTCAAGTCCAAGCTCCTGCAGGAACATCTCCTTGTCCTCGCCGTCCAGCTCCGCGATCTCCGCCTCGACCTTGGCGCTGATCGGCACGACCTCCGCATTCTCCTGAGCCGCGAAGTCGCGCACCTGCTGCACGTACGGATTGTTGTCCGCCTCCGCTACGCCGTCCTCGCTCACGTTCGCCGCATACAGCACCGGCTTCATCGTCAGCAGATGCAGATCGCGCACTAGCAGCTTCTCGTCATCGGTCAGCTCCAGGCTGCGGGCCGGCTGATCATTGTAGAGCACTTCTTTGAGGCGCTCGAGCACTTCGGCCTCCTGGGCGAATTTCTTATCGCCGCTCTTCATGTTCTTCTTCGTCCGCTCAAGACGCTTCTCGACCGATTCCAGGTCAGCCAGAATCAATTCGAGATTGATGGTCTGGATATCGCTAACCGGGTTCACTTTGCCGTCCACATGCGTAATATTTTCATCCTCGAAGCAGCGGACGACGTGAACGATCGCGTCGACTTCCCGGATATGGGCGAGGAACTTGTTCCCGAGCCCTTCCCCCTTGCTCGCGCCGCGAACAAGGCCGGCAATATCGACGAATTCGAATGCCGTCGGCACCGTCTTGTTCGGTACGACGAGTTCGGTCAATCTGTCCAGACGCTCATCGGGAACCTCCACCACGCCGACATTCGGATCGATCGTGCAGAACGGGTAGTTGGCGGATTCCGCCCCCGCTTGCGTAATCGCATTGAACAACGTCGATTTGCCGACATTCGGCAGTCCGACGATACCAGCTTTCAAAGCCATTTATAATGACAACTCCTTCATTCGATGTGCTCTATCCATAAGTCCATTGTGCCGGCAGGATCGGGCCCTGCCCTGTCGTTGACCATTACTGTTAAAAAGGACGCAAAAATTCCTTAACCATTATAACCAACAACACAAAAAAAACCTAGTCATCGACTGGATTTTTTCCGAATTGTCTACATCTCCCGGGCACGGTTCCCCGTTCGGTTCTCCCTCCGCCGGCGGTGCCGGGACATCAAGCTTCCGGAAAGGCCGCTCCGCCGGTTCCGGCGGAATTCGGGAAGCCCGCTGCCGCTGAACCGTTGTCCGCGGGAGCGGATAAGTCTTTCGCTCTCGGCAAAAAGTAAATTCGGGCCCCAAGAACCGCCCGCATAAAATAAGCTCAGGAAGAAAGAGGTGCAAGACGATGGAAAATAAAACGCATCGCGGCAACTACAAAGGCACGACGCGGATGAATGCCCAAAACCAGGACATGGCCTTCGTGAACGACAACGTCGAAGATGCCAAGTCGGTGAATCCGCTTCCCGACAGACGGGCAAGGGACAATAAGTAAGGGGTTCTCCATTGCGGCCATTGCGGCCGGCAGTCCCGACAGCCAATAAAAGGCGGGCCGCCGCTGGCGGCCTTCCCTGCAGCCGAAGCCAAGGAGGTCTAGGTGAGGTAACGGTACAGACTTCGTATGAGGCGGCTTGCCCCGTACCGCCCGGCATTCGGCATTTCTACCTGATACTGAAGGCATAGCTTGAGCACTTTGGCGACGATGGGCAGCTCGTTCTCCGGTTCGCTCTCGGCCTCGCGGCCCCCCGCGAACAAGGAGGACAGCATCCCGTCCGCGACCAGCATCGGTCCGTTCCAATTCCACTGCAGCCACTCCTCGTCCCATTGCACCGTAGAGGCCCCGATTTCCCAGACGACCTGCCGGGAACGCTGGCGATGCGCTTGAATGGTCCGCTCCAATGCCTTCATCCAAAATTCGGCCCGCTCCTCGCGCGATGCGGATCGGGCGAGAGCGAGGCATGCCGCCTGGGCGCATACGGAAGAGATGGCGCCGTCGGCCCAGGGGAATTGTATCCGATCGAGGCGCGGCAGGGCGCAGCCTTGAATCAGTTGCTCCCACTCGTTCTGCCCCAGCCGTTCCTGCCCGGCCAATGCCATGCAGATGGAACGGACCGCCTCCTCCTTCACATCGTCGCGGTATTGGCCGAACGCAAGCGAAGGATTGAACGGCTTATGAAGCCGGCGGCGGCAATCGGCAAGCGCAATGAGCCCGTTCAGCCGGACCCGCTGCGATTCCGCATGCAGAGTGGCGTGAAGCAGCATATCCTCCGCTTCCGGCGCCGCGTCTTGCATCAGATGAATGACATAAATGGCCTGAATCGCCGTCTGCTCGTCTTCATGCAGGAGCGCGGTCCACTCCGCGAACCGGTCACGAAGTGCCGTCAGCCACCGTCCTGCCAACTGTTCCGCTTCCCCCTCCCCCGCTTCGTCCGGGATCCGGGAGTTCGGCGTAACGCCGAACGGAAGCCGGCAGGTCGCCGTCAGACGCAGCACCTGGGCGATGCCGTTCAAAATCGTCGCCTTCGCGACGGATTTGTTCTGCACGGTTAAAATATCGATCAGCGAATGGATCAATCCGCAGACAGCGATATCCATCTCAATGCTCTCGCTGCACAATTGTTCGAATAACGAATGGGCCGCATCAGCCGACTGCTCCCGTGAACCGTTCTCCATCACGTGGAGCAATTCGGGCATATAATCTCCAGAGCCGAACGCATGCAGCCATCCCGCATCATAAGCCGTCCCCATTACTCTCTCCTCCATATGCCTGCCCTTTCTATCGGGGCCGTGGTTTTAATTGCCATTATATCACTTGAGACGCGGGAAGTTACTGAAAAATATCGGAAAATGTCGAAATGAAAAATGCCCGGCAGGCCGCATTCGCTCCAAAAAGAAAACCATTTCCGTTTCAAGTGGCCGATAAGCGGTGAAATCTATACTAGCATGACATTCTCCCCCCTTTTCGAATAGACGGCACGGAACGCCCCCTGGAGCCTTGCGCGGCAGGGGGCGTATCCATTCGCCGCAGCATTCTCCCCATGGTTTCGGATGAAGAAGGCCGGAACGCAGGCATAACGTCAAAGAGATCCAGTCTCCGAGTCGGATATAAAACAAGTCCGGCCAGAATCCTCCGGCCGGACTGTCTTGTTCAGATATATTATTCCGTTACCACAATTTGATAAGCATAGCTCATCGGCGGCAAAGACATGGTCATAATTTGCGCATGAAAGCCGATAATTTTTTGGCCGGCCTTCAGCTCGCTTGCCTTCAGCTCCTTGCCGTCCTTCGTCACGATCGTCGTATCCTTATTGACGGATAACACGATATCGTTGTTGGTGTTCCCGTCGGAATCCGCATCCAGGCGAATCGACGCCTGGCCGTCTTTCGCATTCACATCGAGAATCGTGCCTGTCTGGCGGACCGTCTCTTCCTTGACCACGATGCTGGAGGCATTGCTGATCGGAGGCAGGCTCTTCGTCATCACCCCGCTGTAACGGGCTTCCACCCGGACATTGTTCTTGAGCGCATCGGCTGTAAGCTTGTTGCCCTTTTCATCCTTGATGACCGTCTTGTCGGTAATGTTCAGGATAACCGGATTCTCGCCCAGCAGCTCGATGCGATCCTTACTTGCGTTCACGATGATGCCATCCGTTTTCTTTTCGTTCTTTTGCTCGTCATTGCCATTGCTCGGGCGTTCAACGACGATTTTTTCCGCCGTGCCCTGCGCCGGAATGCTGCGGGTCAGCTTCGGGCCGTACCAAGCGGTCACGGTCCAGCCTTTTTTTACCGCCTGGTGCAGATGCGCCTTTTTGCCGTTCTGATCCACAATCGCGGTCTCCTTCGTCAAGGCCAGCACCACGGTATCTTGCGCATTGTCCTGCACGCCCTCCCCGGTAACCGTGACATAAGCGCCGTTCTTATTGATGCGGATCTCTTCCATTGTGCCTTTCGTGGCGAGCCAATCCTGTTCAATCGGCCGATCAAGATCCTTATTCTTATTGCCTTTTTCAACATGGTCTGCCTGTTGGCTGACGACCTGACCGCTCACCTGATGGCTATTCGCCTTGCTGTTATTCGCTTGGGCCGCCGCAGTCAACGGCAGGGCCGCCATCACCAGCATGCTTACCGTCAATATCATTTTTGTCCATGTGCACTTTTTCATCTGATATTCCTCCCTGTCTGTTCCTGGAAGTTCGGGCCTTCCCCGATGCATATGTTGCGGGGGAATGCCTCGTTCATTGTTACAGACGGGCCCATATCGACAGATGTTGCAGTTCGCCGTCATTTTTTTCTTAGCCATGGATCAGGGAACCGAAGCCGTCACAATATGCCGATAGAAGACAGGAAAATGAGAACGATGAGAATCGGCACTACATACCGCATCATAATTCCCCACACCCGTCCCATAAACGGACGGATCCCGGCTTCCTTCTTGGCGCCGGTCCAGACGAAGCCGATCAGCACCGTCACGAACAAGCCGCTTAGCGGCAGCATTATATTGGAGGTGAGGAAGTCAAGCCAATCGAACAGATTGCGGCCGCCGAGGGTCCAATCCGTCAAGACGCCGCCGGCCGCCAGCGTCGCCGGGAGAGCGATAATATACACCGCACCCATGACCAGCAGCGTCGCCCAACTGCGCTTCAACCGGAACCGCCGGATGATGAAGGCCACCGGAACTTCGATCAGCGACAGGCAGGAAGTAAGCGCCGCGATGGCGAGCAGAATGAAGAACAGCCCCCCGAACCACTCTCCATACGGCATCGAGGCAAAAGCGGCGGGCAGCGCCGCGAAGACAAGGCCGGGCCCCGAATTCGGCTCGATTCCGAACGTGAAGGTGGTCGGGAAGATAATAAGTCCGGCAATGAGCGCGTACACCAGATCCCCGGCCCCCACCGCCAGAGTCGCGGCGGGCAGCGATTGATGCGAATCCACGTATCCGCCATACGTAATCATTGCTCCTATCCCGAGAGAAAGGGAGAAGAAAGCAAGCCCAAGCGCCATCAACGCGGATTGAAAAGTCAATTTTGAAAAATCGGGATACAAAAAGTAGGATATGCCTTCGGCTGCGCCCTCCAGCGTCAATGTCCACACCAGCATAACCACCAAAATGATCAGCAGTCCGGGAATGACGATTTTGTTGAATTTCTCAAGCCCTCCCGAAATGCCGCGGGCAATGATGTAGCCGGTCAACAGAAGCACGGCCAACTGCCACAGCACCGGCCCCCAGCCGGCGGTAAAGGCCGAGAAATGCCCTTCATAATCCGAATCGGCATACAAGACGCCCGTCAGCGATTCGAAGGCATAATGAAGCGTCCATCCCGCAATGGTGCTGTAATACGTTAAAATAAGAAAGGGAGCAAGCACAGCGATAAATCCGATCGCGCCCCAGCCTTTCTTGCCGGACAGCTTGCGGAAGGCCGTGACCGGATCGCCCCTGCCTGCCCGCCCGACAGTCAGCTCTCCCAGCAGAACCGGAAGCCCTACGAGCACAAGGCAGAGGATGAACAGCAGGAAAAAGGCCCCTCCCCCGTTTTGGCCGGTGACATAGGGGAACTTCCACATATTGCCCAGCCCTACCGAGCTGCCGATAGCCGCCAGAATAAACCCGGAAGAGCTGCTGAATTGATCTTTGTTTTTGTCGATGCGACGATAAGTTGCTTTTTGTTGTCTTGACATGCGTACCGATTGCACTCCTTGCTCTGCTCTATTTTTTCTAGGTTACCCGCAAACACCGGTTCACTGCAATACTTATGCCAAAAAAACAAAGGGACTATCCTATAAGAATCTTAAATTTGAAGAGGGACAAGACGGGATTGCGGCCAATTGGGGTGGCGGACAAGACGGGATTGCGGCAACGGCGTAGGCGGAGAAGACGGCAGAGCAATGCGTTAGAAAGGATGTAAGATAGTGAAATCCTGCGTAAACGCAGGATTTATCGCTATTTAAGCCGATATTCGGTGAATTTCCTGCCAAAGCGCATCAATTTTTATTGATTAATGCTTTCCACCATAGCAATGGCTGAAAATCCTGCAGTTTTCAGGCTGTTGAGAAAGAAGTTTTGAGTAGGGAAATGGATATTTCCACCATTCTGAAAACTGCACCATTTCCCTAGACACGCCCATCCGGCAGTCGAAATCCGCAAAACTCCACGATTTCTCCAGACGCTCCTATTCAGTAAGCGAAATCCTGCATAAATACAGCAATTCGATATGGACGACTATTCCAGAAAGGGAATCCTGCAAAATGACAGGAATTTTCCCCGTTTCGCTTCGGCTTGAAGCAAAAGGGCCTAAAATGATGTAGATTTGCAGCAATTCCTCGGGATGTGGACTCATTAAGCCGAAATTCCTGTAAAATAGCAGCAATTTCCTCCGCACGTCCAAGCCCCAGGAGGCAACGATGCTTCGAGCAGGCCGATAATGCTTCCAGCAGGCCGGATAATGCGATGATGCCCCCAGCATCCGACGCGGTCGCTTTGGATCCCGTAAAATCAGGCCATTGAGTAGTCTATGGGGCTTTTTACTTGTGATTGATCTCTTCTCCCGGTAGAGAAAATCGATTTAAAACGCTCTAAGAGCCAAAGTTTGGATGAGGAAAATGGACCATCTCCCCCCCCTCACAAAAAACAGGGGTTTTCCAACAGCCTGAGTTTTGCAGGAATACCTGTAACGGGAGTGCTCGCCATAAGGAAAACTGTATTTCTGCAGCTTTTTCGGCAATTCGGCCGATGAATAGCAAGGGGAAGCAAAATGGGGCAGACAAGCGGACGAAGCAAAAAGAAAAAAGCAAAAAAACAAACAAAGCGGCCGCCCGTCACTTCGAAGCAGAGAAATATTGAACAGCGGGGGTTGTTCGGCAAAACGCGGTACGCGTGTTCAACAGGCCGGGGCTATCTCATGGCAGTGTCACGCTGCTCATGGGACAGCCCCGTTCGGCCCGGCGCCGATCGCCTTAGGCGAAGGGATACCAGAATGTTCCGAATCCCTGGACGCGCGCCGCAATGGCCGCGATCAGCGCCACGGCGCTAACCGCAATAATGATGTAATCCTCCCGCCCCCACACCGTGGCCGAATACCAGGTGCGGCGCGAATGCTTGCCGAAGCCCCTCAAATCCATCGCATTCGAGATCGTCTCGATCCGGTGCAGCGAGGACTGGACGAGCGGTATGGAGATCGATATAAAGTGCTTCAGCCGCTGCGAGAACGAGCCTTCTCCCTTGCCAAATCCGATCCCGCGCGCCTGCATCGCATTCGAGATATTGCGAAATTCCGCCTGCATATCCGGAATGTAGCGGAAGGCGATGCTGAACGCATAGGCGACCTTGTACGGCACGCCCACCCGGTTCAGGCTGCTGGCCAGCCGGGTCGGATGCGTCGTATAGATGAAGAGCACCGTTATCGGCATAAGGGACATATATTTCATCGATAAGGTCAATACGTAGATGACGGTCTCCAACGTCAGCACATTATAGCCGAGATTGGCGATAACCGTCGTCGAACCGGTGACCTCGCTTCCGTAAGCCGGCGTCACGACGAGGGTGAACAGCGAGTTGAACACGTTGAAGACGATCATGAGCCAGACGAGCAGACGGATGCGCCGCCATGGCAGCTTCGCGCTGACGAGCATGACGATGCCCAGCAGAAAGAGCGGCACGAAGACGCGCAGATCCTGGAACAAAAAGACGGCGACCGTCCACACGGCCAGCAGAAGCAGCTTGGCCGCTCCGTCCATCCGGTGGAACAGGGTATTGCGGTCGATGTATAGCATCCCCGCCTTACTCATGATGATTCACCTTCTTCTCATGTGCAATGAAATCGCGCACCAGCATGTCCGGGGCAGCGGCCCCCGTCAGCCGCGCCAGCGCGCCCAGCGACGTCTCCTTCAGATTGGCGCGCGCGATGGCGGCTTCATCCGTGAGCACCGACGCCGTCTCGCCGCAAGCGATGATGGCGCCGTCGCAGAGCACGGCGGCTCGCTCGGTATACTCCAGTGCGAGATGCATGTCATGGGTAATGAACAGGAACGACAGCCCGCTGTCGGCCAGCCTCGCGATAAAGCTCATAAATTCCGTATAATGCTTGTAATCCTGTCCGGCCGTCGGCTCGTCCAGAATCATCAGCCGCGGCTCCAGCGCCAGAATGGAGGCAATCGTGACGCGCTTCTTCTGTCCGTAGCTCAAGGCGGAGATCGGCCATTGCCGGTAGCCGTGCAGGCCGCAGATGCGCAGCGTCTCCTCCACGCGGGACGAGACCTCTTCCTCGCCAAGCCCCCGCACCCGCAGACCGAGCGCGACTTCATCCCAGATCATCGCCTGGGTAATCATATGGTTCGGGTTCTGCATGACATAGCCGATCTGCTGGCCGAGACGGCGAATCGACCAGCTGCGGGTGTCTTCTCCCAGCAAGCGGATCGCGCCGGACGAAGGCTTCGCAATTCCGGTGAGCAGATGGGACAAGGTTGACTTGCCTGCGCCGTTATTGCCCAGCAGGGCCAGCCGTTCTCCTTGCCCGATCGTCAGGCTGACTCCGCGAATGACCTCGCGTTCGCCGTCATAGGAAAAGCGGACATTGTCCATCTCGATCAGCGGTTCACGGTCAGGCAACGGCTTCTCCGCATCGGCGGCGGCGACGAAGGCGGCCAGGCGAGATCGGTATTCCGGATTCGCGCCGGCCTGCGCGAGCGAGGACGGATGATCCTCCGGCTTCAGCTCGCAGCCGGCATATTTGAGCGCGGTCACATACAGCGGTTCGCGCAAGCCGTGCGCGCTCATGACGGAAGAAGCCAGAATCTCGTCGGGGGTTCCCGTCCGGACAATCCGTCCCTCCGCCATGAGCACGATGCGATCGATAGGCTGCTCCAGCACGTCCTCGACGCGATGTTCGATGATGAGAATCGTCTTCCCCGTCTGCTGATGGATGTCCTCGATCAAGGCCATCGCATGCTTGCCGCTGGCCGGATCAAGGTTCGCGAGCGGCTCGTCGAAGAGCAGAACGTCAGCCTCCATCGACAGCACGCCTGCGAGCGATACCCGCTGCTTCTGTCCGCCGGACAGCTCATGCGGGCTGTGCCCGATATGAGGCAGCATATCAACGATCTCCAGAGCGCGGGCCACCTTGGGCTTCATCTCCGCCGCGGGCATGCAATCATTCTCGAACGCGAAGGCGACATCCTCGCCCACCGACAGTCCGATGAACTGGCCGTCCTGATCCTGCAGAATCGTGCCGACGCTGCGGCTGATCTCGAAGATGCTCAGATCGGACGGACGCCGCCCTTGCAGACTGTATTCGCCGCCAATCGTCCCCCCGTACGTAAATGGAATCAGCCCATTGATGCAATGGGCCAATGTGGACTTGCCGGAACCGCTCGGTCCGGCAATCAATATTTTTTCCCCCGGGTAAATGTCCAGAGTGATATGTTTCAGAGTCGGTTCGGACAAGCTGCGATATTGAAAGCTGAAATCCCGAAACGAGATAAGCGGTTCCTTCATGATTTCGATAACTCCTGTCACATGCTGCATGCCAATCCCGGTTCCACCGGAAGAGGCCCCATGGAGGACGTCCAATCCCGCCACGCGCCCCTCCTATGCGGTGGACTCCTTTCGTTTCCAGCAGCTTATTTAAGTACCCGCAAATTCGAATTGCGGCGGTTCAGTCGGATAAGACCAAGCACGGCCGAGACGCCCAGCACCAAGTGAACGGCGATGTTGGCCAAGGTCGAAGCGAAGAATTGGAGCCACATTTTGTCCGGCGCCTCTCCCAGCAAATACACATCCAGGATGCTTGACAGTCCAAAGCCGGCAGCCAGCGCCAGCGAACCGGTGATCGCGAGCGTCCAGATGGCTCCCTTCGTCGAGCGGCCTTCGTTGACATTGAAAGACTTGTTTATGTAGACGAGCCCCATTCCGAATCCGGAAATCGCCGATCCAAGCACCCATGTCCACCAGATCGTGCCGCCGCCCCAAGTCAAATCGGTAATGATATGACCGATGGCCCCGCTCAACAGACCGACGATCGGACCGAACATCGCCCCGAAAATGGTCAGAATCGCAATGGCCGGGCGCAGGCCCGTCTGCGGCACCAGCGGAATCGTAACCGTGCTTAACAGGCCGTATAACGCCGCTCCGATTCCGATGGCAACAACCGTTTTGGTGCTAAAGTTGAACATCGATTGCTTCATGCTTCAACCCTTCTTTCCTGGTTTAATATGTATCGACATTCGCCCGTTCGGCAAACTTAGGAGAGCGATATGCGTAAAATCCGAACGTTTGATTGTGATTCCGATAATAATATAAAGGATATTCCAAGGTAAGGGTACAGTTTTTATTTCCCATAAATGAATGTGACTCACAGTTCTGGCAAGGCGGGCGGAACAAGCTGAGCGAGGTGCTTCATAGGCGCAGGTTGAGAACTCTCCCGGCCCGGTGAGCTGGGAGCATAAAGGAAGCCACAGGCTCGGGGTCTGTGGCCGCTGGATGTGTCCATTATAGCAAAGCTTGCCTAATTTGGCATCAGCCGATTCGTGGCGCGCAGCTCCCGAATGCTTCCCGCTCCGATGCCGAACATGGCGATGCGGAGCTCCAGCTCCACCTGCGCCAGCACCTCGTCCACCGCCTCCTCCGAATCGGCGGCGGCCGCCAGCAGGGAGCGTCCGAAGCCGGCCAGATCTGCGCCAAGCGCCAGCGCCTTCGCCGCATCGACGCCGGTGCCCAGTCCGCCGCTTGCGATCAGCGGGTGCTTAGGCAGCTCCGCCCGGATAAGCCGGACGCTCTCCGCCGTCGGAATGCCCCAGCCGGCGAACGCTTCGGCCGCGCGGCGGCGGATCGCGTCGGCCGAGCGCAGCTTCTCGACCTGGCTCCACGACGTGCCGCCCGCCCCGGCCGCGTCGATGAAGGCGGCGCCGGCATCGGCGAGCTGCCGGGCGGTATCGCCGGCGATTCCCCAGCCGACCTCCTTGATGCCGACCGGAACGTCAAGCAGGCGGCATAATTCCTCAATACGCCGCAGCAAGCCCGCGAAGTTGACGTCTCCTTCCGGCTGGAATACTTCCTGCAGCGCGTTCAGATGGAGAATCAAGCCATCCGCTTCCACCAGTTCCACGGCCCGGCGGCAGTCCTCGATTCCCATCCCCGTGTTCAACTGAACGGCGCCAATATTGGAATAAATCGGCACAGTAGGCGCGATATCCCGGATCCGAAATGTGACCGACAGCCCCGGATTTTCCACCGCCGCCCGTACGGAGCCTACGCCCATCGCCCAGCCCCGCGCCTCCGCCGCCGCGGCCAGCCGGCGGTTAATCGGGGCGGCGAGACTGCTGCCCCCGGTCATCGAGCTGATAAGAAATGGCGTCCGAACCCGCTTGCCGAGCCATTCCGTGGCCAGATCGATCTCCTGGAAATCCAGCTCGGGGAGCGCCTGGTGAAGAAAGCGGTAACGCTCCAGCCCCGTCGTGATCCCGACGCCGTTCACCGCTTCCTCCAAACAAATGCGAATATGCTCCGTCTTGCGCTTCTCGGTTGCTCCTCCAGGAGCCGGCTGCCGATCCTCCATCGTGATCGTGATCCTCCTTCATCCTCTTCCTATATCATGAATGCAACGATTGCACCGGACAAGAATCCCTCCGCTGCCGTTCCTCCATTCGTTGCAGCCTGACGATTTTCAGCATCATTAGCATAGCAAATATGGGCGCTATCGTATACGTTCATCTCCGTCTAAAAAGGGCCTCCGAACCGGAAAGAAGCTCCTTCCGCATCGGAGGCCTTACAGACCTGTGAGCGCGATTCGGCCAAGCCCTGTTCGCGAAGCCGTCCAGCCCGCGGCCCGGCATTCGCCATCACTCGGCCCGAGGGGAATCAGCCGCGCCGGCTCCCGGTTGTTCGCCGAAAATCTCCTTCTTCAGGCGTATGCCCGTCGGCGTTGCCGCCAGGCCGCCAAGCGCTGTCTCCTTCATCGCCATCGGCATGCTCTGTCCGATGCGGAACATGGCCTCGATCACTTCATCGCACGGAATGACGCTTTCCACTCCGGCGAGCGCCATATCGGCCGCCACCATCGCGTTGGACGCCCCCAAGGCGTTGCGCTTCACGCAGGGCACCTCGACCAGCCCGGCGACCGGGTCGCAGACCAGGCCGAGCATATTTTTCAGCGCGATCGCCATCGCGTTCGCCGCCTGCCGCGGCGTTCCTCCAGCCAGCTCGGCAATGGCTGCGGCCGCCATGCCTGCCGCCGATCCGACTTCGGCCTGGCAGCCGCCCGCCGCTCCGCTGATGGATGCATTGTTCGCCACGACAAGACCGAACGCTCCAGCCGTGAACAGAAATTCCACCATCTGCTCCCTTGTCGGGTTGAGCTTCTCTTTGAGCGCGAACAGCGTCCCCGGGACCACCCCCGCTGCGCCGGCCGTCGGCGTCGCGCAGATAAGCCCCATGGCCGCATTCACTTCATTCGTCGCCATCGCCTTGCTGACCGCGTCGAGCAGCGTTCTGCCGCTTAATGCCTTGCCGGAGGCGATATATTGCTGAACCTTCACGGCGTCTCCGCCCGTCAGGCCCGAGTGGGACTTCACGCCGGACAGCCCTCGCGCGACCGCCTGCTCCATCACATCGAGGTTGCGCTCCATTTGGGCAAGGACCGCCTCGCGCGACATTCGCTTCACTTCCATCTCTTGCTCTATCATCACGTGCGCTATTTTGCACGATCGTTCCTCTGCGAGCGCGACCAGCTCAGCCACATTGCGGAACATGCTTCATCACCTCTCCCTTAGATTGGACAGCGCATCAATCTTCCATGCGGAGCACGCGGTTCACGCCGGGAAGTCCGCGAATCTGCTCGAACATCGCTTCATCGATCATTTCGTCGGTTTCAATCACCATCAGCGCCATTTTGCCCTTCTCCTTGCGGCTGACCTCCATATGGCCGATATTGACCCGGGCCTCGCTCAGAATCCGCGTCACCCCCGCAATAACGCCATAGCGGTCATGATTCAATATCAGGATGGCCGGACACTGGCCGGACAGCTTCAGCTTGAAGCCGTTCAGCTCGACAATCTCCACCTTCCCTCCGCCGATGGAGATGCCGGTCACTTCCATATCCTCCTGCTCATCCGACAGGCGGATACGGGCCGTGTTGGGATGCTCCGGCACCGCGTCCTCCGCCGTAATCTCAACCGTCATCCCGGCCTCCTCCGCCAACTGCAGCGACTGGGGGAGCCGGGCGTCATTCGTGTCAAAATCGAGCAGACCGGCCACAAGCGCGACATCCGTCGCATGGCCTTTATAAGTCTCCGCGAAGGAGCCGTACAGGAATATATGAACCTTCTTCGGCTGCCTCCCGAATATGCTGCGGGCCAGGCGGCCAATCTTGGCTGCGCCCGCCGTATGTGAACTGGACGGCCCGACCATAATCGGACCAATGATGTCAAACACGCTGCGATATTTCATCGCGATTCCTCCTTCTACGCGTATCCATGATCGAATCCGGCTCCGCACGTCATACGATAGGATACGCGGCAGGGAGCGCATCCTGTACGGCGAATGGTGAAATGAAAGCACTTTCAGCACCATCCTACCAATCCGGCGGCCGGAAGGCAAGCCTTCTTTCAGGCAATATGTCCTTCTAGACAGGATTTTGGCACAAAAAAGACCGCTTCGCACGAACAAAAGCAGTCCGATTCCTCTTTCCGGCCTCGTTCGCGGGCGGCCTGGCCAGGCCGCCCGCAGCCCGCAGCTTACATCGAAGGACTCCCCGGTTCCGGGACCGCTTCCAGCGGCCGCTCCGGCATGCGGGAAGACCGGGCGTAAGCGTAGGCGGTAAACAAGACCGACAATCCGCCAAATACGAGGACCATATAAGAAAGCCCGATTGTATCGAGCATGAGGCCCGTCGCCAGCAACACCACCTGGAACATGACCCGGTCCAGCATCGTGCGGAACGAGAAGAAGCGCCCGTGGTATTCCTTCGGGATCGTCTTCTGAAAATATGTCGACAGCAACGGGAAGAAGAAGCCCGCCGCGAGACCGAACAAACCGAAACCGAACAGCGCCATCCCGCGAATATCGGCAAAGAACAAAAGCGAATGTCCCAGCGCGCTCAGGAGTGCGAACAGACACAGCAGCTTGATCAGTCCGCCCCTGGCGGAGATGCGCTTCACGAAAAAGGCGGCCGCGATGAAGCTGATTCCTTCGACCGCATACAGCCAACCTTTGATCTGGGTGTCATGATGGATCTCGCTGATGTTGATGACCATCAGATTGAAGCCGCCGATGAACAAGCCCGGGATGAACGACAGCCCAAGCGCCATGACCGCGATCGGCATTCGCTTGAGCATCGGCACGATCTCCTTGAAGCCACCGCCCTTCTTCTTCCCCGGGGAGGCCGCCTTGCCAGAGGGCAAATCCTCCTTCACGTCAAGGAAGAAGGTCGATATAAGCAGCAGCGCATAGCCGGCCAGGGAAGCCGCATAGAGCGACGCCAGGCTCATCGCGGTCAGCATTATGCCGGCCAGCACAGTCCCGATAATTCGGGCGATGGTGGACGCATTCATATGTACGCCGTTCAAGGTCAACAAGTCTTTGTCGGCGACGATGCGCGGAATTACGGATTGAAGCGCAGGGAAATAGAATGCGGCCGATATTTGCAGCGTAATATTGAACAACACCATCCATAATACGGAATCGGCCGCCAGGGCAATAAACATGAAGCAGACGCCTATCATTCGCCCGAGACCGGCGTAGATCAGCACCAGCTTCTTGCGGGACGAATCGATGACTTTTCCGGCGTAGGGGCCGATCAGGACGCCCGCGAGCAAGCCGATGAACAGAATAACCGATTTCATGAAATCCGAAGGCACCTGATGCTGCATAAATTCCAGATTGGCAATAATGGAAGTCCAAAGGCCAAGGCCGGCCACGAACTCGCCGCAGAGCACAATCCATACATTCCGATTCGCCCACATCCGAATCCTCTCCAATTCTATGTCCAGATGGACTAATCATACCATGTTCCCGCCCGCGGCAGGGAATGGGTTACCACGCCGTCCGGCGCCGCATCCCTGCCGCGTCCGGCGGCCGTCCGTTTCGGCTTTTCACGTCAAGCCCAAAAGGCCAGCGGCATTCCTTGCCGATGACCTATTGTGGCATCTGTCCCGTCCCCCCATGCCGAACCCGGCCGAGAGCGAGTCCCGGACGGCTATCCGGCATGCGTGGCGAGCAGATTATTCGCCTGGCATTCGTCCTTCCGTTCGCACCGATCGCCGCACACGCGTCCCTTGCCGCGCGGAACGCACATCGGCGTGCCGAACAAAGGATCATCGCAGATGATGCAATCCATGCAGAACACGTCCCTGACCATCTGCGGCGTAAGCACATCCTCCGGGGCCCCTTGGGCATATACGCCCTTGTCCCGGACGGCGATAATATGGTGGGCATAACGGCAAGCGAGGTTCAAGTCGTGCAGGACCATGACGATGGTGCGTCCTTCCGTCTGGTTCAGCTCATACAGCAAATCGAGAATTTCGATCTGGTGGCTCATATCGAGATAGGTTGTCGGTTCGTCCAACAGAATCACGTCCGTATTCTGGGCGAGCGTCATCGCGATCCAGGCCCGCTGCCGCTGTCCCCCCGACAAGGAATCGACCGGCCGATCGGCGAGGCTCTCCACGCCCGTCACCTGCATGGCGTGGCGGACCAGCCGCTCATCCTCATCCGACCACTGCTTCAGCCACGATTGGTGCGGGTAGCGCCCCTGCTTCACCAATTGCAGCACCGTCAAGCCTTCCGGCGCCGTCGGCCCCTGCGGGAGCATCGCCAGCTTGCGGGCGACCGCCTTCGTGCCGGACCGGTGGATATCCTTGCCGTCGAGCAGGACGGAACCTTGCTCGGGCTTGAGCAGCCGGGCCAACGAGCGGAGCAGGGTCGACTTGCCGCACCCGTTGCTCCCAATCAGTACCGTGATCTGCCCCTCGGGAATGCTCAGTGTGAGATTGTCGATAATCGGCACGTCACCATAGGCCAGTGTCAACGACTTCGTCTGAATCATGGACATGCTCTTCCCCTCCCCCGTTCTCGTAACGCATGCGTCTGCCGTTCGGCATGACAATCAGGCAGAATCTATAATAATGAAAATCGTTCTCAAATATAACTAGCTACATGATGCCACATTCGGCGGAGCTAGTCAATCGCCGGGCGGGCTGCCGCCGCAGCCGGCCGCGGCAGGCGGAGCCGGACCCCGCAACGCAGCCCGGGCTCTTGTTCCAGACCTCCCGCTCTCCGGGTGCCGAGGGAACGGTGGGGTTCCAGACCGGCTGGGTCCCGTATCGGCCTACAGCAGCGGCGAGAACAAGCGGGCCGCCGACTCCAGAAAGCGGGTAACAACTTTTTTGTTGGCAAATTGTTCATCGGATATTTGCACGGCCGATTCCAAATCCTGCTGAAACTCCCGGATCAGCTGTTCCACGCTCTCCGTCCGGATCAGCAGCGCATTCACCTCGAAGTTAAGGTGGAAGCTGCGCATATCCATATTCGCGGTGCCAATCGTCGCCACTTCCCCGTCCACGATGATGAGCTTCGAATGAAGAAAGCCCTTTTCGTATTCATAGATTTGAACGCCGGCCTCCAGCAGGCCCAGGAAATAGGAATGGGAAGCGAGAAAAGGCAGCCATTTATCCGGCTTGCCCGGGAAAAGCAGCTTCACCTCGATGCCGCTCAAAGCCGCTACCCGCAGCGCGGTAAAAATGTCTTCGTCCGGAATGAAATACGGCGTCGCGATCCAGATCGAGCGCCGGGCCGAGGTCAGCATGGCGAAGAACAGATTTTTCATCGTCTTGAATTCCTGATGCGGCCCGCTCGCGATCATCTGCACCGCGCCCGCGGTCGCCTCCACCGGCTCAGGCTGAAGATATTCCGCTCCATAGAGCGTCTCGCCGCTCGTATGGGCCCAGTCCTGCAGGAAAATGATCTGCAGCGTCTGCACCGCCTCCCCCCGCACGATCATGTGCGTATCCCGCCAGAAGCCGTACGTCTTGCTGCGGCTCAAATATTCGTCCCCGACATTGAGGCCGCCGATAAACGCGACATTGCCGTCGACGACCACGATTTTGCGGTGGTTCCGGTAGTTAACCCGATTGGAGAAGATCGGGAACTTCACATTGCCGAACACAGCCACCCGCACCCCGGCGTTTCGGAGCTCCTGCAGGAAGGCTTTGGAGAGGTGCATGCTGCCGACCGCATCGATCATGAACCTGACTTCGACGCCGGCCCGGGCCTTGTCCATCAAAATCTGGGCAATGCGGCTTCCGATGTCGTCATCGCGGTAAATATAATACTCCATATGAATATGATGCTTGGCCTGATTCAACTCCGCCAGCAATGCGCCGAACGTTTCTTCGCCATTGTTCAGGATGCGCGTATCGGACGCCAACGTAATCGGGCTCTTGCTGATGCGGCTGGTCAGGCGCAGCAAGTGGCGCTGATCCGGCGTCATGGCAGCGAGCGCCTGTTCCCGGAGCTCCTTCGGCTCATTCTCAACGAAAGTATAGGTATGCTTGTCCTGCTGCGCCTTTCGGGTGTACCGGCGGCGCTTGCGGTAATTTTGGCCGAACACGAGATAAAAGATGAAGCCGACGACAGGCACCATCGCCAACACCAAGATCCAGGCGACTGTGCTGGAAGGATTCCGGTTCTCCATAAAAATAATGATGCCCAGCGTAACGACCGCGAGCGTCGTCATAATGCTCAGCGCCGTCGTGATGCTATGGCCGATCGTGCCATTTACGTAATAACCGAAAGCGAGTAACAAGATAAGAAATAGACCGACTTGCAGCGCTCTTCTCATGACGAGGCCCCCATTCACGCCATAACGGCGCTCTCTTTCCGTGTATTTTAAAACACAAGGTACGGCATAGCCGCCATTTCTTCTTTTTCCTATTATATTCGACAAGCGCTTCCTTGAATACGGGGATGGCCGCTCCGAAAATCATATAAAAAAAGACCCTTCCGCAGAAAGGTCTTGTGTATCCGAATCGATTCCTTGACCGATGCTCTGTTATCTGTGGCGGTGCACCCTGCGCGACGCCGCTTACGCCGCCTGCCCGGCCCGCTCCTCTTCGCTGGCCATGAATTCCACCAGCAGCCGCCCGATCGCGCGGTAGAGCGGATGATCCGCATGCCGCGCCAAGTCTTCGCCGAAGCGCGGAGCCCAGCGCGTCAAATGGTCCAGCACGAAGCGCCGCTGTCCGTCCATATAACGGTGGTAACGCTCTTCGGTCATGACATTGCCGAGCATTTTGCCAATCAGGACGGCCATGAATTCCAGCTCGATGGCGATATGATCGTCCGGCTCGCCGTTCATCTTCTTGAAGTAAAGGCTGAATTCGGCGTAATGCTGCCGCACAATCTGAGCGTAGCTCTTTGGCAACTTCTGTTCGTTGGCCCGGTACATCGTCTCGCAAGGCGTGACAGGAAGCTGTCCCGAGCTTCCGAATAAGCGGTAATATTCATCGCGCAAGGAAGAGAATACGGCGTACAATTCGCTTACCGACAAATTATCCAACAACGCGCACAGGTCGCGGGCAGCCTCGGAATGGCGGCATAACCGCTTCATCCCTTCATGATTGCGCCATGACATCAAGACATCGAGCGTCGGCATGTGAGCCAGGAAGTCGGCCAGCAATTGATATGCCGCCATCCGCGTCTCCAGCCGTTCAACGGTCTCTTCATTCCACTGTGCCGGTCGATCTGCCGCTAACAACATTGTCCGTCCCCTCCATATGATGATGAATTCCCTTGCTCAACCATATTGTCCCATATCCGGATTTGGAAAGCTGTGACAAAACACAAACATTCCCGCGCTTGAAAGCGCTCTATGTGAATCTTCTGTGAACAGCGGGAAACTCCATGATTTGCGTCACCGATTGGACAAACTTCCGTTCGATCACACGGCTATCAATTTTACCAGATTCAGGTCATCACGCCTACATGTAAAAACTGGAATCCGGCCCTTCCGGATGAAGGACGGCCTCGCCCAGTGTACAATAAGACACAGCAAGCCATGAACGAATAAATCGAGGAGTGTCGATGATGCCTTTGCTATCCGCCTTCAAAAAAGCGAACGCGCTGCTGAACGTCCACGCGACCTCCCTCCATGCCGGGCCGGCCGGGTTCCGCGTGCATTACTGGGGTTTCATGCCGAAGCACTATAACAACTCGGTGCACCGCCATTCCTTTTTTGAAATGTGCTATGTGATGGAGGGGGAAGGGGAATATACCGATGACGGGCAGGATTACATACTTCGCGCCGGCAGCGCTATCTGCTCGCGGCCGGGCGTCTGGCACCAGATCCGCAGCGCGGCGGGCATGGCGCTCCTGTTCGTCGCCTTCGACATCGAGGAGGGCGAGACGCAGGACGACTATGTCCAGGCCTTCCGGCGCCTGGCCGAGGATGCCGTGCCCTGCCTCGCGGATGCGTCCTCCGCCCCCGCAGCCAAGCTGTGGGAGACGCTCCTCGCACTGTCCGAGGGCGGGCAGCTTCTGTATCCGCCAGATATGCTGCGGGCCACCGCTCATGCGCTCCTGTCCTCGATGCTGCCGCTGTTCATGCCGGATGCCTCCGGCCTGCCGGCCGTCCCGGCGCTGGAGGGAGAAGCCCCGCAGCCGGGCAACGAGCTGTTCCGGCGCGCCCGGCTCTATCTCGAAGACAATCTGAATGCTCCGCTGACCCTGGATATCGTCGCCCAGCATCTGCATATTTCCCCGCGCCATCTGTCGCGGCTTTTCATGCAGGAGAGCGGGCAGACCTTCGTCCACTATGTGCAGGAGCGGCGCATCCGGCTGGCCAAGAACCTGCTCCTCTCCTCCGATACCGCGATCAAGGATATCGCCGAGCGGTGCGGCTTCGAGTCCGTCCATTACTTCACGCGCGTCTTTACCCGCAAGCTGGGCGTCTCCCCGGCGCGCTTCCGCCGTTCCGGCTTCGCCGAAGGACGTTCCGGGCCGATGCGTTGAGGCCATGTCCGTTCTGTACAAAAATAAAGCTGCATTGTCCAAATACAGCCCCCCTGACTTTTTCTACAATGGGCTTGAGCCGGGCAGACCTGTTCTGTCCGAGAGTTCACGGCTCAAATGTGTAGAGGGAACGGAGGGCTTTTTGATGTTCGACAAGCTTCCACGCAACCGGATTCATGCGGATATTCCCAGCGGGGGGCACCGCCCCCTGGACTGGCTCCCATCCGGACTGGAGACGGGAATGGACCGGATCGCGGACGCGGTTCTGGCCGCATGCCATGCCGGAAGGAAGGATGTTCTGTACGTTGCGCTTGATGCAACGCATGGCGCGAATGTGCAAGCCGTCGCCTCCCGGCTGACGGACCGGCTGGAACAGGAGCAGATTCGGGCTCATGTCTATTCCACGGAAGATTATTTATACGGCGGCAGCGAGCTGCGCCGCCGCTTCGACCGCTATATTACGGACAATCGCGCCTTCGGCTATATGGCCAGCGACGTGGCGTTCACCGATTATTTCCGCTCAGACGCTGCCGCATGCTGGGCAGCCGAGGCGAAGCAGGATACCGCCGCGAAGCCGGGGGCCAGGCAGGTGGTCCTGATATGCGGCCCCGGCGCGCTGTGGCTCGGCGGCGATCGGATCGGGCTGTCGTTCTATTGCGACGTATCCCGGGAATACCAACAGCGGGAGCACCGCCGGTCACTGCGCAATCTCGGCTTCTCCTGGAACCGCGATCATACGGAGAAGTATAAAATTTGCCTCTTCCTCGAGTGGCCGGCCTGGGAGACGTACCGGAAGCAGCATCTCGGCCGCTTCGACTATTATGTCGATCTGAACCGGCCCGCGAAGCCGGTCATCACGACGGTCGCAGCCTTGCGAAGAATGGCGGCGGAAGCGGCGGGACAGCCGTTCCGCGTCAAGCCGTTCTTCGCGCCGGGCGTATGGGGCGGACAGTATTTGAAGGAGCTGTGCGATCTGCCTCCGGAATGGGTCAACTGCGCCTGGAGCTTCGAGCCGATCGCCCCCGAGAACACGCTGCTGCTGGAATACCGGGACGAGACGATCGAGGTGCCGTTCACGCTGCTGCTCGGGTATGAGCATCAGGCTGTCATGGGCGATCGCATCGTCGGGCTGTTCGGGGACTATTTCCCGGTCCGGTTCGACTATCTGGATACGATCGGCGGCAGCCATCTGTCCTGCCAGGTCCATCCGAAGCAGGCGTATATCGAAGGCGTGTTCAACGAGCGGATGACGCAGCAGGAATCATACTACATTATGGAGCGCCGGAACGATGCCAAAGTCTATCTGGGCTTGACCGACGGCACGACGCCGAAGCAGTTCCTCGGCGCGGTGCGCGAGGCTCAGGACACGGGCGTGCCGCTGCCCTTCGAATCGTACGTCAAGGAATACGATTCGGCGAAGGGCGCGCTGTATCTTATCCCGCCGGGAACGGTTCACTGCTCGGGCAAAGACAATCTCGTGCTCGAAATCTCGTCGACGACCTGGTGGTTCACCTTCAAAATCTATGATTATTTGCGCCAGGATCTGGACGGGAAGCCGCGTCCGATCAATATCGATCATGCCGCGCGGAACATCAATGCCGGCTTGACGGAAGAGGAGGTCCGGCACCGGCTCATCCCGGAGCCGCTGCTCATCGGGCGCCAAGGCGGGAACGAGGAATATCTGCTCGGCGAGCATGAGGACGTGCTGTTCAGCGTGAAGCGGGTTCATCTGATTGACCGCTGGGAGGACGACACGAACGGCGAGTTCGTCATGGTTAACCTGGTCGAGGGCGAACGGGTGCGCCTCGTGCCGCTGGCCGATCCCTCGAAGGCGGTGGAATTCGGCTACGCCGAAAGCTATATCGTGCCGGCCAGCGTCGGCGCCTACCGGCTGGAGAACGCCGGGAGCGCGCTATGCAAGCTCGTGAAGGCGGGCGTGGCGTCCCATTGGCAGACGCCGCTGCTGCCGCACGGCTGGCCGGCCGGCGCGGAGGCGTAGGCCGTGGGCGCCCCGGAGCGGCCGGAAGGCCGCCGCAGCCCCGGGCGGGGCGCTGCCGCGCCGCCGAAGGCGGTCACGCTGGCGCTCGATGCCGGCGGGACGGCCCTGAAGGGGGCGGTCGTCGCCGGCGGGCGCCTCGTGCCCGGCCTGGCCGGCCAGTGGCCGTCTCGTGCCGACGGCGAGCCGGACGCCATCGTGGCCGGCTTCGCCGCAGCCTGCGGCGAGCTGCTGGCCGCCTATGCGGCCTATACGGCCGCCGGGCCGGAAGCCCCCGCAGCCGGAGCGCCGCTGCGCATCGGCTTCGCCTTCCCCGGCCCGTTCGACTATGCCGCCGGCGTCGCGCGCCTGCAGGGCCTCGGCAAGTACGAGCGCCTCTACGGCGTGAACGTGCGCGTGGCGCTGTGGGCCGAGTTCGCCCGCCAGGCCATGCGCGGGATTCCGCACGCGGCTGAACTCGCCCGGGCGGACATCCGCTTCGCGAACGATGCGCTGCTGTTCGCGCTCGGGCTCGGCCGCCGCTATCCGGGCGAACGCTTGCTGTGCTTGACGCTCGGCACCGGCCTCGGATCGGCCTTCATCGAGGCCGGGCAGCCCTTCGCGGGCCGGGACGGCGTGCCGCCAGGCGGCCTGCTGTACGCGGAACCGTACCGCGGACAGCCTGCGGACGGCCAATTCGGCCGCCGCGGCATTTTGCGGCTCGCCGACGAGCTTGGCGCGGGCGCTGCTGGCGGCGACGTGCATGATCTCGCCGCGGCCGCGTATAGCGGCGATCCCGGAGCGGCCGCGGTCTTCGCGGCATACGGAAGGCGGCTCAGCGAGTTCCTCGAGCCGTATGTCCCGGCCTTCCGTCCCCGCCGCCTCATCCTCGGCGGCCAGATCGCGAAGAGCGCCAGCTTGTTCCTCGAGCCGCTGGAAGCGCTGTTGCGAAGCGTCGGCGGCTTCGCGGAGACGAGCGATCGCGTGATGGAGCATACGTATGAAGGCATTGACGCTTTATTCGACGGAACAAGGAGCAAGACGTAAGACGTTACCTGCTAACGCCGTGACTATACAGCGGCAGGCCCGCTGCGGCTGCATGCGCCGAGCACTTGCTCCGAGGGGGCCGCTTCGCTCCAGATGCGGTCCATGCTGCGAACCAGTCAACGGACAAAGTTTTAGACCACCGGGAAAGGATGATAAATTTGAGCCGACAGATTCAACAGGCAGACACGCCGGCGCCGAAGCGGGCATGGACCATCTGCGCCATCCATCATTCGCATACCGATATCGGGTATACGGACCGACAAGAGAAAATTGAACAGTATCACGTCGATTTTATCCGCCAAGCGCTTCGCATCATTGCCCAGGCCAAGGATGGCAGCCGCCCGGAATATGACGGCTTCCGCTGGACATGCGAGACGTTCTGGGCCGTTGAGCGGTTCCTGGAGAGCGCCGCGCCGGAAGAGCGGGAGCAGTTCGCGGAAGCGGTGCGCAGCGGCCATATCGAGCTCTCCGGGACCTACTTGAATATGACGGAGCTGCCCGACTATTCGCTGCTGCGCCATATTCATGGCAAAGCCCCTTCCTATGCGGCTTCCATCGGCCATGCCGTTGATTCTGCCATGACCGCGGATATTAACGGCTACGGCTGGGGCTACGCCCGAAGCCTGCTTGAGAACGGCATCAAGCATCTGTTCAGTTGCGTCCATACCCACCACGGCATGTTCCCGCTGGGCCGCAAGCAGACGCCCTTCTGGTGGGAAGCTTCCTCGGGAGAACGGCTGCTCGTCTGGAACGGGGAGCACTATATGTTCGGCAACGAGCTCGGCCTGTGCCCGGGCGCGCTCGGCAAATATATCATCCGGGACGAATTCGATCACCGGCTCATTGACGAGCAGCATGATGATATCGCCCGCATCCGTCTCCATCGTTATGTATGCAAGCTGGAAGAGGAGGGCTATCCGTTCGACTTCGTCCCGGTCATGCTGTCCGGTCTTGGCACGGACAACGGAGCGCCGAACGGACGAATCATGGAGTTCATCCGTCAATGGAACGAACAATACGGGGAATCAATCCGGATCGAGATGACCAGCTTGCACGACTTTTTCGCCCGCCTCAAACGCGAGGATATAAGCCAGCTGCCCGTCCATCGCGGGGATTGGCCCGACTGGTGGTCGGACGGCGTCGCATCCACCGCCATGCATACGCAAATTTTCCGGGATGCCCAGCGCGTGCTGCGACAAGCGGAGCAGCTTGATCCGGACCGGAGCGTGCTCACGGAAGCGGATAGGGACGCAGCCCTGCAGCCTTTGGTGATGTATGCGGAGCATACGTGGGGGTATCACTCCTCCATAGCCGAGCCATGGCATCCGAACGTGCAGCTGCTGGAGGTACGGAAGCTTGCTTATGCCGCGGAGGCAAGCCGCTGCGCTTATCAAGCTCTGGATAAAGTGCTCAGCGCCCAGGGTGCGGCCACGCTCTTCCCGGAACGGCCGCTTCGCTACCGCATCGTCAACCCGGCACCCGTCGCATCGATGCAGCTGGTGACCTTGCCGCTGGACGGATGGGAGCCCGCCCTGCTCGCCAACGGATTCGATGTCATCTGTGAAGCGACCGAACAGAAGCTGGCTTGGCAGCAGCCGCATCCGCAGGCCATCGTCGTGGAGGTCGCATTGGAAGCCGAAGAGGCTTGCCTTCTTCGGATTCAACCCCGGACGGAAAAGGGTACGGCTGCCGGAGTCATGACGTCCAGCACCCGGTTGATCGGGAGCGACCGCGTGTATGATATGGAAGACATGCGCCCGGACGCGCCTGGGCATGGGCCGATTTCGATGACGGAGCATGGCGTTGAATCGCCATTTTGCCGCATCGAATGGCAGGAGGATCGGGGCATCGCGTCGTGGCGCAATCGGTTGACCGGACAAGAGCTGCTGAATCCTGATTCTCCGTACGGAGCATTTACGCCCATCTACGAAGTGACTCCGGCGGAAGATCCGACGAGTCCCCATCAAGTATGGTCGGTGCGCAGCCGAATGGGCCGCAACCGCAAAGGGATGGGCGTCAGGCGCTCCGCCGGCCGCCTCGTCCAGGTCAGAGCGTTGGAGAACGGACCGCTGTACGCCACTCTGGAGCTGCAGTACAAGGCGGACGGCATGAGCTATTACAGCCTCTTTCTGAAGGTCTATGCCACGTTGAACCGGGTCGATGTCTCCGTCCGGCTTCACAAAGACAGCGTCTGGCAGCCGGAGAACGTCTATGTCGCCCTGCCGTTCACGAATGGCGATTCGTCCGAAGATACCCTGTATGCCGACAAGGCGGGCGAGCTGATTCGACCGTGGACAGATCAGCTGCCGGGAACGTGCCTGGATTATACTTGCGTTCAGCACGGGCTCGCCTGGGTCAACGAGTCGACCGGCGCTCTCCTGCTGGCCATGCCGGATACGCCGCTGGTACAGCTGGGTCCGATCGAGTATGGACGGCGACTTGTTCATACCCAGCAGCCAGCGGACGCGAAGCCGCAGACGTATTCCTGGCTGATGACGAACTACTGGGAGACGAACTTCAAGGCAACGCTCGGCGGATTCTATGAGTTCCGCTACCTGGTGGCAGCCGGCGATTCGATCGGCGCAGCAGACATAGGACATGAGCTCCAGGCGCTCAATGACGGACTCATTGTCTCCCGCATGAAGCAATCGACATAGACACCTATGAACAGAACGCTCTCCAAGGGCAGTCCGGATGCACTCGGGCTGCCCTTGCTGCCTTCTTTTTCCCGCCATCTGCAGACCTCGGTCGCCGATTGTGCAAATGTACTCGCACGGGAAGCCATACTTATGATAAGGTCAAGGAAGAATACCGAATTGCCGCACTACGGAAAGGATGAAAAGCTATGAACGAGTCCTGGAACAGATTACGCACGGCAATGGAGCAGGAGGGCCATGACGCTCTGCTCATTACCGACCCCAAGCATGTCTACTACTTGACCGGTTTCGCCTGCGATCCTCATGAGCGCTTTCTCGGCCTCGTCATCCAGCGGGATGCCGAGCCGACGCTCATCGTGCCGGCCCTGGATGCGGACAAGGCGGCATCCGCCTCCTCCGTCAAGAATATCGTAACCCATGAAGACACAGACAATCCTTACGATGTGTTGAAGCCCTGCCTGCCCGCCGGAATGAACCAGCTGGCCTTCGAGAAGAATCATATCTCCGTCGCCCGGTTCGAGGCGCTGTCCGCTGCGCTGGACGCCAAGCGCTATGCCGATGCGGGGCCGATCCTCCAGGAGATGCGCGTCATCAAGTCGTCGGAAGAAGTGGAGCGGCTGCTGGAAGCGATCCGGGTCATCGAAGCGGTGCTGCTGGAAGGCGTAAGCCGCGTGCGTCCGGGCATGACCGAGCTGGATGTCGTGGCGGAGCTGGAATACGTGATGAAGAAAAAGGGCGCGGAGCGGCCGTCGTTCGATACGATGGTGCTGGCCGGCGAGAGAGCCGCGCTGCCGCATGGCGTTCCGGGCAATCGCGTCATTCGCGAGGGCGAGCTGCTTCTGTTCGATCTGGGCGTCTACGTGAACGGATACGCTTCCGACATAACCCGCACCTTCGCCGTCGGCGAAGTGAACGAAGAGAGCCGCCGCATCTACGATACCGTATTGGCGGCGAACGAAGCGGCCATTGCGGCCGTCAAGCCAGGGGTCACCTTCGGCTCGCTCGATCGCACGGCGCGGCAGGTCATTGAAGACCGCGGCTACGGCCCTTACTTTACCCACCGGCTCGGGCACGGGCTCGGCCTGGACGTGCACGAGTACCCGTCCGTGCACGGCCGGAACGAGGATGTGCTGAAGCCGGGCATGGTCTTCACGATCGAGCCGGGCGTCTATGTGCCGAACGTGGCGGGCGTGCGCATCGAGGATGACGTCATCGTCACGGAGGATGGCGTGCGCGTGCTCACCTCCTATCCGAAGGAGTTGACCGTCATCGGAGGATAGCGGCTTTTCCAAAGGTGCTGGATGAAGAAAAGGAACTTGGCATTCAAAGCATTATCGCCTTCTGGAGGCATTATAGCCTCCTGGGGCTTAACGTGTGTGTGGCGGGAATTGCTGCTATTTTACAGGATTTTCGGCTCAATGAGTCCACATTCCGAGAAAATGCTGCACAGCTGCATCATTTTAGGCCCTCTTGAGCGAAGTCGAAGCGAAACAGGTGAAATTGCTGTAGTTTTGCAGGATTCATTTTCTGGTGAAGTGGTCTATCTCAAATTGCTGTATTTGCGCAGGATTTCGGCTTACCGAATAGGCTTGACTGGAACAATCGCGCAGTTCTTCGATTGTCGCCGACCGGATAGGAAATTTGCAGGATTTTCGCCGCCTCCCGCCCCGCCAGGGCCAAAAATACTGCATATACGCAGGATTCAGAAGGTTCAGCCTCTATAGCGAAAACAAGCCCTCCCAAGCAATGCTTCGGGAGGGCTTGTTTCATTTATTTCTTCATGCCGAGCGTGAAGATTTCCGCCGCGCCGAGCTCAACGCTGACGCTGCGCTTGTCGCCGGAAGCGAGGTCTTCGCCCTTCACTTCCATGATGCTGCTGCGGTAGAAGCCGCTGCCTGCCTGCGGAAGCGTCACGTTCAACGTGTTCGCTTCATGCGCGAAGTTGACCCAGCGGCCAACCATGTCGCCGGTCTGCTCCGCCATTTTGATCGAGGAGAACGCGATGCCTTCACCCTCCCATGCCAGGAACGCATGGTTGGCCGGCAGCTTGCCGTCATGCACCTCGGCCTGGCGGACAATCCACGGCACCTGGAACGCGTGCGCTTCCTTGTACGCGCCGGAGGTCACGACATCGCCCGCATGCGGAATAATCGCATATTCGGCCGTGTACGTGCCCAAGCATTGCGCTTCCGGCGTCGGGAAGACGCCCCAGTCGCCGAGCTCGCCGGAGGAGCGGAGCAAGGTGACCGCCATCGTGTTGCGGCCGTCACGCAGCACTTCATATTCGAACAGCCCTTTGTTGGCGATGGTCAAGCCGAGCTGGCCGTCGGTTACGCTGACGAACGTATGCTGATGCTGATCGTTGCTCGGATTCTCCCATTCCGGCGCCGGATGCGTATTGCGGCGAGCCACCTCGAAGATGGATTCCGCCTGGTGCGTCTCGGCCTGCAGAGCGGTCGGGAACAGCGCGCGCACACGGTGATCCTTCGCTTCGTTGTGAATCGTCACCTGCACTTCGACGCGCTTCGCGCCGCGATCAAGCGTGTAACGGGTCACAAGGCGGAACGGAACCATGACTGTGGAACGCTGCGCCGTACGCCTTGGGAAGTCTACCAGCTCATTCATCTCTTCCTGCAGCTTCTCGTCGGCGGAAGCCGGAATCTCCCGATGGTGAACCGCTTCGATGACGGCACGGTATGGAGCGTCCTCCACGACGCGGATATCGGCCGCCAGACCTGCCGTCGTGAGCGGAACCTCGCCGTCCGGCTTGCGGAACATGTACTCGTTGCCGATGTCTCCGCTGTCTTCGTACACATTCAGCCCGCTGAACGTATGGCCCGTCGCCTTGTCGGTCAGCGTCAAGGAACCGTCCGCTTCGACGACCGCCTTCAGATGTTCGTTCTCGAGCGTATTGTGCCCGTTCAACAAGCTGGCCGCTTGCGGCGCTTCTCCGCCCGCCACCCAGGCGAAGGTGTGATACGCGAAGGCCGCCATGCTGCTAGCCTGCAGGCGAACCTTCACGCAGCGCGCCACATAAGGCTGGCGGAACTTATCCTTCGGCAGATCGTAGCCGAACTGGACGCCGGCGTCTTCCCATTCGCAGACGACCGCATTGCCGTTCGCATCGATGACGGTGCCCGCCACGATCGGCTCCTGCTTCAGCTCGCGCGCCAGCTTCGTCGGATGCCCTTCGCGGAAGTAGCGGCGCTTCAGCTCCAGCGTCACTTCGACGACGCCGCTGCGCTCGTAGCCCGCCGTATTGAAGACGACGAACGGCACGGCTTCCTTGGCGCCGTATGCCGAAGTATCGATCTGGTTCACAAGGCTGTCTACCGTCTCGTTAATGATCATCTCGGTCATATGCTTCGACTTCTCGAAGCGCGTCACCATCTCCCGGTGCACTTCATCGACGCTGCATCCGCAGATGCTGTCATGCGGATGGTTCTGCATCAATGTCTTCCACGCATAGACGAACAGATGATGCGGGTACGGTTTGCCCGCCTGGTCGGCGAATGCCGCCAGCGGCTCCGCCACCTTCTCCAGGAGCGTCTGGTTCTCGGCGTTCATCTGCTTGAGATAGACGCGGGAAGACGCGGTATTGACCAGCGTATACCAGCCGTCGGTGCGCTGGCTGCGCAGCTCGCCTTTTACCGTCTGCAGATTCTCGGGCAATTCCTGTCTTAGCACATCCACATAGTAGTTGAAATTGGAGTGTACGAAGTCCACATCCGGGAACAGCTTCTTCGCCACTTCGATCGCCTTGGACAGATCGGTCTGAATCGGCTGGTGGTCGCAGCCATTCATGAACAACAGATGCGGCGTGGAAGCGAATTTCTCCGCATTGGCGATATTCTTCTCCCAATAGGCGATCGCTTGCTTCTCGTCAACCGGCACTTCCATGCCGTTGCAGTACCAGTTCGCGAACAGAATGCCGATGACGCGCGAGCCGTCCGGCGATTCCCAGATCATCTCCGAGAATGGAGACTCGTAGGCGGCATCTTCGGATACCTGGTTGTTGAAGCCGGTCGGCTTCACGCCGCGTCCGAATACGGCGACATCGATATTGGCCTGCTTGAGCATCTGCGGCGCCTGGCCCATATTGCCGAACGAATCGGGGAAATACCCGATCTTGGAGATGGTGCCGCCGTAGTGGTTGGCGTCGCGATGTCCGATTTGCAGGTTGCGCACGTTCGCCTCGCTGCTCGTCAGGAACTCATCCTGCAGAATGTACCATGGACCGATATGAATGCGGCCTTCGCGGATATATTTCTCCAGCTTGTCCTTCATTTCCGGGCGGACCTGGAGGTAATCTTCCAGCATGATGGTCTGGCCGTCGAGATGGAAGCTCTTGAAGCCCGGGTCGTTATCGAGCGTATCCAGCAGCGTGTCCATCAATTCGATCAGCAGCGCATGGTGATACTCGTAAGGCATATACCACTCGCGATCCCAGTGCGTATGAGAGATGATGTGGGCCGTTTTTTTCGTCATGTTCTGTCCCTCTCTTCTTATCGGATTAGGCTTTCAACCAATATTCCCGGTAGATTAACTCAGAGAACAAGCTGTTCGACCAGGCGAACCATTCACGTGTGAATTGGGCCGGATCGTCGACATGAAATCCTTCATGCATATAACCGGTATCGGCATCCGTCGCCGTCAACAGCCGAATCAGACCGTCGATCTCTTCCTGCGATCCGGCAGTCAACCCCTGCATCGACAAGGCGATATGCCAAATATATTGGTCAGGGGTATGCGGGCTGCCGATGCCCTGAGCAGCCTTGCCGGAATAGTAGTAAGGATTCTCCTCGCTCAGGATGAAGCGGCGCGTATTCTGATAGATCGGATCGTCCTCCGTCGTATAGCCAAGATAAGGAATGGCCAGCAAGCTCGGCACGTTGGCGTCATCCATCAGATTGTAGTTGCCGAAGCCGTCCGTTTCATAGGCATAGATTTTTCCGTATTTCGGGTGATGAAAGATGCCATAATTGCGAATGCCGTCTTCAATCTCTTCACACAGCGCCCGCGCCTTGGCAGCGAATGGCGCATCCTCGTAGACCGCCGTCGCGATCTCCTCCAAATAACGAAGCACGACAACCGCGAACATATTCGAAGGAACCAGGTAACCGAAGGTGCACGCATCGTCGCTTGGGCGGAAGCCCGACCACGTCATGCCCGTGTAGTTGACCGGCATGCCTCGGCCGTTGTTCTTGAGCGTGTCCGTCTTGCGGCAGTCCATCCGCGAGAATCGGTAAGGGGATTGCTCGAAATGGCGCTGCTCCGTCGTCCACAGGTTCATGATAATATGCGCAACCGTCTTGTATTCGCCATCGAAGAGCGACGTATCGCCCGTCTCTTTCCAGTACAAATAGCTCAACTGGATAGGATAACACAGCGAATCGATCTCGTATTTCCGTTCCCACACCCAGCCGTTCAATTCCGTCTGATCCCGGTGATGAATCTGATCGAGCGGAATTTCTTCTTCATTGAATGCATTGGCGTACGGGTCGATCTGAATATATTTCAACTGCTTGCGCACCAGCCCGGCAATGATGCGGCGAATATCCGCATCCTCTTTGGCCAGCGGCATATACTGGCGCACCTGGGCGCTGGAGTCGCGCAACCACATGGCGGGAATGTCTCCGGTGAAGACATACGTCGTGCCGTCTTCATGCAATTTGGTTGTCGTCTGCAGCGTGTTCGGGAAACAATTCAAGAACAACTGCTGCAATTTCGGGTTGTCCGCTAATCGGGTCTTGGCTTCTTCCATCACGCGAAGCACGGCTTGCGGTAGGCGTTCCATATCAGCTCTCTCCTTCTCCATCCATCGATCAAAGTCGTTGTTGTAAGCCGCCGTATCCGGCCATTATCTTATTTAGTACATTAGATATGTCCATCATATTGTATATAAGGCTTGTGCAAAATTCAACCAATCATCCGCACCTATTTCGCAGTCGTCATGTCGCGAATAGCAGACAGTCAGGTGAAGCCTACGCTCCACCTGACTGCACAGTTGCGGCGATTCATTGCTGGCCGGCAGCAGACTGCCTTCAACCAGCGAATGGAACGATGCCGTTACTTATTTTCTGGATGCTTTCCACTCATCCAATTGTTTTTGCATTTCGGCTTGAACTTTGTCCAATCCAGCCGCCTTGAACTTCTCGATTGCCTTCGGTACGTATACCTTCGGATCTACCGAGCCAGTGAACAGGGACGCATAGAACTCGTCTTTGACGTTCGTCAGCGCGGTCATTTCCGTTTTTACGCTGTCTGCATTGAAGTGGAAGCCAAGCAGCGGCGCGTTTTTGGCATTGTCGTTGAATTTAGCGAACTGCTCCCATTTATCTTTTGGGTCAGCAGGAAGCTTATCCAAGATGAAGAAGTTGCCCAACGTAAAGGTTGGCATATCATACGATTCTGTTTTTGCCGGCAAATACTCAACCGTTTCGTCATCGATGCGCTTGTAGTGCACGCCTTCGATACCGTTGTTCACCAGGTTGCGCAGGTAGCGGTCGGAGTTCAACAGGTTCAGGAATTGCATCGCTTTCTCCGGATGCGGGCTGTTCGCGGAGATCGCATGCATGGAGCCCATTACGGACCAGTTATAGACGTAAGGCTCGGTATAAGGAACCGATTCAACCGGATAGCCCATAGATTGAGACCACAGGTTATCGGCGAACGGCTGCGTATCCGGCATATCTACGAGCCATTTTCCGGTTTTCATTTCATCCCCGCCGGAAGCGGTCGCGGCATCCTTCTTCAGGTAGCCTTTTTTGTAGTAGTCATGCATCGTCTCGAAGCCTTTCATCATGTCCGGCTGTTCGAGAATATTGACGATTTTGAGATCGTTCGTGTCTGTCAGCGCGACGCCCAAAGGCAGGTTCTCGTTCACCAGGTCATAAGGAACGGCGAATTTGAATTGCTTATCCGCGGACAATGGGTACAATCCTGGCTCGCCCTCTTTGACCTTCGCAAGCAGCGGCTCCAGATCTTCCAATGTCTTCACGCTGTTGATGTCCAGGTTGTATTTGTCAACAAGCCCTTTGTTGAAGCGGAATACCTTTTGCGCAGGCAATTCTTTGTTAACTGGAATCGCATACGTTTTTCCGTCGATTTTGGCGCCTTCGAGGAACGAAGGGTGAACCAGCTTTTTAATGTCTTGGCCATATTGATCCATCAAGTCATCAAGCTCGTAGAATGCGCCTTTCTTCGCATTGGCAACGTATTCAAAAGCCCACGAAGAAGTGAATGCGATATCAAAAGGCTCTCCAGAAGCGGCGATAACGCCCATCTTTTGGTTGTAATCGCCCCAATCAAACAATTTCATTTTTACGGTTACACCGATTTTTTCCTTGGTGTACTCGCTAACCTTTTCCATGACCTTGTCCAAATCTTTTTGCGGCGCTCCAATGGAATACCAGATCAACTCAACCGGCTTCTCGCTCGTGCCCGCTTCGCTTCCGCCCGCTTCTTCCTTCTTGCTGCCGCAGCCAGCCAATGCCAGCGAAGCGACCAGGACAAGACAGAAGGTCATGAGCAACAATTTTTTTGCCTTAGCCATGTTTTTCCTCCCCTTTTTGTGACCAAGTTGTGGTGTATATTATTTCCGGAGCGGCCGCCTGCTTATGTATGCCGCCGCCCGGGAATAATCGAAGGTGGTCTTGCTTATTCTTTTACGGCGCCAATCGTCAAGCCTTGAACGAAATAGCGCTGGAAGAACGGATACGCACATGCGATTGGCAATGTCGCCAGGACGACAAGCGCCATCCGTGTCGATTCTTGCGGCAGCGTCCGCATCAATTCTAGCGTCTGACCCGATGCATTGAGCTGCGCATTGTTGAGCAAGAACTGCATGCTGTTCTCGATCCGCATCAGCATCGATTGCAGCGGAACGAGCGCAGGGTTGTCGATGTACAGCAAGGCGTTGAACCAGTCATTCCAGAAGCCAAGCGTGGCGAACAATCCAATCGTGGCAATCCCCGGCAAGGAGATGGGCAGCACAATCGTAATGAATGCCCGCAATTCCCCGGCTCCGTCAATCTTGGCCGACTCGATGATCGCATCCGGCACCGTTGTGTTATAGAACGTTCGCATGATAAGGACGTAGAACGCATTCATGATGAGCGGCAAAATCAGCGCCCAGATCGTGTCCTTCAAATGAAGGACCTGCGTTAGAACCATATAGGTCGGAACTAATCCGCCATTGAACAGCATCGTAAAGAAGGCGATAAAGGAGAAGAATCCCCGATATTGGAAGTTCTTGCGCGAAATCGCGTAAGCGTATAGACAAATGACCGCCAAGCTGATAAGCGTCCCCACAACCGTAATCAGGATGGTGACTCCATAGGAGCGAAGAAGCTGATCTCCGGCCTTGAAAATGTATTCATAAGCGGAAAAGCTCCATTTCTCCGGGAATATGGAATACCCGTTCCGTGCGAGCGCCTCCTCATTCGTCAATGAAATGACAATGACGAACAAGAACGGGTAGACGCACAGGAAAGCAAACACACCGGCAATAAGGTTGAATATCAGGTTCGTGCCTCTCGATAAATTGTGGAAATCTCGTGTTTTTTTTCTCAATGTCGTCCCCCCCTTAGAACAGCGCGTTGTCCTTGTCCACTTTACGCACAATCCAGTTCGATGTCATAACGAGAATGAATCCGACCAGCGACTGATACAAGCCTGCGGCCGTACTCATCGAGATTTCCCCTGTTGCCTTCAGCCCCCGGTACACGTACGTATCAATGACGTTCGTTACGCTGTACAACGGACCGGAGTCGCGTGGAATCTGATAGAACAACCCGAAATCCGCATAGAAGATTCGGCCGATGGCCAGCAAGGTCAGAATGGTCATCAAAGGCGTGATCGCAGGTATCGTAATATGGCGAATCTGCTGCCACTTGTTAGCGCCATCAATCATTGCTGCCTCATAATAAGTCTTGTCAATCCCGACAATCGCGGCCAAATAAACGACGCTGGAATATCCGATTCCTTTCCAGAGATTAAGGAAGACGAGAATATAAGGCCAATACGTGGTGTCGGAATACCAGGAGACCGGATCCTTTCCTAACCAAGTCAAGAATTGGTTCAGTACCCCTTTGTCGACGCTCAGGAAGCTGAACGTGAAATAACCGACGATGACCCACGACAAGAAGTGAGGAAGGAACATCCCGGTCTGATATATCTTCGCCAGCCGCTTGTTCACAATCTCGCTCAAAATGATAGCCATCGCCACGGCCCCGACCAGGCCAAGCACGATAAACACCATGTTGTACAAAATTGTGTTGCGCGTAATGACATATGCGTCATTTGTACCGAAAAGATACTCGAAATTTTTGAAGCCTACCCATTCACTCTGCTGCAAGCTGGCAAGGAAGCCGTCTCTGCTAAAACGATAGTCCTTGAAAGCGATCACAGTCCCGAACATTGGCAGGTAGGAGAAGAACAAAAACCACAAGGCTCCCGGAAGAACCATGATGAGAAAAATCCAGTTGCGGTTTAAGCTCCGAAAAACGTTCTTGATGGATTGCATCAGATTCATCCCCCGTTGCTAAGTTGTACCTATAGCGTACCCCAATTGATGCGCTTCCAATAGTCAACAAACTTTAGATTTGGTGTACAAAATAAAGGAAGGGCTTTCACAGATGCCACATTTTCATGTGACACCGTGGAACCCCTTCCCAGTAATGTATTTCATACGATTTCATTTCGGTTTGCATGGAATTCTCTGTATTCTTTTGGGGATACGCCGACGTACTTCCGGAACTGTTTATAGAAATAACTTTTGTCCCAATAACCGACATTCGAGGCAATATCGGTCATGCGCTGATTCGTGTTGACGAGCATTTCCTTCGCCATCTTGATGCGGGTCTTGTTCAAATAATCGGAGAAGGTGGATTGAACCTCCTTCTGGAACAATTGCCCCAAATAGACCGGATTGATATTATAGACCTGGCTTAAAGTCTTCAACGACAGCTCCTCCGCATACCGGGCATGAATATCATGCAGCACCTGCTTGATGACCGGACTCATATGCTCCGGCTCCGCCAGCTGCCCCATAATGCGGTAACCGACCTGGAGAACATGATCCTTCAGCACCTCCAAGGTCTGAATATGGTACACATCATCGAACCAGTCCCGCTCCTCTTCCATTAAATAGTGAGCGGTATCCTTCACCGCCTGCTTCCAGGCGATGAGCAATTCGACGGCGAAGTTGCGAATATCCCGGGGCGTAACCCCTGAGGTGGATGACAGCCGTTCGAAATCGGCTTCAAGCTGCTGCCGAAGCTGTGCCTTGTCCCGGTCGTAGAGCAGCTTCACATAAGGCTCCGTCTCCGGCTGAACATCCGCCGGACGGGAAGAACGATAGTTGGCGATCTCATCGGCGTCGACCCATTCGTCATCCGCGCGGACAAGATGGTATGGCTGAACCCGCTTCGCATGCATGTAACTTGCCGACGCATGGGCGTACCCTTCCTGGACGCTCCCCAGCGTAATCTGCAGCGAGGTGCTCAGCGTACGCTCTGCCTCCCGCTTCCAGTCTCGCAGCCGCTCCATCACTGCTTCCTTCTCCTCGATCCGGTACAGGCCGAAAATAATCGCGGTCTCTCCGTCCCATTCCGGGACGCAAAATCCGCCGTTCGCCTGCTTCAACAGCCGCCTCGCGTGGTTAACGACTTCTTCCTGCTTATCATAATCCGCCTCCTGGTCCATTTGCGGCTCGGGACGCACCAAGGCAACCATGTAATAAGGATGAATAAAATGAATATCCAGCAAGTCCGCCCGCTGCTGCAGCTCTTCCAGATGAATCAAATCGCGCAGCCAGCGGTACAGCACATTATCCCGCAAAATATCACGATTATGCTGCTCCGCCATCCGGTAAACCCGGGATTGGTCGATCTTCTGTACCGTCGTCTCCAGCGTGGAGCGGAACTCTTCGATATTAATCGGCTTCAGCAAATAGTTTTCCACGCCCAGCTTAATGCCTTCCTTCACATACATGAACTCGTTATAGCCGCTAAGTATAATGAACCGGGTCTGAGGAGAGGCCTTCTTCACTTTCTCAATCAACTGAAGGCCGGTCATGCGCGGCATCATAATATCGGTAATAATCAAATCGACCGGCTGCCGCTGCAGCTTCTCCCAAGCATCCTCGCCATTCTCCGCCGTTCCCGCTACGCTTAAGCCGTAGTCGTTCCACTCCAGAATCGTCTGCAAACCCTCTATAATAAACGGTTCGTCATCTACTAAAAATACGCTGTACATCGTATCCCCCCTTAACCACTTCCCAACGTCAACTCAAAGGCACATGAAAGGTGGCCGCCGTGCCGGCCCGAGAACGCTTTCGAGCGTAATCCGGCAGAATGGTCAACCATGCTTCCGAATGCAGGACCGCGCCGAAAGCTTCATTATATTATAACCGCTTGGACGTTCATCCAATTGGAAGCACTGCAGCTTGTCCCGATACCGGTTCAGCCCGTTCCGGATAACGCATGTAATCGGTTTACGCATCTATTATCATACCATAACTCAGGAAGCCCGTTTGAGAGCGTCCATGAATTCAATCCCCAATTTTGACGGCCCATAAGACCCCAAATTAAAGAGTATGATCAGAAAAATGCCGTAAAAAATTTTACCAAAACCCCAATTATAACCTTGTGATGTATCATTTGGAGGATATAATAAAAACATAGGAGATTCGTATAAACTCTCGCCGCATTGCGCTACCACTTTTTGTTACTCAGTCTGCTCTTGGATTTCCACTCTATTTGTAATAAAGTAAAAACAATGTTGCATAATTATACCGCAATCCAAGGAGAATTATTCATATATGGAAGCCAAGAACGACAATACCCAACCAAAACTTGCGCCCGTGCGGCAATTGAATCTAAGAGGGGTGCTGCATTTCGCCCTTCCCTCTTTGCTAGGGTTGCTTCTCTTCGTCGTTCCCGTTCCGTGGAACGGAGAAGTGACCGTGCCCATTGCATTCCTGACCAGCGCCCTCACCCAAGGGCTTGCGCCTTGGCTCCCGTCGGCGGTCACCATCATCATCGTGGTTGCCTGGCTGGGAACCGCTTATACCCGCTGGTTCAGACCGGACAAGCTGCTGCATATCCCGCTATGGAATGCGCTGTTCCATATTTCTCCCTTCTGGTTCGCCGCACGTACGTTAGGGGTCATATTCGCGATACTTACCTTTTTCCGGGTCGGGCCGGAATGGATATGGTCGGAGAATACGGGAGGCATGCTGCTCTCCGGTCTTATCCCCGGCTTGTTCGTTGTCTTTTTGCTGGCCGGGCTTCTGCTGCCGCTGTTGGTCGATTTTGGCCTGCTTGAGTTTTTCGGCACACTCATGACCCGAATCATGCGCCCCATCTTTACTTTGCCGGGACGAGCCTCGATCAATTGCATGGCTTCCTGGCTTGGAGACGGCACCATTGGCGTCATGATGACAAGCAAACAGTATGAATCCGGGTACTACACGAAGCGCGAAGCCGCCGTCATCGGCACGACATTTACAGCCGTATCCATTACGTTCAGCTTCATCGTGCTGAGCAATGTCGGGCTGGGGCATATGTTCCTTCCTTTTTATGCCACAGTCACCTTTGCCGGGATGGCAGTAGCCGTCGTCATGCCGCGGATTCCGCCGCTGTCGCGCAAGCCGGACACTTATTCGCCCGATGCCGCGCCTGCGGAAGAAGAGGTCATCCCGGCCGCATGGAGCCCCTGGCGTTGGGGACTGCGCCAGGCCGTCGGCAAGGCGCGTCAGCACGGGGGAGCCGGATCCTTCCTTCGGGACGGCTGCAAAAACATTATCGACCTGTGGATCGGCGTTATCCCGGTTGTTATGGCCATTGGCACACTGGCTGTGGCCATCGCCAAATTCACGCCCATCTTCAAATGGCTCGGCTGGCCGTTCATTCCGGTGCTGCAGCTGCTCGGAATTCCGGAAGCGGAAGCGGCTTCCCAGACCATTCTTGTCGGATTCGCGGACATGTTCCTGCCTTCGGTGTTGGCCTCCGACATTACGAGCGACATGACACGCTTCGTCATTGCGGCATTGTCCGTCACCCAACTCATCTATATGTCCGAGGTCGGCGGATTGCTGTTAGGCTCCAAGCTGCCCGTAAGCTTCAAGGATCTGGTTGTCATATTCCTGCTCCGCACCTTGCTGACATTGCCGATTATCGCGTTCATCGCGCATCTTCTATTTTAATGGCACTTACATTCGATCGGGCCCAATCGTGGGAGAATCCCTCCAAGATTCTCGAGGATTTGGGTCTTTTTCTTGGTACCGGGCCATCCTTCGTCAATTCAGAGGCACACGAATGGTGACTGTCGTGCCGGTACCGAGAACGCTTTCCAGCGCAATCCCGTAGTGGTCTCCATACAGTATTCGCAGGCGGTCATGGACATTTTTCAGCCCCAGTGAACCATGCTCCTGAATGCTCGACTGTCTCAGTTCCTTTTGAATCTGCTGCAGCTGCGCGGGCTCGATCCCTTTCCCGTTATCGGCCACCCGGATCACCAAATCCCCTTCCTCGGTCTCGACTTCGATGGCGATATGGTTGTCCATCCGATCCAATCCGAGCCCGTGCACCAGATAGTTCTCAATAATCGGCTGCACCGAGAGCTTCATTATATTATACCCGCCCAGACGCTCATCCATAGAGATAGAGTATTGCAGCTTGTCCCGGTAGCGGATTCGGGTCAGCTCCAGGTAACGGCGGCAATTTTCAATCTCTTCATTTAAGGTTATCGTGGTCTTGTCCTTCACCATATGCCGGAACATGGACGCCAGGTTATAGATCATATCGCCGACATCGTTCGCGCCCTGCGAGATCGCCCGCATCCGGATAACCTCCAGTGTGTTGTACAGAAAATGAGGTTTGATTTGGGACTGAAGCGCGATCAGCTCCGCATTTTTCTGCTTGAGCTCCGATTTATAGACTTTATTGATATATTGCTGCAAATCCTCGCACATTTGGTTGAAGCTGAGCGCGATAAGCCCGAGCTCGTCTTCCCGGTCGACCGGAAGCTTCGTATTCAGATAGCCTTCTCTCACCTTCTTCATCCCTTGGATGACCGTCTGCGTACGGCGCGACAGATGGAGGACCGAGAAGCAGGTTGCCGCCAGGACCGTTATGATACATAGCACAGTAATAATGCTTATCGTATTTCGAATTCCCGACAACCGGTCGGTAATCGCTTCCTCAGGAATCGTGTTAACGACAACAAGCCCCAATTTATTTGTCTCCGAGACCATGACATAGGACTTCTCTCCGTTCAGATCCACTTGCTCCGACTTGTTGCGCGGCATCGACATCAATTCACTGTACATTGGCGAGGTGACCGATAGCGGCGAAGTTTCCGCATGGTATACGGTTTGACCGTTGGAATCAAACACGAGCCATTGTTCTCCCGGCATCTGCTCGCCAATCTGCCGCGATATGCCGTCGGCATTGAAGTCGATGGTAATATCACCGGCCGTCGCCAGCGTCTCCGGGTTGCTGATCCGGTTCGTTACGCTTAGCAGAGAGAGCGGCTTGGCCGTCTGATCCGGTTCAAACGGCGGCATATTCACGATTTCCTCGATTGGCTTCGTTGCGATATCGTGGCCCGCCTCCGGATGAGAGTTCCCCAATTCCCCAGAGTACCGCTTGGTCGGAATGGCATACCGATTATTCTGCCATAGCTGCTGCGCCTGGCTGTTTTCGCTCCAGTCGTAATACCCGCGATAGAATCCGCCTTTATAATAGATGTAGGCAAATTTCTTTTTCAGACTAATCAAATTGATATTTTGGAGATCCTGATCCTTTACGAACTGCGTAGAGAAGAAATCGTGCATATTCCGGATATAGAAGCCGTTGCTTGAACTGAAGCTGTCCAGCCGGTAGCGGATGAAATTTTCCAGCCCTTCATTAAGCAAATAGACCGTTTCCTTCACAAGAACGGTATCCTGGTACACTTGCTGAATGATAGCCTGGGCTGTATCATACTTCTGATCGAGAAAACGGTTGATCGCATCCACATTCCGCTGCTGATCGAACAACGCATTGTTGACGTTGTTATAGACGAAGAAATGATACGCCGTTACGGACAGCGTAACCAGAGAAGCGACGGCAATAATCGAGTACACGACAATCAGCTTGATGAACAGCTTTTTCTTGAAATGCTTCATATAGATCTGTTTGATTGTCTTCAGCATCCTGATGCCTCTCCTTTTGTCGGCTGCACCATCCGCAGCCCAATCCCCATGTAATCGGTTTACGCATCTTCTATCATACCATATTCAATATATCCTTTAGATGGAGTCCATTAATTAGCATAAAAGAAGTTGACCGTAGCCGTTGGGGACTGGCTGCTTTAGAGAAGTAAAGTGAGGGGATATGCAACTGACCGTTCAACAGCATTCGCTAAAATATGACAAAAAATATACTAAAATTCAACCATTTGTCAAATTAATATTCTCGACATTCTCGCTTATACTAAAAATAATTCATTCAGAAATTGTAATTATTCGGAAATTAAGCAGGATTTTTATATCAGTAAGATGAATTACATAAATTAAGGAGGGTCTTCACAATGATATATGACCATCGTATAGCTCCGGTGGTACTCCGACAATATGTACAAGAGGAACTGGTCAAAAGGGGGTGGAAGCAAAAAGATCTGGCAGAAGCTGCGGAAATGGAGAGCTCAACGATCAGCAACATTTTCAACCGTAAGCAGTCCCTCATGCTTCCTCAACTTCACGCGATCAATCAAGCTTTCGGCTTGCCGAACGATGCCTTTTATGAACTGTTTATCGGGGAGTGCTGCGGCGATAACGGACGGTTGAAGCCAGAGAAGACGAGCGATTTTATCCTTAACTGTATCGCGGTTGAAAAGTATGAAATCATCAAACAGCTTGTACAAATCCTTCACGAAGAAACGAACCGCTCCAAAATGATCGACACTGCCTTCAGAATCGCGGAATATATTTTTCAATCCGACCAACGCAACTACTCTCTCCCCTTCTACGACATTATCACCCAGAACGGATACAGCAGAAGTGAAAGATTGGCCATCTCCTATTATAGAAGATTTCTCATCCTTAGAGACTTGGATACTTCGGGAGCCGGTAATGAAGCATTATGTCAGCTTCTGGAGTACTTGCCTTTGTTGCCGGACGACATCAGGCTTGACGCCTATTACCGTATCCTGGCGTTCTATAATGTAGTAGAGAACTGGCCTAAGCTGCTCTTGTACGCCCAAGAGCTAAGAAGCATTGCCCTTGCCGAAGGACAAGATGAATACGTGGCAGAAAGCTGGTTGTATGAGTCGGTCGCCTTAAAGGGCATGAAAAACTACGAAGGCGCATTGAAGGCCACTGCAGCGTATAACAGATATGGAGAGCATTATGCCCGGTTATCTAAATATAACGAGCTTTATATCTCTATTGAGATGAAGCAAATCGAACCAATCGAAGAACTGATGGGCATGCTAAAAGGCGATCAAGTGCTTCTCGTGCTCCCGGTTGCCTTGGAGAGTTACCTCAGCAACAATGCGGTCCCCGAGGCTAGAGAATACCTGGAAAAATATAAAGGCAATGTCGATGATCTGATTTCAAGGAAGGACCCGTTCCATTTGAAACACAAGCTGAGGCTAGTGCAAGCTTTGAGTCAATATTATTTCAGAGTTGGACGGTATGAGGTCGGTTTTCACTACAACGCTGTATCCTTGGAACTGGCGCTCAAGCTAAAAAATATACAGCGTGCAGGAATGGCGGTCATTGCCTTTCAAGAACATGAAGTGCATGCTTCGGCAGAGCAAAAGAATCGATTCATAAATATTCTATTGAATGAGGTGGATTCAAATGAAAAAAACATTAATCACGATATCCATGGCTCTTTTCTTGTTCAATATTACAGGAGTATCGTCGCTGGGTGACATTGGAGGCGGTTGGTCCGTCAAAGATATTGGCACAGGCTGGATAGTCGGCGAAATCGGTACCGGTTGGTCCCCAATGAGTAACCTCGACGGCGTGATTAGTTCCGCGTAAGCCAGAGGGAATAACAAGTCGGATTCCAACAAACCTCCCGTTCTCCCTAAAAAATAAGGGTAGCATACAAATACATGCTACCCATTCTAACTTTTTTCGCCCCTCACTTATACGGCCGAGGATCTCCGGCTTTTTCAGGAACAATCATGCTCCTTAAATCTCACTTTAAGGGATACATTGGAAATTATCAAGTTGCTGAAAGGCAACTGTGTTTTTGAATAGCATCCGAGCAAGGGAACTATGATCCAAGCCTGTCCTTCTATTTCACCGCACCCGCGGCAATCCCCTTAATAATATACTTCTGCGCAAAGATGTAGAAGAGGACAATCGGGATGATCGTGAGCGTCAGCCCGGCCATCGCCTGGTTCCATACGATCGTGAACTCGCCGAAGAAGTAGAAGGTCGACAGCGGAATCGTTCTCAGCCCTTTGTCCGCCAAGGTCAGGGATGGAAGCAAGTAATCGTTCCACAGGGCAATCACGTTTAGAATGGCTACCGTGATCGTAATATTTTTGAGCATCGGAAAGACGATTCTCCAGAACACCCCGAACTTGCTGCAGCCATCGATGGTTGCCGCCTCCTCCAGGTCGATCGGAATCGACTTAATGAAGCCGTGATAGAGAAAGACCGCCATGCCTGAGGCGAAGCCTACATTCATGTAGATCAAGCCTTCATGGGTATTCAGCATCGGAATATGAAGATGGGTGCGAATCCAGTCCATCACCTGCATCAACGGCATCATCAGCGTCTGGAACGGAATGAGCATGGTGGCGACCAACGTCATGAAAATGATTTTGCTCAGCTTATTGTCGGTGCGAACCAGCATCCAAGCCGTCATCGACGCCAGTACAATGACAAGAATGACGGAGACGACCGTCACATACAGCGAGTTGCCGAAGGCGTTGAAGAAATTCATCTTCTCCATGGCTTCTTTATAGTATTGGAAGCTGAATGAAGTCGGAAAAGCGAGCGCGTTCTCATACAACTCTGCACGGTTTTTGAATGAATTGACCAGCATCAAGTAGATCGGCGACAAAAAGAGGAGAGCCAGCAGAAGAAGCAAGAGTTCAAGCAGCCATTTGCTCGTTTTCTTCATTAGTACTGCACCTCTCTTTTCTTCGTCAGGAAGACCTGAGTCAGGGTAAAGACCGCCACGACGAGGAAAAAGAGCACGGCCTTCGCTTGTCCGAGACCGTAATTGCCGTAGGCAAAGATCTCATTGAAAATATTCATCGCGAACATCTCGGTCGCGTTGTTCGGGCCTCCGCGAGTTAAGCTCAAGTTCACGTCATAAATCTTGAAGGCGCCGGACAACGTCAGGAAGAGACAGATCGTGAACGCGGGCATAAGGAGCGGAAGCGTGATTTTGGTGAGGCGATGCCACCAATTCGCTCCATCCACCTTCGAAGCTTCAATCAGTTCATCCGGAACGCCTTGAAGGCCGGCCACATAAATAATCATCGTATAACCGGCAAACTGCCACGTGAACACGACTACCAGAGCGAACAAGGCGAATTGAGAATCGAGAAGCCAGTTGAAGAAGACGTTGGTCAACCCTGTGCTCTCGCCGATATAGCCCATCGCATCCGTAAAGATGAACTGCCAAATATAACCCAGAATAAGACCGCCGATGAGATTTGGCATAAAGAACATCGTGCGGGCAAGGTTGCGCACTCGCAGCTTCGTGGTGACAAAGAGAGAGAACGCGAGACCGAACACGTTGACGAGCAGCACGGCCAAAATCGTAAACTTCAGCGTATGCCATGCCGATGCCAGGAATCGTTCATCCTGGAACAGTTGAATATAGTTGTCGAGCCCGACGAACACTTTGGGGTTGGCCGGAATGCCGTCCCATTGCACGAACGAATAAGCAATACCGAACAAGAACGGTATGATGACGACGGTGGTAAAGATAAAAAGCAGGGGAAGCGTAAATAAGGCAAACCATAGCCGGTCCTTCCGCTTCTTCATGGTAATCCCTTCTTTCCGGTAAAGTTCGAGCCAGCCGCCCTATCACGCTGGAACCTGATGACGAGAGCCAGAATGACAAAAAGCCTAACACGGTCATGTATGTAAACCCATGGGTTAGGCTTTTTGTCTTCAAGCAGGTATCTTATTATTTGGTCGCTTTGGCCCAGACTTCATCCAGATTTTTGAGGAACTGCTCTCCCGTCATCGACTTATCCAGGAAGAATGCTTGGGCTGCCGGCGCCAGATCGTTGGTAATGATGCCTGCCGGGAAGTAGTTGTTCGCCGTCATTAACGTTTCCCCGCTCTGCGTGGCTTCATATACCGCTTGAGACAATGGGTCCATGTTGCCTGCTTCGATATTCGTCATGGCCGGAATGAATTGGAAATCCTCCACAATCGTTTTCTTGCCGGTATCGCTATTGAAGAGCCAATCCAAGAAAGCGTTTGCGGCTTTGATTTCATCGGCATCCGCCGTCCCGTTAATGGCCCAGTAGCTTGCCACGCCTACCGTCAGCTTCTTGTTGCCGTTGATTGGAAGCGGCATCATTCCGATGTTGGAGCCGAAGTCGCCGAAGTCCTTCAGCATCGAGAAGCTCCAGTTGCCTTGATGCACCATCGCTGTCTTGCCGGTCGCAAAGTCACCCATTTGCGTATCGTACTTGATTTCCATCGGATTTTTGGCGTAGGCCTTGATGGCATCCATGAACTTCGCGAACTCCTGGAACTCCTTCGTGTCGGCCATCTTCACTTCGCCTTTGTTCAGCTTATTAATGTAGTCGACCGGATCGGCCTGCAAGGCAAACGGCGTATTCATGATATGGCCGATGAGGAAGTAAGCCTCTTGAGAAAGCGCAAGACCGTTGATGTTCTCGTTCTTGAACTTTTCCAGCGTCTTGGTGAAGGAATCCAGGTCCGTCACGTCGGAAGGATTGACAAGATCCTTGTTATACACCAGGCCGTAGCCTTCGACGCCATACGGAATGCCCGTCACCTTGCCGTCGGTCTCCAACGCCATGTTCGGCGCTACATTCTTGGCATATCCTTCATTGCTCATGTCATAGAAGTACGACTTGAACTTCTCGGCTTCCGTGCCCGGCCCGATGCTGAAGATGGACGGCCCTTGGTTGCTGGTCAACTTCGCCTGCAGCTGCGTGATATAGTTATCGCCGGCAGCGCCCCATACTTCCGCCTCATTGCCGGTTTCCTCTGTATACTTTTGAGCCAATTTCTCTAATTGCTCCGCGATTTCAACCTTGGATTGGAAAATGGTAATCTTCTTCAGCTTCTCCTGCCCCGAAGAATCCGTGGAAGGATTTGCATTTTTGCTGTCCGATCCGCCGCCGCAACCTACAAGCGCCGTTATCACGGCCAGCACGGTCAGCAAGCTAAGCGTGCGCGTAATGTATTTTCTCTTACTCATTTTTTACGCCTCCCCGATTGAGATGAATACTTCGTAGTTAAGCGCTTACAAACTCATCTTAACGGATATTTTGTGTGAATGCAATAAAAAATAAGTGAAATAATCCGATGTTTTTATTCTTTATTAGATAAACTTTAACTCTTGACCAAGTAAAATAATGCTATATTTTTACCTATTTCGTTGTTTTTCTCCATTGAATCGTTGCATTCAGCTTCACGGGGTCACGATTCGCCTGACCGCGTATCATCGCCAGCAGCTCCTTCGCCGCCAAGTAACCGCATTCATACCGCGGAATCGCGATCGTCGTCATCCCGGCCATCATCGCCGCATCGGTATTGTCGAAGCCGGTTACCGCAATGTCTTCGGGAACCCTGATTTTATTTTCCTCGAAGGCCTTGAACGCGCCGAGCGCCATATGGTCATTCGCGCAGACGAGCACTTCCGGCAGTTCATTGCTTAGAATGATAAGCTTCGCCGCCTGGTACCCGCTCGTCTCGCTGTAATCGCCATGGAAATAATGACGCGAATCGAAGGTCAGGCCATTGCGATGAAGCGTATCCTTGAAGGCCGCAAAGCGTTCCTTGTGGTCCAGCGTGAAGTCGACCCCGCCGATATAGCCGAACCGCCTGTAACCCTTGTCCACTAGCCCCTGAACCATCTCGGACATGACGGGATAATTATCGACGACGACGCTTTTGGTATTCGCGTAATCGTGGGCGATCATCCGATCCATCAACACGACCGGGAAATGGGGCTTCGCGTATTCGATCAGGACGTCATCGCTCATATGGCGATCAAGGCAAATGATCCCGCAGGCGAAGTTATTGCGCATAAATTTTTGACTGGACTTATTCGTGCAAATAACCAAATCATAGCCATTCTCCGTCAGACAATGGTTAATTCCTTTAATAATCTGCAAGTAATATTCCCGATCAAAATCACTGAAAATGAACATTACGGTGCTGCTGCTCACCCCCTTGTTCGAAGAGCTTGAATAATAGCCCATCTCCATGCATATTTTCAGCACTCGCTCCCGGGTCGCTTGTCCTACGTTTTTACGGCCATTCAATACGTTGGACACGGTTGCGACCGATACATCCGCAAGCTCCGCGATTTCCTTCAATCTGCTCTTCAAGCCGCTTTCCCTCCTACAGCACTTGTTTTATCCATGAACCCGATTTTTGCGAACCCATCCCCTCCTGGCTGCTTGGTTAACATTTATGGCTTGCATTATTAACTATTTTACTAAACCATTTTACTAGATACACTCTTTTTTTCATACTGCCTGCGCGAAAAGAGTTGATCGCCCCGTTCTCCTCATTCAAAAAAAGGCTGCAAAACCTTCTCAGGTTCTGCAGCCTTGGCCATGCATTGACATAGGGTTGGAGGTGTGGCCGTTAACTCCGGATGACCCGGCCCAGGAACCGCTTGACCGGACCGTACGGGGTATCCAGCGTCTCGTAGAAATTAACCATAACCGGATATTTGACGCTCGCCAAATCGATATTCTCGAAGTAGATATGCTGTACTCCGTCCGTCAGCCGCGGCTCTTCGACGAGCGAGAACTGCTTCGTTCCCAGCACGCGGCCGCCATGATCCGCCAACTCCAGCCGGATGCGGGACAGATTCGCATCGGCCATCACCTGCCGCGCCCGATCGATATTGAGCCTAAGCTCCAGGTCGTAGGAGGAGGAGTCCGATTGCGTCATCGGATTCACGTCGCGGATCCACTTGCCATCCCAATTGTCGATTTTGATGCGGAACGGATACATGTCGTAAATGAGATCGGAGGTGTTGTCCAGCGTCGTCGAGAAGCGGAACGTGTCCATGACGACAGGGTACCCCTTCTCTTCCCGGTTGTCGACGAGATGCAGGAGCAGATCCTTGCCCGTCTCGCCTTCCGGCAGAATAAACAAATGCGACTCGACGACGGAGGCGTTCGGAATGAGCGCCTTCGGTTCGGCCGCCGGCGTGCCGATTCGTTCCCCGCCATACCGCGTCCCGTCCGCGCCCTCAAGCTCCGCATGGAACGGCGGCGGGGTGATGGACGAGCCGCTCTTGTTCTCCAGCTTGAACCGGAGGAGCAGCGCAGTGAAGCCAGCCTCCTTGTTCGCCAGCATCGTGTCTTCCTCGATGGACATATTCAGCCCCTTCGGGAACAGATCCGAACCAGAAGAGAACTTCATTGGCGTCCGCAGCTTATAGTCGATCGGCGGCACGGAGGCCTCCGCTTGTCTTGGCACGGCAATCTGAATGCGCCCGACCTGGTAGGTTACCGCCTGGTCCGGATCAGAGGCATCGGGCGGAAGGAATGTCTCCGGCGTCAGCACCCGCAGCATGGTAAGCTCCCGGTTCGCTCCCGTCTCCACGGCATAGCGGAGCTGAACCGCTTCGCCCGGCTTGAGAACGGGCGGAGCCGGCTGGCCGAGCCGCTTCCCGTCATAGATGGCGGTATCCGACCATGCGGTCAAGGTGAACTCGGGGAGCTTCTCGCTAATATTATTCCGGTTCTCTACCCGCAAGGTCACGATATGCACCGTATCCAGCTTCTCTCGCGCCCGTTCCGTCGTCTGTTCCGGCTTGCCCGAGCTCTTCACGATGCTTATCGGGGTGAAGATAAGCATCGAGGTGCCGGCAGGACCATTCAATTGAAACGAGTGCCCCCAAGGCTTCACCTTCTCCGGATCGGTAATCGGGCTGTAGTCGTTCTCCCATACGTCCCGGATGGGCATTCCGCCGAGAATGGTCACCTTCGCCGGATACACCTCCCGATCTGTCTTCTTCCAGATGAACCGCACCGGAGCGGATTCCTCCGCTAGCGTCCGGCTCATCCAGCGCCACTCCACGGTCTGGCCCGGCATGAGGAAGCGCGGGCTTCCGGCGCTCGGCTCCATGGCGGCTTCCGCCCCGGACGCCATCCGGACGGCCAGCTCATAGTCCGGGATACGGATCCGCTTCCCGGAACTATTCTTGAGTTGGAACACGGCGGCCACCTGGCGACCGTTGTCCCGCTGCCCGTAGATGACCCGCTCCACCGCGATCTCGATGCCGTGGGCGGACTTCATGAAGGCGGCCGCATCCGTCTGGATCGAAGCGCGCGAGGGCGCTGCCTTGCCGCTCTTCTGCTCCTTCGCTTCCGCCGTGCCGGACAGCCCCGGCACCGGAACCGCCCCGGTTATCGCCATGGCAAGCAGACTGACCGCCCATGCCACGGCCGTGATTCGCTTCAAGCTCCGCTTCGTCTTCGGCTTCATTGGTTATCCCCCTTCTCTGGCTGCTGCGGCTTGGCGGATGGCGGCTCCACCGATACCGGCTCATTCTCCTTCAGCCGATGCTGTCCCGTCACGATGACGGTAGCTCCTTCCTTCAGTCCATCCGTCACGGCATAGAGCGTGCCCTGGAGCGGGCCGAGCTCGACTTCCTGCCGCACCGCCTTGCCGTCCTTATAGACAAAGACGAACGTCTTGCTCTCCTCACGGATGATCGCGCTGGCCGGAACGGCCGGCACGAGCCGCTCCGCTTCCGTCTCCAGCCGAATGCGCACCTTCATGCCGGGCTTAAGTTCCCCTTTGCCGTTCGCGGCCCGCAGCTCGACATCATAGGTTCGGGTGCGCGTATCCATGACCTCGGACAGATAGGCGAGCGAGCCCTTATAGGTCTGGCCGGGGCGATCGGATACATAGAAGGAAAGCGAGCTCTTCCCTTCCACCAGAGGCAGCAGGTCTTCCGGAAGCTTGGCCCGGACAAGGACCGGATCAAGCTGCACGATCCGGCCGATCGTCCCCCCCTGGTTCAGCATCATGCCAGGCTGCGGAGTCCATTCGGTCAAGATACCGTCTGACGGCGCGGCGATTCGGGCCTCCTCGATAGCCATCCCCGCCTCCAGAAGCTCCAGCTTCGCCGTATCGAGCTGTTGGCGGGCGGTGGCCTTCGAATCGCTATTGTCGGCCGCCTCCAGCTTCATCTTCCACACGCCGAGATCAATCTCCGAATTTTTCAGCTGCAGCTCGGCCTGATCGACGGCAGCCTTCTCTACCGTGCCTTCGTCATATCCGTTTTTGAGGCGGTTCAGTTCCTTCGTCTGCTGCTCCATCTCCCGCTCCAGCTTCTCAATGCTCTGCTTCACTTCTTCTTTGCCGATCCGTTCCTTCTCCTCCGTCTGCTCCAAAAGATTCTCGGCGCTGCGGATAGCAAGCTCCGCCCGCTTCTTCTTCATATGAGCGGCGGAGTCATCCAGCCGGGCGATAACCTCTCCGCGCTTCACGCGATCGCCGCGCTTCTTCAGGACAGCGGTCACCTCGCCGCTCCCCTTCGCCATGACATCCATGGAGACGGAAGGCGCGATCTCGGCAATCAGTTCGGCCGGCATGCCGATCTTCTCGCGCTTCACGACAGCTGTCTTCACGAGCGGAGCCGCTTGCTTCGCATCCGCAGGCGCCGCCCCATTCTCCGGCTGGCCGGCGCAGGCCGCCAGCAGCACGGCGAAGGCGGCGATGCCGGCCATCATGCCGAGCCCGCGCTTGCGCCGGCTCTTCTTGCTGTGTCTCATTCGTTACATCCCCTTTCCTTCCGCTTGCTCCGGCGCGGCGGCCGGCAAGACATGAACTTGGCTGCGCTTCCCCCGTCCGATCAGGTCATACATGACAGGCACGACCAAGAGAGTCAGCAGCGTGGATACGGTCAGTCCGCCGATGACGACGACGGCCAGCCCTCTCGATATCAGCGTGCCATGCCCGAAGCCAAAAGCGAGCGGCAGCAGCGCCACGATGGTGGCTCCGGCCGTCATGATGATCGGCCGCAGGCGCGACACCCCGGCCTCCACCAGCGCTTCCCGCACCGCAAAGCCCGCCTTGCGCAGCTGCTGCGCCTTATCGATAAAGACAATGGCATTGGTGACGACAATGCCGATCAGCATCATGAACCCGATTAGCGAGGTAATGTTCAGCGATTCGTTCGTCACGAACAGGCCGAACACGCCGCCGATCGCGGCGAACGGGAGCGAGAACAGAATCGAGAACGGCGCGCTGGCATTGCCGAAGGTCAAGACCATAATGAGGTAGACGACGCCGATGGCGGCGCCCATCGCGACGAACAACTGGCCGAAGCTGTCCCCGATGTTCTCGCTGATGCCGCCCACGGAACGGCTCACGCCTTCCGGGAGTTCAATCTGATCCAGTTCAGCGGCGATACCGGCGCTGATGCCCCCCTTGTTCTTGCCGGTAATTTTAGCCGACACCGTGACGACCTGCTCTTCATTTACCCGCTTGATCGAGGCGGGAGCCAGCTCCCGGGTCACATCCGCAACGTCGGCGACGCGAACCATGCCGCCGTTCCCCGTCTCCATCAGGATATTGCCGACCCCCTCCAGATCCTGCCTTCCGTTCTCTCCCGTCTGGATGGTCAACGCGCGCAGGCCTTCATCGAACCGGTATTCGCCCAGCTTCTGCTCGAAGAGCCAGGTGCGAAGCGAGTGCTGGACGGCAGCCGGGGATACCCCCGCCTGAAGCGCCTTGTGCGGGTCCAACTGAATCGTCACCTCGGAAGAAGCTTCGCTCAACGAGTCCTTGACCTCCGTCAGCTCCGGGTAGCCCAGCACGGCCTCCTTGATGACGGCGGCAGCCTGGCGCAGCTTGCCGCTGTCCTCTCCCTTCAGCACATAGGAGAAATCCTCGCCTCCTCCCGAATCGCCCGACAAGGTGCGCGTATCTATCTCGCTTCCCGCCGGGACAAGGGACAGGAGCGATTCCTTATAATCCCGCTTCACCTGCTCGACGTCGGCATCTTCATTCACCTCGGTATAGATCTGGGCCATATACGGAATCGCGTTCGGGTCGCCCCCGTAGCCGACCAAGGCCTCGACGAAGGTGAACAGCGGACGGCCCGCCTTGTCCGACGCCGACCGCAGCTTCGCCTCCATATCCTTGACGACGGCATCCGTCGTCTTGAGCGCCGTCTCGTAAGGCAGCTTCACCGTAAAATAAAACTGGCGCGGCGGATTCCCTTCCGGCATGAAGGTGAAGGATAACTGCGGCACGAGCGCAACCATCGTGACGACAAAGAGCAACGCCGAGGCCCCCAAGGTCTTCCAACGATGGCGCAGCGACCATTCCAGGATGCGACGGTACCCCTCCGTGAAGGCGGACGGCCCCGGCTCCACATGGGCCTTGGCGTTGGCGCTGCGGAGCACGATCAATTTGGCCAGCATTGGAATGACGGTCAGCGCGACGGCGAGCGAAGCCAGGATGGCGCAGGACAGCGTCACCGCGAACGGGCGGAACAATTGGCCGGCCGGCCCGCTAATCAGGCCGATGGGCGCGAACACCCCTACCGTCGTCAGCGTGGACGACGTAATGGCATTCGCCACTTCCTTCGTCGCGAGCAGGATGACCGACTCCTCCTTGCGGGCCGCCTGCTCCAGCTTGCTGTAAATATTTTCGATAACGACGATGCTGTCGTCGACGACGCGGCCGATAGCGATGAACATGCCGCCCAGCGTCATGATGTTCAAGGAAATATCGAGCCACTTCATCATCAGCAGCGCGATCAGGACGGACAGCGGAATCGACACGAGCACGATCAGCGTCATCCGCATGTTGCGCAGGAACACCAGAATCATGAGCGAAGCCAGCACGGCGCCGACCATGCCTTCGCGCAGCAGTCCCCCAATCGACTGCTTCACTTCATCCGCGTAATTGTACACCTGCTTGAACGTAATCCCCTTCAATTCGGAGGTCCACCGCTCCATCAACTCATCGGCCTGGTCCGTGAACTGAACGGCGTTCGCGCTCCCGGTCTTATACAGCAGGACCCCGATAGCAGGCCGATCGTCCATGCGGGCCGCGAACGCCGATTCGCGTATCTCCGCCACGCTTCCGAGACTGCCCACCGTCAGCTGGCTTCCGTCCGCCGCCGCCAGCGGGATCGCCTCCAGCTGCGAGATGCTGCGCAGGCCGTTGTCCATCCGGGCGAGCAGCGTGTTGCCGTCCAGCTCCACGGTCCCCGCCGGGCCGGCAGCCATCGCGCTCTGGACCGCCTCGGACACTTGCGCCGGCGTGAGCCCGTTCACTCGCAGCAGCTCCGGAGACAGCCGGATCGCCACCTCCGTCTTGCGCTCGCCGATGACATCCATATGATCGAGCCCCGGCATCGCCTGGAATCCGGGCCGGATCACATGCTCGAAATGATGCTCCAGCTCCGTCTGCTCCATTCCTTCCCCCGCCTGAATGGCGAGATAGTATGTAGGAATGGACGAGACGCCGAATGTCGATACTTTGGGGCGTCCCGCCTCCGACGGCAGCTCCGTCTCCTGGAACAGGCTCTCCATGTCCGCCTTTTTCCGATCCGGGTCCGCGCCTTCCTCGAATGTCACGATAATGGTCGCCATCTGATCGCTCGAAGTGGACTCGATCGTCTTCACGTTCTCCATCGCGCTAATTTTCTTCTCCAGCGGCTTGGTGACGTCTTCCATGACATCCTGCGGCGACCCCGGATAAGGAACGGTGACCATCACGATCGGCAATGAAATATCAGGCATGTTGTCCACCTTGAGGCTGGTCGCGGCATAGATCCCGCCCCCGAACAGCATGCAGCACAGGATGATGACGGCCGCCACCTGTTTCATCGAAAATTGAATAAGCGAATTCATCGTTGTCTATCTCTCCCCTCCTTTTTCTCTGCACTACCGCAACGAACGAATTCAAGATAGCAGCGAAATATGAACGGAGTATGAACTAAAAAGAAAAAAGGGGGTGGCTCATAGGCATTGCAAAATGATTGAGGTGAGGAGCCGATAGAGAATGTGGATGCGGGAAATAAAGAAAGCGCTCGCGCTAGAGGAGTCTACAGAGCGAAAAATAGCGGCGCGCAAAACGGGGGAAGCTGGGTGAACCAGTGAAATGATGCGTGGAGGCAACAACTTCTGCTCTTTAAGCCGATATTTGAAGAAATTCCCGCAAAAGTCAGGCTGTTGAGAAAGTCCAGGGGAGTTTTCGATCCTTCATTAGGACTTGTCTCACTGTAGAAAAAATGGATGTAACACGCTCTGATCGGAGTGTCTGAGAACGGCAACATTTCCTTGGAAACGTCTATCAGGTCGGCGACAATTGTTCCAGTCAAGCCTATTCAGTAACCCAAATCCTGCGCAAATACAGCAATTTGAGATAGACGACTTCACCAGAAAATGAATCCTGCAAAACTACAGCAATTTCACCTGTTTCGCTTCGACTTCGCTCAAGAGGGCCTAAAATGATGTAGCTGTGCAGCATTTTCTCGGAATGTGGACTCATTGAGCCGAAAATCCTGTAAAATAGCAGCAATCCCGCCACACACACGTTAAACCCCAGGAGGTTATGATGCCTCCAGAAGGCGATAACGCTTTGAATGTCAAGTTTCGATGAGGAAAGTGGGCATCTTCACCCCTCCGAAGAAAACAGGGGTTTTCCAACAGCCCGAAAAGTACATGATTTCCATCGGTTTTGTCGTTTTATCTATTGGAAGTCGGAAATTGATGCAGTTTTACAGGATTCCCTGCAACGGAGCACACGTGGTAAAGGAAAGGTGTAGTTTTGCAGTTTTCGGAGTGTCTAGCTTTGAGAATCGAGCTTTGAGAATCAGGGGGCTGTCTCACTGTAGTTACATACTACTTGTGGGATACCCCCTGTGGAACTACCAATTACGCCGGATCGGAAGCGTCACGCTCACGGTCGTCCCCTTGCCGGGCTCGCTGTCGATTCGGATCGTCCCGTGATGCAAAGTGACGACCTTTTTCACGATGGCCAGGCCGAGGCCGCTGCCGCCCGCATTGCGCCTGCGGGCCTTGTCCGCCTTGTAAAAGCGCTCGAACACGCGCGCCCGGTCCTCCTCCGCGATGCCGATCCCGTTGTCGGCAATGATGACGAGCGCTTTCCCGTCCTGACGCGCAAGGCTGACGGTAATCCTGCCGTTCTCCGGCGTGAACTTGATCGCATTGCCGAGCAGATTCGTCCAGACGAGGCTCAGAAGATCCTCATCGGCTTCGATCGTGACGTCTTCGAGCCGGTCCTCCAGGCGCAGCTCCTTGTCGGCCCTTTGCGGCTCTGCGGCGACGATGACTTGGCGAAGCTGTTCGTCGAGCCGGTAGATGCGCGGCGCGAACGGATGATGCTCCGAATCGAGCGAAGCGAGCTGCAGCAGATTGTCGCTGAGGCGCGACAAGCGTTCGCATTCCGTCATCATAATTTCCAGATAGCGCTCCTGATCTGCCTCGGGGATGACGCGGTTGCGAAGCGCCTTGGCGAAGCCGTAAATCGAAGTAAGCGGCGACTGAATCTCATGCGACACGCTGGAGACGAAATCCTGCCGCATCTGTTCCATCTGGCCGAGCTCCTGCGCCATATGGTTGAAGCTGGCGGCGAGGACGCCGATCTCGTCCTTCCGCCGGAAGCTCAGCTTCGTGCTGAAATCCCCCTTCGCCATGCGCTTCGTCGCCTCGGTCATCTTCTTGATCGGCCGCACGACATAGCGGGCGGCGACGAGAAAGCAGAGGCTCCCGGCCGCCAGCACCACGGCAAGCGTGAACAGAATCAGCCGACTGATCAGTTTATTATCGCCGTACTTCATTCGCAAGAAGAGAGCATGCGGCTCTCCCTCCTTCAGAAAGGAGATGCCGATGATGGGCTCGGAGCTCTCCGGCTCCGTGCTGTGATACGGCCTCCCGGACAGCACATCCTTCACCACCTGTGCCGCCATCGACTCCGGCGGACGTCCGGCGAGGGTATGCCGCACGATCGCGTTGCTCTTGCTGTCGAAGACCTGAACCTGTATCCATTCGAATGATTTCAAGGAGTCCAGATAATCGCGGAACTCCGCTTCGGGCACCTGCTGATACAGCCGGACCATATCATTGCCGAGCTGGGTCAGGTCCCGGTAGACAATCTCTCTCATCTCTCTCTCGAAAAAAAAGCCGGAAGCGGCAAATGCAACGATCATGCCTGCGATTACGGCGAATAAAAAGGTGAGCACAACCCGGACGTACAGCGTCCTCATCATGAGCAGACCTCCAGCCGGTACCCGAGACTGCGGGCAGTCTCGATGCGGAACTCGTGCGCGTGGCCGGCGAAGCGCTCGCGCAGACGCTTGATATGGACATCGACGGTCCGTTCCTCCCCCTCATAATCGATGCCCCAGATGTCGCGGATCAACTGTTCCCGGGTCAGAATCTGCCCCGGATGGCTCGCGAGCTTGAACAGCAGCTCGAACTCCTTGAGCGGCAGCGTCGTCCCCATGGACGGGTCATCCGCGTAGACCTTGTAGCTGTTCCGGTCCAGCTTCAAGCTGCCGAGGCGGATAATCTGCTCGTACACGATCTTGTAGCGGCGCAGCAGCGCCTTTACCCGCATCACCAGCTCCATCGGATCGAACGGCTTTGTTATATAATCGTCCGTGCCGAGACGGAAGCCCTTTACCTTCTGGCCGGCCTCTCCCTTGGCCGTGACCATGAACAGCGGAAGATCAGGGTACTGCGACCGCAGCTCGCTGCAGAGCTGCCAGCCGTCCATTACGGGCATCATAATATCGAGGATAACCAGATCAGCCGGATCCGTCTCCATCAGGCGGAGCGCCTGCTCCCCGTCCTCCGCCTCCAGCACCCGGAAACCTTCATTGCGCAAAAACAAACCTATCATCTCGCGGATATGCTCGTCATCATCTGCGACCAATATCGTTCTCATCGTCTGTTCGACACTCCATTCCCCTCGTTCTCCCTTAATTTCTTTTTCTACTGGATGCTCCGATGCCTCTCATGACACCGCATTTATTGTAATATACCTCACCCCAATATTCCATGATTTCCCTGACGGTTACGAGCCATCTTTCTCTTCATCGGATATATTTTCTCTGTCCTGAATAAGACGATCGCGAACAGGCCGCTTCCGCTATCGGAAGCAGCCTGCCGATGCCAACCGCACGGTTCAATCCTGAACCAGACGGTCCGCAAAATAAATTTCCAGATTCGGATGGACGGCCCGAAGCAGCCTGCAGCGCGGCCGGACCGCGCCGAACATCTCCCCCCGCTGCGGGGCGGTCAAGCCTTCGGCCGTCACATACAGCTTGATATCCAAGATGGCGCCTTCGCCGTTCCGCTCATCCTGCGCTTCAATCTGCAGGGAGGACAACGCCCATCCCCGCTCCTCCGCATAGCGCTCCATCTCCGCTCCAACATCCGAGGCAAGCGCCATCAACCATAGTTCCCCAGGCCTAACGCCCCGCTCTTGCTCGCCCTCCCGCACAATCGGAATGTTTTGAGAACGAACGTTCCCAACCTGACGATGCGGCTCGATTCGTGTGACGATAACTTGCAAATGTCATCCCTCCTTTTCAATAGAGCCTTGCCTGCCTCCAAGACTTGTCCTGCTGAGCCTCCTCTGAGAACATGGATCAAGCCTCCAGGAAATTGATTCCTTTTATTCGACATCCCTTTCATTTCCATAGCAGCTTCCGATAGTAGCGTACCAACCCTTATTCCGCTCCAAAATGGCTATACAAAGCGAAAAAAAGCGCCTCTCCGGAAAGGTTACAGTTTTGTAATTATGATTCCCGCAGACTATTGTCATCATTTTGTAACCTATGTTAGGCTAGTTTTGTCGATTTTTTAGTAATCCATTTACAGTTTTAACAATGAAGGAGGAGATGCCGTGAAGACCGCCATCCGATCTGCCCTTGTGGCAGGCGCCGTATTCGGATGCATGCTGTTGGCAGACAGCGCATGGACCGATGCGACTGTCCAAGCCGCCGCAGCTACGAAACAGATTACGCTCCAGGTTAACGGTGAAAATTTGCAGTTTACGAATGATATTATTCCCATTATAGATGAAGCGCAGAACATGCATGTTCCTCTGCGCGCCGTAGCCGAGCAATTGGGCTATGAACTGAATTGGCAAGCCGATGACAAGGACGTGCAGACGATAGAAATGTCGAATGGCACAAACACGATCCGGCTGAAGTCCAACAGCTCCAAGGCCGAGGTGAACGGCACAACAGTGAGCATGGGCAGCGCCCCGATGTCTTATAAGGACAGTACATACGTGCCTTTCCGCTTCCTGCTGGATCAGCTTCAATTGAGCTTCGAATGGGATGCGGAACAGATGAAGAATATCCCCCGCATCAACCGGGCCCGGGGAGAGGTCCAGACCGCCTCGGCCCGAGCGTCCGAGGATAAGTCAGCCGCGATCCTGAACACGGCCCGCAGCTACCTGGGCGTTCCTTATGTATGGGGCGGCACGACGCCGAACGGCTTCGACTGCTCCGGCTATGTGGGCTACGTCTTCCGCAAGCATGGGATCGAACTGCCGCGCACGTCCCGCGCCATGTACAGCGCTTCGGGTTCCAAAGTAAGCAGCCTGCAGCCTGGCGATCTCGTCTTTTTCGCCGGCGACGGCAAGACGATTTCCCATGTGGGGATTTACATCGGAGACAATAAATATATCAACGCTTCTTCCGGTTCCGCCGGACGCGTTACGATAACCAGCTTGTCCTCCTCCTGGTCCAGCCGGACCTACGTCGGAGCCAAGCGGGTGCTCTAATTCAATAACCAGGGTTTACCCCTTATTCCTTGCCGCTGAAACATCTGCCCCGCGATACTGCATCCGGGCGGGTGTTTTTTTCCTGTCTTCCCCCTTAGTCCCATCCCGCGCGGTTCCATACGGTGCGGCCGAATGACCCGATCCGCCGAGGATGCCCGCTTTGCTGTGATTTTTATCATTGACACACCCGCTCCGATTTGAAGCAAACCTTCGGAATCGAGCGTGAGCGCGAGATGGAAGGGCAATCTGTCATGTAAACGGTATCAATATGGCGCTATAGCCGAATTGTTCCCTTTTTCATAATCTGCTACGCTCGGATTGGAAAATAAAGCGCTTATAACTTGTTCCCTCACATTCCGTTTTCAGCGCCGGGAAGGTTGCTGGAGCGGGAAGCGAATGCTTTCGATCTTATACCCCCTTTGAAGGAGGACAGCCATGAAACTATCCATTGGAGGCTTCTCATTCAACACGATGCGCGTCGAAGGAAAAATGGATATCTTCACTTATATCCGTACGGTGCATGAACGCTTTGGGCTCCACGCCGTTGATTTCTGGAATGCTTTCTTTGCCGATACCTCCCGTCCGGTCTGGAAGGTGGCGGATGATGATCATCTGCGCCGTATTCGCCAGACGCTGGACGAACGCGAGATGACGCTGGTCAACATCGCCGTCGATACGGCTCACCTCTGGGATCCGGACCCGGAGATTCGCGAGGCGCTGCATCAGAATGCGCTTGCCCATCTTCGCGCGGCCGAGATTCTGGGCGCCAAGTCCGTCCGGATCGATGCGGTGCTGCATGGCGGCGATCAGATAAGCGACGAAGCCCTGGAATATGTCGCCGCCCGCTACCGTTCCTACGCGGACCGGGCAGCGCAGGGCGGCTATTGGGTCGGCCCGGAGAATCATACCGGATTTGCCTTGCGTCCGGAAGCGCTCGCGCGCATCTCCGAAGCCGTCGATCACCCCCATTACGGCATCCTGCTCCATCTGGGACGCTGGCAGGCAAGGAACAAGCCAATCGTGAACGCCAAGCCGATGGCGGACGAGAATGAACCCTTCATCTGGGAGGGCGATAGCGAGGTTGCCCGCTGGGTGCGCCATACGCATGTCGACTGGCGGACGCTTCAGGCCCCGAATGCCGCGATGCGCCTGTCGAACCTGGTTCAGGCCGGGTACGACGGCTATTGGGCCGTCGAGTACAACGCGCCGGACGATCAGCTCGCGGCCATCGAAGAGGCGCTGGCGCGGCTTCGCGCGCTTCTGCAGGAGAACGGGCCGGACCGCCAGCGGGAAGTCTAACGCCGGGGAGAGCACGGAAGCTCCGAACCGGACGGCAGCACGCCGATTCTATTCGCATGAATTCAGGAACGCCAGGAGGCAGATTCGATGGAACGAAGACGTATCGCGATCATTGGAGCAGGCCAGATAGGGAAGCATCACCTGAACGAATATCATCGGGTGGGCGGCGCCGACATCGTCGCCATTTGCGATATTAATGAAGCGGAGGCGCGCCGGGTCGCGGAGGCGAACCGGATCCCCCATGTGTATGCCGATTTCCGCGAGCTGCTGAAGCGCGATGACATCGAAGCGGTCGATGTATGCCTGCATAACAACTTTCACGCCCCGGTCTCGATCGCGGCTATGGAAGCTGGCAAGCATGTCTATTGCGAGAAGCCGATTGCCGGCTCCTACCGGGATGGCGCCGCGATGCTGGAGTCGGCCCGAGTTACAGGCAAGATGCTGCATATCCAGCTGTCTACCCTGTACAGCAAGGAGACGAAGGCCGCCAAAACCCTGATCGACGGCGGCAAGCTCGGCAAGCTGTATCATGCGCGATCGACCGGCTTCCGCCGCCGCGGCCGCCCGTTCGTCGACGGATACGGCACGACGGCATTCACGCAGAAGGCCACCGCCTCGGGGGGCGCTCTCTACGATATGGGAGTATACCATATCTCCCAGATTCTCTATCTGCTCGGTCTGCCAACGGTGACCCGCATTAGCGGCCAGACCTATCAAGAGATGGATATGCTTCCGGATCGGAGGGAGATGAGCAAGTTCGATGTGGAAGAACTCGGGGTCGGCTTGATCAAGTTCGAAGGCGGCATCACGCTCGATATTATCGAGGCCTGGGCGATCCATCTTGGCGGCTTCGAAGGCAGCAGCATCGTCGGCTCCGAGGGCGGCATCCGCATGCCGGCCCGCAAGGGGGACCATATTCAACCATTCACGTACCATAGCACGGTGCTCGACCTGGACCTCGACACCGTGATCGACCTGAATGCGATGGACCGGCGCCGCCATCTGCTCAACCCGAACGAGTGGGCTTATGATTCGTCCCAGGGACACTGGGTTGCGGCGCTCAGCGGAATCGTTCCCCTCCTGCCGACAGCGGAACTGGCTTTGAACACCATGCTTATCAGCGAGGGCATTTATATGTCCGGCGCGCTCGGCCGGGAAGTGACAGCGGAGGAGGTCGCCGCCTCCTCCGTATCCAGCGCGATCCGGTTGTAGATCAGTGGAGCGGCAGGCTTCGGCATCCTGAAGCTTCCTGAAGCTCATAACGCCCGCAGGCGGCAAGAGCCACAGGAACTTGTTTCCTTCCAGCCACGCGTCTATCCCCTTCGTTCGCTTGTTCCCCGCATATCGTATATGATGGAAGTGTAAGCTTCATCATGAATGGGAACGGAAGAGGTGACTAGACAATGCCGACATCATTCCATGCCATGAACCATCCCCCGCTGGAGACCGCAGCCATCCACCGGTCCAAGTCATCCGGCAGGCTCTGCTTCCTGCTTGCCGATGAAGGAGGCTGGGGGACGGCCCCCCTGACCCTGTACTCCAGTCCGCGCCCCCAATATGATCCGGAACAGTCCGCCTTCGCGGCCACCGTAGTGCCGGGACAGGAGGTCTCCTTCCCCGATCCGGCGCCGGGCCGCAGAATCTACTATCATCTATGCCAGAATGGACAATATCTGCTGACGACAGCCGAGCGCGTGCTTCCGCTCGCGGGCGTCTCCAACTTCCGCGATCTGGGCGGATACCGGACGGCAGAAGGACGGTATGTCCAATGGGGCAGTCTCTACCGATCTCCGGAATTATCGGATCTGACTCCGGATGATCTCGACTATCTGGATTCGCTGCACCTGCGCCAGATCTGCGATCTGCGGGACAGCGACGAAGTGGCGGCGATGCCGTCTCCGCCGCTTGCGCCCGCCGTCCATACTCATATCCCGCTCGTCGAGATGCTTGGCAAGGACGTCATTCGGCAGCCCGGGGACGTCTCGGAGCAAGGCAGAGCGCCGGCAAGCAAGCCGGGGCAGCTGCTCGTCGACATGAACCGCTCGCTCGTCCACTCGACGGCGGGACTTCGCAGCATCTTCGATCATTTACTGGCCGAGAACGGCGCTCCGCTGCTGTTCCACTGTACGGCAGGCAAGGATCGCACCGGCCTGGTGGCCGCGCTGCTGCTCCTGACGCTGGGAGTTCCGCTGGACACGGTCATGACCGACTATTTACTGACGAACCGCTATCTCAATACGGGGCTGCTTCGTTCGAAGACGGCTGCCAAGCTCGGCACAGGCAAGGTCAGCAATGAAGTGCTCGACGCCGTCTGGGAGGCAAGGTCGGAATATTTGGAAGCCGCCTTCGCGGAGATCGGGCGTGAGTACGGCGATATCGGCCGCTTCGTATCCGAATCGCTCGGCTTGTCCGCGGAGGAGATCGCCGCGCTGAAGGATAAGCTGCTGACCGCGCAGCCGTAATCCTGCGAGCCGCCTGACGCCTATCGGCGCTGCATCTCTTCCTGAGGAGACGCGGCGCCTGTTCTCCGATAACTTTTTATATTTTTGTAATGTAACCCCTTACAATTTAATGCGATTGTAATGCCTCAGTCCTTATAATGCAGTCGAGATGACTAGATTGGCTTTTCTCTTAGGCGCACAACATTCCATTGCAGACGGGAGGGGGGCAATGAAAAAGGCTCGCTCCTTTAAAAAGGAACTCATTTATTCATTTTTAATCATTACCTTTTTTTCAACTATTCTTCTTGGCAGCTTTCAAATTCACCAATTAATTTCATTAATGAAAGAAAATAAAAAAAGCCAGGCTCAAGCGTCGAAGTATCTTGCCGATTATATTAGCGGTTACATTGTCGAGCATAAAAAGGCGATCCAGACGCAAGCGGTAAATGTAAGGGAGCTTTTTGCCCAAAAGGATGTTCAACGTATTCAAGAGCATCTCAAACATATCAAAACGATTTACCCTGGCTTTGTCAACTTCTATGTCGGGGATCAAAATGGGCAATCCATCGTTTTCTATCCCCAAGTCAATACCGATGGGACAAAACGAGAAGATCTTAATTTTAGCGATCGTTCTTATTATAAAGAATTGCTGAGCAAGAAAAGCACCGTTATCTCCCCGGTGTTTCAAGGCCGAGGCGGAACCGAGAATTTATTAGTCACCATTGCGTCTCCCATTATGAACGATGCCGGAGAAATGATAGGTTATGTGCTTGGGGCTTTGGATCTGGATGCCTTAAGAATGCACATTCAGAATTGGAGCATGAGCGACGAAGACTATGCTGTGGTCATTGATCATGAAAAAAACGTCATCGTCCATCCTTATGTTGATACAAGGAGAGAACTGGTTAACCTGTCGCAATCACAGATTGTTCATCATATTCAAGAGCAGCACACAGCCCAGGGCAGCGGTTTTTTCAGCCTGGAGGACCCGCCCGGGGATGTCTATATTACGTATGAAAAAATTAAACCTCTGGATTGGATAGTCTGGGTAGGAAAATCGGCGGACGTACTCTCCAATAGATACAGAAATTCGGTACTGACCATCATTGCCGTCCTGTTTCTTACCACCATCACCATGGTTGGAGCAAGCCTTTTCTTGACCAACCGGCTGGAAAAAACGATTCGACAGCTGCTTAACTATATTAAAGAATATACGGTGGGCTTGAAAGAAAATCATATCCGCACAAAGAAAATCCAAGGTCCAAAAGAACTGGAAGAGCTGTTTTTTTATTTCAATCATATGATTGATGAAGTCGAGAACAACAGAAAGGAATTAATGGAGTTAAATAAAGAACTTGAAGGAAGAGTGCAAGAAAGAACCGCGATTTTAAAACATAAAAATTCGGAGCTGAAAGCGGTCAACAAACTAATCACGTCCGTGTCCTCCAATAAGGATTTAGCTCAGTTTATTCAACACGGTCTGCAGGAAATGAAGCCGTTTACCGACTATTCGATTCATGTTCTCTTCCATGATCTTGCCGTGACGAATGAGAAGATTCATACGAATCAAAATTTACTTGAGTATGTTAACCGAAATATAAAAGGAAAGCTCCCGTATATTAAAACGATTCCGCTCGAAGAAAAACATAACGGATTTCTCGTCGTCGATCTTGGATCACGGTCCTCGATTTCGGCCAGCGAACAAGAGTTTCTCGATACGTTCTCCAATTCGTTGGGCATCATGCTGCAAAATAAGTTTTTATTTGAACAAATCCGCAATAAGAATGCGGTGTGGCTCGCTGTCCTGGAAAGCATGTCCGAGGGCTTAATGCTCGTAAACAACCAAAAAAAAGTCGAATACGTGAATGAATTTTTCCTGAATGTCGTTGCGAACGGAGAAGAGCATCAGGTAAAAAATCTGAATGATGTGTACAAGAGATTTCTGGCCCTATTTGATGTCGACAAAGAGGAATTGTCCTCCTTCTTCACGGATGAAAACGCCGAACTAAAAATGGAGCATAAGCAGAAGCCAAAGTACTATCGACTCCATAAATTTTTGGTCAAGCTGGATGATGATACGATCGGTGAAGGCCTGTTATTGCGTGATATAACGAAGGATGAGGAAATCGACGCATTAAAAAATAATTTAATCTCGCTTACTTCCCATGAATTCAAAACCCCGATTACGAATATTAAGGGAAGCATAGAAACCTTGCTCCGGCAAGAGGTAGAATGGGGTCCGGAATTCCAGCAAGAGCTTCTCGAGGGAGTCCATGAAGATATTGACCGAATTCTGTGCCTCGTCAACGATTGGATGGATATTTCCAAAATCGAATCCGGAACCATGTACGTGGAAATGAATAAGGTCCGTCCCGATCAAGTGATTGCCAAATCGATGGAGCAAATTCCGCTGCCGCTTCGACGAGATGCGGAATTCCATTTCCATAATCATCTGGGGAGCGACTTTGTTTTATATGCGGACAAGCTCCGTGTTCAACAGGTACTTGTGAATTTATTTACAAACGCGCTTCGTTATAACGATGCCGCCATAAAAAAAATCGATGTCTCGGTAGATATAGAGCAGGATGATTTGACAATCTCGGTGTCCGATAACGGGATTGGCATCGCTGCCGATCAACTTGAAAAGATATTCAATCACTTCTACCAAGTAGATGCGACTGCGGCCAGACGAACGGGGGGAACAGGCTTGGGGCTGGCGATATGCGTCGGCATTATGGAAGCCCATGGCGGGAAAATCGAAGTGACCAGCAAACCGGGAGCAGGGAGTACGTTCACCCTCTATTTTCCTATAACGAAAGGGGAAGAATAGGATGAAAAAGCAAAAGATTTGCATTGTCGATGATGAACCCAAAATTTTGCGCTTTGTGGCCGCAAACCTCAAATCCATCGGATATGAAGTAACAACAGCAGGCTCAGGGGAAGAGCTGTTTGCCAATTTCGATCGCGTCTCGCCTGATCTAATTTTGCTTGATATAATGATGCCGGGACAAGACGGGTTCCAGGTGTTGGAAAAAATACGCAAATTCTCGAATGTCCCTGTCATTATGCTGACGGCAAGAGGCAATGCCCAAGATAAAGTGCAGGGATTGAATTTTGGCGCGGATGATTATTTAACAAAGCCGTTTTCATTGGATGAACTGTTCGTCAGAGTGAACGCCGTGTTGAGAAGAAGCCAATATAATGGCGCCAAGGCCCATATGGTGAATACGCCGATCATTCGCACCGGAGAACTCATCATCGACCTGGGCAGCAGAAGATGCTGGATTCAGAACGAAGAGCTTAACCTTACGCACACGGAATATTCCGTAATGGAAATCTTATCGCTCCATTTAGATAAAGTCGTGCAGCATGAGACCTTGTTATCCGAGGTATGGGGAGCGCAGTATCGGGACGAGGTGGAATATTTGCGCGTAAGTATCGCAAGAATCCGGCGCAAATTAAAAAATCTGTTACCCCAAAAAGAAGAATATATCGTCACGTATTCCGGGATTGGATATATGCTGAAAAGCATTCCGATTCCTGCCCAGACGAATTTCTAACGATTTTCCCGTATTGCAATTTTGGCAATGCGGGATTTTTTTGTTGCGGAGCATTTTCCCCCCTCGCATTTTATGTTTTCTATCGCATTTTTAATGTTTATGCAATGAAAGCACTTTCATTTTTATTCGTCTGTTATGCCGCTTCGCTTATAGTTTTATTGAACGGTCACCGAGAGAGGACAAATCTACATTCAGGAGGAAATCAAGATGGACAATCACGATGCCGCACCAAAGGGCCTGGTTCCCTACTGGGTCAAAATCACCATTGTTTTCTTTCTAGGCTGGATTTCCATTTACGCCACCCGCTCCGTGCTCAATCCGGTCATGGACAATATCCAAGCGGAATTTGGCTTATCGGCTTCTCAATTAGGCTTAATCAGCAGCATTTTCTTCATTGGTTACGCAGGACTCAACGTGCCGTCCGGAATCCTGGGCGATAAAATCGGCAAGAAAAAAGTGCTTGTTCCCGGCGTGATTCTCTTCGGGATCTTCGCGGCCGTAACCGGCATGATGCCCACCTTCGCGCTTTTCATGACAACCTGGCTCCTTGTCGGCATATTTCAAGGCTTTTACTACGGGCCTCAGTACGGATTATCATCCGAAGCGATTCCCAAAAAACATATTACCGTAGGCAGCGCAATTATTAATAGCGGGATGGCCTTCGGGCTTTCCCTCGGCTACTTCATTTCCAGCTACACGGTCGGCACGCTGGGAATGAGTTGGAGGGCGCCCTTCTACATTATTGCCGTTCCTGTCGTTCTGGCCGGCATCGCGATGTGGATCGTGATTAAAGACAAACCAAAAGCAAAAGAACAAGGAACCGATGAAAAAGCCCCTCAAAAGCTGAAACTGAAAGAACTATTTAGCAAAAACCTGATTTTTGCGTACATTACGATTTTTTGCGCAATCTATGCCTTTTTCGTCGTTGTCACCTGGATCCCGTATTATTTGCAGCATGCCCGCGGCATTGAAGGCACCGAAGTCGCCGTGGTCTCTTCGCTCGTCCCCTGGGCGGCCATTCCCGGTTCCCTCTTGTTCAGTTGGATAGCGGATAAAATGGGTACGCGCCGTCCCGTATTGTTAGTGATGCTGCCTCTTTCCATAATCGCGATTATTTCCATTGTCGCCTTCGATAATATGTGGGTTTTATACATGGCCTTGATCGGTTACGGGATTTTCGGAAAAATCAGCACCAACCCGGTCCTTGTAGCCGTTGTTGCCGATAACGCGCCGAAGCATGCCTTAAGCACCGCATTTGGTCTCTACAACTTCATCGGTATGTGCGGCTCCATTTTGGCGCCTTATATTACCGGATTCCTTACCGACGCAACCGGATCGCTGAACGCCGGATTCTATTTTGCCGGATTCCTTCTCGTTATCGGCACCATTTCCGTGCTCTTTATCAAGGAAGACAATAGACCGAATGCAGAAGCTCCCTCGAAGTAAGAAAGCCGTAATCTTCATACATGATGCCGAATCATCCTGAAGGGACAATAAAGAACGGCCTACTGCAAGAGAAAAGCTGGATACAAATTAAGGAATGACCTGAACAGAGGTGTTCGTAAAAATGACGGACAACCTCTTTTTTTATCTCCGTTAGGTTGTAAATTTCTAAGAGCCATCTCCCTATATAGTGAGCAGGGAAAATTCATCGCGATGGAAATAAATTTCTCGGTTCACAATTGAGGAGGAATGTAACAATGGATGCCAGAGAATATGTACAAGAAGTTGAATTGAATCTGCGGACGATTTCAGATCTCCAGGAAGCGCAGCAGATTATCCTTGATAATGTCGAGAGACGTCTTGATGTGTCAGATTGGGCAAGGTATTTGGGTAATGCTGCCACAGTAGTAGGGCTCATCACTGCCTTCTCCAAGCATTCCGAATGGGGATTGGCGACAGGTCTGGTAGGTTTGTTCACATCGTTGCTGCCAAATGAAAAAGAGCGCCTTAGGGTACATCTTCAAAATGGAATCAACTATCTGGGTACACTCCAACGTTATCTGATTCAAAATCAAGAATATGATGCGCTTAAAGCGAAACTTCCGTTTTTAGAGTATCGCAATGTTGATGGGACTACTCGATTTGTTATTGGAGATGGCTACATCACCGGGGTTCGTAATCGTGGAGGCGGCTGGAATACTGACCACGCTAACCCTTGTTTTCTTTATCTTGCAACTTTTTCTGGATAGTTTGCTCAAGAAACTTTAATGTATCGTGTACGGATTCATCTGAAATGGTGTAAAATTTCTCGGGTTCATAAGATTTGCTTATTGCAATCGTTCCATTTTTTGAAATTCTGAGAGACCTTATGATCTTTGTTACTCCATTTATTTCGCCGTCAATAAAAATCTGGTACATTGTATCCCATGATTTGGAGGAATGGATACCCCTTACTTGTATTTCAGAAAGAGATGTTATGAATAATTTTATTTCCTGTTCGTCTTTTAAAAAAACAAATCCCGATTCTTTTTTCGTATCGTCTTCGGTTTTCCTTATTGAAATCGATTTGATTTCTTCTTCTTTCAAATGTTCTTGAAGTACATCCTGGAATGAAAAGGATTTCGCATTCAGAACATAATCATAAAAGTAGGGATAACCGTATATCCCTAGATTAATAAGGGCAATGACAAGCACAATCGCAGAAAGAACGGGGCGATGTTTTTTTTCCACTCTATCCCTCCTGTTTAATGGCAAATGTACATTACATATACTTTACCAGAAAATCTAAATTAAAGAACCTCAAAATCGGATTGTCAGGAAGGGGTGGAAGCACATATATGAAAAATCCCGGATTTGGAGAAATAGTCCGGCCGCGAGCTGTGATCTGAAGGAAGCCCGCGCAAAAATCCAACCTTTGAGAAGCACGAACTCAGGGCGGGGCCGTTGTACGGAGGCGAGTCTCCAAGACAAGACAAAGCCCCATACAGCCTAGGAATACAGCAGTAAATGGGGCGGGGTACGAGACTGTATCTCCTATAGAGATGCAGTCCGGATTCAGTTAGGCATCAGCTTATTCGAAAGATGGAGAGAGGGACACGGGCCCATTTTCACGCACGTACATCGGCCATTCAACCAACTTTTCGCCTTGGAGGCTATCTGACATTTTTCCATACATTGATTGCAAACGCCAGGACCCCCAGCACGGAAATGATTCCCCCGCCGATCAGCAAGGCCGTCGCGGCGTCTACGCCATTGGCCGCCATGGCCAGGCCGGCCAGAAAAATCGGCAGGCCGATATTGTGAAGCCAAAAATGCACCGTCCCGAGCGTGCTGTCGCCGGCTTGCGGGAAGCGCGCATAAATCAATCCGCTGATCGCCAGCGACACCCAGCCCAGCAGATTCAGGTGCGCATGCAGCGACGTATATTGGAACTGATTGGTCGCTCCGGCGATCAATCCGGCCAATACCCCCGCCACAAAGTAAAATGCCGCTGCCTTAATGAAGCGGACACCGACCGTCATCCAATTCCCCCCATCCTGCATCAAATTGGTTATACATATGAACGGCGGGACTTGGTTATGACGAGCGTCGGATCAATCCTGCAAGAGTGCAGGATTTTTGCCGGTTTTCGCTCGTTGGAAGGGGAATTGCTGCATTCATACATCAATTTCGTCCGTTCCAGCTTCCAATAGGGATAATATGAGGAAAATGATGCGGTTTTGCAGGAATGGTCCGGAATGGCCCTCCCTCAAGGGAAGCAAAGCTGCATATTTGCAGGATTAGTGCTGTTAACCATCAACCTTATTAACTAATAATGAGATTAAATACCAGATAACGGAGGAAGGAGCTGCCCTATCCCCCACCCGTTGCATGGAGCGCTTCACCCCAACGGCAAAAACCGGGTCCCTCAGGAACCCGGTTCAAGCAACGACTGCAACCAGCAGTACGTTGCACAGTGCAGCCGCTTCGCGCTATTCATGTCTGGCCCAGCATAACGATGCTCGCGGCAAAATTAGCCTAACGTCAGCACTTCATACCGGGAGGCCAACTGGACGAACTCGCCCATGCTTGAAATCTCGCCCGCCTCCAGTTCGTCCGCGATGCCGTAATGATCTACGCATGTCTTGCAGGCGAGCACCGGCACGCCCGCCTTGGCCAGATCGGCCAGCTGCAGCGAGGCCATGGACTTGGAGGTCAGCGCCAGCACCCCCCGATTCATGCAAAATATCGCGGCCGGAAGCTCTTCCTGCTGCTTCAGCAGCGTCAGGAAGGTCTCCAGCACAGACGGGCCCAGCCCGTTCTCTTCGGCGCCGATGCGATCCGACGTCAATAGAATGACTTTGTTTTTCATGACAGCCACCCTTTCTTCAGCGTGTATCCTTCGACTCCACCGCCTGTCGCTTCCGCAGCGAGTTGCGCGGTTCCGGGGCCTGCCTCAGCAGTTCCCATCCTGACTTGGAAGTACAGAGTCACTGTATCAGCAGCCCGAATCTCCCCCAGCGGCTCGAGTCACTGCATCAGCAGTCCGACTCGACTCTTAGGAGGCTCATCCCGTTCGAAGTTACTTCTTCGGCAGCTCGAAAGAGCTTTTCAACGACACGATAAGATTGAAGACGATACGTCCGTTATTCGTATATTTCGGATCCGCATTGAAATAGCCGTGGCGGAAAAATTGATACTTGTCATGGCCTGCGACATCCTTCATATTCGGCTCCACGAAGCCCTGCTCCACGACCAGGGAAGACGGGTTGACCCGATCGAGGAATGTCGTGTCGCCTTCATTCTCCGTCTCGTCGAGAATGAGCGGCTCATATAGCCGGAATTCCGCCGGAACCGCCTGGGAAGCCTCGACCCAGTGAATCGTTCCCTTGACCTTGCGGCCGGTGAAGCCGCTGCCGCTCTTCGTCTCCGGATCATACGTGCAGCGCACCTCGATCACCTGGCCCTCGCTGTCCTTGATCACTTCGTTGCACTTGATGAAGTATGCATGCTTCAAGCGGACTTCATTGCCAGGGAACAGACGGAAATATTTGCTTGGCGGATTCTCCATGAAGTCGTCCTGCTCGATGTAAATCTCGCCCGAGAACGGAATTTGGCGGATCCCCATCTCCGGATTCTCCGGGTTAACTTCCGCATCCAGCCATTCGATCTGGCCTTCCGGGTAGTTCGTAATAACGACCTTCAGCGGCTTGAGCACGCCCATCGTGCGCGGCGCCTTCAGCTTCAAATCTTCCCGGATAAAATGATCGAGATACTTGGAATCGACGGTGCTGTTCCCTTTCGTCACGCCGATCTCCCGGCAGAACGTCCGAATCGATTCCGGCGTGAAGCCGCGGCGGCGCAAGCCGGAAATGGTCGGCATCCGCGGGTCGTCCCAGCCGTCCACGATCCCCTCGTCCACGAGCAGCTTCAGCTTCCGCTTGCTCATGACCGTATTCGTCATATTAAGGCGCGCGAATTCATATTGATGCGGCGTGGCCTCCATCTCGCATTCCTGCACGACCCAGTCATACAGCGGACGCTGATCCTCGAATTCGAGCGTGCAGATGGAATGGGTAATGCCTTCGATCGCATCCTCCAGCGGATGGGCGAACGCGTACATCGGATAAATGCACCATTGGTTGCCGGTGTTATGATGCGTCGCATGCGCAATGCGGTAGATAACCGGATCGCGGAGGTTGATATTCGGGGAGGCCATGTCAATCTTGGCGCGCAGCACCTTCTCCCCATTTTGGAATTCGCCGTTCTTCATCCGTTCGAATAAATCCAGATTCTCCTCGATCGAGCGATCGCGGTACGGGCTGTTCTTGCCCGGTTCGGTCAGCGTGCCTCGCATCTCCCGTATCTCGTCGGCGTTCAGGTCGCAGACGAAAGCTTTGCCCTTCTTGATGAGCAGGACCGCGCGCTTATACATCTCGTCAAAATAATCGGAGGCAAAATAGAGCCCATCCCAATCGAAGCCGAGCCAGCGGACATCCTCCTTAATCGATTCGACGAATTCCGTATCCTCCTTGAGCGGATTCGTGTCATCGAAGCGAAGATGCGCGCGGCCCTTGAACTCTCGGGCCAACTCGAAATTCAGGCAAATCGACTTCGCATGCCCGATATGCAAATATCCGTTCGGCTCGGGCGGGAACCGGGTCACGATTTTGTCTACCCGGCCTTCTTCCAGATCATTCACAATAATATTGCGAATAAAATTCGATGTAGCATTGGGGTTCTCCACCAGCAATCAACCTTTCTCTGTCTAGCGCTTTGTCTATTAATATACCCATATCATGGGGGGACTTCAACTCTGATCGGCCGGGAACCAATTCTCGATCAGCGAGGCATACTCCCGTTCCGAGGCGGCCTGCTGCCGTTCTGCGCCCGCGGCTTCCTCCTCCAGGCGCCGAATCGTCGCCTCAACGTGCCGGACCGCCTCTTCCACCCGTTCGAGCGAACGGTTAATCCGGCCCTGCACCATCCAATCGGTCAGGAACCCGTCGAACACATAATCTGCGAAGGTAAGCCCCGCACCGATATCGACGGCCTGTGCCGTCTGCCGCAGCTTCTGCACGTCTTCCAGCTCCCGGCCGAAGCGGCGCAGCCGATGATTGGCCTGGCTCAGCTCGGCCTTGGCGTCGTCATAGCGGTTATGCTTCAGGTAGGTCGCAATCGTGCCGCCGCCGAGCATATCATACGTTCCCCAATTGCGGGCGGAACGGAACTGCTCTTCGGCCCGCTTCAGAGCGCGCAGCGCGTCGCGTCCCGCCTGGATGGCCTCGTCCAGCTCGCGCTTCTCCGTCTGCAGCCGGGCCCGCCCGGAGATGAGCGCATCCAGCTGGGCTGCCATGGTCCGGTCGCAGGCGCGAAGCAGACGCTCCTTCTCCTCGATGGCCCGCCGCAGCTCCTCCTCGGCCCCGCTGACGCCGATCAACTGGCGGCGCCAGTCCGCCGCATCGGCCTCGGCCTGGCGGTAAGCATCCTGCGCCAGTTCGTATTGTTCTTTGGCGCGAAGCGCCTCTTCCTCTTCCCGTTCAAGCTTGCGCTCCTTCTGTCCAATCAGCGTGAAGAAGAAGTTCGCCATCGACCAGGACCGCAGCCGTTCGACATCCTGTTCTTCCTCGCGCCACCACTTTTCCAGCCGCTCCAGCTCCGCCTTGCGCCGCTGCCGCTCCCGTTCGGCTTCCTGCAGGCGCGTCTCATACTTGTCTTGAAGCCTTCCATTCAGCCGTGCCCGCTCGATGCGCTGCTGCAGCTCATGCCATGTCCGCATGTCATCTCCCCCTTTTCCCGCATTCCTTACCTATTTATACGAGATGAACGCCTCCCGGGATGCGTCCGAAGTCCGCAAGGGAGGGGCAGGGGCAAAAGGCAGCATGATTACACCAGCATATTATACAGCGTCGCGTTCTTGTTCACTTCCACGTACTGGATGCCCCGCTTCTTCATCCGTTCAATGAGCGGCTTATAATCCTCGGTATGCTCCAGCTCGATGCCGACCAGGGCGAAGCCGTCATCCTTATTATGCTTCTTGTTATATTCGAACCGGGTAATGTCATCATTCGGTCCGAGGACATCCTCCAGGAATTCGCGCAGAGCCCCCGCACGCTGCGGGAAGTTCACGATGAAGTAATGCTTCAAGCCTTCATAAATGAGCGACCGTTCCTTAATCTCCTGCATCCGGTCAATATCGTTGTTGCCGCCGCTGATGACGCAGACGACATTTTGGCCGCGAATCTGATCCCGGTACAGATCGAGCGCCGCGACAGGCAGCGATCCGGCCGGCTCCACGACAATCGCACTCTCGTTGTAGAGCTGCAGGATGGTCGTGCAGGCTTTGCCTTCCGGCACGAGGATGACATCATCAAGCACCTGAGAGCAGATCTCGTAAGGAAGCTGCCCTACCCGCTTCACGGCGGCGCCGTCGACGAACTTGTCGATCGTCTCCAGCGTGAGCACTCCTTGACGTTCCAGCGCCGCGGTCATCGAGGCGGCCCCTTCCGGCTCCACGCCAATCACCCGGGTGGACGGACTCACCGTCTTCACGTATGTGCCTACGCCGGCCGCCAAGCCGCCGCCGCCAATCGTCACGAAGACATAGTCCGCCGGCACGTCAAGCGACTCCATAATCTCCATGCCTACCGTGCCGCTGCCTGCGACGATATAAGGATCATCGAAAGGATGAATGAAAGTGCTGCCGTTCTCTTCGCAAATGTTCATGGCCGCTTCATGGGCATCATCGAAGGTATCCCCCGTCAGCACGACTTTGACGAACGATCCGCCGAAGCGCTTCACCTGGGTTACCTTCTGGCTTGGCGTCGTGGTTGGCATCACGATCGTGCCCTGGATCTGCAGCGCTTGGCACGAATAAGCGACTCCCTGGGCGTGGTTGCCCGCGCTCGCGCACACGATTCCCTTCTGCAAATCCTCGGCGGACAGATGGCGAATCATATTGTAGGCGCCCCGGATTTTGAATGACCGGACGATCTGCAAATCCTCCCGCTTCAAATAGACATTGCATTGATATCGGGCGGATAAAATCGGGTCGCGCTGCAAAGGCGTGCGCACAATGACTTCCTTCAACACATGGTGGGCACGGACGATATGCTCCATCGTCACGGCCGGTGCAGGATGAGTCGTCTCCATCTCACATTCCTCGCTTTCGGTCGGTATACTGTCTAGTGTTGGGCAATTGCCGGGAAAATAAAAAAACTCGTCCCAAAAAAGGGACGAGAGTTTACCGTGGTACCACCCTTGTTCCGCGAAAGACCGGATTCGCTTGCCGAATCCGCTTCTGCGGCGCTTGGCCGCGGCAATGCCGCGCATCCGGGTAACGGCGGATGAGCCGTCCGCGCTTACTGAGCGCCGCCAGGCGGCATACGGTTCAGCGCGGCATCTCGGAGAGGATATTCAGCTGGTCCAGACATCGACTCGCACCGGCCGTCGACTCTCTGCGGACTGCATCCCAGCTTACTTGTTCTCGTCATCGATTCCAATAACGGTTCATGAATTGTATCCTATTATTATGAACATGCGTCCGGCTTCATGTCAATGGGCACGGTCATAAATTGTTCACTGTCCTCAAACGCGGACATCGCGGTTATTCCTGGCCTACGGCGGATTGGACCGGCTCCGCAGGCTCCGGCGTCTTCTTCGTCCGCAGAATCGGCAGCATCACGGCAATGCCGACGATGAATAGAACCGCAGAGATCTCATACATGGTCGTAATGGAAGTCAAGTTTTTGATCCATCCGGAGATCGACATCATAATGACCATCGCTCCCATGAACAGCGGCGTCAGGATACCGTTAACCCGGCCGATGAAGGACCCTTCCGTATTTTGCAAAATCATCGTGTTGATTCCGATCTGAATCGACGGCAGCATCAAGCCGCTGATGAACTGCGCCACAAGCGTGAGCCACAGCTGGGTCGACATGCCGGCCATCCAGATTCCGATACTGCTGAACAGCAAGCCGATTGCCAGCATATGCTGCGGCAGCAGCCGCTTCGATATGCCCATCGCGATGGCGCCGCCGATCATCATCGCCACGCCGTTCGTCATCATCAGATAACTCAAATTCTCCTTCGGCAGGCCAAGACGTTCCGTCACGAGGAAAGCCCCCATCGGCTGAATCATCCCGATCGCCAGCCCTGCGAAGGCGAAGCAGCCGCCAAGCGACTTCAGCAGCTTGCTTCTCATCACATAGCGCAAGCCGGCTCCAAGCTCATCCCATACCCGGGAATCCTTTTGGTTCGTATCCTCCCGAGAATCGCCAGGAAGGAATGTCAACGAGATGGCCGACAGCACGAAGGCCAAGCCGGTAAGAACGAGCGATGTCGTAATGCCGTAATGCTGGAAAATCATCGTGCCGATGACCGGGCCAAGCACCATGAACAGCGCTACCATCGTCTGGAAGATGGACATTCCCGCCTGCATCATCTCGGCCGGAACATGCTGCTTGAACAGCTTCATGGAAGAAGGCTGTGAGAATTGCGACAGAATGGCCGAAATAAAGGTGGTGAAAAAGACGGCCTGCCACGATCCGAGCAGGATGGTCACCAAGACGGCGAATACGGACAAGGCGCTTAAAATATCACACCATATCATGGTGCGCTTCGGGCGCCAACGGTCGGCGAAGGTCCCCCCGATGAACGAAAAGACGAAAATCGGAGCGAACTCTGCTACCGATATCATTGAGACCGCAAAGGCATCCCCGTTCGTCATCTCCATGACAAATAACAGCACGGCGAAGTTGCGGATCCAGATGCCGACCTGCATGAACAAACCCGCCATCATGATGGCTTGCACGAACCGGTTCCGGAAGAGGCTGAATACCGAGTCATTTTTCTTGGCAGTTGGTGCAGAATTCATGTACATTTCCCCCCACTCTATCCTCAATGCGGATGTTCCGCTTTGGAATTTTTCTGAACTTGCATGGTTTCTTCTCTCTGAACTCAACTAGTTTACTGGATCATCACCGCTTTTCGCAATCATTTTGTTTCAAAAATTTTGTGTAGATGTTGGATGCGGGATCAGCGCTGCGATCCACTCTCTCCAAGGCATTCCGAAGGAAGCAATACTGTGCCGCGGCTTAACGCGGCCGCGCCGATTCCGAACAGCATTCAGCCACAATTCAGTGTACCGGAAAAGCGGGAATTCCTGCATCCGCAACCAGCAGGAACTTCCGCTGCGTCCCGGAAATGAATCAAGGCTCCGTCTCGGGTTGGAGAGCTTCTCCGCCTCTGGACCGAGCAGAACGGATCGATTGCATTTTCTGCTCTTTTTCGCTGGGCTGCTTGCGGCTGATCCCGCTTGCAGCACGCTATATTAAGGAAGAGAGAGGGGAAGGGAACAAGATCGGGATCCGTATGTCATAAAATGGATGAAGAGAAACGTTATACATTACTCTGGTAACGTGGTAATGTTTTAATTAATTATTATCATCAAGTGAGGTTGATCTTTTACATGAATGCCGTACTACTCTCTCTCGCGGTATTATTCGGATTAAGCCTGCTGCGAGTGCATGTCGTCCTCGCTCTGCTCGTGTCCGCCATCATCGGCGGCTGGGCCGGAGGGATGCCGATCTCGAACACGATCGCGGCCTTCTCCGAAGGGCTGAAGGACAACGCCGGCATTGCGCTCAGCTATGCTTTGCTTGGCGCTTTCGCCGCAGGCCTGGCCGAGACCGGGCTGCCCGAACGGCTGGTGCGGCGCGCGGTTCGGCTCGTCCGGGGCCGTTCGGACGGCGGCCCGGTTCGCGCCTCCATCCGGTTCGGCGTGTTGGCCGCGATCGCCGGCATCGCCTGCCTGTCGCAAAATGCGGTGCCCGTTCATATCGCCTTCATTCCCGTGCTTATCCCGCCGCTCCTCATGCTGTTCAATGCGGCGCGGCTGGACCGGCGGGCCGTCGCGTGCGCGCTCACATTCGGGCTGATTACGCCATACATGCTCCTGCCCGTCGGCTTCGGCGCCATCTTCCACGATATCGTGGCGAGCAATATGACGCAGAACGGCCTGGCCGTGGACGCTTCCCAACTGCCGAAGGCGATGCTGCTTCCGGCGCTCGGGATGATTGCGGGCCTGCTGTTCGCCATGATGATCAGCTACCGCAAGCCGCGGCGGTATGCCGCAGGGGCCGAGCCCCAGCCGGCTGCCGCAGCCAACGAGGGCTCCCCTTCCGGCAGCCGCTTCGCGGCCGGAGCAGGCATCGCCGCCATCGCGGCCATGCTTGCCGTGCAATTAAGCACGGGCTCCATGATTTACGGCGCGGCCGCCGGACTAGCCGTGCTGCTGCTCTCGCGCGTCATGCCGCTCGGCCGGGCCGACCGCGTCCTCTCCGACGGCATGCGGTCGATGGCCTACATCGGCTTCGTCATGATGTCGGCGGCCGGCCTTGGCGCGGTGCTGCGCGAGACCGGGCATATCGAGTCGCTCGTCCAGGGGGCCGTCCACATGGTCGGCGACAACCGGGCGCTGGCGGCCATCCTGATGCTCGCCATCGGCCTGCTCGTCACGCTCGGCATCGGGTCGTCGTTCTCGACGATTCCGCTGATCGCGACCGTCTTCGTGCCGCTCTGCGTGGAGCTTGGCTTCAGCCCGCTGGCGACTGTCGCGCTCATCGGCACGGCTGCGGCGCTGGGGGACGCCGGATCCCCGGCCTCGGACAGCACCCTGGGCCCGACCGCAGGGTTGAACGCCGACGGACAGCATGATCATATATGGGACACCTGCGTGCCGACCTTCCTGCACTATAACGTGCCCCTCCTGCTGTTCGGCTTCCTCGCGGCCATGATGCTGTAAAACCTGCGTGCGGCCAGGCTGGGCCCTTCCGCAGAGGAGCAGGCTATGCCGCCCCTGCAGAGCAGGCTCCTGACTGCATGGGCTCCTGGCTGCGCAGCTTCCGGCTCCGCACGCTCCCGCAGGCGCAGACGCCTGTCACGGAGCCCACGCAGGGCCGGACGGGCAGGGCAAGCTTCCGCAGCGCACACATCTGGCAGGCAGGCTCCCGCGCAGCCCCGCTAGCGCCGCCGGGGGCTACACGCCATAGCAGCGCTTCGCGTTGGCCCGCAGCAGCGCCGCTGCCTCGGGGAGCTCCAGCCGCTGAAGCGCGGCCCATGAAGCAGCGACGTCGCGCACCATCAGCGGGAGCGTGACCTGTCCCGCAAATGGCCCTTCGAACGGCCACGGCCCGTCCGTCTCCGTCATGACGCGGTCAGCCGGGTAGCGAAGCGCCAGCTCCCGGATCTCGGCTTCATAGGCGAGATCCGGCGTGAACGAGATGTAGTATCCGTTCCCGGCCATCCGCTCCGTCGTCTTCGCGTCTCCCTTGAACCAATGGAAGTGGGCCGTCCGCACGCTGTACCGCTCGAGCAGATCGATGACGAGCGGCGCATCGTCGTACACCGCATGCAGCACGATCGGCTTATCCCACGCGGCGGCCCGCTGCACGAAGGCCTCCAGCAGCTCCAGATAAGCGCCGCGGGGAAAGGCGGCCTCGCTGCCCTCCGCGCGGACGGTTTCCTGCCTCATGTAATAAGGCAGTCCCACCTCGCCGATGGCGATCATGGCATCGCGCCGCTCATCCATCCATTCCAGGAGCGCGCTCCGCTCCGGCTCGGCAGGCAGCGCTTGCTCCGGATGGAAGCCGTACGCGGGGTGAACCCGCCCCGGATACCGGTCCGCCCAGCGCTGCACCTCGCGGCACGAGGCCGCGTCCATCGATACGGCGATGAGGCCGTCCAGTTCTTCCGCCTCCAGCGATTGCTCCAGGAGCGGCCGCTGCTCCTGCCCATAGCCGTCGAGATGGATATGGGCATCCATAAATCGAAGCCGCTCCGGGCCTGTGGCGGTATGATTTTCTGCCATTGTCGGACCACTCCTCTTCGTATAGGATCGGATGCCTTGCGCAGGGCCGCACGGGCTGCCGTGCGCGGATTCCTTGCGCAAGGCCACGCGGACTGACGTGCGCGGACGCCTTGCGCAGAGCCACGCGGACTGACGTGCGCGGACGCCTTGCGCAGGGCCACGCAGACTGACGTACGCGGATTCCTTGCGCAAGGCCACGCGGACTGACGTACGCGGACGCCTTGCGCAGAGCCACGCGGACTGACGTACGCGGATTCCTTGCGCAAGGCCACGCGGACTGACGTACGCGGACGCCTTGCGCAGAGCCACGCGGACTGACGTGCGCGGACGCCTTGCGCAGGGCCACGCAGACTAACGTGCGCGGGATCCCTTGCATGACGGCCTTGCCTAGCGGCTGCACGGGGCTGTCCCGCGGGGCCGCCGCCTCGAGTAACGCAGCCCGCCCCTTTATGTTCCGGCTGAGTGAAGCCGTTCCACTTAGCCAATGCTGCAAAAACGCAGGATTTTACGCCGAGAAAACACCTCTAAATGAAGAAATTCCTGCAAAACAGCATTATTTCCGTCCTCTATAGCTCATTTTGAGCTGAAGCTTAGAAAAATCATGTAATTTTGCAGGAATGCCATTGCCGCACCCGCCGCTCACAAATAATGCTGCAAAATTGCAGGATTGCCGCGGGTTGGCACATCATGGGGGCGGAGCTCCCGATATGAACAAAGACGCTGCGCTTCCCTTCAGGGAGCGCAGCGTCCCTAATCAGGACACCGCTTCCTCCGAATTGGCGCCGGAGCCCTTGCCGGCGGCATCGTCCATCATGCGCGCCTTGCCCATCAAGGCGATGCAGATGAGCGCCAGGCCGACCGGAATCAAGGCCCAGGTGAAGATGCCGCCGATGGAGTCGGCCAACGCCGCCGCCATGCTCTCCTTGACCTCCGGCGGCAGGTTGGCGCCGCCCCCGCCGCGCAGCAGCTCCTCGGGCATGATGTCGGCCGGCATCGCTCCGCCTGGCATCATTTCCTTCAGCCGCCCGCTGAACAAGGAAGATTGCAGCGATCCGAAGACGGTAATCCCGATCGTCATGCCGAGCGAACGGCAGAAGGATGAAGTCGAGTTCGCCGTTCCGCGCTGATGGTAGCTCATCCCGTGCATGGAAGCCATGCCGAGCAAGGAGAAGGAGAAGCCGACCCCGAGTCCGGTCAGCACCATGTACAAGGTGACCAACGCGCGGGGAGTATCCACGGACAACGTGCTCAGCGACACGATGCCGGCCGTGAACAGGATGCCCGAGATGATCATGAGCTTGCGGAAGCTCGTCTTCGCGGCCAGAATCCCGCCGATCGAGCTCGTCACGACCGATCCGATCATCATCGGTGTCAGCACGAGACCGCTGTTCGTAGCCGAACCGCCGTACACGCCCTGCACGAACATCGGAATGTAGACCGTCGCGATGACGAAGGTTACGCCGTAGAAGAAAGCGACCCCTTGGCTGGTGGCGAACAGCCGCTTCCGGAAGAGAGCGAAGGAGATAATCGGCTCCTTCGCATTCAGCTCGAACAGAACGAACGCGATAAGGAAGATGATGAAGGAAGCAAATAACCCGATGATGAACAAAGAATTCCATTCGTATCCTTCCTTGCCGCCCAACTCGAGCGCGAACATCAGGCTGACGACGGCGACCACCAACGTGACCGCGCCGCCCCAGTCGATCCGCTGCTTCGACTTCGCCGCACTCTCCTGATAGAACTGGACAATCAGCCACAAAGACACGACGCCGAGAGGCAGGTTGATGTAGAACACCCACTCCCAGCCGATATATTCGGTAATATAGGCGCCGAGCAGCGGCCCTGCCACGCTGGAAATCCCGAAGACCGCTCCGAACATGCCGGTCATTTTCCCGCGCTGCTCTAGCGGAAAGACATCATAAATAATCGTAAAAGCGATAGGCATCAGGGCGCCGCCGCCAATCCCCTGGATGGCGCGGTAAATCGCCAGCATCATGATGCTGTCTGCCGTCCCGCACAGCATGCTGCCGGCCAGGAAGACAAGCAGGCCGAAAATGTAAAACCGCTTGCGGCCGTACATATCGGACAGCTTGCCGAAGATCGGCATGCCGGCCATGGTCGCGACCATATACGCCGAGGTGACCCAGACGTACAGCTCGAAGCCTCCCAACTGGCCGACGATCGTCGGCATCGCTGTCGCCACGATCGTATTGTCCATCGCCGCCATCAGAATCCCGAGCAGCAGCGCGACCACCACCAAGCCCAAGTTGCTCTTTTGAGCCACCATAAATCATTTCCCTCCTTCTATGTACCGGACCAGCTCTGGAAGCCGGTCCTGATTCACCCGCAATGACCTCGCAGCCGAAGCCGGGATAACTTATTATATAGCGTCAACTTTCCATTTACCAGTAAAAGTTATTCGTCCGAATTTGCCATAAAAGATGGAAATTCACCCGCCGGAAAATCGGTTCCGGCCGCTGGAAAATGGGCCTGCTTCTCCCTGACTTCTCCCTGCATCGGCCAAAAAGGGACGGCTCTCGCCGTCCCTCTGCCCTTATTTGTCGAGTTCGCCCGTCTCCTGGCGCTGCGCCTCCCGTAGCAACCCGGCCAGCTCCCGCTTCAAGCGGAGGAAAGCTTCTTCCCCCGTCAGCGTGTCACGCCGCGGCCGCGGGAACGGCACAGCCACCTCCCGCAGCACGCGGGCAGGGCGGCTCGACAATACATAAATCGTATCGGAGAGCAGCAATGCTTCTTCGATGCTGTGGGTAATGAACAGCACCGAGCGGCGATGCTGTTCCCACAGGCCGATAAGCCAGCGCTGCATCTCGCTGCGGGTTAAGGCATCAAGCGCGCTGAACGGCTCGTCAAGCAGCATCAGCTCCTGCGGGCTCATCAGAGCGCGCAGGAACGCGACGCGCTGCTGCATGCCGCCGGACAGCTCGTGCGGAAATGCCCGCTCATAGCCGGACAAGCCGATCTTCGCCAGCCATTGGCGCGCTTCCGCGCGGGCCTCTTTCTTCGGCCGGCCGCCGATCTCTTGCGCCAGCATGACGTTCTGCTCCACCGTCCGCCACGGGAAGAGCGCCGGCTGCTGTGGCATGTAGCTGACATGCCCTGTCCGCCCAGCAGCCTCTTGCCCGTTCATCCGGATATGGCCGCCATCCGGGCGCAGGAGGCCGCCGATCAGATGGAACAAGGTGCTCTTCCCGGAACCGGAGGGGCCGATAATAGAGACGAATTGCCCCTGCTTCACCTGCAGCGACACCTGATCCAGCACCGGCAGCCGTCCTTCGCCGCGGCCGTTCGCCGCAGGATAGGACATGCTAACCCGATCCAGCTCCAGAGCGGGCGGCGGCGCGGCGGCCTCGGAGGCGGTCCCTCCCGTCGAATCGGCTGGATGAGCCGAAGCCGTTGCCTTCATTGCGGTTCCCCCCTCATTTATCATTCTCCTCGGGCCGCCAACGGATGCTTATCCGCTCCAGCAGGCGGATCGCTCCGAACATCGCCAGACTGAGCAGAATGATGACGACAATGCCGAGGAACATCCGGTCGACCCGGTAGGCCGCTTTTTGCAGCATCATATAATAGCCAATGCCCTGATCCGTTCCGAGCCATTCCGCGATAACCGCCCCCATCACACTATAGGTGGCCGCAATCTTCAAGCCCGAGAAGACGGAAGGCAGAGCATGCGGCAGCTCCAGCTTCCAGAACAGCTGCGACCGGGTCGCCCCCGTCATGCGCATATAATGAAGCATCGTCCGATCCGTCTGGGTCAGACCGTCCAGGGCGGCGACGCAGACCGGGAAAAAGCAGACGAGCGCAATGACGATCACCTTCGGCAGCAGGCCGAAGCCGAACCACAGCATCAGCAGCGGCAGCAGGGCGATCGTCGGCACGTTTTGGCTCAATATAATGAGCGGATAGATCGCGCGCTTCAGCCAGGGGAGCGGATGGAGCAGACAAGCCAGCGCGAGGCCGATTCCGGCTCCAGTCCCGAAGCCGACCAGCATCAGCTTCAGGGTAGCCAGCGCATGCAGCAGAATGCCGCTGCCGTTGGCCGCCGCTTCCCGCGCGATATCAAGCGGGCTCGGGAGCATCCATTTCTCCACATCGAACAGCATGACCCCAATCTGCCATGCCACGATGAACAGCAGCAGGGCCGCCGCGGGCGGTCCCGCCGTTGCAAGCCGTCTTTTCATCCCGCCGCCACCTTCCTGCGCGTTCCTGCCGCAGCTATGCGGTTCGTCCCCCTCATGCCAACTCCTCCTCTCGATGCTGATCCTGCTCTTGATGCTAATCCCCCTCTTGATGCTAATCCCGTCTTGATGCCGAGCCCGGCTCGAACCGTTCATCCCGGAGAGGGCAAACCCTTGCACGGATTATCGGCCCTCAAAATGATCTAACGCCATCATCGCCTGCCGTCATCGCCCGTTCCCTGAGCAGCGTCTGCCTCAGGCTTCAGGCAAGAACTCGTTCGTGAACGCCTTGTCGATATCGATCGGCTTCTCCATCAGCTTGTTCTGCAAAAGCCAGTTCGTATAGTTATCCCACACTTCCCGCTTCTGCTCTCCCCAGCGCGGCGCATCGTCGCGGTATTTCGGGCTGAGCCAGCGCTGGCTGGCCATAACCAGTTCCTTGTCCAGGTCAGGCACCTGCTTCAACATGATCCCGGCCGCCTGCTCCGGATTGTCGATCGCGAACTGATATCCCCGCGACACGGCCCGCATGAACGCCTTCACCAGCTCGGGATCGGACTCGATCAGCTTCTCGCTGGTCGCGATGACCGGAGTGTAGTAGTCGAGCGCATCCGAATATTGATTGACATACATCATATCGATCGGCTCGCTGCGCAGCTCAGCCTCAATGCCTGTCCACCCGTAGAAAATCCAAGCGAAATCAATATCCTTTTTGACCGCGGTGAAAAAGTCGGCGGAACCCATATTGATGTTCTTGATCTTGCCGTAGTCGGCGCCCTCCTGCTCCATGAGCGTCCGCAGCACCATTTCTTCCACCGGCGAGCCCCAGCCCCCGTACGTCTTGCCTTCGAAATCCTTGGGCGACGTAATGTGCTTGTCCTGCGGGGCGGCGAACCCGGACGTATTATGTTGAATGATGGCCGCCAAAGACACGATCGGCACATTCTGCGTGCGCGCCAGCGTAATGCTCTCTTGTACGCTGACCCCGAACTGCGCGGCGCCAGAGGCGATCATCGCGTCGGCTCCGCCTGTACCGGGCTGAATAATGTTCACCTTCAGCCCTTCCGCTTCGAAGTACCCCTCTTGCTGGGCGACATACACCCCGGTATGGTTCGTATTCGGCGTCCATTCCAGCACGAACGTAATCTCGCGCAGCTCCTTCGGCGCTTCAGCGCCCTGTGCTCCGCTTCCTTGCGTCGTCGGTGCGGAACCTCCTCCCGCGCAGGCGGTCAACATGAACATGAGCGCCAAGGCCAGTCCAAGCGCTCCTTTTTTTCGTGCACGCATGCTTCTCATCCTGATCTTCTTCCCCTTTCCGATTCGCCTGTCATTCAGGCGGTACACGGCCATGCTCCTTCTCTGGCATACGAACCGGCGGAGTCCCGGCACAACGGGCATCCTGCCGCAGCCCTTCCCTGATAAGCGCCCGCGCAAGCCATCGCGCGGATCTAAAAAAGCGCCCCTCATCGGGGCGCTTACGCTGTCCATTACCTAGGCGTGTGCATGGCGGCCGCTTGAACGGTACGTCGCGTTCCATGCAGAGCATTCCGCTTGCCCGCCCGCGCTGTGAACACGGATGCGGTGCATCGGACTTCTCCGACCGCAAAGGAACGCCTCCGCCGTCCGGCATGGCGCCATTCTCATTCCTACGCTGGCATTACCCAGATCAGGTGTAAGGGTCAGTATCTTCACGGGATACGATCTCAGCCGGCCCTATTCCAGCCCCCCTAGTATGCATATTCAGTTGCCGTTTCACATGCAATTATAGACCTCGTCCGCTCCCTTGTCCAGCCATGATGCGGCGCAGGATCCGCATATCTCCTGCCTTTCTTGTGACGAAGCACATAGCGATCTTCTTTCCGGTACGGGTAAGATGGCCTTGGGAGGGATGTCTTCATGAAAAAACGACTTGTATGGGTTGGGGCAACCGCGCTCGCCCTCATCTTCGGAACCGCGGTATATGCCTCTGGCAGCAACGACAGCGGCTTCGGCCAAATGCCCCCCCATATGAAGCAGATGCATCCGAATATGACCGATGCACAGGTTGAACAAATGGTTCAACACTGCCATGGAGCCGATCGCCAATCGGTCCGCAGCCAAGGCATGATGCGCGGGGGCATGATGCATAATCAAATGATGCAGAACGGACATGGGTACTGATCCCATCGATCACGACCGGGTGAAGCAAGGGGTTCCAGCCGCCAATCGGCGCAGGAACCCCTTTTTGTGGGAAACGGACGGCCCCCGCGCCTCGGACAACGTTCCATGTGAAACATGGCGCAATTTGTCAAAAATGCTCGGCCTACTTGTCACGGCGCTCCCGCCCGTACTGTATCCAATGCCGGCATTCATAAAAAAACGCCCGGCTCCGCATCTTGTCTGCGAAGCCGGACGGTATCGTGTACGCAAGTTATCGTCTGTCCATGCTGCCTTCCCTTGCGGCGGACGATTCCATTCCGGGCACGCGGAAGCTTCTCGCCCAATATAAAAACGGGGTGGACGCTACCGACAACAGCAGCTTGACGATATAGGTCGTCAGCAAAATTTGAAACCATACGTCCCATGGGTAATAACCGGCAAACGCGATCGTGCAGAAGACGAACGAGTCCGCCAATTGGCTGATTCCCGTGCTCCAGTTGCTGCGAATCCACAGCTGGCCCGACTTGGGAAAACGTTCCCGCAGCATGCTGAACAGCTTGACATCGAGAAATTGACTGACGAGATAGGCCGTCAGGCTCCCCGCGGCGACCCGCGGCATCAAGTCGAAAATATGCGCCAGCGACGCCTGTGCCCTCTGGGCAATCTCATCTCCTTGAGGAATGAAGGCAAGGGCCATCTGCATGATTATCGTTGTCATGATGAGCATGAAAAATCCGAACCAGACCGCGCGGCGCGCTTCCTTGGGTCCATATTTTTCGTTAAGAAGATCCGAGGTCATGAACAGGCTGGCATTTGCCGCATTGCCCAGCGTCATTACGATGCCGAACATCTCGATCGTCTTCCCGACCTGAATATTGGCGACGATGGTCATGACGCCGACCCAGGCGAACAAGCCGTTCTTGCCGAACAAGCGGTAACACAGCAGAAAAAAGCCGAAATTGGCAAGGACAAACAATATCCCCCATATGAAATTGAACATTCGGTACTCCCCCTAGTTTTGATTACGCGGGATGGTTGCGAACCGCGGTGTGATGGCACACAGGGGTATACTTTACCATAGACCAGGTCAATTGCCAATGCCAAAAACTCACTGTTTTCCTTTGCCGCTCTCCCCGGCGGCATGCCCGCGTTCTCGCAGAAAATGTTTGCCGACCAGGGGCGCCTAAGCGAAACTTGCGGGCACCCGGAAAAAGCACCTTCCCCAAAAATGCGGGGAGGTGCTTTTTCCGGGTGATGCTTCCCGGTCAGGCGTCCTTTATTTGCGCAGCAGCTTGTTCGCCTTGTCCGTCGCGGCCTGCAGCGCTCCATCCGGCGTCGCCTGGCCGAGGATGACCCGTTGGATCTCGGTCATAATAACCTCCTGCAATTCCTTATAGCCGGGCACCATCGGACGCGCCTTGCCATACTGCAGCTGATCGATCGCGACCTTGAAGTTCGGATCCTTGGCGAAGGCCTCCTTCAAGGTATCCGACTCCACCGCAGTCTTGCTGACCGGCATATAACCAGAGCCTTGCGACCAGCGTATCGTCTGCTCCGGAGCGGTCATCCACTGAATGAACTTCCACGCCGCCCGCTTCTTCTCCGTGGACGATGCCGCCAGCACGGCCAGATTCGCGCCGCCCGTCGGAGCGCCATAATCCTTGTTCGCCGGCAGAAAGGCGGTTCCGACCTCGAATCCGGCCGTCTCCTTCAAGCCCTTCAGATCGCCCGTCGACGTAAAGATCATGGCGACCTGCCCGTTGACGAAATCCTGCTTGGCTACGTCCCAAGCATTGTATTTCTCGCCCGGCGGATTCTTCATAATGCCTTCCTTGATCATGCGCGACCAGAATTCAAGCGGCGCTTTTCCCGCCTCGTTCAGCAGCGCAAGCTGCTTGTTGTCCTCGGTCAAGATGCTGCCCCCGCTCTGAAAGACAAGCGCTTCATAGAACCAGATGTCGATCGGCGTGGAGAAGCCGTAGCGCACCGTCTTCCCGCCCTCCTGCTTCGTCAGCTTGCGGGCGAATTCCTCCAGCTCCGTCCAAGTCTTCGGGCCTTCCGGGTTGAGACCCGCCTCCTTCAACAGCCCCTTGTTCAGATAGAGCAAGGGCGTCGAGCGGTTGAACGGGATGGCGTACAGCTCATCCTTCCAGTAGGAGTTGCCCATCAATCCGTCGATATAGTCCTTCTCCGCGCCTTGCGTATACGAGGACAGCGGCTCGATGACGCCCGCGTCCGCGAACGCCCCGACCGAAGCGACCTCGATCATCGTGACGTCGGGCTGGTTGCCGGCGGCAACGGCGGCCAGCACCTTGGAATGGTTCGTATAATAATCGCCTTGATAAGCCGGCCGAACGAATACTTCATCCTGAGACGCGTTGAAGTCCGCCGTCATCGCTTCAATCAGCTCGCCATTCGCTCCGCCCAGAGAATACCAGAACTGAATCTCTACCGGCGTGCCCGCAGCCGGTTCGGAAGCGATCTGGGCCGCCGGCGCCGGGGCGAGTCCCCCTGTCTGGGCGTCCGCCGCGCTTCCCGAGGATGTCCCCGCGGCCGTCCCGCCGCAGCCGGACAACAATGCCCCCGCCCCCATCATCATCGCCAGCACGGCTGACCGCATTCGCTTCTTGCGATACATATTCCAAATCATCCTTCTTCATCTCCTTCACGATGGATTGATGTGCGATTCATTAATGCTCGATCGATTGATGTACGATTTATTGATACGCGATTGAGTTAGACAAGAAGCTTTATTTGGTGCTGTACACGAAAGCCTGCATAATATGCCGCTGTGCCAGAACGAACAGCAGCAGCGCCGGAACGACGAGCATCAGATTGCCTGCCATCAGCACGTTCCACGCGCTGATGCCTTCCGTCTCCTTCAGCATCGCAATGCCCACTGGAAGTGTCCGCATCGCCGCCTGATTCGTCATAATAAGCGGCCAGAAATAATCATTCCAATGGTATATGAGGCTGAACAGCGCAAAGGTCGTCACGGCCGGCTTCGCCATCGGCACCGCGATGCGCCACAGGATCGTCCATTCGGTCGCATGATCGAGCCGGGCCGCCTCCATCATATCTTCCGGTATCTGCAAGAACGCTTGCCGGATGAGGAAGATGCCGAAGGCGCTCGCCCCGAATGGAAGAATTAACGCCCACAACGTATTGATTAGATTCCACCCGCTCATCTGCACATAAATAGGAAGGAACACGACCTGCGACGGGATCATGAGCGCCAGCAGCACGAGGCTGAACAGCAGTCCCCTCCCCTTGAAGCGGAAGCGGGCGAACGCATAAGCGGCCGGAATGCCGGTGAGCAGCTGCAGCGCCAAAATGCTGACGGCGACAATCACATTGTTCAGCACGTAACGGCCGAACGGACCCGAGTTCCACGCCGCAGAGAAGTTGTCCCATCGCCATTCCTGCGGGATCCACGTTGGCGGGAACTGCAGCACCTCGGGCTTTGATTTGAAGGCGGTCACGAGCATCCACAAGAAGGGAAAGAGGAACATGCCCGCGATCAGGGCGAGCGCGGCGGCTTCCAGCAGGCGGAAGGGCCATCTGCGTACCAGGTTGTGCATATCGGCAGCCTCCTTTTCTTGTTTTTTAGCGGTAATGAACCCGGCGCCCGAGCAGAGCGAAATGCGCGAGCGTCACCAGGCCGACGGCGGCCAGCAGCAAGACCGAGCCGGCAGCGGCATACCCGCCGTTGAAGAACTCCATCCCCTGCTCGTAAATGTAGTAGACCAGCATGTTGGTGCTGTTCACGGGGCCGCCCTGGGTCATGATGCTGATCGTATCGAAGACCTGAAAGGAACTAATCGTATTCATGATGAGCAGAAAGAACAGACTGGGCGACAAGAGCGGAATCGTAATCCGCCACACGACGCGCCAGCGCGACACGTTATCCAGCAGCGCCGCTTCATGAATCTCGCGCGGGATGCTCTGCAGACCGGCAATCAGTACGATCATGTTGTAGCCGACCCCCTTCCAGAGCGCGACGAGAATGAGCGAAGGCAGGGCGGTGGCCGGATCGGCGAGCCACGGCAGGCCGGAAATGCCGAGTGCCTCCAGCACGGTGTTCAGCAGGCCGTACTGGGGATCCATCATCCACAGCCACAAGATCGATATGGAGACGAGAGAAATGATATGCGGGCTGAACAGCATGCCTTGAATGAGCCCGAACCTCCGTGCCGGACGGTTCAGCCACAAGGCCAGAAACAGAGCCAGCAGCAGCCCGAGGCCGACGGTCGCCGCCGTGTATATCGCCGTATTGGCGACCACATGCGCGAAGTCGGGATCCGCGAGCAGCTCGCGGTAATTGGCCAAGCCGTACCAGGAACGGCTCGCGAGATTCAGCAGAGACCAGTCGAAGAAGCTCAGAACAAAGACGGACAGCATCGGATAGAAAAAGAACAAACCGAGAAACAGAAATGCCGGGCCGATATATACATAGGGCCGGATTCTCTCCCACAGGCGGCGGCGACGGACGGCAGCATTGTTCTCCTCCATGGCATGCCGTGTCCGCTCTGCGGACAACAGCGCTCCCCGCCCGGGCATTACAGTCGATTTCACGATAGGCACCCCCAATCATCAGCTGCGCAGCGGCCTGTACCTGCCCATGGGCGCTTGCCCGCTTGGAACAGGAACGGCCTGTCATCTCCCCCAGCATAGCGGAGAAATGTAAAGCCCATATCAGAGGCTTGTAAAGGGTTCCTGCATTTTTTGCAAAGAAATCATAAAGCCGCATCGAGTTAAGCATTGCGGTCTGGTTCCCGATTGTATAAGATGGGAGAAAGTTCGCAACAATAAGAAAAAAACACCGGAAAACAAAACAATTTTAATATTTTTAAATTTTGGGGTTGACTGTGACTTATATCACATCTAATATTTGGTCTTGATGTTACAATCATGGTGTAAAACGGTTAGTTAAATTTTTCACAAAGTATTTTTGAATAATGAAAAGGTGGGGACGGGTTATGAAAAAGAAAATTGCGTTGCTTTTGTCTGCTGTATTAGTAGTAGGCATGCTGGCAGGCTGTGGAGATAAGAAAGAAGAGACTACAGCACCAAATACGGAGACGACGACTCCGGCGGATCAAGGCCAAGCCCAAGGCCAATATAAAGATGGCACGTATCATGCCGAAGCCGGCGACTTCGACGAGAAGTCCGGTTGGAAAGATACGCTCGATATCACCGTGAAAGACGGTAAGATTACAGAAGTGAACTGGGACGCCGTCAATAAAGAAGGCGGAAAAACGAAAAAAGAGCTGGGCGAAGAGTACGGCATGAAGAAAGCCGGTTCCGAACTGGAATGGAGCGAGCAAGCGAAAAAAATGGAAGAAGAGCTGATCGCGAAGCAAGATCCTGCGGCCATCGCAGTGAAAGATGATGGCACCCAGGATGCAATCTCCGGCGTATCCATCCACGTCATCGGCTTTGTGAAGCTGGCTGAGGAAGCTCTCGCTTCGGCTAAGTAATCTGGCTTCGATTCAGGATTGAATATAGAGCTCCGCAGTAAGAGAGTACGGTGGCCTACGGGCACAGATGACGCTTGATAGCATTCATCCTTGCTCTCCTGCTGTCGGGGCTCCCTTCATGATATAGTTTAATTTTGAACCAACGCAATTCATACTACATCGTTATGCAGGGGTGAAACCATGAAAGAGATCGTTGTGTTGGGCGCAGGCTACGGCGGTGTCCTGACGGCGAAGAAGCTGGCCAAACGGTTCAAAAAGGATCAGGATATCCGCATCAGGCTGATTGACCGCAAGCCGTTCCATACGATGATGACGGAGCTGCACGAGGTCGCCGCGGGGCGCGTTGACGAAGATGCCATCAAGATGGATCTGAAGAAGATTTTCGCGGGCCTCAAGGTGGACATCGTCCTGGACGAAATTGCGAACATTGATTTCAAGAGCAACAAGCTCGAGGGAAAACACGGCACGTACAAGTATGATCATCTTGTTATCGGTACCGGATGTAAACCGTCATTCTTCGGGATCCCGGGCGCGGAGGAGCATTCCTTCTCGCTGTGGTCGTTCGAGGATGCGGTGAAGCTGAAGCAGCAGATCCGCCAAATGTTCATGGATGCCACGAAAGTGAGCGATCCGGAACTGCGCAAGCAGATGCTGACCTTCGTCGTCGTCGGCGCCGGCTTCACGGGCGTGGAAATGATCGGCGAACTGGCGGAATACCGCGAGCAGCTGTGCCAGGAATTCTATGTGGATGAATCCGAAGTTCGTCTTGTCGTGGCCGATATGGCACCGAAGATTTTGCCGATTCTGCCGCAAAATCTGATCGACAAAGCGGATAAATATCTCCGCAAAATGAAAGTCGAGATCATTACCGGAACGAAAATTTCCGGCGTGACGCCGAACTCGGTTATTCTGGGCGAGGACAACGAAATCAAATCGAGCACGGTGATCTGGACGGCTGGGGTCGAAGGTTCCGATCTGGTCGGCAATCTCGACGTGCAGCAGCAAGGACGCAAGCGCATTTTGACCAATGACAAGCTGCAGTCCGTTGATTATGACAATGTCTATGTTGTCGGCGACAACATCTTCTATATTCCGGAAGGCGAAGAGCGGCCCGTCCCGCAAATGGTCGAGAACGCCGAGCACTCCGCCGGCCTCATCGCCCACAATCTCGTATGCGACATCAAGGGCGGCACGCAAAAATCGTACAAGCCGGCCTTCCACGGGACGATGGTCTCCATTGGCGGACGCTACGGGGTTGCCGCCGTGGGAACGCCGAAGAAGCTGTTCCATTTCTCCGGCTTCCTGGCCATGTTCTTCAAGCACATGATTAATATCGTGTACTTCTTGCAGGTACTTGGTTTTAATAAGGTCTGGACTTATTTGATGCACGAGATCTTCCACATCGAGAACCGCAGAAGCTTCGTTGGCGGCCACTTCTCCAAGCGTTCGCCGAACTTCTGGCTTGTGCCGCTGCGGATCTACATCGGTGTCATGTGGTTGATGCAAGGTTGGGAGAAAGCGGCGAAGCTGCTTAAGGATCCTTCCCAAATGTTCTTGATTCCGCCGAAGGCGATGGATGGCGTGACGGCGGCTACGGAAGCGGTCGACGCGGTCCATTCGACCGTAGACGCCCAGACGGCCGCATCGGCCGTAGAAGGGGCAAGCACGGCGATCAAGGCTATTCCGGTGCCGGATTTCCTCAAGAGCATCGTGGATTGGTCGATGGATTTGATGTTCTATACGCATGACGGCGGCTACACGACGCTGGCATATATTTTCCAGGGCTGCATGGTAGCGGCCGAGGTTGTCTTCGGCATTATGCTGATTATCGGCTTGTTCACGGCGATTGCCGCGATCGGAACTTGCGCGATGGGCGTCATGATCTACACGTCCGGCATGGCTCCTTACGAGATGTTCTGGTACTTCTTCGGCGGCATCGCGTTGATTGGCGGTTCCGGCAGCACCTTCGGCGCGGATTACTACCTGTACCCTCGCCTGAAGCGAATCTGGAAGAAGATTCCGCTTGTCCGCCGCTGGTACCTGTATACCGATTAATCGGGACCCGGACGATATAACATTCATTGACAACGGCAAAGTAATGTGTCCCTGCGTCACATTACTTTGCTTATTTCTACAGGGAAGCGGGGGGTTCCCATGAACCGGCAACTTATGAAGGATACGATTCAGATGCTTGAGCAAGAGCTTCCGCCGCTGGCCGGCATCCGCATTACGGCGGGCTCGGACGAACGCTACCTGTCCGATATGGCGCGAACGCTGGACGCTTATGATATGACAGCCGAGGAACGGCGCCTTCTGTTAGGCTGCTATTGGCTGCTGCGTCAAGCGATGCGGACGCATCACCATGTTCCCCAGGACGAGCGTCTCGCGGGGAAAGCGGTGCTCGACGGCGACTTCTTGCTCAGTCTGTACTACCAGTTCGCCGCGCGTCACGGGTTAACCGAGCTGATAGCCGATATGGCTACGGTCAACAAGCGGATTCAAATACGGCGGGCAGAGGGAAAAGGTACGGAATCGGAGCTGCATCGGCAGATGTCCCGGTTCCTGATGAAGCGTTACAAGCAGGTGGCATATGAGGTCATTTGACGGCACGCTGCATGAACGCCTTCATATCCCGCTCGCCCGCATCAACCGCGACCTGGAACGAATTGTGCTGCATGACCCGGATGTATCCTCCCGATCCATCGTCGCGCTCAGCGTCATGGATCTCATCCGCGCAGGAGGCAAGCGTCTGCGGCCGATTATGACGATCGTCGGCAGCCGGTTCGGCTCCCGTCCCGAGACGGACAGCGTCTACCAGTTGGCCGCGATGGTCGAAATGGTCCACGCCGCCTCACTCGTTCACGACGATATTCTGGATCAGGCAGAGACGCGGCGCGGACAGCCGGCCCTGCATCGCAAGACCGGGGTCTATTCTGCCGTCCATATCGGAAACTATATTATGTGCCGCGTCATGGAACTCGCCGCCGCCAATGGGCAGGAGGCGGAGAAATATATCCACGAGCTGGCCTCGGTCACGACGACCCAGCTCTGCCTAGGCGAGTACCAGCAGATGGAGCAGCGCTTCAATCTCGAAATCCCGCTGGAGGCGTATTGGGAGAAGACACGCAACAAGACCGCCCTGCTGATGGCCACCTGCCTGCAGCTTGGCGCCAAAGCAGCCGGCGCCGCTCCGGACGTCGTGGACAGCCTGTACCGCTTCGGCGAGCTGCTCGGCATGGCCTTCCAGATTCGGGACGACATCATGGACTTCACGGCGACCGCCGAGGAGCTGGGCAAGCCGGCAGGCACCGACCTCCGCAACGGTCATGTCACCCTGCCCGTCATCCTGGCGATGAAGGACGAGGCCACGGCCGGCAAGCTGCGCGAGCTGCTTCGCCCGGACGCCTCCGAAGCGGCAATGGACGAGGCCATCGAGATCGTCCGGCAGAGCGGAGGCCTGGAGGAAGCGCTGGCGGTAAGCCACCGGTTCATGAAGCAGGCATGGGACGTGACGGAGCAGTTGTCCGCTTTTCCGGCGCATGCCGATCTGCGCACGCTCTGGTCTTATTTCGAGGCGCGAACGTATTGACCCGTACCCGGCAGAAGCCGAATCTCTTGGATACAGGAGGTTCGGCTTTCTTGGGTTTCCCGAATAATTCAACTGTTTACTCTTTTGTCCATTGGGGCAAGGTGGTATTATTATGTTATTGCGCGCAGCCTGTCTGCCAATCGCAATCTGCATCTTAGATGAAGGAGGATCGACAGTGAAGCCTCGCCGATTTGTATTGGAAGCCGTTATGCTAGCGGTATACGGCCATTTATTTGAGCCCCGGCGGCCCGTTGAATATGTAATCCCTTATACGACGATCATGGAATTGTACGAGATGCGTCAGGAGGGCGAGCAGGTCATGCCCGACCCGGAAGAAGACGTATTCGCCAAGCAGCAGATCGAGCAGCTGATCACCTATTTCGAGAGCGAATTGAACAAAAAGAAGATCGAACGGGCCTTAACCGCCCCTTGGCGGACCAGCCCTCCCCTTCTCTTGCGCGATAACGTCTCTTGCGTCATCATCAACGCGATGGACAACGCGCGCTACGGAGAACTGTTCGATCCGGTGGAGACGGAGCTCATTCTCACCTCCATGCGCGAGCAGGCTCCTTTGTTGACGGATCAGTTCGAATTTGTCAGCCGGCTCATCGCCAATGAAGTGCCGATTCCGATCTACGACATCGATGATTTCGACTATGCCGTCGAACAGGAAGACTTCCCTGACGACACCGGCATGCATTAGCACCAGCCCGCCCCTTAAGCTAGCAAGAGGCGGGTTTTTGCATGGGAAGGGCGCTAGCGCTTGAACAGCTCTTTGTCGTATTTCTCCTTAATATTGCGGTAAACCACCTCATCCTCCCTGGAGTATCCCGTAATATCGACCGGGTTTCTTTCAATCCGATCGCTAACTGCAACCACGAAGCGGGTATCGTTGTAAGGAATGGGCTTGAGCTCCTCCCGCATCTCTTGTCCATCCACCGCTTTCACGGTAATATGGTCGATCGCTTCGTCATACAGGACGGAGGTAAACATAACGCTCCCATTCTTTGAACTCGTATGCCAATACACTCGCTTTCTCTCTGGCGCCCCTCTCGGAATATAAAGATAATTAATTTTGGAATCCCCTGCTTCGGAACAGAAAATATGCGTAGAGTAATGATTATCCGTGATAAACGTGACATGATGTGAGTTGATCTTATACGTTACGAGGGAATCCCGATTGAGCTGATACTTGGAGCCGATATACGATTGATAGGACTCTACAGGATCGCGGTTCATCATCATGAGGGCTGGGCCTATGAGGACAGCGACAAGAATAAAGCAACCGGAAACCAGAATGATGCTTCTCTTCTTCATCACGACCACCTTTCTTCCCAGAAGAAAACAAGAGGAGTCTCCCCCTCTTTAAAAATTCATGTACGTCCTTTTCTCACGTAACCAATGATCATAATCTTTACTAAAGCTAATCCTACAGACCAGGGTCCAACGCTTATAGTACTACATTAATGCGCGAGCAGGCACCTTTGTTGACGGATCAGTTCGAATTTGTCAGCCGGCTCATCGCCAATAAAGTGCCGATTCCGATCTGCGACATCGATGATCTCGACTATGCCGTCGAACGGGAAGACTTCCCTCACGATACCGGCATGCATTATCACCAGCCCGCCCCATAAGCTGGCAAGAGGCGGGGCTTTGGATACATCCAACCTTACTTGAACAAACTTTTGTCGTATTTTTGATTCACGTTCTTGTACACGACCTTATTCTCCTTAGAGTATCCTGTTATATCGACAGGGGATTGCTGGATTCGATTGTCAACTGCAATCACGAAGCGGTAATTATTGTACTGAATCGGGTGCAGTTCCTTGCTCATCTCCCGACCGTCCTCCGCCTTCACGGTAATCCGGTCAATCGCCCCGTCCAGCAGGACAGAGGTAAATATGACGCTGTCTTGACGTGCGCTAAGGTGCCAATGCACTCTCGTATCTTCAGGGGGCCAAATTGGAAAATATAAATAACCAAGAATAACATTCTGGGGATTTGAATAGAATACAAGCGTTTCCCCGTTGCTATCCGTGAAAAAATCGATATGATGCGAGTTGATCGTATACGTCACGCGGGAGTCCCGGTCTAGCTGGTGCATGGAACCGGCACGCGACTGAAACGGCGCTATCGGATCGCGGTTTATTATCTTGATGACGACGACGGCGAGAATAACAGCAAGAATTAAGAAGCCCGCGATCAGGGCTCTTTTTCGCTTGTTCATGTAGACCACCTTTCTTTAGCAAGCAGAAAAAAGAGGAGTTGCCTCCTCTTTAAAAACTCATGTAAGTAGGTTCGTCAAACTTCCAACTATCGGATTCATTTGCAATGCCAATCCCTATTGAAAATGGTCCGGCACTTATACTGTTAACATATGCTCTGCCCCATGTGTGTGCTACAGTCACTTTAAACGAAATCGTTGTTCCTGGTCGCGGATAACCATCGGTAAAATTAAAATAATACCACATTAAATGTCTATATCCGTTATATTGCTCAAACTTAGGAGGATTGACTCTTGCAACTTGGACAGTATCTTGAAAAGAGTATGCTGCACCTCTCCTTTCTATTTCCTTATCTGCTCTATATGACCAATCCGTTTCAGTCAGGGTACCGTGCGTTATTGTAAAAACTTTGGAGAGATAACATTGATATCGCGATGCAATGAGAATAATCCTATTCCGTCTTTCCCTCCCACATCTATCGTTCCGTGGCAGGAAAGCGGACACTGTACATCATTGTAGAAGTTGGTGTTTTTCCACATCCCCGCCATTTCAATAACATGCAGTCCCACTTTGGAGTCATAATAGATTGTAAGCTTATCCAGTGCATAATCTCCTTTTGTAGATAAAGGAGTCACTGATTGCTTCTCCTCTTGACTAACCTTGATAAGACCCAATTGTTGATAGCCCTTCTCCAGCTTTTCAAGTTCCGCTTGTGCAGATAAAACTTGTTCCGATTGCATTGTAAAGTGCTCTGACATTTCATCCAGTTTTGCCTTCGCCTTTGCAACCGCCAAGAAATGCCTTCCAACCTCTTCACTTCTCTTCTCAACTATTAGTTCTTCTTCTTTTGAAAGCTTCCCTTTGTTTACTCGTGAACCATCTTCAGTTATGTTTCCTTGTGCAAAGACTGTGCTGGAGATACAGAGCATTGCAACTAAAAAAAACATAATGATTTTTCTCATTTCCAACCTCCTAAGACAAATATTTCAATAATATTATATTGTATGAAATGGGTAAGATATATAGGCCTTTCATCCCAATATTTGGTTAATTAGGTTAACCTTTCGCTATGCCGTAAAACGCGATACTACAAACTGCTTCTAAACAGTCATCTCATATTTGACGCTTTCGCCATTTATATGGTAAATTGAAGTCGATCTTAGTTAGTCAGTTAAATAACTAATTAAGGTGAACCTAATTTCCTTCAAGGAGGGAGCCTGACATGGCCAAGCCGAATATCGTCTCCCGGGACATGCTGCTGCAAGCGGCCCGGACCTGCATCGCCGAGCGGGGACCGGAGCGAACGACGCTGCGGGCCGTCGCGGAGCAGGCGGGCGTGACCCAGGGGACGTTGTTTTATCATTTTCGGACGAAAGATCAGTTGTTGATGGAGGTACTGCGGGACTGGTGCGAAGCATCCTGGGCCGAGATGCCAACCGAATCGGCTGTGTTGGCGGATGCGTTGGCATCCGCACGCAGCCGCTGCGGCTTCGATTCCCCGTACCACCGCCTCTTCTTCGCCATGATGGCGCACAGTCTGCATCAGCCGGCGATGCAGGCGCCGCTTCGTCAACTGCTGGCACGGGAGAACGAGCAATTAGCGAAGCTCCTGGAGAGCCGCATCCCCCAGCCGAGCAGCACAGAGGAAGAGAGCGGAAAAGCGGCGGAGCGGCCGAAGGCTAGGCAAGGCGCTCTGTCTCCCGCGCGGCTGGCGCCGCTTCTGAACGCGCTCATCGACGGAATCGCGCTGCAGGCACTGCTGGACCCCGATTACCCGGTCGATGAAGTCTATCGCGATGCGGAGGTATGGATACGGGCCATGCTGGATAAGGATGTGACCTTATAATTCGAGTCCAACAGCATTTCATTGCATTAAGGAGGATGGAGCTATGCGCTCGTTTATTATATGGGGATGCCTAGTCTGGATCGGGGCGACTGCCTCGTTCCGCTGGTTCGGCGGATGGTTGATTCAACCGGCAAATCCGGGGTGGATGATACTGTTCTACTTGCTCACGATACCGATTGTCGCGGCCATTACGCTCCCGCTGTACCGCGGCAAGCGTGCTGCAGGATTGAATCTTCCTGCCGCGGCCGCCGCCATTGCGGTGCCTGGGATGCTGCTTGATATCATCAGTCTCAATTGGCATTCGTCGCTCTTTCCTTCGATGCCCGCCGCCTCTGTCCCCGCCTTCGCCGCCTGGCTCATGTGGGCTTACGGACTCATTCTGTTAAGCGGCTGGGCGGGTATCCGGCGGCGCCAGAGTAGTCAATAGACTAATTTTCCGAGCTAAAAACATCGATGCCAAGTTCAGATGGCACGTCTAGAGCCTCTCTTACGGGGAGCTTGGGCAAAGCGAATTCGTTAGCGATGACCTCTTCGATCTCGGCAACCGAATGCAAGGTGTTCTTGTCAGTCCTGCCGTCTGAATGACGAATGCCGAATTGATTGTCGACTAAGGAGACGCTTCTGCCCCGGCTCAACTGCCAAAGCGGGCATCTGAGATCTGAGAATGGTCATGAACGCCGTCCCGGCCGTATTCGAATTTAGGATAATGTCGTGGAAATCTGGAAATTCGCTTTTTAAGTTGACATTAAAATGCCACTCTTTCCCGTTTTGTTTGCCCTGCGTATACCTTACCTATTTATAGGGGCCTGTGTCCACAACAAAGAAAAACACCCTTCGCGGGTGCTGTTTCTTATAGTCGGTGAATGTTGGTTTTTGTCCGTGTACGTTGGAAAATCGAAAGAATTGTCTGTAAATAGTGGACACTGCTTCGAGAATGAGACCGTTTTTCTCAAGCCCCGAAAACACTATATAATGTGAGTTTACAATTCACATCTTCTATATATCGATTTTTCTTACGCTCAAAGCTTAACACCCTTTTGTCTACTTATGTGTGGACACTTTAGTAGTTTTTCCACAAACAGAGGACTATGCCCACATTCTCCTATTTCTATCCCTGAAACAATCAAGACTGATATTCACGCCAAACCTCGTCCTCATCTCTGACTCAGAGCAAAAAGAAATCAGCCATCGTGCAAAACAGAATCAGCATGCTGATGACCTGATTCAGGTTGTAGGAGGCCATGTTCATTCGCTTCCGGCTGCTTGGCCGGACGATGCGGTGCTCGACCGCAAGCAGCACGGCGGAGGCCGCGATGCCCGTCAAGTAGATCCAACCGAGCCCCCGGATGAAGAAGAGGGCGAACAGCACGGCCAGCATAATCGTATGGAGGCCGCGGGCGATGAACAGCGCATCCTCGTAGCCGAATAAGCTCGGTACGGACCACAGTCCGGTCTTCCGGTCGAACTCGATATCCTGCGTCGCATAAATAATATCGAAGCCGGCAATCCAGAGCATCACCACCAGGCCGAGCAAGAACGGCGTCAAGGCAAGCTCCCCCGTGACGGCGAACCAGGCGCCCACCGGCGCGGATGCAATCGTGAAGCCGAGATACAGATGGCAGAGCCAGGTGAACCGCTTCGTATACGAATACGAGCAGATGAGCGCGATCGCGACCGGGGACAGCCAGAGGCAGAGCGGATTCAGCATGCCTGCCGCGAAGATGAAGACGGCGAAGTTCAGCAGGATGAACGCCGTCACCTCCCGCTCCTGAAGCAGCCGCTGCGGCAGATGGCGGTGGGCCGTCCGCGGGTTGGCCTCATCATATTCCCGGTCGGCCAGCCGGTTGAAGGCGTTCGCCCCGTTCCGCGCCGCCACCAGCGCGATAAGCGACCACAGCATCACATGCGCGGACGGCAGGCCGCCGGCGGCCCATACCATCGAGATTAGCGCGAACGGCAGCGAGAACAGGGTATGCGAGAACATGACGAGCTCGCCGAACAGCCGGGTCTTGCGGTATAGCTTCTGAATCCAGATCATTTCTGACTCCCCCAATATCAATCATCCAGGCTTCGGTTCCAGACCAATTGCCGGAGCCATGGCAGCCCGCACGGAACGACCGCTGACAGGCCCGCGGCGGCTCCTTGGTCTGAGCATGGCCTATACACATCGTGCCGCCCTCGAACCGCAATTATACATGCTTGCCCCGGACAGTGCTGATGCCTCAATGGCTCGATACGGCCGGGGCGCAGGAACGGCCGATAGCGGACGCTTCAATTTCCGATTCCATGCTTATGCGCTTATGCTGCGATGCCGCCCAGGACGCCGTCCAGCGCTGCCAGCATCGCATCGATATCGCCCGTCTCGACGACGAGAGGCGGCTGGAACGCCAAGACGTTGCGGCCGATGCCATTCTTCCCGATGATGAAGCCGCGTTCCTTCATCGCTTCCAGCACGGCGTCGGTCAGCGCGGCGTTGTCCGTTCCCGCCGGACCCTGCAGCTCAGCCCCGATCATCAGTCCGCGGCCCCGCACGTCCGCGATCACCGGGTGCTTCCGCTGCAGCTCTTCCAATCCCTGCTTCAGCCGTTCGCCTAACCGGGATGCCCGCTCGACCAGACCTTCTTCCTCGATATAGTCCAATACGGCCAACGCCGTTGCGGACGAGACCGGATTGCCGCCGAAGGTCGAGGCGGACGGGCGGGTGAAGCTCGCCGCAATCTCGTCGGTCGTCGCAAAGGCGCCGATCGGCACTCCGTTCCCGAGCGCTTTGGCCATCGAGACGATATCCGGCGCGACACCGTCATGGTCGAGCGCGAACATGCGGCCCGTACGGCCGAAGCCGGTCTGAATCTCATCCGCAATCAGCAGCACGCCATAGGCATCAAGCAATGCCTTCACTTCGCGGAAATAGCCTTCCGGCGGCACGATGATGCCGCCATTGCCCTGAACCGGCTCGACAATCATCGCCGCATACCGCTCTGGAGCCGCCTCCAGCGCCTGTCTCAGCGCCTCCAGCGAGCGGCGCATCGCGGACTCCGCGTCCAGACCCGGCTCGTACGGCCGCGGAATGAACGTGACGCCGCTCTCATCGAGATGGTCGTCGGCCCGCCACATCGGCAGCCCGGTCACGCCCATCGTGAGCCAGGTACGGCCGTGCAGCCCGTACTCCAGCGCCAGGAAATCGCGGCGCTTCGTATGCAGCCGGGCCAGGAGCAGCGCGCCCTCGTTGGCCTCCGAGCCGCTGTTGCAGAAGAACGTCCGCGACAGCCGGCCCGGCAGGATCCCGTTCGCCAGCCGCTCGGCCAGATCAACCATCGGCTGCGTCAAGTATATCGTCGTGGTATGCTGCAGCGTCTGCAGCTGCTTCACCGAAGCCTCCACGATGCGGGGGTTGGAGTGTCCGCAGGCGACGACGGAGACACCGGCGAAAAAGTCCGTATACCGGCGGCCTTCATGGTCGTACAAGTATTGCATGGATCCGCGCACAATCTGCGGGGGCCGCCGATAGAAATGCTGCGTGCAAGGGTAGAAATAAGCCCGCCGCTTCGCGAGCACGCCCTCCGGCCCGATAAAGGCGCTCCCTTCTAACCCGCTTGTTCGGTTTTCTTTCTGTGGTTCGTTCTCGATGTTTGTCATCGCGCAACCGCTCCTTCCTTCTGTCCGGCTGCTTCCTTATGATTCGTCATTGCCTTCCGTTTCGTTGCCGCACTCGGTTTCGTCGACGTTTTCGACTGCGATGCGGCCTTCGATTCCGTCGGTGCCTTCGATTCCGTGGCTGTCGTCGAATCTGCCGCAGGCTCCGCTTCCGTCTTCGCTTCCGCCGGGCCCTTCGGCTCGCCCATCGGGCGGTCGAATTGCAGCGCGCCCAGCGTATATCCGGCATAGACCGGCTTCATGCCGCGATAGATCTCCTCGCATTGTTCAAGTTCCTGCAGCGCCGTCCGGTAAGCCTGCACGATGCCGCGCAGCTGCTCGGACGTATACGATTGCCCTTCAATCCGGAAATGGTTCACACCAGCGGAGTGGAGCTCGGCGAGAAACGGCATGTAACACAGCTCCTTGCACAAAGCGAGATGGTTGCGGCCGCGGGCGTCCCGGTAGACCGGATTCTCCCCTTTGTCCGTCATCAGCACGAGATAACGGTTGTCGACGTAGCGGTTATCCTCCTGGCTGATCGGCTCCAGCACCTCCGCATTCTCATACAGATCAAGCTCCAGATACATGACGACCGGAGAACCGTGCACGATCACCTCGACCGGCACCGGGCTCTGCTCCAGCAGCAACGCGAGATCATGCAGCGGCAGCTCCAGCGACGCCGTTATCCGCTCCAGACCGAAGCGCTCGTGATAGAATTCGGCTGAACGGGCATTGTACACGTTCAGATTGACATCTCCGATGAGCGGCAGGCCGGCATCGCGGAAGCGGCGCATCGCGCCCAGATTCGTGACGAGCAGCCCGTCCAGGCCGCTGCGATCCTGTGCCAGGGCATGGCTGTATTGCTCCATATGCAGTCCGTCCATCATGCGCGGCAGGCCGAGGACCACCTTCGACGCGCCGGCGGCGCCGGCAATCCGTTCTATATCGCCGCGCGTGAACGGCCGTGCCGGCTGGAACACGTCTCCCGCGAGATAGACGATATCGGCGCCCGCTTCCAGCGCGGCCTGCGCCTGTTCGGCATCGTTCACATGAACGGAGAGCTGCGGGCGTTCGGTCCGGCGGGACGGGGTACGCACCTCCGCCAAGGCGGCCTTCACTTGCTCGATGCGCTCCACCTTCATTTCCCGTTCGGCGGTCGGGGTGCTGAACACTTTGCCCGTGCTGTAGAACTTGCCGGTTCCTTCATAACGGGTATTGAGATAATCCAGTCCGGGCTTGCCGAACGCATAGGCCGTCGTAAAATCCCGCTTCCGGTTCTCGAACAGCTTGCGGCTGTCCTGCGAGCGCTCAAAGCCGACCGGATCGGCGAGATAGCGGTCGATCGCGTCACCGTAGCTGTTCACCAGCAGGCGGAGGAACTCGGCGTCACGCATCCGTCCTTCGATTTTGAAAGAGGTGATTCCCGCTTCGATCAGCTCCGGAATATGCTCATACAGATTCATATCCTTGGCGGCCAGCGGATATTCGGTCGGGTACACGTTGCCGTCCTTTTTCACGCGGTACTCCCAACGGCAAGGCTTCATGCAGCGGCCCCGGTTGGCGCTGTTGCCGAACAGCAGCGAGCTGTAGTAGCAGTTGGCGCCATGCACCGTGCACATGTCGCCATGGACGAAGTACTCGAACTCCATGCCGGTCTTCGCTTGCAGCAGCTGCGCCGTCCGAAGATCCATCTCCCGGGAAGCGACGATGCGCGTCACGCCGAGCTCCTGCAGCGCGCGAATCATTTCCTCGTTATGCACGTTCATCATCACCGAGGCATGCACGGGAAGCCGGGTCAGGTTCATCTCCTTAATCAGCGGAAAGACGGCCATATCCTGGGCGATAATCCCGTCCGGACCAACCTCGTTCAGGAATGACAGGTACCGCTTCGCTTCCTCGATGTCCTCGCCGTTCAGCAGATTGTTGACCGTCACATAGACGCGCTTGCCCCGTTCATGCGCCATCTCGGCGGCCGCCCGAATCTCGTCGCAGGACAGATTGTAGCCCTTGCGCATCATTCGCATGTTCAGCGACGGCCCACCGAAATATACCGCATCGCAATTTGCCTCTATCACTTGTTTGAAAATATCAAACGTGCCTGCCGGGGCCAGCAGCTCGACCTCTTTGCCGTGAAAATATCTAGCCATGCCCGTTCCTCCTATCCCCTGTTCCATGCTTTCTAGTTTTATTTTCCTAATTTTAAATATATCAGACTTTGAGATATTTTATGTGATATTTTTCACTTGATAGGCTGTACTTATAGAAGAGGTGGCGATCTATAGCCGATCCGATCACCACCATGAGATGAACAGCAGCAGGACAAGGAACGACGCGATAAACAGCGTGTCCGGCGTCCGCCATACGAGCGTGCGCAGCGACGTGCGCGGCGCATGCAGCACATATCCCCGGGCCTCCATCGCCTGGACCAGCTCCTCGGCCCGCCGGAACGCGCTGACGATGACAGGCACCATGAGCGTCATGACCATCTTGCCCTTCTGGACGAAGGAGATCTCGTGGAAATCGGCGCCGCGCGAAGCCTGCGCCTTCATCACTTTGTCGGCCTCCTCGAATATGGTTGGTATGAAGCGCAGCGAGATGCCGATCATCATCGACCACTGCTGCGGCGAGCCGCCGACGAAGCGCAGCGGCTTCAACACCCGCTCCAGCCCGAGGTTGAGCTCGACCGGCGTGGTCGTGAATGTCAAAATCGCGGTAAAGCTAACGAGCAGCGCCATGCGCCATACCGCGTAGGCCCCGTAGGTAACGCCTCCGGTCGTAATGTTGAGCTTGCCCGCATTCACCAGCGAGTTGCCGCTCTTGTCGAATAAGATATAGAACAGGAACATGAAGGCCATAATGAACCAGAGCGGCCGCGACGCCCGAAAATAACGGGTTAAGGAAATGCGCGAACTCACCATCACCAGCAGGGCGAATCCGCTCAGCGCCGCAAGCTCCGCGAACGCCTCAGCCATAATGACCGTGATTAGAAAAAGGACCATCGCCACCAGTTTCCCCCGCGGATCGAGGCGGTGAATCCACGAATCCGCGGCGACATACCGGCCGAGCAACATTTTGGCTTCCATCTGGCTAGTCCCCCTCCCTGCTGTCTAATGGGCGTTCCGCGCTTCCGCCCGCCTTCATGCCCAACCGCTCCGCAATCCAATCGGCCCAGCCTTCCGGATCGGCGGGCAGAGCATCGAGCGGCGCGCCCGTCTTCTCCGCCACCAGCGCCGCGAGGCGCAGCGTGGCGGGAATCTCGATACCGGCCGCCTCCAGTTCCTCGGGCCGGCGGATCAGCTCCTGCCGGCCGCCTTGGAAGACGATGCGGCCTTCCTTCATCAGGATGAAGCAATCGGCATGCGCGAACACTTCATCCAGGCGGTGCGTCACCATGACGACCGCCTTGCCCTGCCGGGCGCACAGTCCGTGCAGAAGGCGAATCAGCTCCGCCCGGCTTATCGGGTCCAGCGTCGCCGTCGGCTCATCCAGCACGAGCAGCTCCGGATCCGAGGAGAGCACCGTCGCAATCGCTACCTTGCGAATCTGGCCTCCGCTCAGCTCGAACGGGCTGGTCTCCAGCACCGAGGAGGGCAAGCCTACCATCGCGAGGGCCTCCCGCGCCGCTTCGGCTGCTGCCTCGGGCTTCGCCCCGAACTGAATCGGCCCGAACATCAGGTCCCGTTCGACCGTCTCCTCGAACAGTTGGTGCTCGGGGAATTGGAACACGAGACCGACCCGGCGGCGCAGCGGCTTGAGGCCGGACTGCTTCGCTCCGCCCTCGAAGGTATATTCCAGCACCTGCAGCTTCCCGGAGGTCGGCTGCAGGATGCCGTTGAAATGCTGCAGCAGCGTCGATTTGCCGGAGCCGGTCGACCCGAGCACGACCGTGAAGCCGGAGCCGACGGCAAAATCCAAATTCTGCAGCGCATGGACCGGCGGCTGTCCCTGCGCCATATAATCGTAGGTTAATCGTTCGGCGTGCACGATGGCCATAAGGCGTTCACCAACTCTCTCTCGTCATTCGTCGAAGCGACCGCCACGCCGCGCTCCCGCAGCGCTTGGGCCACCGACCAGACGAACGGGGCCTGCAGCCGGCACTCCCGCATCAGCGCCTCATCCGCGAACAAAGCCTCGGGGGCGACATCCGCCGCAATCTTCCCGTCCTTCAGCACGATCGCGCGTTCGGAGGCCATAATCTCTTCCGCATCATGCGTAATCGAGATAATCGTATATTTGCCGCTCGCATGCAGCTCCGTCCAATATGCCGTCATCTCCCGCTTGGAGCGCTCGTCGAGCATCGAGGTCGCCTCGTCGAAGATAAGCACCTCCGGCTCCAGCACCATCATGCCGGCGATGGCGGCCCGCTGCTTCTGACCGCCGGACAGCTGCGCGGGATGGCGGTCCAGCAGCGGCTCGACGCCGAAGCGCCGTGCCGCGTCCGCCAGCCGGCGCTCCATCTCCGCCAGCGGCAGGCAGCGGTTCTCCATGCCGAAGGCGATATCGTCCCGCACCGTCGTCGCGAAAAATTGATTGTCCGGATTCTGGAACAAGAAGCCGACGCGGCGGCGAATCTCCTCCAGACTCGCTTCGGTTAGCGTCAGGCCCGCCACCGCGATGCGGCCAGCCTGAGGGCGGTGCAGGCCATTGAGCAGCTTCACCAGCGTCGACTTCCCGGAGCCGTTGGGGCCGACGATGGACACCCATTGCCCCTGCGGAATCCGGAGGGACAATTCATCGAAGAGCAGGCGGTCAGGACGGTACTGGTACCGGACACCGGACAAGACGACCGCGTCATCCGCTCCTTGGGCGTCCGAGCCTCTCTCCAGGCCGACGGGCGCAGGTTCCGCGGCCGCCCCGGGCGCTCCGCTCGCTGGGATATCCGAAGCGAGCGCGTGATTCCGTTCAAGCGCCGCCTGCCGGTTCGCATCCGCCGCCGAGCTGTCGATCTGCGGCGTCAGCTTGTCGAAGAGCGGCAGCTTCGCCAGCGCCGCCACAATGTACTTCACGGCAATGCCGATGAAGACGCCGGTCACCACGCCGGTTATAAGCAGCACCGGCAAGTAGTAAAAAATATTGGCGGTGCGGAATACAATATACGCCGCCGTCAATTGGCCCGCGTTATGCGCCGCGCCGCCCACCACGGAAATGCCGATAAGGCTGACATGATCTTTTCCGATTTTCAAAATGGCATACATGACGGCGAAGCTGAACAGCGATCCGAGGAAGCTGAACAGAAATGCGGAGAACGTCCCCAGCAACAAGGTCATCAGCAGCGTCTTCAAGATGACCAGCATCAACGCGTCGCGGCCGCGCAGGAAGTAGAGGCAGGCGAGAATCATGACGTTCGCGAGCCCCAGCTTCGCGCCGGGAATCGGCATAATCGTCTGCACGGGCAGCATCGCTTCCACGAAGCCGAGCACGACGGCCACGGCGCTAAAAATCGCGATAATCACCGCCCTTTTCAAGGCTTCCGAAGAAGCTTCCCCCTTCCGCCAGGCCAGGCTATTGTACGACCGCATCAATCTCATCCTCCCCTGCGCCGTCCTCGCTTACCAGCTCGACGAGCACACGATGAGGGATGCAGACGATCGTGCTGTTCGGACGAGTTACGAAGCCAAAGGACAGACATACTTTATCCGGGCAATCGGCCTCGAACATTTCAATGCCATAGTCATGAACCTTCAGTATATTTAGTCCTTTGCTTGTTTCGACTTTTATAATCTGCTCTTCCTTCGTCAGTTCTACTTTTTGATACAATTCTCCGTCCACCGTAATATTGGCAAACACCTTTGAATTGTGCAAATTTTCACTTTCTTGTTGAAACAGCCATTTCGGCACAAGAAACGCCAGCGCCGCGATGACAATGACTCCGATGAGAATCAGGTCTCCACGTTTCATTGCAATGACTCCTTGGATTAAATTTGAATAGTTTATCTTTTGCCATTATACAACTCCCGTCCCTCATCATCAATGAAGTTCCATGTCCATCCGATGACATCTGTCCATGACCATGGATGACGCCCGCGGACGAAGCCCCGCCGGAGCGGGATCGTAACGGGCTTCCTTGCAACTCCATCCGTAACTGTTATAATAAGCGTGTTCCGCAAGAGAGCTTCGCCGCCACGGGAAGCTGCGCGAACCGATATCCAGTCAGTCTAACCGAACGGGGGAATTGAGATATGACACACCTAAGACGGCTGCCGCTTCGAAGCTGCCTCCTGCTGCTCGTGGCCTTCATCCTCGTGCTTGGCGGATGCGCCAAGGAGAATTCCACGAATGCCGGCTCCGGAACGTCTTCGATCAAGCAGCAAACTTACTTTATTTTCGACACGATCGTGACGGTCAAAATATATGATGAACGGGCGGGGGACACCCAATTCAAGGATATCGAAGCGATTCTCAAGGAGATCGACCATAAAATGAACCGCCAGGACAAGGAGAGCGAAATCTCCAAGGTCCAAGCCGCTTCGGGCAAGCAAGCCGTGGCGGTCTCCCAGGATACATTCGATATTATCGCCACCTCGTTGGACTACGCCAAGCGAACCGGCGGCATGTTCGATCCGACGGTCGGCCCGATTGTCGATCTGTGGGGCATCGGCTCGGAGCATGCCAAGGTTCCCGATTCAGCCGAATTGAAGCAGAAGCTGGATCTGGTGGACTACCGGGACGTCACCCTGAATCCGGACAAGCGGGAAGTGAAGCTCGAGAAAGAAGGCATGGAGCTTGACCTCGGCAGCATCGGCAAAGGCTATGCCGCTGACCGTATCGCGGATTATTTGCGCGATTCGGGATTCGAGAGCGCGATCGTCGATCTCGGCGGAAATATTTTCGCCGTCGGGCCGAAGCCGGGCGGCAAGGATTGGATCATCGGAGTACAGGATCCGGATGAGACGCGCGGCAACCAGATCGGCAAAATGACGGTGCAGAACAAGACCATTGTCACCTCGGGCGTATATGAACGGTACTTCGTCGAGAACGGCAAGCACTATCACCATATTTTGAACCCGAAGACCGGGTATCCGATAGAGAATAACCTGAGCAGCGTCACGATCGTAACGAGCAGCTCGACGCATGCCGATGCGCTGTCCACCTCGACATTCGCTCTCGGACTGGACGAAGGGATGAAGTTCATCGAATCTAATCCGGAAGCGGAGGCGATTTTCATCACGACCGATCACAAAGTGTACTGCACGCCGGGCATTAAGGATATTTTCGAGCTGACAAATAGCAATTACACTATCGTCAAGCAATAATCGCTTGCTGCCTGCGGCGATAAAAGGGGTGCCCCTGGCCTTAGACTTAGACGGCCGACGGCACCCTTTTTATGCCGCCGTTACCGTGCTCGCAACCCTGCCGAGAATACATTCTTGAGGGCGGCGGCCTCAAGCTGAGCTCCTGCTCCCTAAATCGCGGACAGCACGGCGCCTGTCGCGATCCGGTGGAAGAACGGAGAATGGGAGACACGATGCTCGCCCACCGGATCGTCCGCAATGAATGGCAGCCGCTCCGCCTCCAGCTCCTCCAGCCTGTCCACCCGGCCTTCCACATAATCAAGCAGCCGATCCTCGGCCGATTGCAGGCGGGCCACCACCCCGCCGTAGCGGATATCGAGCACTTCCCACCCGAACGGCTTGCTTGTCGCCATCCACAGCGAGCGATGCGCCCTCCGCGTCAATTCCACCTGCTCGCGGACGCCCGGAATGACGTTCTCCGCCAGACTGCGGAGCTTGTCATGTTCCCCCGCCCGATACGCAGATGCCACCTGCAGGCCGAGCGTTCCCTTCATCGCCAGCGTCTGCGCCAACTTCTCATAGAACCCGAACACCAGCTTATGCGTTCCCGCAGCTTGCGCTTCGGCGGCGGCAAGCCGCTCGGCCAGTTTCGCATAATGGGCCGGCAGGGCAGTCTCCAGTTCGCCTTCCAAATCTTTGTCGAATAATCCGATTAACGTATCCTGCCAGAGCAGGAACTTGGATGCGTTCGAGCTGTGCATATTGTTCTTCGTCACGCCCGGCGTCTCGTCCAGATAAGTGAGCCGCCAATAATCGTCCAGACACTGGCCGGTGCAGAGGCGGAAGCGCTCCGCCAAGGCCGACTCGTCTACCTCGCCGTCCGTATACCCGTGCTCCGCGAACAATTGAAGGCCCGGCAGAACCGTCAAATGGTTCGTCTCCTGCCCGTTGTCCCCCCACGCCGTCGCAAAGACTTCGCGTATGCCCTTCGCCTTGCAGGCCATAAGCGCCGGATTCGTGTTCTGCCATGTCTTGCCGTAGTTCGGGCTGAGGCTCCCCCACAGCCAGACGCCGCCGGCGAACACCGGATCCGAACCAAGCGCGCGGTGCTTGTCAAGGAAGTTCTCATAAAATTTCTGATCATCATGATAATAATCCCAATAGACAAACTGAACGCCCTTCGGAATCCGGGCCACCGCATCGCTGGAAAATTCCAGGTCCAGATCGTAATAATGGCCCCCGTTATTCATCAGCAGGTGGAAATACATATCGCTCCACATCATCGGCTGTAAGCCATGCTTCTCGGTAATCTCCAGCACGCGCCGCAAATGTTCGTTCATAATATCGAACCGTTCCCGGAAGCCGTGCTTAAACAAATATCGCCCCAGTCCAAGTCCGAACGCCTCGTCCATGCCGATATGAATCCGGTTCGAGCGAAGCGGCTTCGAGACGGCCGCGATCATGTCCTCAATGAAGCGGTAGGTGGCATCCGAGCCGGCCAGCAGCACATCCTCGGTATCGCGCAGCTCCTCGGCCACATCCCATTTCAAGGCCTGGGCCAGGTGGCCCAGCGTCTGAATGCACGGCACCACCTCGATCCCAAATTGGGCCGCGTAATCGTCAATGGCTCGCAGCTCATCCTCGGTATAGCGTCCCCGCATATACCCGAAATAAGGCCGCTCCGGCACCTCATATGTATCCTCCGTATACAGCATGATGCCGTTCAAGCCCATTAACGCCATCGAACGGAGTAATTCCTTCAGCATGGCCAGATGAGGAACGGCATTCCGCGAAGCGTCGATCATCGCCCCGTTATACGTAAATTGCGGCCGTTCTGCAATATGGAACGTCCCTCCCTGGCGATAAGCTTCGACGAACCGCCCCAGCCCCCGGAAAAAGTGGATGGGCTCCGCATATCGGATCCAACCGGCGCTTCCGTCCCAGGACACCGACAACTCCCCGGCGGCCTGCTCTACCTTTACAGCTATCGCTGCGGGATTAGGGCTGCCTCCCTCGCTAATCTCCAGGTCAAGCAGCTCCTGCAGCTCCCGGATTCCGGGCAGGAAGCGGTCCACATCGCCGCTAAATTGAATATGCATCCTTTTTGTACCTCCTCTAGTTGTATAAATCCGCTCCATGCTGGTCACTGTAAGCGGCAGGATGGGATTAGGATAGCGCTATCGCTCCCGTTTCGCAACCTCAGGGCGACTTTGCTGTTATACGGTTAAGTAGGCAAGCATCCTGCGACGCCACCAGTTGGGTAAGATCACCGGGCTCTCTTTGCTCCTTTGCTTCAATATCCCAACCATTCAGCTTGTCCCTGAACCGTTGGAAGAAGGACAATAAGGACTGGCAGGGAGTTCGCCCGCTCTTTGCTCCGTTATCCCCGGCACTCAGTTTGTGCCATGAGCCGATGGGATATTAACCGTAAGGACTGTAAGGAGCGACCTCCATCCCTGAGTCATTGGCATATTAGAGCAAAGGCATAAATCAGCGGGGTTTTCCCAGCGAACAACACCCAAGTGGATTACAATGGAGCCCCGATAAAGAGCCAGGTTCTTCGCAAGGGCTGTGCACCAACGCTTCCTCCCCGTCCTTTCGTAGACATGCCAAAAAGACATGGCTTGCCGATCCATGTCTTGGGGCAGATTTGGCAGCAGCAGGGCGTATAGAACCGCCATCATCCCGTCAATGCTATTGCAAAGGGGGTGACACGCCATGGCTAAAGACGTGCTGTGCGAAGTGAACAGCTGCAAATACTGGGCTGCCGGCAATAAGTGCAACGCTTCTTCGATTTATGTCGTGAATCGTCAAGGAAGACAAGCAAGCAACTCGGAAGAAACGGACTGTAAAACGTTCGAGCCCAAAATTTAGCGCAGGTCCAAGCAGCCTTGCCGGGCTGCTTTTTCACTCTTGTACTGATAATTATTATCATTTCCTTCCGAATATATGCAAGCCCCGATCACCCTATTGAGAAAACGGATGCCTTTACGCAACTGCATGCCCAAATGGCCTCAAGGATCAAGAAACCAGGCCCGGACTGGACGGACCTGGTTCAATATATCACGCGAGCGGAAGCTTATCCCGTGACAGATTGGTCAAGGCTCCCGGAGGAGGAAGCCGCCGCAGTTGGGGCCGCTGATGCCATAGAAGCGGAAGCACCCGGCGCGGAAGTCCGAGCCGGCATGGCTTCATCCGGATTCGGCCGCAAATAAGCCAGGCAGTAAGCGCCCGCCACGAAGACGGCACCGCCGGTGAGGTTGCCTAGCCAGACCGGAATGAAGTTCATGATATATTCTCCCCAGCTGTAATAGCCTTCGAAGATGGCTGCCGGAATGACGAACATGTTGGCCACCACGTGCTGGAAGCCGATGGCTACGAATGTCATCGTCGGGAACCAGATGCCCAATACTTTGCCGCTGAAGCTCTTGGAGCCGTAAGACAGCCACACCGCCAACGCCACGAGCCAGTTGCAGCCGATACCGGAGACGAACGCTTGCAGGAAGCCTTCTTCCAGCTTGTGTCCGGCGACGGACACGGTCTTCTCCAGATAGACGCCATCGGCGGTCAGGCCGACGATATGCCCGAAGAAGTATGCGACGAATATCGCTCCCAGGAAATTGCTCAACGTAATCACGATCAGATTGCGTGCGACCTCGCCGGTCGTAATTCGGCCCTTCATCCGGGCCAACGGGACGGCCATCATATTGCCGGTCAGCAGTTCGCCGCCCCCCAGCAGGACGAGGATAAGCCCGATCGGGAAGAGGGACGCGCCGATAAGACCGGTGATCGTCCCCCACTCCAGAGGAGCCCCCGCCGTCACCCGTATATACAGTAAATATCCCAGCGCGATGAACGCGCCTGCCAGAAAACCCAGTATCACCATAACCGACAGCGGATTGCGGGCCTTGGCCGTTCCTGTCTCCACCGTCGCTGCCGCTATTTCCTGCGGCTTCAAGTATCCTGCCATATTGCATTACCTCCTTGCACCGCAAGTACCTTGTCGCCTGTCGCATCCTCCCGGATGAACGCAACGGTCACGCCGTTATGGCAGTCCGTTGCAGACGGATGTAAGATGCAAGTTCATTGTATCGAAGGTTCTCAGTCGAGGTTGTGCAATTTATCACAAGACAATGTTCAAAATGAACAATCTGGCAACACCTCATGGAGGAAATCAAGAACCGCCGGGAGCCCCCATGAACCGCCAAAAACGACAAAAAGCCCGCGTACCTTGCGGCCGCGGACTTCGTTATCTGAATTAGGCTCTCGCGATGATGCTGCGGGCGATGTGAACTCCGGCCGCCCCCGCTTGCGCCAACCCCCGGGTAACCCCGGCCCCGTCGCCGCCGCAGTACAGCCCGGCAATCTCGGATTCGAGCGACGCATCCAGCTTCGGGCGGGCCGAGTAGAATTTCGCCTCGACGCCGTAGAACAGCGTATGCTCGGAAGCGATTCCCGGCGTCACCTTGTCCAGCGCCTCCACCATTTCGATGAGGCTCTTCATCGTGTTATATGGCAGCACGAGACCGAGATCGCCCGGCACCCCCTCGCGGAGCGTCGGCTCCAGGAAGCCTTCCCGAATGCGCTTCTCGGTAGAGCGGCGGCCGCGGAGGATATCGCCGTATTTCTGCACAATGACGCCGCCGCCGGACAGATCGTTGGCGCGTTTGCAGATTTCGCGGGCATACTCGTTCGGCTTGTCGAACGGCTCCGTGAACGTGTGCGAGACGAGCAGGGCGAAGTTCGTATTTTTCGAGCCGAGCTTCGGATCCTTGTAAGAGTGGCCATTCGCGCACATGATGCCGCTGTGGTTCTCGACCACGACATGTCCGGACGGATTGCTGCAGAAGGTGCGCACCCGCGTGCCTACGGACGTGTTGAAGATGAACTTGCCTTCATACAGATGCTCGTTAATCTCCCGCATGACGACATCAGACGTCTCGACGCGCACGCCGACATCGACCTGATTGTTGTACATTTTCAGGCGGCGCTTCTTCAGAATCTCCTTCAGCCAGGCGGAACCGTCCCGTCCCGGCACGATAACGACGCGATCGGCTTCGAGCGTCTCGCCGCCCTTCAGTTCGATGCCCTTCACGACATGGCGGCCGTCTTCCTTCACGGTGACGAGATCCGCCACTTCGGTCTTATGCATCATATCGATACGGGTCTTCAAGTATTCAAAAATCGATTTCAAAATCTCCAGGTTCTGCTCCGTCCCCAAGTGGCGGACTTCCGCACGCAGCAGCTTCAAGCCTGCCGCATAGCCCTGCTGTTCGATCCGGCGCACGGTCTCGGTCGTCGGGTCGGTTATATTCGTCGTGGCACCATGCTCCAAATTGATGCGGTCCACGTATTGAATCAGATCAAGCACCTGCGAGGGCGGCAAATAATCCGTCAGCCAGCCGCCGAACTCGGTCGTGATATTGAATTTGCCGTCACTATAGGCGCCGGCTCCGCCGAAGCCGTTTGTGATGGAACAGGCGGGCAAGCATCCGGCGAATTCTTTGCGGCCGATAGCCGGAGGGCAGAATTGAATTTTCTCCTCCAGAATCGGACAGCTCCGCCGGTAAATATCATGGCCTTTGTCCACCAACAGTACGTTAAGATGGGGGGCTTTCAACGTCAGCTCGTAGCATGTAAAAATTCCTGCGGGCCCTGCGCCGACGACAATGACATCATACTTGCTCATAAGATCAAGATCCTCCTCGTTCATGACACGTTGTATGAATCTGAATAGGGCGAATGACGAACTTCCGTTCCTTTTCTAGGCGACAAAAAATCCTGACTTCACCCGGGTATGCGGAAGCACACCGCTCGTAGTCAGGAATTTACGGCTCCTGGTAGAGACCCCCGGACCTTATCTCCGGGAATATACGAACAGGAATAATAGCAACATTGTGATCAACTTCATTGCCGTTCCCTAAAGGAGCGACATGGATATTGTAACGAATTTCCCCGAACGTGTCAATGAACTTTGGTTTTATTGTTCGTTATTTTTTCGTAAATAGAGAAGAAATCAGCCTTAATCAGAAAGAGAAACAAGCCTAAATCCGAATATTAATAAAACTCGCACCCTTTCCATTGGATTTATCCCTAAGACCCGCTACTCCCGTACACGAAAAATGCGCTATGATGGAGAATGCGTGTCCTGGCCCGAAGCTGGTAAGCTTGCCATTGGGATATGACGCTCGAAGAAGATTCAATGAAAAGGCGTGAATATAATGAACTCTGACTCTCCCTCCCGATCGGGCGGACTTGTTCTCGACCATCTCTATATCGCCCAAGGCAATTCGACCCTCCTTGATGCGCTACATGTCACGGTGCAGCCGGGCCAATGCCTGGCCGTACAATGCAACCATGTCACGGGCCAGTTGATCATGAATGTGTTGGCCGGCACCGCTGCCATGTCTACCGGAACGGTGAGCTGGAACGGGCTTCCCCTCCATTCCCCGGAAGCGAAGGCGCGCATCAGTTGGATCCGCCAGGAGGACGCTGTGCATGAACGGTTGACCGTGCGCGAGGCTGTCGGATTGTATATGAAATTATATAATGCATTCGATAAATCAAGACTGGAATCCGTATTGAAGCTGACCGGTCTGTGGAGCAAGCAGAACGTCCGGCTCGGCAAATGCACGGAAGCGGAGCAGCGACGCTTCCATTTGGCCCGGGCCGCCGCGGTGAAGCCGGAGCTGATTATTATGGAGGATCCGGAATTCCATCTCGATCTGGAGAGCTGCTTCCTGCTGCGTCAATGGATCCGCGAGCTCTGTCAGGAAGGGATCGCCTTCTTCATGACCGTGCCTTCGCTGGAGAGCGCGCTGACGCTGACGGATACCGTTCTGCGCTGGACGCCCGGCGGCTTCAAGGAAGTCATCCTCGAAGAAGACGGCGCCAGCCAAGCGCCGGAAGGAGCGGCGGCTCTCCCCCCGAACAGGAGGGAGGGCTTCTACGCCGAAGCCGCGCCGAGTGCCGCCGGGAAGCAAACGGACGCCTCACTGGAATCCGAAGCGAACCGTTCTGCCGCTGGAGCGACTTCATCGGCAGGCGCCGAGGACGAGACCGGCACGCCGTCCGGCAGCCAGCGCCACTATCCGCAAATTGTCTTCGATAAAGTGCCGGCTCGCGTGGAGGATAAAATTGTGCTCATCGATCCGATGGAGATGATCTATATCGAGAGCCAGGACGGAGTGGCTCATCTTCATGTCCAATCCGGCGAATATCCGTGCTCTATGACGCTGCAGGAACTAGAGCAAAAATTAAAGTCTTTCGGCTTTTTCCGCTGCCATCGCTCCTATCTGGTCAATCTGCAGCGCGTCCGTGAAGTCATCATCTGGTCGCGCAACAGCTACAGCCTCGTGCTGGACGATGAGAAGAAGAGCACCGTTCCGCTCTCGAAAAGCAAATACGAGGAAATGAAGGCGATTATGGGCATTTCTTAACCTGCCATAACGGAATTTTGCCGGAAGGAGAGGTTCAATCAGTCCTCGATCCGTTCCGTTCATCGTCTGAGATCCGCTTCTCGCCAATCATTTGCCGCAGTCTTCTCCCTCCCGGGATGGGATGAGGTCAACCGATTGAACTCGTTCAGCTCAGATGAACCGATCAACAAGCCCAATGGGAGGAAAGCAATAGGGAACCTATTATTGAAGCCCGCGCGCTGACCAAAATGTTCGGCAACCATTCCGCGCTGCGCTCGCTCGACTTCGCCGTTCATAGAGGAGAGACATTCGGCTTCCTGGGGCCAAGCGGCTCCGGCAAGATGACCGCCACAAGATGACCACGATTAAAATATTGACCGCCCAACTGCCGCCTACATCCGGGACGGCGCGCGTATTCGGGCAGGATGTCGCCCGTATGACGGAAGCCGAGCGATACCGGCATTTGTCCCGCATCGGCGTCCTGACCGACAGCATCACTTTGTACGACCGGCTGTCGGTGCAGGACAATCTGGAATGGTTCTGCAAGCTGTACCAGGTGCCGGCCAGCAGAGCGCCGGAAGCGCTGGAGCAAGTCATTCTGGCCGACGATCGGCAGACCGCCGTCAAAAATCTGTCCAAAGGAATAAAGCAGCGCGTCACGCTGGCACGGGCCCTGCTTCACCGGCCGGAGGTTCTGTTCCTGGACGAGCCGGCATCGGCGCTCGATCCGGGGAACACCCGCCGCATTCATGAATCGTCAAAAGCGTTGAATCGCGCGGGGACGTCCATCTTCCTCTCCACGACGACATGGAGGAAGCGGAGGCGCTCTGCGATCGGATCGCTTTCCTGCATCAGGGGCGCATCCGCGCCATGGATAATTTTTATAAAATTTACTGGGGGAGCCGTATTATGACTTACGCATGGAAACGAATCTCGGCGATTATCGAGAAAGAATGGAAGGATTGCTTCCGCAATCCCGCTCTGTTAAGTATGGCCGCGCTTCCGCTTATCTTCGCCCTCCTCTTCCGAGGCCGGGAGGAAGTCGGGATCGGCGTGCTGGCGCTGCCCATCAATATGGCCTTGACGATAACGGGGGCCTTCGTGCTCGCGATGATGGTCGCCGAGGAGAAAGAAAAGCATACGTTGCGGGTGCTGATGCTCTCGCCGGCCAGACCGTTCGAGGTGCTGATTGGCAAGAGCGCCGTCGCTGCCGCGATGACGGTGGCAGCCGTTATTTTGACCCTGTTCATCGCGGAGACGCCTGCCCTGTCTCCGCTTGCCCTTATCCTTCTGCTTGTTCCCAGCATCGTGATGTACTTGGCGATTGGCACGCTGATTGGCTTGCTATCCCGCACCTCGATGGAGACTTCCTTCATCGGCATGCCGCTGCACCTTCTCTTCCTGATGGGGCCCATGTTCGGCTCGCTGCTGAACCAGCCGGCGGTAGACTTGATGATCAGCTATCTTCCGACGGAGCAGCTCTCCCTGGCTTGCTCCAAGCTGTGGAGGGGCGGAACGCTGGCCGACGCGCTGCCGCATGCCGGCATCATTGCCGCCTGGATGGCCGCATGCCTGCTCCTGTGCTGCACGACTTACCGCACGAAGCGGTATGACGCATAAGCGGGCGGGAAGCGTGCTCCACCCGTCGACAACAGGAACTATTTCCCGAGAAATAAAGACAGCATTCGGCGGCGGCGCGACAGCCGCTCCCACTAGGGAGACAGACGAACCGTGCCGCCCTGTCCCGGTCTGCCGGCTTGCTTCCGGAGGCCGGCTTCGCGTTGTCCAGCCAAGCGGCCGCTCTATTGCGATAATCCGCGCATGACCGCTTCCGGCGGCGGGAAAGCCGGGATTGCGCTCCGATATGCGGAATATTTTGGATTGCGCCCCGTCTCAAAAACTTGTATCGTAGCATCAACCCGATGATCTGTGCGGGACATGGCCTTATTCTTCAGAACGGTCAGGGAACAGCCCATTCCCGTCCTTTCCATCCGTTGCCCGGCTGGGAAGGACGCAGGGCCGTCATTACGATAAATCGTCAAGAAAGGAGCTGCACATGAACAGCAAACCGCTAGCCGCCTCGCGTCCGGCGCCCGATCTGCTCAAGCAGTCAAGCCCGCAGCAGGATACGGTTTTCCGCATCCTTCTGGCCATCAGCTTCGTCCATCTGTTCAATGACTCGATTCAAGCCGTCATCCCTGCGATTTTTCCGATATTGAAAGACACGATGCGGCTCTCATACGGGCAGATCGGCTGGATCGCCTTCGCGATCAACTTCACCGCTTCGATTATGCAGCCCGTTGTCGGCTATGCGGCCGATCGGCGCCCGACCCCGGCGCTGCTCCCCATCGGCATGACGTTCACGTTCTTCGGCGTGCTGCTTTTGGCGCTGGCGCCGAATTACGGGCTGGTGCTGCTGGCCGTCATCCTCGTCGGACTCGGCTCGGCCGCCTTCCATCCCGAAGGGATGCGCGTCGCCCACATGGCCGCCGGGCTTCGCAAAGGCCTTGCCCAATCCATCTTCCAGGTCGGAGGCAACACCGGACAGTCCCTTGCCCCGATGCTGACGAAGTGGGTGTTTATCCCCTTCGGTCAGATGGGAGCGCTCGGCTTCACCTTCATCGCAGGGGCCGGCATCGCCGTGCAGACGTATATCGCACGCTGGTACCGCGGCATGCTCGATGCCGGATATACCTTCGCTAAGCGCCATCAGCAGCGGAAGATGGACCCGGCACGGCGCAGAAGCATCGCCTGGGCGACCCTGATTCTGGTCGTGATCGTCTTCGTCCGTTCCTGGTACGGGGCCGCCATCGGCAGCTATTACGCATTTTACTTAATGGAAGATTACCGGCTTACGCTGGATCAGGCCCAGCTCTATATTTTCCTGTTCCTGGGGGCAGGCGCGGTAGGCACCTTCTTCGGCGGGCCGCTGGCGGATCGGTTCGGCCGCCGCAACCTCATCCTGGCCTCGATGCTCGGCACCGCGCCCCTGGCGCTGCTGCTGCCGTTCGTCAATCTGTTCTGGGCCGGGGTGCTGCTGGCCCTCACCGGCTTCATCCTGCTGTCCAGCTTCTCGGTGACCGTTATCTACGCCCAGCAGCTCCATCCGGGCAATATCGGCACGGTCTCCGGCCTTATCACCGGCTTCGCCTTCGGGATGGGCGGTGTCGGCGCCTTGGCGCTCGGCTACTTCATCGACGGCTTCGGCATTACCCGGATTATGACGGTGTGCGGCTTCCTGCCGGTCCTGGGCGTTCTCGCTCTGCTGCTTCCGAACGATCGCACGCTCAACAAATGGGCGCAAGATGCCGAGGCATAATGCGCTGACTCCACCGCGATTCGCCATGGCCTCCGCCGCTTCGAATTGCGGTTCTTCACCGTTTGGACATATTTGTTCAAGCTTCCCCGCTTTCCACTTGCTCCCCGCGCTCACTAGATCTACAATATGATGTGCTTGCAATCGTTGCTCGCCGAACGCGGCAGCATCGCGCATCACGGCATGTCCCGCAATTGAATGAGGAGCTTGTGGAATCCGGCCCGATTCGCCGGCAATCAAGACAATCACATGTTACCGTGGAGATACGGATCACATATCCATCGTTCTAGACAGCATAAGAAAATACTTGGAGGTGATGGAGGATGACGCGGAATGCGCATCAAGAGCCGGTTCAGGACACGCCAGACACCGAATCATGTCCTCCGGCGGCGCAGGAGCAGACCCCGGCGGCAGACGAATCGAAGTCGGCCTGCGGCAGGGAAGAATACGATCAACAGACAATTCGATATTTGCAGCAGGCGATCCAGCGCATCAACCAGCTGTACCAAAAGCAAGCGTATCAGGAAGCGCTGCGGCAAGCCATGCGGCTGCAATTGGAATATCCGGAGCATCCGACCATTATGTCGCTGGCTGCCGTCGTGCATAAGCCCGTCGATCCGGACAAAGCTCTCGATTGGGCGGGAGAAGCGCTGCGGCGGGACATTTATCAGCCGGACGCCTGGCGGGTGCGGATGGGCATCTATTATGACCGGGGAGAGTGGGTAGCCTTCGAGACGGCGGCGAGGCAGCTGATCGCGATGGCGCCTGACGACCCGACGCCGCATCTGCTGCTCGCGCAGCACCAGATGCGCAAGGGCGCGCTGGAGCAGGCCGTTCTCTCGCTGGAGCGGTGCATCGATATCGAGCCGGCCGGACTCGCTTACGCCACATACAGCTATGTATTGGCTCAGCTGCAGCGGACAGCGGAGTCGAAGGAAGCCGAACGCCAGGCCCTGGCGATGGAAGAGGAGCATGCCTACACGCTGATGCAGCTCGCCTGGGCAGCCGACCAGCGCGGGGAGAAGGATCACTCGCTCCGACTGATGGAGAAGGCGGTCCGCCTGGACCCGGACGATGCCCAGGTCCGGGAGGAGTATATGGACACGCTGCAGAAGGCCAATCCGGCCTTTCGCCTTGTCTGGCTGCCGGCCCAGTGGTTCCAGAAGCTGAATCCGTGGATATTGTTTGTCATTTGGGTCTTATTTGCTTTTCTTAAACCGGTTCTGCTTATTGCCTTTATCCTGATTCATGTCTCGACCCATTGGATTAGCCGGTGGTATGTCAATTGGAAAGTATACGGGCGGCCTTGGGCATGATACCTTCAGGCCGCTCCCCATATGTACGAGTGCAAACGGCAAGTCCCTTCTCCCCGCTCCAATCAGCCGATAGCCGTCATAATGACGCCGACGGTAATCAGCAGGACGCCCAGGCTGGCGACAAGCGACAAGCGCTCTCCCAGGAACAGAAACGCCAACCCCACGGCCAACACGACACTGAGCTTGTCGACCGGAGCCGCCTTTGAGACTTCGCCCTTTTGAATCGCAATGAAGTAGAACAGCCATGACAGCGCGCCCGCTACCCCGCTCAGCACGATATACAGCAGCGCCTTCCGGTTGGCGAGAATCTCGCCGACCTGGGTCAGCTTGCCCTGAATGGCCAGCACCCCCAAGAGGAACACGGCCATAATGACGGCCCGTACGGCGGTGGCGGTGTCCGGATCGACATTCTTCATGCCAAGCTTGCCAAAGAGCGAGACGAGCGCCGCCATCACGGCGGACAAAAGGGCGAACCATAACCAGCTTCCCATTCTTTTTCCTCCTTTGTCTAATCCTATCGGCACATGGTCCCTTATACGGCAAAATGCGTCTGCCTTCCGCCGCCAAAAGCTTGCATTCCACCCCAGAGAATAGGAAAATGTTCAGTAAATCATGGCACGCTTGTTTACAACGGGAGCGGAGAACGATATACTAGTCTTCGTTTTACGTTCCCATCCGATTCGGCGCCGATCCGGCGTCGTTGCGATCATTATTTTTTCGTTATGGACCAAAAGGAGACCTTCTTCATGAACCTGTTGAAAAAAAGGACGCTGCATTGGACCCCCGCCCGCGTGCTGGTGACGGGTTTTCTCTTTATAATTACAATCGGAACCCTGCTGCTGATGCTTCCTGTCTCGCTGGCGCCGGGCCGTTCCATCTCCTTCGTAGATGCGTTATTTACGGCAACTTCCGCCGTCTGCGTAACCGGGCTGGTTGTCATCGATGTCGGCACGACCTTTTCTGCCTTTGGACAAGGCGTGATCATTTCCCTCGTCCAGATCGGGGGCATCGGATTCATGTCGGTGGCCCTGCTATTCTATCTGATGCTGGGCAAAAAGATATCGCTCCGCGAACGCCTTATCCTGCAGGAGTCGATCAACGCCAACAGCATGGAGGGGATTGTGCGCACGATTCGGCGGGTCATCATCTTCGTCGTCATCATCCAATCTTCGGCCACCGTCGTGCTGACGCTGCACTGGGGACAGACGATGCCTCTCGGGCAATCGTTCGCATATAGTCTTTTCCATTCGATATCCCTGTTCAACAATGCAGGCTTCGACCTGTTCGGCGACAGCTTCCAGCAGTTCGCCGAGGATGGGCTGACCAATCTCGTCGCCTTCTTCCTGGTCATCGCCGGCGGTCTCGGGTTCATCGTGCTGGCGGAGCTGTATGATTATCCGAAGAAGCGGCGGCTCTCGCTGCACTCCAAGGTCGTCCTGTCGATGACGGCGCTTCTCGTCGCGGGCGGGGCGGTCCTGCTCTTCATCTTCGAATTCTCGAACAGCAATACGCTCGGATCGATGAGCTGGGAAGGCAAGATCTACGCTTCCTTCTTCCAGTCGGTCTCGACCCGTTCCTCGGGCACCGTAACGCTGGATGTGGCGGACATGCGCCAGGTAACGCAATTTTTCCTGATTATGCTCATGTTCGTCGGCGCTTCGCCCGGCTCCGCGGGCGGCGGGATTAAGACGACGACATTCGCCATTCTGATGGCGGCCGTCTACGCCATGCTGAAGGGTCGCGAGGATGCCGTGCTGTTCCGCCACCGCCTGCCGAAGGATCTGATCATCAAGGCGCTGACGGTGATTTTTCTGGCGTTGTTCATGGTGCTGTCGGTCTCGATGCTGCTCGCGGTCACCGAGGATGTGCCGTTCATCAGCATTCTGTTCGATACCGTCTCGGCCGTCGCGACGGTTGGCATGTCGATGGGGCTGACCCCCGAGCTCTCCCCCTTCGGGAAGCTCGTCATCGCCATGACGATGTTCATCGGCAGAATCGGGCCCATGACGCTCGCCTACGCGCTCGGCAATCGCCGGGAGCAATCGCTCTACCGCTATCCGGAAGGGAAAATCATGATCGGGTAACAATAACCCCCGCTGCCATAAGGGCCAGCGGGGGTTATGTGCGTTCGGAATTCAATAACGATAGCGATCTATGCCGCCGTATCCGTTGCCGCTTCCTTGGCCGAAGCGGCCCGGCCGCCCGGAATGATCAGATTCAGCAAAAGCGCGGCGATCGCCCCGACGGTAATGCCGGAGGATAAAATATAGACGGCGAAATCAGGCAGACCAACCAGCGCGTCCTTCGGCAGGACCGTCACGGCCATCGTCAGCAGGACCGGCACCCCGATAATCATCATTGCGCGTTCATCGAGGTCGATCAGTTGAATGACCTTAAGGCCGTTCACGACAATCGCGACACAGACGACGCCGAAGATCCCGTTGATGACCGGCTCCGGAATGCAGGTAATCGCCGTAGACAGCTTCGGCACGAGGCCGAGCAGGAGCAGGATGATGCCCCCCGCCATAATCGCCATGCGGCTGCCTACTCCCGTCACCGCGATCAGTCCGGCGTTCGAGGAGTAGCCGGTCATCGGCGTGCCACCGAACAGAGCGCCGGCGAAGCAGCCGATTCCCTCGCCGGCGGCGGCGCGGTTCAAGCGCTCGTCCGTCAGCTCTTTGCCGGTAACCTGGGAGATGACGAACCAGGTTCCGGTCGTCTCGATTAGAATAATGAAATAGACAAAGACCATCGTCAAAATGGCGCTTATGTCGAAGACCGGGGCTCCGAACGGGAAGAAGCTCGGAATCGCCAGCAAATCCGCCTCGGCGACCGGCGTGAAGTCGACCGTCCCGAAGAACGAAGCGGTAATCGTGCCGACGACGATCGCGACGATGACGGAAATCAGGCGCGACACCGTGCCCAGCCCCTTCGAACGGCGGCCGAGCAGCATGCAAATAATCAGCGCGCCCGCAGAGACGGCGGCAATCAGCACATTGGTCCACAGATCGCCTTCCGCCCTATAAATATTGCTCATGCCGACAGGCATAAGCGAAATACCGACAATGAGAATAACCGTGCCGCCGACCAGCGGAGGGATGACGCGGCGAACCGCCTTGGCGAACCATTTCAACGGCATGCCCAGCAGGGCGATAAGCAGCGCCCCGGGAATCAGGCTCCCGGTCATCGCGCCAAGCCCCAGCTTGCTGCCGATGGCCCCCATGGCCCCGATAGGCACATAAGACGGCCCCTGAACGACAGGCAGCCGGAGTCCGAAGCCGGTCTGAATCAAGGTGGCGATGCCCGTCCCCAAAAAGCACATTTGAATAAAAAACGAAGTGTCCGACGCGCTCAGACTGAGCAGGCCGGCGATGACGATTGGAGCAATGTACAAATCCATCGCCAATACATGCTGCAAGCCCAAAATAAAAGCCTTCCCGACGCCGATCTTATCATCCACTCCAACGATAAGGTTGTTCGACTTGGTTGACGGTTCCATAAGTGTGCTGTTCCTCCCATTGCGGTTCGAATGTAGTCCTTGACGTGATATAGCTCACAATTCCAGATTATAAATTCAATCCCCCGATTTGTATAGATTATTCACGAATATTTTTTATGCTTTCCAAAAGATTGTTCGTGTTTCGGATTGACTGCATCGAATATATCTCCTAAAATAAGATAAGAATAGATTGATTGTCGAACTTTCGAATTAAAACTCTCATTGATTCATAACATTTCCATAAAAAGGGAATATACCAAGATCATGATCATCCAGGATGAAGTATTGCGCAAGGAGTGGATTGTCGCCTGCCGGGCGGATGAGGTAAAGGAGAAGCCGATTCAGGTCCACATCATGGGAGAGCGCGTCGTCGTGTTCCGCACGGAGGACGGCGTGCATGCGTTCAAGGATCTGTGCATCCATCGCGGAGCGGCATTATCGCTGGGCTGCGTCAAGAACGGGCATCTCGTCTGCCCGTATCATGCGTGGGAATTCGCCCCTTCCGGCGCCTGCGTGCACATTCCGCAGCTGCCGGCGGAGCAGGCCATTCCGAAGAAAGCGCAAGCGACTGCATACGGATGTGAGGAACGTTACGGCTTCATCTGGGTCAATCTCGGCGGCAAGGACGCGCCGTGGTTCCCGTTCCCGGAATATGAAGCGGAAGGGTGGCGCCATGTCGTCTGGGGGCCGCAGACCGTCGAAGCGAAGCCGCCGCGGATCGTGGAGAACTTCCTTGATGTCGGCCATCTGGCTGTCGTGCATGAAGGCTATCTCGGGGTGGAGACGCATACCGAGATCGGAGATTACCGGGTGCATCGGGTGGCGGAGGGCATCCGTTCGGAGGAGATCGAGATTTTCCAGCCGGATCCGGATGGAAGCGGACAAGCGAAGCATGTGTACTATACGTATGAGATTGCCCGGCCGCTCACGGTCAAGTTCGTCAAGCGCGACAAGGAGACCGGGCAGCGCATGTCGATTCTGCTGACGGTTCGTCCGCAGGACTCGGCGATGTCCGTTGCTTACGGCATCATCTCGTTCAGCTACGATCCGGGGTTGAGCGACAACGAGATTACCCGCTTCCAAGATATGATTTTCGAGCAGGACAAGCCGGTCGTCGAGAATCAGAAGCCGGAGGATCTGCCGCTTGACCTGCAGGCGGAGCTGTCGCTCAAATGCGACCGGGTCAGCATCGCTTACCGCCAATACTTGAAGGAGCTCGGGGTCGAGTGGGGAACGGCTTGAACCGCACTCGGGCCGCTGAAGACACACGTCTGGGGACTGTACAACCTGCCAGACTCTGCCATATTCCGCATCGCGAGGGGAGCGCTGTACAAGCGCAGAACGCTCTGCACACACGAAGAGCCCGCCCCTTCCCATGTTCGGGAAGAAGCGGGCTCCGTAGAGCCGTAACCTCGTGTATAGCGCTGCATGCCGGTGGCATGAACCGCGGGGCCGGGCTTCCGCATCCAGTTGCTCCGCCCCGGCGGCTCCGTTCCGGCATCTCCGTCCGCCGCCATGTCTACGTGGAGCGGTTCTCTCCCGCGCCGGCATCCGCAGAACCTGTCAGCTTCCGGTATTGCATCAGCATGGCTGCGCGCCAAGGAAGCAGCATCCCGAACGCCAGGATGAAGAAGATGGACGCGCTCTGCGTTATGGAGACGACCTGCTCCACGACATCATGCAGAATGAGCCGCAAAACCAACAACGCGACGATCACCACGATGAACATATTCGAACGCTTCAGGTAGACTTGCCCGTCGTTCACTTCGAACCGCGAGGTGCGGATAAGCGGGTACGAGAAGCATACCGCACCCGCCGCAAAAGCGGCAAGGCCCCATGTCCACGGGATCCGCATCGCCGGAACGATAAACATGAGAAAACCGGTGGCCATGCCGATGGGCGGCATTATAATCTTTTTGGCGGAGGTCGGCTTGCGGGAGGCGCGAAGGCGCAGCACAATGACCGCCGTCCCGGCTGCGAGCGATACAAGCAGCGATATCCATTGCGACGATACCAGGGCATGTGACATGGTCATTCACCTCGATAGACTGGAATAGAACCGCAGGGCACCCGCGTCGCCCTCGGCCGTCTATGACTTATTTTACATGAGTATGCCCTCGCTTACAAAGGATCCCCCTCCAGCTTCCCCCGCAGCCGGCGCATTCGCTATCCGCCCACTTGCGGCATCCCCGCACAACCGGTTCTGCCCCTTTTACCCGCCGCCGCCCTCTGTGCCGTACTTGTCCCGTGCAGCGGCGAAAGGGGCTGCCTCCATAAGCCGTTATTAGCTCGACGAGACAGCCCCGCCCCGGTCTCTGACGGTGAGCGATGAAAAAACTGCGAATATGCAGTTTTTCTTTATGACTGGCACTCTGTCACAGGACTTCCTGCAAACCTGCATCAATTTCGGGGTGTCCAACAGTTAAAAGACAAAACTCGATAAAAATAATGTATTTTTTCAGGATTTTAATCAAATATCGCTTCTAAGATCGAAAATTGCTGCTTTAACGCAGGATTTCACTGCACCCCCCCCCTTGTGTAACGCGAGTCGGGTCTGCAGCCAAGCTGCTCAACTTGTCGGTACATCTCCATCTTGCCTTTTATACTTTTGAAAATAAGGACATAATCCGCTTCGCGGCTTCGGTGTACCCGCCAGCGCTGCGCAAGGAATCCCCTACCCGCTTGGCATGCTCTCTATAAGATGATTCATTCAACACTTGCAGCAAAGCGGACTTCAACGCTTCAGGCGTAAGCTCGCTCTTCTTTAGACAAATCCCGGCTCCCAGCTCCTCTACCCGCTTGGCGACAATGGGCTGATCCGAGCTTAATGGAATCATGACCAGAGGCACGTCATAATATAACCCCTCGCTTGCGCTGTTCATGCCGGCATGGGTAATAAAAGCATCGGCTTGCTGGAGCACTTCGAGCTGGGGAACATACGGCTCGATGATGAAATGGTGCGGAATCCGGTCACCCAGCGAGTCGAGATCCGTATCTTTGCCGCAAGATAACACAAATTGCGCCGGGATATCTTCACACGCCTCAAAGAAAAGCTTGTACAACTCCACATCCTTGGTTAAAATGCTTCCCATTGATATGTAGACCACTTTATCATATTGCGATCGAAGCTGTTCAAACGGAAAGGAGGGGGCATCGGGACGCGGCGTTATGGAAGGTCCGGTAAAGATATAGCTATCGTCAAGCTTGTCCGACTCCGGTTGGAAATCGCGGCTTGTAAATACAATTTTAAATTGCCCATACTGGCGGGTAATATCTTCAATGGCGGGCACGGCTACGTTGCAGGCCCGCGCGACGCTCTGCGCCGCCTTCTCCACTCTGGCATAAAGAGCTTCCACATCTAGATCATCGGCCTCGAACACTTCTATCATGCTGCTCAGAGGCTCGGAAAAAGCCAGGTTGGTAATCGAGCAGATCGTCGGGATGCCCAACTTTTCCCCTAAAATCGCCCCTCCCCACCCGAACAAGGAGTCAAAAATCAGGTAATCAAAAGATTCTCCCTCTGTCTGCCTTAAAATTTCAGGAACATGAGGTTCAATAATGCCTCGTACAATAAATTCGGTGAAGTTAAGCGGGTGCTTATATTCCGTTGGATTAAAACCTAGCTGTCTAAATACGGTTTCATCCATTTGATAGGCTCGGAATTGCGCCCCGGTCCGGGCAAGCCTGGACCGATATTGTTCCGAGCACATATAGACGACTTCTTCCCCATTGTCGACCAGTTGCTTCACTAATCCTATCGTAGGATTAACGTGACCTTCTGCTGGAATTGTTACATATAATACACGCGCCACTTACTCCACCTCCAAAATTATACTAAAATAGGATATTACTCCATTTTCATTATAAAGGAGGCCGCTCGCGGGGTCAAACAACGCTTGACCCTGCCATCCCTGCGCCAGGGAACCGTTCGGTTATTGGAAAGTACTCTTTGTTTCCATCGGAGCGAAGGGGATATTAGCCAGGAGTACCTTCAAGGGCACTCACTCGGCAGAAACAATGAAGCTTCCTCAGAAAGCCTGTCCCCCTCCCGCCATAAGCGAAAAAAGGAATAGAAGCCCCGGGAATCTCTTTCATTCGTTCCCCGGGACGATTCTATTCCTTCTTGTGTCGTCCATGATCTGATAAACTGCCGGTTCGGTGCGCTCAACGCGCTTATCCGCGCGGAGGCTGCGGCCTCGTGCGGCGCGTCGCGATCGCTTCATGCGGATCATCCGGCCAATAGTGCTTCGGGTAGCGGCCTTTCAGATCTTTTTTGACCTCGAAATAGGCGTTCTGCCAGAAGCTCGCCAAGTCCTGCGTGACCTGCACCGGACGCTGGGCCGGCGAGAGCAGGTGCAGCGTCAGCGGCACCGCGCCCTTCGCGATTCGGGGCGTCTCCTTCCAGCCGAACACTTCCTGCAGCCGCACGGCGAGCACCGGCCGATCCGGATCGGTGTAATCGATCGCGATTCGCGATCCGCTCGGCACCGTCATATGGGTCGGCGCTTCCCGCTCAATCTGCTGCCGCTTCTCCCACGGCAGCAGCGCTTCGAGCGCCGCCGCGAGGTTGAGGCTCTGCAGGTCCGCCCGGCTTCGCATCCCGTAGACATGCGGACCGAGCCACTCCTCCAGCGTCGCGAGGAGGGCTTCCTCCCCGGCATCGGGCCAATCCGGCTGATGCCGGTGCATGAACTGAAGGCGCGTCTGCCATTGCCGCGCCTGCTTGGTCCACGGCAGCAGGGCGAGCCCTTCCCGGGCGATGCCCTGCAGCAGCGCGCGCTGCACCGCCTCCGCATCGGGGGCGGGGTGCGGCGCGTCGGCCAGCGTGAGCGCGCCCAGCCGAACGCGCTCGCGCGCGCGGACCGCTTGGGCCGCCGCGTCCCAGGCGACCTGCGTCTCCCGCACGAGCTGCTCGGCGAAGTGCCGCTCCAGCAGGGCGCGATCCAAGGCCGCCGCCAGCAGGATGCGGCTGTCCGCGCCGGTGTCGTCGAGCTGCAGGGCGACGAGGTAGGGCTCGCGCGCCAGCGGGGCGCTGCGGGCCGCGGCGGGAGCGAAGGCCGCCCCGCGCCCGTTCGCGAGCAGGTAGCGGCCGTCCGCCCGGCGCTCCGCGATGCGGTCCGGGTACGCGAACGCGGCCAGCAGGCCTGCCTCGGCGGCGGATGGCGGCGGCGCTTCCGCGGGGGCGCCGAACGCCCGGCGGTAGCGCTGCGCCTGCTCGCGCACCTGGCGGACGGCGCCCTCGTCCAGCCGGCCGCCGGCCGCAGCCGCCGCCTGCGGAGCGCGGCGGGCCGCGAGCGCCTCCAGGCGCAAGGACAGATCCGGGCTAAGCGGCGTCTCCGCCGCGCCCGGGTCCTTGCGGAAGAGGTCGCGCTCGCCAAGCAGCGCCGCCAGATCGCAGGCGGCGGCGCCGAGGCCGAGCGGCTCCGCCCGCGCGATCATATGCGCGAGCCGCGGGTGCAGGCCGCTCCCGGCCAGCTCGCGCCCATGCGCCGTCAAAGCCCCGGCCGGCGTCAAGACGCCGAGCCGTTGAAGCAGATCGGCGCCTTGGGCCAGAGCGGCCGCGGGCGGCGGGGTCAGCCACCGCAGGTCGGATGCGGCGGTGCCCCAGACCGCGAGCTCCAGCACGAGCGGGGCCAGATCCGCATCCAGAATTTCCGGCGTATTCTGCGCCGGAAGCTGGGCGTGGCGCGCTTCCGGCCAGAGCCGGTAGCAGACGCCGGGGCCGAGACGGCCGGCCCGGCCGCGCCGCTGATCGGCGGACGCGCGGGAGACGGGCACCGTCTCCAGACGCGTCATCCCGGTGCGCGGCGAGAAGCGCGGGACGCGCATAAGGCCGCTGTCGACGACGATGCGGACGCCTTCCACCGTCAAGCTCGTCTCGGCCAGCGCCGTGGCGAGCACGACCTTGCGCCCGCCGTCCGTCCCGGGCGCGATCGCGGCGTCCTGCGCTTCGGCCGAGAGCTGGCCGAACAGCGGGGCGATCCGCACCCGCCCGTCCATGCCTTGCGAGCGCAGCTCCGCATGAAGCGCCTCCTCCGTGCGGCGAATCTCGCCCGCGCCGGGCAGGAACGCCATGAGGTCGCCGTCATGGCGCTGGAGCGCCGAGGCGATCGTGCGGGCGACCGCCCGTTCAAGCGGCACGCTCTCCGGCTGCGGAGCATAATGCGTATCCACCGGATACGTCCGCCCCGGGCTATGGATGACGGGCACGCCGCCCAGCAGGTTGGCGACCGGCTCGGCCTCCAGCGTGGCGGACATGACGAGGATCCGCAGATCGCCGCGCAGCAGCGCTTGCGATTCGAGCGCCAGCGCCAGGCCGAGATCGGCGTCCAGATGCCGCTCATGGAACTCATCGAAAATGAGCAGGCCCACGCCCTCCAACGCCGGGTCGTCCTGCAGCATCCGGGTCAGGACCCCTTCCGTGATCACTTCCACCCGCGTCGCGGCGCTCACCTTCGTATCGAGGCGGACCCGGTAACCCACGGTCTGGCCGGGCTTCTCCCCCCTGGCCCGCGCCATATAGCGGGCCGCCGAACGGGCAGCCAGCCGCCGCGGCTCCAGCATCACGATGCGCTGGCCGCGAAGCCAGGGCTCGTCCAGCAGCGCCAACGGCACGCGCGTCGTCTTGCCCGCTCCCGGCTCGGCGACGAGCACCGCACCCCTGCCGTCGTGAAGAGCCTCCTTCAGCGCAGGCAGGGCATTCTCTATCGGCAATAGCTTCTGTTGCTCCACCATTCTCATTCCTTCACTCCAAACTCCATGTCTGATTCCATTCACGGCCGCGTCCGTCGGCGCCGCGGCCGCTGCAGGAGACGGCGCATGAGGCCGATTCCTGCAGCGGGGCTGTGCACGACAGTTCGGGTCCCAGACCCGTCTTCCCTTCGTCCATCAAAGATGAGAGACGGCTATCCCTTATATTCCGATCTCAGCATAGACATAATCGAGAGCGATTCAAAATGTTCTCCGTTGAACAGGCAGTCCCGCAATGTCCCTTCATGGACGAAGCCGACCGCTTCATAGACGCGGCGCGCGCGGCCGTTCCCTTCCTTGACATCGAGCCAAATGCGGTGCGCTTCCGTCTGCTCCCAGATCCATCGCACGATCAGACGCATCGCCTCGGTCCCGTACCCCCGGCCCTTCTCCTTCAGCGCGATGCGTTGGATGCATACCGATCGGTTCGGATCCGTCAACCCCGTCACAATCATGTACCCCGCCGGAGCGCCCTGCTTGCCGATGATTACGGCATGGAGCACGCCTTCTTCGGTCAGGGCGGCCCGATGGCGCTCCGCGGTCCATTGCCCGATGAACGGACGATTGTCCGGGTCGTTCTCGATCTCCCGGACGAAGGCCAGATCCCGCTCGTCCGTCGTCCGCAGCTCCAGCTTGGGCGATCGAATGATGGTTCCCTTGTTCATTCTTCCTCATCCTTTCACGAACCAGGCCTCGTAGAGGCGGCCGATTCCGTCTTCAATCTGCTGCTCGCTGACGCCTCCGAAGCCGAGCAGCAGGGTGGGAGCCTCGGTGCCCTCGCCTTCCCCCCAATAGTTCGAAGTCGGGTACACCTTCACTCCGACACGGGCCGCCGCCTGCAGCAGCTCCGCTTCCGTCATGCCATTGCCGGCGCGAAGCAGCACATGAAGGCCGGAATCTTGCCCGATGACCCGAACCTGCCCGCCCATCGTGCGCTTGACGGCAGCCAGCAGGGCCGCATGCTTTTTGCGGTAAATTTTGCGGATTTTCCGGACATGCCGATCCCAGTGCCCTTCCTCCATGAACCGCTCCAGCGTCAGTTGATGCAGCTTGGACGCGGTCTGCTCATACACGGCAAACTCGCTCCGGTACCGTTCCAGCAGCGCCGGCGGCAGCACCATATAGCTGACGCGGATGGACGGCAGCAGCGACTTGGAGAAGGTGCCCATATAGATCACCCTCCCCCCCGAATCCAGTCCTTGCAGCGCCGGAATCGGCTTCGCGTGATACCGGAATTCGCCATCATAGTCATCCTCGATGATGAGGCCGTCCCGCTCCTCCGCCCACTGCAGCAGCCGCAGCCGCTTCGCCACCGGCATGACCATGCCGCATGGGAACTGATGGGACGGCGTAATATAGACCGCTTCCGCGCCGCTCGCCTTCAGCAGATCGACGTTCAAGCCGTCCCGCTCCATCGGAACGGAGACAAGGCGCAGCCCGTGGTTGCGGAAGATCGCCCAGGCGCCGTCATAGCCCGGATTCTCGATCGCGATCGTTCGGCGTTCGCGGCCGATCATCTGGCTGATCAGCATCAGAAGCTGCTGAATGCCTGCCCCGATGACGACCTGCTCCGGTTCGCAGACCACTCCCCGCGACCGGCGTACATAAGCGGCAATCTGCTTCCGAAGCCCGGGCTCGCCCTGCCGCTCCCCGTATTGCAAGGCATCGACGGGCATCAGCCGCCACACGTCGTTCGACAGCTTGCGCCAGAGCGGGAGCGGAAAGCCGCGGGCATCGATATTGCCATGCCGGAAATCAATCTCATAATCCATGGCAGCGGCCGGATCGGCTGGCGGCGGCGCATCCCGATGGCGGCTTGGCGGAGGCAGCTCTCCGTCGCCCTCCAGCTCGCAGACGAACAAGCCCGCCCGGGGGCGGCTGTCCGCATAGCCTTCCGCCTGCAGCTGCTGATAGGCGGCCTCCACGGTGTTGCGGCTAAGATGCAGGCTCTCCGCGAGCAGCCGAATCGAAGGCAGCCTCGTCCCGGACGGAATGGCGCCGCTCAAAATCTGCCGCTTCATATACCGGTAGATCTGCTTGTATTTGGCTTCCCCCAACTGCTCGTCAATGTATGGAACCAGGTCCACCGTTAGCGCCCTCCTTCTGTACCCATCAATAACTGCAAATCTGTCACTTATCATCAGGACAGTGATTGCCTATGATTATAGCAAACTTTGCAAGCTTTGATTACCTGTAGAAAGGAACATCGTTGATGAGCATGTGGTTCAGTTATTTGCTGCTTGGCATTTCACTGTCGGCCCCGGTCGGCCCGGTAAATGTGGCGCAGATTAAAGCCGGCCTGAGAGGAGGGTTCTGGAACGCCTGGTGCGTCGGCATCGGCGCGATGTGCGCCGACGTCGTGTTCATGCTGCTGATTTATTTTGGGGCAGCCGCCTATGTAACGACGCCGCTGGCGAAGCTGATCATCTGGCTTCTAGGCTGCGGCGTGCTTCTGAAGCTCGGGTATGACAGCATCCGCGATGCCCGTTCCGTCATCGATACGGGGGAGACCGGCGGTTCACCCCGGCAAGAATCGGCCGGCTCGTCGTTCTTGTCCGGCTTCCTGATCGCGATTGCCAATCCGATGAACATCGTGTTCTGGATCGGCATCTATGGATCGGTTATGACCAAAACGCTGGAATCGTCGGGGAGTGGCCAAGCGCTATGGTTAAGCTGCGCGATTTTTGCCGGAGTGTGTCTGTGGGACTTCTCGGTCTCGCTCGTCGTCCACCTGAGCCGAAGAGCGGTCTCCCCGCGCCTCATGAAATGGATCTCGATCCTTGCCGGGTGGTCGCTTATCGGGTTCGGCGTCTACTTCGGGTATTCCGCATTTCAACAAACCGTTCTGCTGCTGCGCGGATAACGGGAATCCGCCCTTCTTTACAATCCGGCTGTTCTCCATGTACACTGGTCTCACTCGGATTATCGTGCGAGGAATACGATTCAGCTGCCCCTGCATAGGGTAAACAACATAAAACCGCGTATAAAAACAAGGTATCGGGAGGACGCCGCTTTATGACCTTTTATCCGGAATTGCTGGCGACGCCGTTCCATGGGATCGCAGCCGCCTTATGGATCGTCGCCGTCATCGGCATGCTCGCCGGAGGCTACGATCGCAAGACCGTGCTGAAGAGCTCGGCCGGAGCTGCCCTGGTGCTGTACGGTGCCGCCAGCATTTTCATTTACGCCGTGTCCTACGACGCTCACCACATGGAAGCGAGGATGCTGCAATCTTTGGATGACCTGCATGCCGAGACGACCAAGGATTTGCATCTGATCCGGCCGGTTGATCATATGGCCGCGAAGGTCGGTTCGTTCCGTGATGAGGACATTTACCGGATCACGGTCTATGTCGGCAATTATAATGAGAACAAGGCATTCGATGGCAGCCTCTATGTGAAAATGTATGATGCGCAGGGCAATGTGCTGGAAGAGAAGACATACAAGGAACTTCATCTTCAGCCGGGGGAGAAAAAAGAGCTCGATCGGATGACGATGGAGACCGAGGTCGATCGGTATGAATTTAGGTACGAACCTGATCTACCCTAACCACAAGCAAGCGGCACATCCGGAGCTACAGACCCGGATGCGCCGCTTGTTGTCGTTCGGCACGGTTCCGCCGAACGCGGGAGATGATAAGGTAGGGAATCCATGATATTGCGATGTACAGCAGCGCCGCCGTGGCGATTTCATCCCAGGCCCCGTAAGACGGCGTTCCCTCGTCGCCGCACAGGATGGCCCCGCCCACCAGATACAGGGCCAAGTTCAACAGCGGGTAGCTGATGAGCTGCATCCCGTGCCGGATGCTCACGCGTTGATAGAAAAGGAACCCGAACAGCAGCATGATGCCGGCGGCGATCGCTTTATAAGCGGGATGCCGGTACATCTCTTCCGTCAGATACCCTTGATCCGCGGCTGCCAAAATGCCGTACAACAGCACGCCCTGCAACAGCAGCACCCCGTATGCTTTCCAGCCAATCTTGCCGAACCGATACGTCCGTTGTGGTTGTGAATTGGATGAAGCGGACGCCCCCTCCGGGAGCGGCTCCTCCTCTTCTTCCGGCGCCAGACTCTCCACGTATTGGCGGAACTCGTAGTCAATCCGATGGATATCTTCCGGCCACGCCGCTTCCGCGCATTCCTGGCCTTCCTCCTCAAGCGGCTGCTCCTGTCCAACGACGAATAAGCCTTTCAGTCCGTAAACCGCCTGGCTAAAGTACAGCGGAATATGGCCGGAGCGGAACTGGGCCAGCCAGGCCAGGATATCGTCATTCCGCATCATCGGAACGGACAGCTTCCCGGGCTTCCAACCATCGCTGAATTCCAGCGTCAAGGTCCGCACCATACCGAACTGCGGGACCTGCTCCGTGAACTTGGACGGCTTATATAGATGGTATCCTTCCAAGACCGAATACCCGTACAGGACGCGCCGAATGTCCGCCAGCGCAATCGATCCCTCCCGCTTCCCGCGGGAAGCCGGATCCCATGCCTCATACTCTACCCGCTCCGGGTAGAGGCGGTATGTATCGCGATGGCGGTTCATCCATAGCTGCTGCGCCCACAGACGGACGGTGCCGCGCACGATGAAGAAGCCTGGCACGGCGAGCAGGAAGCTGGCGTATACCCAGCCGTTGCGCCACCCGTACAGGAGCAGAAACGGCCCGATCATCATCGCCAGCCCGACTAGGACGACGACGAAGTACACTTCCCACATCAAAATCCAATACCAAGGCTGAATCTTCGGCTGCCGAAGTTCATGAATGAGTTCAGTCGTCCTCAAGTTGTAATCTCCCTTCCCCAGACGATTCTATGTTCCATCATATACGCATGGGCGCAAAACATGAATAATACGTTCCTTACCCGATTTTTCCCCGGATCAATCAAGCCCGATTAAAAAAACTGTCCCCGAGCCATTGCGGCCACTTGGGGACAGTCTGCTGCTTGCGCCTACCCATGGTGGCGCTGCAGGAAATCGACGATCGCGCGATACACCCGCATTTCATTCTCTTTCTTCGTGAATCCGTGACCTTCATCGTCCAGCACGATATACTCGACATCGCGCCCTTGCTGGCGAAGCTGCTCGACGATCTGGTCGGACTCCGCCTTGACGACGCGCGGATCGTTCGCGCCCTGGATGACCAGCATCGGGTTCGTCATGCCTTCGAGATACGTAATCGGGGAATCCTTGATGAAGCGCTCTTTGTCGCGCTCCGGTTCGCCGACCCAACGCTCCATCATCGGCTTCCAATGCTCCGGAACCGAATGGTAGAAAGTGAACAGATTACTGACGCCGAAGATATCGACCGCCGCCCGGAAATAATCCGCATGGCGACCGGCCAACAGCAGCGTCATATAGCCGCCGTAGCTGCCGCCTACGATGAACAGGCGCTCCTTCGATGAGATGCCCTGCTCGAACAGCCAATCCATCCCGGCGACGCAATCGAGACGCGGGCCTTCGCCCCAATCGCACTCCACCAGCTTCACGAACGAGCTGCCGTAGCCGGTGCTGCCCCGGAAGTTCGGAGCGAAGATATGGTAGCCCTGGGCGAGGAAGTACTGGAACATGCTGCGGAATTGCTTGCGCTCCGCCGCCTGCGGACCGCCATGCGGCCAGAATATCGTGTACCCGTTGGCCGCTTCGGCCTTCGCCCGGAACAGCAGCGCTTCTATCTCCATCCCGTCGAAGGAGGAATAGGTGACGACCTCTGGCTCTACCATCTGCTCGGGCGTCAGCCCGGTCGGCAGGTTCCGGGTCAACTGCTTCCAGCCCCTGTCCGCTTGCTTGTAAATATTCGCCGGAGATGCGGCTCCGCGGGCAAGCAGGTAGACGGTGCCCGATTGGGCGACATGAATCTGGTCGACCAGCGAGTTCGGAAGCTCCATCGGCTCCAATTCACGCGCATCCAGCGAGAACCGGTACAGGCGATCCTCCACGCCTTTTTCCGTAACGAAGTAAAGCGTCCGGCTGTCCTTGTGCCACTTGATCTCGACGATGCCTTCCCGCGGAATCCGGCACAGCTCGGAAAACTGGCGGCTCGGAATATGGTAGGATGCGGCGTAGGCATACTCCGCCTTGTAATCCGTGGCGAAGACAACCGTGTCTTCATCCACAAAGATGGCGCGGCTGCTTCGGTGAACCTCGCCTTCTTCGGCGGGTACCATCGGAAGATCGCCTTCTTCGGTGCGGACATAGAGGACGCGATAGGTATTGCTATAGGACTGGCCGTAGACGAAGCGGCCCTCGCCCGGACTGACCGCCTCCAGATCCGTTGCCGCACCCTGTCCCTCAATCAGAAGCTCGTCCTGCTTCGTCCGCAAATTGTATACGCGGCTGTTCAAAAAATTCGGATTATTCCGGCTCGTGCAATAATATAATCTCTCCCCGTCCTCCGACAGATGGGCGAAATACATCTTGTCCTTCTCATCCGCCTCGAACAGCGGTACCGGCTTGCCTCCGGCCGGCGGAAGCGCATAGATGTGGTAATTCTCGTCTCCGTCGCGATCGAAGCCGCACAAAATATGGCGCTGCTCCGGGTCGATGGCAATGAAGCTGCTGACCTGATTGATATACGTCAGCGGGTAAGGGAAAGCGGTCCCCTCCATCTCTATCGCCCACAGATTGTAATGGCCGTTCAGGTTGCTGCTGAACACGATTCGGCTCTCATCCCGGCTGACCGCGAACTGGCGAATGACCGTCGTCTGGAAATACTGCTCTACATCCGGCTTCGGAAACTGCAGCATCATAACCCCTCCTTCTTGGCGCCAAACCGGGAAAGTTGAATGGGGTTCCAAAGTTTGGCATATGAATACGTCCATCATATCCCGATTTCCGCTCCCGTGTAAAGTGGGCCTTCTCATGGCACAGGCCGCTCCAGCCCTTACAAATCAAGAAGGCCGCTCCGCCGGCTCATGACGAGCCGGGCGGGCAGCCCATTCCATGGTTGTTTTATTCTGCTATGCCTTTCACCGGCTGAATTTGAATGGCTGTGACCTTCCCTGAGGAAGACATGATTCCGTATATCGACGGCTGGCCTTTCTTCGTGTATTCGAACATATTCGGATAGTCCGGACTCCAGGACACGGAATACCCTTTCATGTCGATTCCCGCAATTTTCTTGACGACGGGCGATACGGCGGCAATCTTCTTCTCGTTGCTCATCTTGTTCGCCATTATTTCCATTTGATCATAATCAATGGGCTTGTTGTCAATGAGAGAGACGCTCCATATTTTTCCCGTCTTTGTCCCTACGACAATGGAAGCCTTCCCGTCACCGTCGCTGAACATCCAGACATCTCCGTCGACGGCTCTCGTGCGAATGGCCTCCGTCAGCTTCGGAGCGGACACGCCCGCGGCTTTCGCCATCTCTTTGAGCGCTTCCTGCGCCCGGGCCAGCGCCTTTTTATCGGCTTGGGCCGCCGGATATTCAATCGCGGCGAAGGTAACGGCGCCATTGGCGACCGCTACGCTGGCATCATCGCTATTAATATAATAAGTGATGCCCGTTTCTGCGGCCTCTTTCGCTTTTACGGCATCGGTAAATTTGAATTTTTTCTTTCCGTCCAATGCTTTGAGCGCCTTCTCCGCGGCTTGTTTTACCTTGCTCGGCACTTCCGCATAGGAGACGGCCGCGCTGACGTACAATGAATTATCGATATCCTCGATAAGGAAGCTGGCATAGTCGTGCTCGTTCTCGCCGGCAAGAAAAATCATCTCACCGGATTGATAAGCATGGATCAGTTCAATCTCTTTCCCCGCGAGCTTCTTCATTTCCTGCTGCACCCGCGTAAGGAGCGCATCATCGATATCCTCCATATTCAGTTCAACGCTCTCTTCTTCCCACTCCCATTCCTCGGCGGCCAGCGCATGCGCCGGTACAGCGCTTAGCAGCAATGCGGCCATCCACAGCGGCGCGATCCATTTGACCCACTTGGTCCATCTCATCGTCGTGTCTCCCCCTATGTATTATTGGACATGGAACAGGGACGCCGTTCGCCCCTGACAGCCCTCCTAATTATACGAAGGAAATACAGGATTAGACAATGAATATTTGTTCATTGTATGATTTTATAGAGAATAGTGAAACCCGCGGATATATAAGAACCATGCAGGCAACTCGTATGGAAGAAGAAGGAGGGACTCGTATGGCTGGAGGAAGCGCTGCTTCCACAGCGGATGGCCGTGCCTTACATGATAATTGGTACCAGGTCGATCCATTGGACAAGAGGACGTATGTGATTCACGAACCCCGCTATTATCAAAAAAATAATGTCTTTCTTCTGATCGGGACCGATCGGGCGCTGCTCTTTGATTCCGGTTCGGGAAAAAGAACGATCGCCCCGCTTATCAGACAGCTCACCCATCTGCCGATAATCTTGTTTAATTCCCACGCTCATTTCGATCATATCGGCAATAACCACGAGTTCAAGCATATCGCGCTGACCGACCTTCCCATCAACCGGGAGCAAATGAAAAACAACCTGTTCACCCCGCACTGGCGGTTACGGTTGTCATTCAAGCGGTATTCCTTCCCCATTCAGGAATGGTATAAGGCGGGGCAGACGATAGATTTAGGGAACCGGAAGCTCCATGTGATTCCATTGCCGGGGCATTCCGCGGATCATGCCGGATTGTTGGATGAGGAGAACGGGTATTTCTTTGTCGCGGACGCCCTGTATCACGGTCCTCTCGTAGCCAATCTCCCTACCGCCCACATTCCGGACTACGCGCGAAGCGCGCAGGCGATGATCGACATCTATGCCGGTCACAAGATATTGGGGAGTCATTTCCTGCCTGCTCCCTTCATGGGCCAACGTCATCTCCTGGATCTGAAGGCCGCATGCGGGCAAGCGCTCGGCTCCCCGCGAAGCTGGGTCAACCGGCTCAAGCCCTTTCTCCTCTTCAAGCACGGTACGGTTACATTGCAAGTGAGCCATGCGGCCTTAAAGGAGCGAGACCGGGGGCCGGCCCCGGCATAGACACCGGCCCGTCACCCCTGGAGTCCTAATGGGCCTGCCGCTTCCTTCATAGGAACGGCGCTATCCAAGGCAGCATCCGGGGCGAGAGCTCTTTATAACCATCAGTCAGGCTCAATGCGCCGGGAAAAATACCATCTGCAGCGCGAAAATGACGCCGAAGACATAGAGAATCGGGTGCACGTGCCGGCCTTTGCCGCTGAACAGCTTGATGAGCGGATAAGTAATGAAGCCAATCGCGATGCCTGTCGCGATGCTGGAGGTCAGCGGCATGCTGATCATAATCGCGAATGCCGGGAACGCATCATCGAATTGCTTCCACTGAATGCGGGCCAGCCCCTCCATCATGAAGCAGCCGACAATGATGAGCACCGGAGCGGTAATGGCCGGGAGCGAAGAGATCGATTCGATCACCGGCGAGAAGAAGAGCGACAGGAAGAACAGCCCGGCGACGACAGCCGAAGTCAAGCCGGTGCGCCCCCCTGCGGCCACGCCTGCCGATGATTCCACATAGGCGCTGGACGGTGTCGTTCCCATCAGCGACCCTGCCGTCGTCGCCATGGCGTCGGCCAGCAGCGCCTGCTTCGCCCGCGGAAAAGAGTTGCCCTTCATCAGGCCCGCCTGCTCAGCGACCCCGATCATCGTGCCGGTCGTGTCGAAGATCGTCACCAGCAGGAAGGCAAAGACGACCGTGTACAGTCCATGCGTGAAGACGCCCGAAATATCGATATCGAACAACACCGGGGCCGCAGGCAGCGCAACGACACCCGTGAACTTCATCAAGCCCATGAAGTAACCGATGACGGCAGTCATCGCCATGCCGATAAATAAAGCGCCGTGCACCTTGCGGGCCATCAGGATAAGCGTAATGAACAGGCCAGCCAGCGTCAATATCGTGACAGGCTGGTGCAGATCGCCGAAAGCGACCATCGTCGATTCGCTGGCTACCACAATGCCGGATGATTTCAAGCCGATAAAGGCGATGAATAATCCGATGCCTGCCGTGATGCCGAACTTGAGCGGCGCCGGTATCGACTCAATCAACGTCTCGCGCAGCTTCGTAAAGGTAAGCAGCAGGAATAGAATCCCCGCCAGGAACACCGTTCCGAAGACAGTCTGGTAGGTAACGCCCTGCGAAGCCACCACGGAGGTGAAGTAGGCATTCATTCCCATGCCCGGCGCGACGGCGATCGGATGATTCGCCGCGAGAGCCATGGTCAATGTTCCGATAATGGCGGAGATGACCGTCGCCGTGAACACCTGTTGAAACGGCACCCCTGCCCCCGACAATATCGCCGGGTTGACGACAACAATATATACCATAGTCAAGAACGTGGTTAGTCCCGCTGTCATCTCGGTGCGGACATTCGTGCCATGTTCTTTTAATTTGAACCACTTTTCTATCATGAACTCTGCTCCTTCCTTGCCTTGCGCCTTGCGCACTTTCGTATCCTAGTCCAAAGCCGATTTTTTGTCAATGATATTGTCGATTCATTCGCCTTTTCGTCGAAAATTGCCCGGGAAATGCTATTTTTTCTAATCTCTCCATCCCGAAAACGAACAATATATCGATACGGAACTCATTCCTCACATTTTGCTGGCCAGACTCGTCCTCTGTTGAAAATGGTTAGTCTAGTATTCCATAGCGCAACGCAAATCCATTCATTTCGTAATGTATACTATCATATTCTCTTTGGCCCGCGGCCACGTTCCTATCCGGTTCGTACGACCTCCAGGGCGCGCCGCTCACCCCCAAGATCGCTCCGTTCACCGCATAAATAAGGCGGCCGCATCCATTCCGTTATAAGATGAATGCGTCACATCGGGAGCAAAAATGGCCAATGGCAACACGCCGGTCCTCGTGACCCTGATTCATATGTAAAAGCAGTATAGATACTTATAGGGAGAGATGATATTTTGAAACCTATGATGACAAAATGGACCAGACGTTCCATACAGCTATTCGCCGCATCCGTGATTTCTCTAAGCGTCCTGTTCTCTTGGGCACCGGCCGCACATGGAGAAGCCAACCCGGCTGCGGACGCATCGACGGCCGCCGTCAAGGGCACCGCATCGACCGAATTCAGACAGCAATGGGAAGATTGGCTCCGCACGAATGCCTATGCGCTGGATACGATACAACCTGCCGCGACGAAGGACGGCCAGCCTGCCGAAGGCAGCTTCGCCGACCTGGATATGCTGAAGCCGCTGCTGCTCGACAAGCGCATCGTCTATCTCGGCGAGAGCTCGCACGGAGTCGCTGAGTTCAACTCGGTCAAGACGCGGTTGATTCAATTTCTCCATCAGGAATTGGGCTTTAACGTCATAGCCTTCGAATCGCCGCTGGGCAATGCGGCAACCGCCTTCGGCAACGTGAAGACGAAGACGCCGGAAGAGATCCTGAAGACATCCATTTTCCCGCAATGGCATACGAAGGAGACGCTGCCGCTGTTCCAATACATGAAGGAAACTCAAGCTACGGAGCAGCCGCTCCAATTGGCAGGCTTCGATATGCAGCCGATGGGGCCGATTCTGGCCGGGGATTGGATGAAGGATGAAGATCTCAACGCCCGATATACGGAAGCCGAACGCTCACTGTGGAAGTGGATGAGCTCGGAAGATCTGGCAGCCTTCGCAAAAGAAAAACCTAATTTGTTGAAATTGTACCAGGATATGAAGGCAAAGGTGTCCGAGCAGGAGAAGACCTTGGCGAAGCAGTACCCGGACAACCCGCATCTGATTGCGATGATGAACCGGATGCTCGATGATCGCATCCGCCTGATCGACGAGTACATTGAGCTTAGTATCAAAGCGAATGTGACGGCCCAGGAAGGCGACTATTCCGGCATGATGAAGATGATGGAATGGCGCGACCAGGCGATGGCCGACAACCTGCTCTGGATGGCGACGGAAATCTATCCGACGGAAAAGATTATCGTCTGGGGCCATAACACGCATATCAGCAAGGCGACTTCGCGGATGGAGCAATCGTTCATGCCGGAGGGCCGCTTCATGGGCGAGCTGATGCAGAACACGATGTTCGGGCCGTACAGCTACACGATCGGCCTGTATATGGGAAGCGGAACGAGCGCGGACAATCTGGGAGAGACCTTCGAGGTGCAGCCGCTTCCGGCCAATTCGATCGAATCGTTGATGAAGTCCGCGAACCGTCCTTATACGTTCGTCGATCTGCGCTATGCGGAGAAGAGCCCCGGCAGCTCCTGGATGAGCGAGCCGCGCTCCGCCCTCTACTTCGGCATGCTGCCGGAAGTCTTCGTGCCTCGGGAGCAGTATGACGGCATCTTGTATATTGATCAGGTAAAAGCACCGGCATTTCTCAAATAACGGCCTTATACATGGAATGTGAAGATAGAAGATGGATTACTTATGGACTTCAGGAGGATATGACCTTGACTATGACGATATCGGATTGGACACGCAAGGGAGCCGCTGTGCTCCTCGCCTCCGTGATTGCCTTCGGCACGCTGCTCTCCTTCGGAGCGACGGCGCACGGGCAAGCCGCAGGGGGAAGCACGCCAGGAGAGGGCCAGGCGGGAGCGCAGGCCTCAGCCGGCACGGCGGCGGCCCCGGATCGGGCCCGTACGAGCACGGAGGCCCGTCAGGATTGGAAGCAGTGGATGAAGGAGCACGCCATCGCGCTCGATTCCATCCAGCCGGAGGCAGCCCCGCAGGCCCGGATTCCTGCCGAACGCTTCGCCGATCTGGACGCGCTGAAGCCGCTGCTGGAAGACAAGCGCATCGTCTACCTGGGCGAGAGCTCCCATGGCGCGGCGGAATACAATTCGGCCAAGACGCGGCTGATTCAATATTTGCATCAAGAGCTGGGCTTCAACGTCGTCGCCTTCGAGACGAATCTCGGCAATGCCGCCTCCGCGTACGGCCATATTCGCGCCCGGGAGCCGGTCGCGACGATGAAGGATTCGATCTTCCGCGTCTGGCAGGCGCAAGAGACCGTACCGCTTTTCCAATACATCAAGGATGCGCAAAACACGAAGACGCCGCTGGCGCTGGCGGGCTTCGATATGCAGCCGCAGGGAGCGCTGTTCACGGGCGAGTGGATGGGCGATGCCAAGCTGGCCAAGCAATTCCGGGAAGCGGAACAAGAGCTGGATGAGTGGGAAATGACCGAAGATCCGGAAGGTTACCGCAAGGCGAAGCCGAAGCTGCTGAAGGTGTACCAGCAGGTGCGGGCGCTGCTGCCGAAGCGCGCCGAGGAGCTGCAGCGGCAGTATCCGGACAATCCGCATATCGTCAAGCTGATGGAGCGGGCCCTGGACAACCGGATTCAAGTCGTCGAGGAGTATATGGAGATTTCGATTCATTCCTCCGCGTTCCTGAACGGAAAATCGATGGACTACATGTCGGTGATCAAATCCTCGGAATACCGCGATCGGATGATGGCCGACAACCTGAGCTGGCTTGCCACCCATGTCTATCCGAACGAGAAGATTATCGTCTGGGCCCATAACGGCCATATTGCCAAAGCATACTCGCAAGAGATGAATTCGCTGCCACGCGTCCATATGGGCGAATGGATGCAGAAGACCGAATTCAAGGATCAAAGCTACGTAATCGGCTTGTATATGGGCGGCGGCCGCAATGCGCATGTCGCCGGAGGCGCTTCCGACGTGCTTCCTCCAATGCCGCATTCGGTCGAGGAAGTGATGAAAGGGGCAGGGCATCCGTTCGCCTTTGTCGACCTGCGCTATGCGAAGCGCGCGCCGGGCAATTCGTGGATGACGCAGCCGAACATCTCCTACTATGACGGCGTCATGCCGGTCAGCAGCGTTCCGGCGCAGCAGTTCGACGGCATCCTGTTCATCGATCAAGTAAGCGAGCCGGATTATTTGAAGTAATCCCCGATCAGCGCAAGGCTGCGCCGCTCAAGCAGGCATTCTGCTTGGGCGGGCAGCCTTGTTTCCTTGATATTTACAGGTTGGTAAGGGTAGAGCCGCAGTATTCGCAAGCGACGCTTGAGTGGGCCGGGACGGTGTTCTGGGCGCCGCAGCCCGGACAGATCATCCTCCGCGGAGGCGAAGGCGGAGACTGGGCGCTTGCCGTCTCCATGGCTGCAGACGTGGTATAGCTAGAGGCCGGCCGCTTCGGGATGGGCTCCCGGCTGTACTTTTTCCATTCTTGATCGGTATTCCTGCCCGTTTGCGATGGGCTTTCCTTCCCTTTCCCGCTGAATCCGTTCGGTACCGGTTGGGCTTGATCCTCCTTGCGGTTCAGCCTCGGGCCCGCCCAGTACATAAGCGTGCCCGGCAGGCAGAACAGGAAGAAAAAGATGATCAGAATTTCCAATTCATTTTCCTGTTTTGATAAGGCAAGAACTAGCACAACCAACCCGAAAAAGATAAGGAATATCAAACCGATAACCCGCAGCACATTGCCAAAACGGAACCATCGTTTCAGGAACATCCATGGACGATGCGCCGCTGGTATGGCTTTCAGTTCTTCCCACTTCATCCGCCGAACTGGAGCCTCCTTTTCGACTGACTTGATGACTCTGTTACCGGCGCGTATCATGGACAACCCGGGCAACAAGTACAGGATACCAGCTAGGAGTATCACTTGAGAGTAGGGTGGTGGATTCGGATTCTGGAACAATTGTCCATAGACCATAAGAACAAATATGGCAATCGAAATCCCTCCCGCAATGCGTAATCCCCGACTTTTGCCCCGAATACTCTTGTCATCATATTTGCCGCGAAGGATACCCAACGCAATTCCCGTAGGAGGACAAATGAAAAACATAAAAGCAACCCCGGCTGCGCTGAGCCACAGGCTTCGTCTTTCCCTGGACATGGCGCTCCCCCTCCTACTTCATCACCGTCATGCGCTCGTTGCGGAGCCGCAGAAGCTTCGCGATATCCAGCATCAGTTGACGAAGCTCGTCAGAAGAATGCAGCGTCGGCCGTTCGCGCACGAATGATCGCACCCCGTTGTCGAGCTGCCGTACCTTCTCCATCAGTTCGGCTTCTTCCAACACCAGGGCCGGATGCGAGATCGGATCGCTATATTTCAACTGCTCCTCCAGACTGTACAGCAATTCCCGCAGCGTGTCGCGGTCCGCATGCTGGCAGCTTTCCAGCTCCATTCGCGCCCCATTTAGAAGGATATAGAGCTGCTTCATCGACTGGATGCGAATCTGCTCGTCCGCTTCCCGGCTGCGAATAAATATTTTAGCCATGCCAAGAAGCAAGCCGACGATCAGCATCGCCGCCAAGGTCAATATGTGAATGAATAAATAGACTTTGAACGGAATTTCGAAAATAAGCCAAAATAGCACGATATCCAGCAAAACGACGGCATCATAAATGGTGATGACCGCTGCCAGCCCCATATAGGCCGGGAAGGACGCCTTGAATTCGTGGCCGCTCTCGATCATGTGGAACACAAATCCGTAGCTGATGACCTCCGCCAGCACGAGGGCGCCTAACGACAGCCACCAGGAGGCATCGCGGGTGTCGGTCTCACTGAACGAGAAGAACAGCGAGAGCGTAACGATAAGGATGATAGCGAAAATCGTCGTCGTAATCCCTTTGTATGATGTAAGCTGTCTCATCCGTCATCCCCCTATGTCAGCTTATTGCCGCATTCTGCGCAAAATTTCTGTCCCGGCTGCACTTCGTGGCCGCATTGGCCGCAGGTGAGCGCGAGCTCCTGGCCGCAATGCGGGCAGAACTTGACCCCGGGCTGCACATTCTCCCCGCAGTGGCGGCAAGGAACCGGCATATCTTGCCCGCACTTCGCGCATTGGGCTTGCCCAGGCTGATTGTCTGCCCCGCAGTGAGGGCACGGATTGTACGGGTCGCCGCAATGCGGACAGAACTTGGACCGCCGGGACATCGAACGGTTGCAGGCGCTGCACCGGACTTCTTCCGGGGGAGCGGCTTCGCCGGAGGCGGCAAATGCCGTGCCGCATGCCGTGCAGAACGCGGCGTCGTCCGGATTGCGGCGATCACACTTTGGGCATGTTTTCTGCCGGGCCGGCACAGCCTGCAGGTCGTCGGCCAGCCGCGTCATCGTGCCGCCGATGGCGCCGCCGACGCCATAGCCCATGCTGAGGCCAATCCCCGCGCCCATCAGATCCGAATGGGTGCCGCCCTCGTTCTTCGCGGCTTGCTCGAGCGTATCGAAGGTGCGCTCCTGCTGATACGTGAACCCGATAATATCCATCTCCGCCCGCTTCGTGAGCGCTTCCCGCAGACGCTGCGTGGCCGGATCATCCTCCGGCGTATTGACGGAATCGACCGTGAAGTTCAACAGCCGGATGCCATATTCCTCAAAGACGGGCGCTACGCGTTCATGGATATGCTTGGAAATGTCTGATATGTATGCGTTAATTTCCAGAATGCTGATTTTCCGATGAACAAAATAAGACGAAATCAATTCATGAATATTCATCATCAGCACGCCGCGGAAATATTCGCTTAACGCGTCCTGACTGAACACAGGCATCGTGCCGACGAGCTTCCCCAGGAACTTGCGGGCGTCATCGATCTGAATGCCGAATTGGCCGTAGGAGCGCACCAGCACGAACATCTGATATTTCGGATCCTGGAGCTGGAGCGGCGCCCGTGTCCCCCATTTGATATTGAGAGAATGAAGCTTGTTGACGAACCATACCTCTGCCGCGAACGGCGACTTGCCGCCGAACGGCAAATTCACGATAGTATTGATAATCGGTATATTCGCTGTACTTAACGTATGCCGGCCGGCGGTGAACCGATCCATCGCCTGTCCGCCTTTATAGAGAATCACTTCCTGCGATTCATTGACGATAAGCTGCGTCCACGTCCCCAGCTCCTGATTCGGATGCTTCCACGCGAATACATCCGGCGGACCGTCATATTTGATCACATCAATGATTGCCATATACCTTCTCCCCCCGCTGAATCTATCTGTCCATTCTATCGGTTACATTCTATCGGTTATATGTATAGAGGCTTGCAACGAAACCTCCCAAATACAAAAAATACAGCCACATCTTTATTATAGGAAATATTAACTAGGAAATATATCATAAATATCGTGTGGGAGCGATCATTTTGTATTCTAGCCTATGAAGCCGCAGCGCAAAAAAATACCCTCATGGTATGAGGGCGGGACATTCTTATAAACGTCTTCTTCTCGGAATGCGGCGTCTTCTCTCCAGCAGCACGATGGCCAGCAAATCGAACAGGACGAGCGGCAAAATGAACGGGGCAAAGGAGGTGTGCATTTTCTTCGCATGCTTCACAGAATTCACCTTGAGGTAGACCCTTTTTTTATCCACCTTCACGATTTTCCCGACATAGACATTGCCATTCTTCGCTCTAATGCTGACCTGCTTATTCAGGCATTGAACGCATTTTCTGTACATGGATACGGCAGGCATGGTTGACCTCCCTTACGCTTTTGTCGAGGCCAGTGTATGCCGGCTGCCTGGGAAGGGTGCGGGCTGGGCGATTGCCGCGCTCCGGCTTCGAATGACTCCATCCATGAATTTTTTCAAGACCTAGAACACTTTATCCAAATCATAAACCTCATCCGGTTCGAAATAATTTCTCGCTATTTTCAGCGTAAACCAATTTTGGCGCATAATCCAGGACGGGGTAACGTAGTAATTCTTCACTCGAATCACTTCGTCGCTCATCTCTTGATTAATGCTGAGGACTGCCTCATCGGCATTGCCGAATGTGCGAAGCTTCTTGTAAATGGGGTGTCGCTCCCTGTCCATCATTCTGTACAGCGCCCTTATCATGTTGAACGCGGCAAACAGGAAAACAGGAATCACGGTATAGAAAATCTGCTTCGCCCTTTCCTGCAATGCGCCTGTCATATCCAGCATAAAGGGCAGTACCTGCCGCTCTCCGCCTACCAACTCATTGGCGATTCCATAGACACCTGCCGGGACGCGGAATAACGCTCCCTCCAGCATGCCATCGATTCGCTCATCAACATGGTGTCTGATTATGACAAAACGATTTTTCAACTGACCCAAAGAATACTCGTATACTGCCTTCTCATCGCTTCGCACCATCCCCTGAAAAGCGGTCATCCATTCCACTTGCTCCGCAATCGGCTCAACTATCGTGTCGGCCTGGAAACGAACATGGAATTGATATATTTCCTCGGGATCAACGATGGACAGCAGTTGTTCTCCTTCCACCTCGAACGGCCCGTTCATGTAATTATGGATGGTTCGAAAAGAGCCGCTGCACACGAGGATAACGACAACCATCAGGATTAGATTGCTTACTAGAAAATTTCGATTGCACCGTTTTATCTGATATTGTAGAAAAGTATCGGCCATGTTATCATCCCCTATTCGTATCGGTCTTTCCTTTTTCACTGAGATCAGTCAAGGAGTAAGTTTCATTGCACGTGCTGCATCTGTAATAGATGCCAAGCTTGTTGGCTGACCCGACATACCCCTTGCCAAGCTCTGCACGCTGCAGCAATTCTTCACAGCTCGGACATCTTTTTTCCCTGAAAAGAAAGTAAGACAGCTCTTTAGCCGAAAATTCTATCTCATAGGAAGTCATCGTTGCGTTCTCCTTTAATTTTGGATGCACCCGTTTTTTCATATATCGGCATATCCCCTGCATCATTTCATAAAATAAGGAAAAATATTAATTTCTACGTGAGAAAGGAAGTCCCTTACTTCCGTTATGCTGCTCGAGCCTAGGCAATAGACCTCACTTGTTTTCTGCTTCCTGTGCTAGTTGCTATATTTCCAACTCTTCTGCCACTACCTGTTCACGTTTTGCCATTCGTTTCGTCCTCCTTTGATTTTGAACATGCAAAAAAAGCCCATTCCTACTCATAGTTCAAGTTGGAAAGAGCTTTTGAAAGTTTATCAAGTGTTTGAATTGTTTAGTGGATGGTCTGTTGGTTGTATTGTACGACCTACTCTCTACTGATGAAAAAGGTCTACTTATGCACTTCTGACCTTTCTTTGCCTTATAGCCGAATGTGGCTCTACCACCTGCATAACCGCCCTGTTGGGCTTTCTTGCTCCGCCCCCGACCTAACTTGAGGGCGATTTCGAGACGTTGGTACTGGTCTAGCAGTTCCATCAGTCCGTTGATTAGGAAATCGTTCGGGTCTTTCTTATGAATGCTGTAGGTTGGTTGTTCGATGCTCCGAACATCGACTCCATGCTTCTTAAATTCTCGATGTACCAACACTTTCACGATGTCAGACCGCCATAAACGGCTTGTATTGAGGACAACAACAGCATCAATGGATTGTGTAGACAGGGCGGCTAACATGCTCTGAAAGCCGATTCTGTCCACCTCAAGGTCTTCCTCATTTACCTTAGCCCCACTGATTCCTTCATCGCTGTATATGTTCATTAGATTCCATCCTTGCTCCTGACAATAGGAGCGGATTTCATCTTGTTGGTACGCTAGACTATAACCATCCTTGGCTTGCCCACTCGTTGATACTCGGACGTAACCGATGACATTCATGCTGATTCCCCCCACCGTTACAGAAATCTGAATTATTGTAACGCTTAGTAGATACAATGTAATTATATACCGACTAAGCGATACAATCATCATTTCCATAAGGTTCAGGAAAGCGTATAATTAGAGTAGTAAACTCTGCTCGGAAGTTGGTGTCATTTTGCCAGTAGTCGTAAAACTCAAAGAGATTCTAGCTGAACGTAATATGTCTCAGCGTGAATTGGCAAGGTTAACAGGACTAAGACCGAATACCATTAGCCATCTATGTTCCAATGAAGTTGACAGGGTACATTTGAGTACCTTCGATGTTATCTGTAAGACCTTAAACATCAACCTGAACGAACTTCTCGTACTGGAAGATGACTAATCTTGCCACAAACCAAAGCACAGGTCACGGTCATTAAATCGACCCAATGTTGAGCGGCGAGTGCATCGAAATCAACTGCTTGCTGTGAAGACATTATCTCTTTTATCGATGCTCGATGATGCTTGGTCAGTTCATCGGGAGTCATTAAGCCATGCTGTAAAGCCAGTATCATCGCTCTTTTCTCTGCCCGAACAGTTTGCAAGTCAGCAATAATGCTACACGTATAGTAGTCATTGAACTTGGGCGGATACTGGATGATGCTCTCAATCGGTATTTTTTCGTCGGGCTTGTACACCAGTTCCACTCTCGTTCGCTCCCCCACTTCTTCCACTCCCTTACTTAGCCGTTCGGCTTTTTTATCATAATTTCGACAGAAGGCATGACCTTTGCTTTCTTCTTTCCTGCCGAAATAGCGAGTTCCTTCATAAACATTCATGTTCCGCCCCGTGTTGGAAGCAAGAAACACATTGTTCATCGAGTACGGAAAATCATATGCCAACTCGCAACGGTTGAAGTAAACTTCTTGAGAATGCCCGTATAGTGCATCAAGCAACGTCCGAAACTTCACCAAATAATTAGGGTGAGTTTCAATTTGAAGCGTGTACTTCCTTGATTTCTTCTGCCACCACGGTTGATACCGCAAGTACAGGTAAGCCTCATCCATTCCCAAATTCCAATGGTAAACATACCCTCTATGACGGATGACGGGCTTTATATCAAACCAATCCCGAAATGATAGTGCGAGTTGATTGTAGAAGTTCACTGTCACTCCATGATATTCAATAGCAACTTTGTCTATTGAAAGCCGTACATTATTCATGCGTTCCCCCACGGGCAAAACTTTTGACTGATTTGCCGCTTGTATTATAGAAAGGTGGGAGTGGGTGGCTAGCCTTACCACATGACCTACTCTTTATGTAAACTGGTCGTCACCAGATTTCCTTCTTCGGAGTAACAATCGCTATAATGTACCGTTCTGTTGCGGACAAAATCAAATTAATTGATTTAGCCGCCCCTACCATTAATGGTCGTGCTATCCAACTTAAAAGATGCATTACCTTTTCATCCTCCCTATCGGGGCGGAGTATTCTACAGTTGCGATAAATTTTGAAAAAAACGCAAGAAAGCGAAGATAACAAAAAACAGGTCAATCATGGTGGTATCTAACCATAATCGACCTGTTCAATGTAACGGAATAGCGTTATTTGGGTTACACTTCTTAAGCATCTGATGTGCGTACAAATAAAGTGGTGAAATCTTCATACGGGTATTACATAGGTTATATTTGTTATTGGTTGGATGATGGATTCATTCGTCACCCACCTCCTCCAAAAAAAGAAACCTTGAAAGGCATGAAGCCAATCAAGGTTTTTATACAGTATTTAACCCTTTTGATGTTCCGTTTTCGCTAAATCAATCGCCACGGCTAATTTAATTTGGAATATTTTACTCAAACGTCTTTGGAAATCCTTCAGATTATAAGTTTCAATTAAAGGAACTTCCGCATGATTGACTCTGCTAATTTCAACTTTAGCAATTTTATCAAGGTCAACTAAAATAGTGAATATATCCTCGCCTTGTTCAGGTGTCCAATTCAAAATATATGCACTTTTTACTTCTCCAAAAGTAGTTCTTAACACATTCAATATTGCTTCTGCTTTAGCGTCCTGAGCCGAAACTATATTTGAACCTTCTAACTCCTTTCTGAAATCCTGTTCCTGTTTGCTTCCGATCAGTTTCATTTTATCACCCCTGGTGTAGCAGTAACTAGATTCCCATACTTATCGGTTAATACCGTCATAATATTTGTAGGAGAACCACTAAACTTGTCAATGCCTATGTTTGAGTCTAATGTAACTTCCCTCACATATCTAGCCTGTTTTTCAATTGTCCCATCTGCTAACTTTATGTCTGAGTATAAAACTCTTGAAACTGGAGTGCTTACAACTTCTTTACTTTGAAGAACGCCCTTTAGTTCGTCAGGTGTAATTGAGAATTGGGAAGCATTCTTTGAAGGGTTAAAATGCCTATCTAGTACATGATTAAACCCTGCCCCTTCCTCGGCAGTTCCATTTCTTAAGTTTATTCTCGATTGAACAATAGGGGGCATTCCTTCAATCTTACCCGCCCCCTTAGTACGCTCCCCCTTACTATCTGCATACTTCCCTTCTTTAAAAGAACTACTCTTTCCGTTCTTAACGTTGAGTCCTTTACTAAAGCCCTTACTTAGGATACTTGAGGCAACTTCATTTCCCACTATACTCGCTAATTCTTTTGTGTTCCCATCTTTGTAAAGTTGGCTTATATGGGTTGCAGTGGACTTGATATTCGATGCTACAGCTAACACTGACTCAACCGGATTATTGGCAAATTTCAATATTCCTGTGACTTTGTCGTTTATCATTTGAGAAGTAACCCCAATAGGATCACTCCCCATTTCTACCAACAAGTTCTGGAAAGATGAAATAGCTTGATCTCCCCCGATGGTTAATCCATCGCCAATATCCAAGATCTTATCCATCGTAGTTGGTTTTGCATCAGCTCTTGAACGTACATAAATAGGGATACCTGCAAAGTCATGCCGAACTATCTTATGCTGCATTTGTTTCTTCAACCGCTCAATAACTTCTTCTCTTGAATGATTGCTTTGCAGCTTACGTGCAGATGTATTTACTTTTCCTAAAATAAAGCTAGAGTTTTGCCCTAGGCTCCCTTCGGTATTACCAGTAGCACCCTTAGCTGCCTGAAGCACCGTTTGGGCTGCCTTTACGCCTACACCCGTCCACCCAGCAAATGGAACACTTCCAGCCACGGAAAGTGCCGCCGATTCATATTTTCCAGCGGTTTTCTCGCTTCCTTTAGTCACCGTAGTAACAACTGGACCGACAACGGGTACCATACCAGCCATATTGAGAGCAAGTTGAGCAACATCCAGCTTCTGACCTGATAAATTATTTGACGTTGATCCTTTCAAAGCCCGGTCAGCAGACTGGGAGTCGCTTCGCACAGGTTCCGTATTAACTTGGACAGGTGCTTTCGTTAGCCCTTCTATTCGAAGCCTCGCTCCCTTTATATCTGTATCCCCATCCAACACAATACTGCTCGATCCGCTCAAGAGATAGACTGCCTCTTTGCCCCGTATATCTAACCTACCGGCCTCTAGCGCTATTTCTCTGTCCGCGTGGAGAACGATAGCGTCCTTGCTATGAAGCTCAATGCCTTCGTTGTCATGCAGCTTCACAAAAACATGGTTCTCCTGAGCCGTCATCCTTAGCTCATTGCCGCTGAACTTAATTTCCTTCCCGAGGGGATTGCCCCAATATTTCACACCAGGGTTGCCCAGCTTCGGAGAATTCCCCCCTTCACGAAGAGAGGAGCGGACAAAGGCTTCTTCCTCCCGAGGGTTCGGGATATACAGCTGGACAGAGTCGCCAATCTGCGGCATACAATATAGGCCTGTCTTTCCTTCTGCCATATAGGGAGAAGAATAAGAAAACCAGCATGCATCCTCTTTTCTCTGCACATCGTCTATATTCAAATGGAGCTTGACTTTATCTTTCGCGGCGTCTATTACTTTTCCTGCAAGGGATGCGCCTTGAATAGACTCGTTCCATATCGGTCGCCAACGGCTATCTGCTTCGGCTTGTAAAATGTATTCATGGGTGAGCATACCTTCATGTAACAGAGATGTAGAACCGATAACAATCAGTGGTTTGTTCTTGAATAGAATTCGATCTCCAAGATTGTAATAACGTTTCGTTACAATCAAGTAACTAGTGACGCCTTCTTCTTTCTGCCCAAAATTATTATGCGATCGAAGCACCTGATAGTTCGTATTGCGGAGAGAATCGGGTTTGCCCTCAGGCAAACCGACCCAGAGCTTCGGGGAATCGGCTGCCGCCTCCGGAATAAGAGCCGTCCCGAATCGGGAAACCATCCGTTTGAGGAATTGCCAGTCGGTTTCCTCATACTGAACCGTAAATTGATCCAGCGGCGCATTGTCGAATGTCAAATCAATAAAGTCGGAGCCAGGGTAATCGGACAGAATATGTTGAACCAATTCCTCGTACCGCATTTTATGATTCTGAAAGGAGCGCGTTTTCGGCTTTAGATCAAGACGATACGAATGGGAGACCGCCTCCATCTCCAAATGATAGACGCCCCTAACAACCTTAACCGCTATATCGGAGAGTACCCCATGGAACAAGGTTCGAATAACGTCTCCCTCATCAGATAACTCACGAATCTCAATCGTGTCCGTATCGTTAGCCATATCTACGCAACTATCTTTCTTCTCTTCGGGAATAATCGCTGTAAGCCACATCCGAGCATGCTCGTTCACTTTCTTTTCAACCCGAAGAGTACTAAGGCAATGTATCTCGTATGGCGACACAATCTGAATATTTCCGTACCCTGCCAGCTTGGTTGATGTACTCACATAATCCCCCCCTTTAGGTGGGTGATTTCATTTTCCAAAAAATGGAGTTTAAAAAATCTAATTCGAGTCATCTACTCTTTCTCGATAATCCTGTAGCATCTGATTATAGGATAATTCCTCTATATCCTGAAAACCCCTAAAATAAATTTCTTCTATTAAATCATGGTCAAATAAAAATGCTTGGTTGGGATTCATATTACCTTCCGGATATAAACATGCAATATAATCAAATACTAGTTCGCTATTTACTTTCTTTTGGTATCTCCCGTATATCATTATCCTCTTTTCACCGTTTCTTAACCGAACCACAGAACCTATCGGTAGCAACTTTTCCAATAAAAAGTCACCTCCTTTGTTTGTAACGTCACTTACTATTACTAAGATCAGTCAAAGTAAACAGTTTGTTGCATTTTTCGCACGAGTAATATATTTCAACCTTATTAGAAGGTCCAACATATTTTTTCCCAAGCTCTAAACTACTTACTTCGTTTTCTCCTGGAGTTGTTTTTTTTGTACGCTCTAGTTTTTGTTTACAAATAGGGCATTTCTTCCTCCTGAATAGAAAATAGACCAACTCTTTTGCAGAAAACTCGATCTCGTATGAGGCCATGTTATTTCTCCTTAAACTTTCTGAGGTAAAATTTATATATTAATATCCAGCTTGTACTATAAGCAATTGTAAACGTAAAAAACAGCCAAAACCCATTGTTATCTTCCGATGCAAAATAAATGGCTATTGTAATAAAACAAAAAAATATGCATAGTGAGTTAAATAAAATCGTAATAAATTTTATTAAACCTTTCTTGCCCTTATCTGGAGTAACTATCACAGACGCATGCCCCTCCTAACACTAATCAGCCTCTCCAATTGATATTGAAATACCTGCTCCAAGACCTGCAGCAACCTTCGCTCTAGTTTTAAATCTCCCTTCTTCTACAATCATGTCAGCCTTGGCTCCTACAGAAAGAAGTGAGCCTTCCACTCCAATCTGAACGCTATACCCGAAAACTTTAAACTCCAAAGCTGCTTCCCCAGAAACTACTGCAGCTTCTGCGCCTGCACGAAATCCAACTGTACGTTGTTCTGGTCTTACAACAAAGGCACCATAAGCACTGCCCGTTAGTAGATCACCTTGACCTTGAGCTGCAACTCCCAAGTTTTTGTCGCCTAACTCTCCACTTCCAACAGCATTAAAAGCGGAGGCCTTTGCCCCTCCACGAATATCCATCCCTGGTACTTGCGCGATATGCCCTCCTTTGATTTTCGTTCCGTTTGGGTGATTCTCAGTACCAAAGACTGCCGATCCGGAAGCACTTGCCATTCCACCGTACACCTTTCCTTCACCCTTAAACGGACCATATACAATTGACCCTTTTTCCATTACACCATATAAGGTTCCATCATCGATACCACCAATTCCTTCATTACCAAGGCCTTGTTTATCTGCGCTGCATACCTGCCAAGGTTCGTCCGAATTCCTGATCACCTGCACATAGTCCAAATTCTGCCCGTCATCCTCAACCTTTATCTGCCCGCAGAACATGCACATGTTCGTTGAATCATTCAATAAAGAAGGATTGTTGTCAACCAGTTTATCCGTTTTGCCGCCGAGCCAGGGCATCATCACCATCGGCGTACACGGCACCCGTTGCGGGAGGCCGCCCTTGGCCGCCGTAGCCGCGGCGACGGCAGGATTCTGCATGCTCCCGCATGTTCCAAAGGGCATGATGTTCACATTAGGGATATGATCCATGACATTCATGATCGGCTTCCCTTTGACATATACGCCGTGGCTCATTTGCATCCCCATACGGCTTGGCTGTGAACCGTAGCTGCAGCTTAATATGGCGCCCGCGACGACATAACTTTTCTTATCACCGCTGCTGGCTTGAGGAGTCATTTCCTTCTTGTCTTTCCCCGACTTCCCCGAACTCATCTCCATCACCTCCCGCTCCAGTCGCTACACTTCTTCTATCTTGGTCAGCCTTAGTCCATGGAAGTCTCGCCTCAACATGCTTTCTGCCAAAAATAAGTTCACAACAACAATCGTTTCATAGATGCTACCGATTTGGAAAAATGGGGCACTCCCGGCCATGTCCCCTCTAATAACAGGCCGCTTGAGCGTGCCATTGGGATGATACTCGCTCTGATCGGACAGACAATCCATGCGCTGCGGCAGTGTAATCCAATACACTTCCTGCCTCATCCGGGTGAAGTCGACCAGTCCTACGGGGTGATAGAACTGCCGCGGCAGGAACTTCTCAATCAACTGCTTCAGCTTATCGGACAAGAGAGGGATCGGCCTTTCAATAAAATCGACATATTCGATTTGTTCACGGTCAGAGACGGGGAACTGCAAACTCATTTCTTTCAGTTCCCCAATGCGCGCTTCATCGAGAATGTCCTTGGGTATGGTCTTTCTTATGCCAACAGGTTCAATGGCATCGGGGATGCGATCATCCTGTGATAGAATAAAGTAACTCATATCCCGTGTCTCCTTACGTTTTCCATAGAGTCTGTTCCCATTGCTGCGGATCCAGCCTGAGCGCCTCCCGCTGGCGTTGAGAGAATACGGCGTTCGTCAAATCCGCCCCCTCAAATACGGCATCCACCACATTTGCTTCGGAAAAATCAACTCCATATAAAGAGGCCCCCGTAAAATCAGCCCCTTCCAGATTAGAGCCGGCAAAACGAAGCGCGGATAGGCCGGGATAACGAAGAAATAGAGCGTCCTTCCAACCGTTGGCCCCTTCCACTCCCCGAAAGACCGCTCCCCGAAGATCACAGTCACGGAATTCAACCCCGTGAACCTGACTCCGGGAGAAATCGGTCCCTACGAGAGCCGTATCATGCCATCTCGATCCGATTAGTATGCTATCCTGCATGCTGGAGTGAGACAGATCACATTGATTGAATTCAGAGAATTGGAAGTCAATGCCTCCGTAGTCTCCGTTTTGCAAATCCATATTTCGATAGGATTCGTAAGCATACGCCGCCTCTTCCCTGTCCTCCAGCCATGCACGAACGGACGCTGAATCCCGCTCACATTCATATTGCTTGAACACCGCTTCGCTCAGGTCCATATATTCCCCGACCCGAATCTCAAATTCAGGCTCTTTTGCAATGTCCCGGTATTCTTCCAGTTCGACTGCTTCGGGCAGCGCATATCTTGCTAGAGCAATGACATATTGATGAACGGCGATTGCTTCCGTGAGCAGCATCCGTTCAATGACCGGAACCGTTACTCTGCCTCCATACATACGGCTGGCTGCCATCATCCTGCTCCGCAGCGTGTCGAGATACTGAAATGCCCATCCGGCATCATACTCCAGCACATAGGGATGGCGGTCAAATACCCATCCGCTATCTAATGCCTCTACTCGATAGATATATCTGCCTTCCAACAGCTCGGTCCGGAGCATAGAGTACGCGATGTATCCGATAGCCCCTTTCTCCTCCCGTGCCTGTGCGTCTCTAATCTGTCGGCATATTTGTTGGAAGGAGGTCACAAAGTTAGCGGCAAGCCGTTCTTTATGCAATTGATAATCTCGCTCCAGCACGAGCTGCATATTTGCCCGTTCCTGCCACAATACATGTTCTTGGAAATGAGCAATCGAGTCCGCTTTGTCCACGTTATATCCCCTTAACTCAGTTCGTTTTCAATTCCCTGCCGACAATAGTGGCATTGCCATCAAGCTTGATACTGCTCTCTTTGCAAGACATGCTGATTTCATTTTTGGCCGATACGATGACCTTTTTGCCCGAATCCATCAGGATACTGTCCTGGGATATCAGCTTTATGCCCTTCCTGCTGAAAATCTCAATGCCATCCTTCTCATTTAATCTGATGAAAACTTCGCCGTCTTTTGCCGTGATGACAATTTCTTCAGGGCTCAGCAGCACTTCCTTGCCCGCGGCTGTGCGGAAATATTTAACGTCAGGGTTGCCAAGCTTGTTCGTCCCGCCAACCGACGAATTCTCGCGGGCGGCTCCGGTTGCGACTCCCTCTTCCTCCCGGTCGCTCGGAAAATAGATTTGAACCGGATCGCCAATCTCCGGCATAACGTACCAGCCCGTATGTCCTTCTGCGGTATACATCGACGTGTAGGGAAAGCGATGCGCTTCCTCTTCGCTTTGCTTCTTGTCGATGTTCAAGTGCACCTTCACCGTGTCGCGAACGACATCAATGACTTTTCCTTGAATGGATACGCCTGCGATTCGTGAGTTGGGAATCAGTTTTTGCCTCAGTCCCCGATGCGAACAGAGGACATAATGATGCTTCAATAACCCGTTTTTCGCTTCGGTTCTTGCTTCGCAGACGTACAAGCTTTTGCCTTTGAATCCAATCCAGTTGCCAAGCTCCAGCACACGGTTTGTCTCTATCTCGTAGAAAATAAAATCGTTTTCCGTAACCTGCTGAGTATCGTTTTCGGCAAAATGGCGATACGATGTCATGCGCTTGCGGACGGTATAATGATAGTCGTCAAGACGGGTCTGGGAACTGCTCTGGAAGATGCCGAAGTAGAATTTCGGTTTGTCAAACACGGCCGCCGGCATGAGACTCGTGCGATAGCGTGACGCGATTCGCTTGAGGAACTGCCAGTCCGTCTCCTCATACTGCACCGTAAGCCGACCCAAGCGTGCATGATTGGTCGCCTCGTCGACGACATCCAGACCCGGATAATCCGTAGCAATGACATCCAATAGCATGGGAATCGTCATCGCTTTGTTCTGGAATGATCGGCTCTTCTTCTTCACATCCAGCTTATAGGTATGAGAGACAGCTTCCACCTCAAGATAGTAAATGTCGCGGACAACCTTGATGCCGATATGTAGCACAATACCGCTGAACAGCGGCTTGCTCGCTCCTTCTTCATCGATTTGAGAGATTTCAACGGTCGTATCCGCATCAGTCATCTCCACATAACTGTCCTTCAATTCCTCCGGCACAATTGCGGTAAAAGAAAGTCTCGTATGCTCATTAATCTTTTTGGTCATTGTCAATTCTTGCAGGCTTAACAGCTCGTAAGGAGATATTTGCAGATTATGATAAGCGAGCGCCGACTGGGTCATCGTTACGTCCCTCCTTCCCAAAATCCAACGAGTCCATCATCCCCCAGGCTATCGGCTTCCAATGCTTGATTTCTTCCTCGGTACAGTTAAAAGTGCATAAAAGAGCCCTGTCATCCAACTCGGCAAAAAACATCAATTGATATATGTTCGCACTCAAGGAAGGAATCTGAAATTCACAGTATCCAATAGGTTTTTCCCGGATATAGCGAACTCCGTCTTCGTACCATTGCAATATCGGCTGCGTTCGACGAAGAATCTGCACCATAGCAGCGGTGAATTCCTCTACCTCGTTGGCCGAAAGGGATTGTTCCGTATGGTTGAACGCAATATTAATCGAAGCACTATCATTCGAATAAATAACATCCGGCCGTTGCTCTGACGGATATTTCAACGCCGCGGTTTCAGGAGACATCACATGAAATGTTTTAGGCAGCGGAACCCGAAGCTTCCCGTCCAGAAGCTGCTCCTCCGTGAAGGGAACGGTCTCCCCGTTAATCTTCAATATGGTTTGCGGTGAGGCGAACTGCGGCGGTGTCATTTTATTCTCCTGCTTCCCACGTGCCTCTTGTGCTTCCGACTCTCCATACAACAGCGAAATGATCTGCTCATCTACATGCTCCACGTCGCTTCTCCCTCCTTCAACTACTGTTCGTTGGGTTCCCGGAACCGCCGCATCAATCCACAATCACCCGCTGCCGCCCGCCGGAACGCATGTCCGGCGCCATCGCCCGGCCGCTGCCGGCTTCGCTCAGCACCCGGCGCAGGCCGGCGTAGAGCCGCTCGTTGGTCAGCTCGCGGTAGCCGGTGCCGAGCCGTTGGCCGAGGTAATGCTGGATAACATCCCGCTCCACCGCGCCGCCGTTCAGGCACAGCATGGCGAAGGCCGCATCCTGTGCATGCTCAATGCGGGTCTTCAGCAGTTCCTGTGCGAAGTACCGCAGGATGAAGGGCGACAAGGTGCTCTGCCCGATCCCCGCATGCGGCACGTGAATGACATTCAGCGTGTTGAATTCGGTAGACAAGTCGGCGAAGCTCTGGTAATCGTCCCGCAGCCGCGCGCCTTCCTTCAGCTTGAAGCGGCCGAGCTCCATCTCGTTCGCCTTTACCTCGGCCGTGTCTTCGTCCAGCACGATCTCCCCCGGGAGCGTCGTGAAGTCGCTCGACGGCTGCTCCGCGTGGAACCGGATTTTGAGCACAGTCTCCCTCCCGGTCGAGCGGTAGGGGAGCTCATGCTCCTGCTCCAGCATATAGATGAGGCCCCCATGCTTGACGATGCCTTTGCCGACCGTCAGGCTGCGGGGGCCGACCCGAACCTCGGTCCCGGCCAGCACCCCGCTCGAATAGGACTGGTAGGCGATGTCGACGAATTGCCGCGGGAAGTCCCGCAGATTCTCCAGCATGTCCGTCTTCAGAATCCGGCCCCGATGGAAATGCGGCACCTGATGTTTGAACAAAGCGCAGCCCTCCTTTCCGTTCTGTCTCGATTATTTCAAGCCGTCGAAGAAATCCAGCTCCGACAGATCATTCTCGAAGGCATAGAACTGCTTCGCGCCGATATAGAGCTGCTCGTTCAGCCGCGCGACCGGCACGGTGTCGAAGCCCCAGCTGCCGTCGCCGGCGAAGACGAACCATTTGGCCTCGCCGTTGGCAATCGAGTCCGTATCATCCTGCGGAATCCGATCGCCGTATTCCGCGGCGATCTCCTCGTACCGCACCGGGCGATATGTCGTGAAATCATTGGCGTATACCGCGACATAGCGCAGCTGGCCGTCCGCATTGCGGATGTTGAACTCGATCTCATGCGCCCCCAGCGGACGCGAGATTGAGCCGCTCGCCTGATCCAGCCGTTCGTAGCTCGCGATCAGCAGCTTCTCCTGCCCCGTATGGGTCAGGGCGCTGACCGAGTACGGCACGATCGGCGCCTGATTCGTCAGCCGCGCTTCAATCAGCCCCGCCTTCCGGGCGCTCAGGTAGCGAAGCGCGCCGCGCAGGCAGGCCAGCTTCAGCTCCGGCACCTTGCCGGAATCATCCGCCTTCTGCCGGAACTCGATCGCCCGCCCGGGCACGAACTCCTTCAGCGCTTCCCGGAACACGTCGATCCGGCACGATTGGCCGGTCAGCTTGATGATGGAATAATCCTGCAGCCGGCCGTCGCGGAAAAACTCGTCCAGGAACTTGTGCACAATCGCATAAATGTCGGCCCGAATAAGATGGTTGATCTCCTGAATGTTGAACACGACATCCGGCGGCTCGTGAACGTCACGGAACTGCCCGTTCTCCCGCAGCGACAGGCACCACCGATCCAGGACCGTCAGATGCAGATCCTGCTCCGCCCGGCTGCCGCGCCCCGAATCGAAGCGGCTCCGCAGAATGCCTGTCCGGCGGAAAAATTCCTTCTTCATCCCGTCCGCCATCTCCCACAGGACGTAGAAATTGTTCCGCACCCGCTGATACTCATCCCGGGAGCGGTGCTCATATTCCTTATACCGGGTCGGAATGACAACCTCCGCCTCGCGGTAAGCGGCGTCGAACGCAGCATAGACCGCCTCCGACCCGAATTCGTCCACATGGCGGTACAGGTCGGCCGCCGGAATGTCGATGAGCGCATCGATATCCGGCACCGTCCCGGCCAACGTTCCGCCGCCGCGGTAATACCCGGCGAAGACGATTTTCATGAATTGCATGATCCGGTACGTAATGTTGTTGCCGCCGAAGTTCGTATCCCCATTTTCATAGGAGGTATGGATGTCCAGCTTGTAGGCGATGTGGCCATCCTCGATGCGGAAGCGGCAAGAAGACAGATCGGTCGTCCCTCCGCCGCAGTCGATGACCAAGGCCTTGTATTCCTCCCCGTCGAGGAAGCGCTGCTGCTCCATCTGATTGGCAATCGTGTTGTACAGCACGGCTAACCCTTCATCGAGCGCATCGTCGGACTCGATCCGGTATTCCGGCAAAATATCGGCGAACATCTCGATGAACTGCTTCTTCAGCTTGACCGGGCCCGACAGATGAAGATGCCGGAAGCGGCACTTGAACTGATGCTCCGCCATGCGGATGACATGGAGCATATAAGCCCGGATCAGCTCCTGCCGGGACACCGATGCCGCGTTCCCCTGGGCATCCATCACGTCCTCCCGCTTCTTGTAGTTGTTCACCCACCGCTTCATGCCGTGGAAAACGGTGGCGCTGCCGCTGTAGCCGTTTCTTTTCCGGTCCCGCAGCGCATCGTAGCCGAAATGATAACGGATGCGCTCCGGATCGGAGCAGTCCGCCACGCCGATGACGGTCGGAAGCACCTCGATCCAATCCGCATCCGCAGACGTCGTATCGGGGAACGCCACATAGTTGATCCGATCGAGGCGAATGCGCCCGCTCAGCACGTCGTTCGTATTGGGCGAAGCGATGTAGCCGCTGTCCAAATACGCTCCGGCCGTCGTATTCGAGGTGCCGAAATCGATCGCCAGGACGGCATCGGTCTCCTCCAACTCGCGGATGTCCAGATCGGTGACCGGAATTTTGTAATAATACAGATGAGCCGGCGGAAGCGGCGTGTCGCGGTAATACGTGCGGTACACATATTCGGAGACTGCCCGCGGGAAGAAGAGCAGGCTGTACTGGCGGTTCGCCGTCTTCTTCACCTCGGCCTCCTCGGCCATCGCCAAATAAAAGCTTCCCGGCGCAGAGCCGTCCTTCACCAGATTGAGAATGGCGCACAGCTCCAGATTTTCATTGACGAGCAGCACGTTCGATTCGGCGATCTCCGCCCCCGCCTCGACATGGTAGCCGTCGAACCGATCCAGCTTCAAGCCGGAGTACAGCGTAATCTTCGCCGGAATCCGGATGCCTCCGGTATCGGTCAGCGGCGTGCCCAGATACTTTTTCATGGCCGCCTCGACCCGCTCGAATCCGCCCGGCCGGACGCCAGTGATGAGCAGACTCTCGTCTGCGCCCCGGTATTTCATGATGGTCGCGATCAGTTCGTCCCGATCCAGCGTATGGATCAGCCCCTCGATCAGCTTCTCCCGCTGGCATATGTTCCGGAGCTGGAATGTCGTCATCTCCAACAGTTCCTCCCGGTGATACTGCGCCCGCTTCCGGGCATCCTCCCGGCGTCCCGGCTGCGTATACAGCTTGTACGAGTATCCGGCCATAAGTTACCTCTCCCTCCGGCTGTCAACTTCGTGACCTGCCCTAACATGAATGGCCCATCCTTGGTTGCCACCATTGCGATGAACCGATAGCTTAACGTGCTTAACTATGCCATTGCATTTCTTTGAAAAAACCCATCGTTCCCCCTGGACAGTCTGCTGCTGCAGGGAAAATCCGCCACCACAGGACAGTCTGCTCCTAAAAGGCAATACAGGGCACCGGGCACTCTGCCATTACAGAGCAACCCGGGCCCTGCTGGACAATCTGCCAGCTACTAGAGGATCAAGCATCCGCCACTCCCGAGCAGTCCGCTTAGAGAGCAGCCTCCCGGCCTAATACAGAGCAATCCGCCCCAACTGCATCGTGTCGTCCATCTCGATAATGCCGAAGTGATCGCGCCAGTAGACTTCCGTATGGAAGCGCGCCGGCAGGAACAGATCCGTAATCAGCTCTACCTTCGCCCGGACCGGCTCCGACTTTTCCTGGCCGACATAGATGAGCAATTCATCCTTGTCCTCGCAATTCACGTAAATCGTCGAACGGCGAAAAATGCGCCGCATCGTATCCCGCAGCAAATAAACGGCCTCGCCCGTCTCATACAGGCGCAGCACATTGCACGCCACCGCTTCCTGCTCATCGCGGGTGAACAGCGGGATCGCTTCGCTCACGCGGCGGCCGAACCGTCCCTCCGCCATATCGCGCAGCACGAACCGGATATAATACTCGCGCAGGTTCATCCCCTGCCGGCGGTCAATCCCGGTCAGGAAGTGCAGAATGATATCGAACAACGCATGCCGCAGCTCGGTATCCTCTTCGTTGTTAATATCGAACAGGTCCTTGAACAAGTCGTAGAAGCGGTAGTATGGATTGACCTCGACCTTCTCCAGATGCTGCAGCGCGCGCGTGTTGAGATCCTCGAGGCTGAGCTCCATATAGGGCGAGTAGACGCGGGCCGGAGCGAACCGGATATCCTTCGCCTCAATGCCGGCTTGTTCCGCCTGGATGATCAGATCCCATATATAATTCACGCCCATTCCCCTTCACACTTGTATTCCGGAAAAAACATCTGCACTTCCGACACGAGGAAGCTCATCTGATCCTGAAGCAGGAAGCGCTCGTTCTCCTCCGACTGGCGAGCCCGGAAGGCGAGCCGCATCACCTTTTTGTCCCGTTCCGTGCGGACATTGTCGCTGACGAACGGATTCATCTCGTACGTCTGGGGAGAGCCGTCGCTCCGATCGCGGATATCGACCCGCTCCAGCTCAAGCAGGCGAGCCGCATCGAACGCATGCACGATGCGGATGATCTCCCCCGTCGCCCGCACAATCTGCCCCTGCCGGCGGGCATATTTTCCGATGAAGCCGTCCGTTCTCCGGTTAGAGACGAGCGGGTAGCTCAGGCTGCCGAGGCGGGAGGCGACAGGCTGGGCGATTTTGAGGACGCTCCAGATGCCCGCCTTCTCCTGAGGCGACACGATCGTCAGCTCATCCCGCGAACGCTTGATATAGCGGATGTTCTCCTCGTCGCCCTCCACCAGATAGCCGTGCTCGCTGCCCGTCTTGTGCAGCGACAGCACATGCTCGTAGTTGATCCGATCGGAGGCCGGAACCGGGAAGCCGCTGTTCTTGATGGCCAGCCGCTCGATATTCCAGAGCGGAATGACATCGACCCGCTTATATGGCTCGTATTCCTCCAGATCGACCGTAATTTCGCCGATCTCCTCATCCGCCTGCGGCACGGGGTCGCAATGCGTCAGCAGCACGTCGACGAATTTGTAGGCGTACGGATGATTGACCGTCTTCCACGGCACATTGTTCTGCTGGAACACGTGATACAGCTTCTCGATCTCTTCGATATAGCGCCGGCTCTGCACGAGCCGGACCGAGATCGGGTAACGGCCGCCGGACGTAATCATCTCCCCGCGGAACGTTCTCTCCCCGTCCAGCAGTCCTCGAAGCGATGCATAATCGCATTCCAGGAACAGCGTGAACAGCAGCGCCTCTTCCTTCCGCTGCATATGGTCCAGCAGCCGGCTCATGTCGATCAGCTTCGGCGCCGCGTCCTCCGGCAGCATCGGATGCAGGAAGTCGTGAATCGGATCCAGCTCGTCGCGGCGGCAGAGCGAGACGAAGACATCATGCTTCTCTTCGCCGTCCTCCACCTCATCGAACACTTTGCGCTCCATCTTCCGGTTCATCTCTTCCTGATACTCCACCAGATTGAGGAACAACCCGGTCATCAGCTGCTTCAGCAGCTTGCGCTGCTCCAGATCCTCCATTTTGCTTAACCGATCGGAAATGATATCCTTCATGGCGATGATTGCCCCTCCTTCTCCTCCGCTTGCCCGGTGACGGGCAGGCTCCTTGGTGGCGGGCATGCTCCCTGGCGGCTGCCTCTCTCATGCCTCGCTGGCACGGCATGCCCTGCCGGGTGTCTTGGCCCCGCTCTCCCGTACCCTGACTGTCCGGCATGGCTTCCTGCGGGAACGTCCGCGAGTCGGCATCAGGCAGGTAAGCAACGGCAACGGAAGCGACCCGGCAGGCAAGTTCCCCAAGCGGGGAGTGTCCGCCACGGATGTGTCCGGTTGGACACCACTGAACAGGGCGGACTGCCACGATAGCGCCGGCGAATCCCCCTCGACGGTTGAGCCTGCAACGGGTGCGTCCACGGGTGAAGGGCTGCTCTCGGACCCGCTCGCAGGAAGCAGGCTGCAGATCCCGCAGCGCCGCCCCTTCCCGCCCAGGACACGGTATGCCGCGGACAAGATATGCCCTGCACTTATTCGTCACTCGCATGTTCCGGGCGCATCCGGGCAGAAAATCCTGCAAAACTACAGTTTTGCATGGTGGTCAGTGCCCGCTCCGCATCAATCCTGCAAAAATGCAGCATTTTGGCGGTCCATCCCCGGATTTGGCCCGCTATGGGCAAAATTGATGTAGTTTTGCAGCAATTTCCACTTTTCGGCGCTGGTTCCGGGGAAAATCCTGCACGGGTGCAGGATTTCTTGATTAGCTCGCCTGAACTGGCATTATCGCGTTGGGGCGTCTTCCGCTTCTGCGGAGTCCGCCCCTGAATTCATGGCCGGGTTCGTGCTTGAACCGGAGCCGGAGTTCGCGTCCGGATTCCTCGCGGAGCCGGAACCCGAACTCGCATCCGGGCTTGCACCTGCACCCGAGTTCGTCCCCCGGTTCGCACCCGAGTGCTCGCTCGTGCCCGCACCGGAGTTGGCGCCGGAACCCCGGGCCGCACCCGTACCGGATCCCGCGCCCGAATCGGCTCCCGCAGCGGCGCCCCCATTCGAGGCGCCTGCGGTTCCCCCCGCGCCGCTTCCCGTCCCGGAAGCGGCAGCGCTGCCGCCGCCGAAGCCTCCGCTCTGGCCGGCGGCATGGGTTCCCGCTGCAGATGGCGCTTGCCCCGTCCCTGGCGGCGTTTGCCCAGCCGCAGACGGCGCTTGCCCCGTCCCTGGCGGCGCTTGCCCCGCACCGGCCGCTGCCGTGCCGGCCCCGGTGCCGTCCGCGCCGGCGGCAGGCGGCGGCGGATTCAGCTTGTCGACCGCCTTGTCGATTTTTCGCTCCATCCCCAGTACCCGCTCCAGCATGTCAATTTCCTGATAGATCTGCTGCGCCGCCGAATAAGCGTCAATCGCCCCGACGTAGTCCTGAGCGGCGAATTGCTGATCGCCCTTTTTTTCGAGCTTGTCGCCTTCGAGCAGCCGCTTCTCCCGCTTCAGCCCGGTGACCTTCGCCTCCGCGTCCTCCAGCTTCTTGCGAATCTCCTTCTCGCCGTCGACGAAGCCCTCCTCGATGGCCGCCCGGCGCGCCTTCTGATACGAGCTGCGCGCGCCGACGAAATCCTGCGCCTCGAACTTCATGTCTCCTTCCTGCACCCAGCTCATAATCTGCATATAAAGGTTGGCGCGTTCGATTTTCTCCTCGAGCTCCTTGTGGTTGAACTCCTTGTACGGCTTCGCTTCCTCCTGCGCTTTGACGTATTTGTCCAGTGCCTTGGCGAAGTCGCGTTCCTTGAAAAATCCGTCTCCGTCCACCATTAACTGCATCAAGCGCTGCTTCTTGTCGAACAGATCGCGATGATAGCGGTCCTTCAAGCGCTTGGCCATATTTCGCGCCTCGCTGTACTCGTTCACGGCCTTCGCATAATCGCCTTCCTTCATGTGCGTGTCGGCGTTCTGCTGGAACTCAATCATATTGGCGGCCGCCTCCGCCTTGCGCGCGGCTTCCTTCGCGTACAGGTAGATGGCGCCGCCTCCCGCCACGGCCAGGATCACCAGCGCGATGAGCCATTTCTTGAGCTGCCGCCACTTCCGCTTCGGATCCTCCTTGAACGCCTTGTTCACGTAGACGGCGACGGCGGTATAATTATTGACCGTGCCGCGCTGCTTGCTGAGCAGCACGTCCTCGAGCGTGTCGGTGAAGTCCTCCGGCTCCTTCGCCTCCTCGAGCGCATCCAGCATCTCGAGGCGGTGCACCTCTTCCCACAGGCCGGGCGTGCAGAGCAGCAGCACATCGCCGTCGGAGAGCGGCGCCTTCTTCGAGACGAACGGCTCGAAGCTATCGGGACGGCCCATATAATTGAGCAGATTATGACGCTCCGCATGATGGTCGACCGCCGCGTCAGAGATCTCGCCGCTATTCGCCATCGCCTGCGCCAGACTCTGATCCTGGCTGCGCCCGAACAGGCGTCCGCCGCGGAAATGATACAGGCGCGCATGGCCGGCCACCGCCCAGACGATTTTCGAATAGTCCGTGACGACCAGGATGAGGCTCGCCTTGAGCCGAACCCGGCGGCTCTCTTCCCGGAGCCATTCATGCGCTTCCTGCATATACCGCTTGAGCCGCAGCGGAGACATCGTCGGCTTCTCGGTGAACCGCCCGAGGATGCTCTTCACGACCATCTCGGCGCTGTCCGCCTCCCGATCCGCGTCGAGGCCGTCGGCGACGACCCAGCAAGCCATATCGTCGAGCTCGACGTAAGCGAAATAATCCTTGTTATGTAGAAAAGAACCGGCTTCCGACACGAAGCTGGTCTTGAAATCGCTGTTCTCCTTCCTCATCCGTACCCCCGCTTTTCCCTATTCCGCACGCAGCGCTACAGGCTCTCCTGCGCATATGGCGCAGATGCCGCCCCGGCTCACCGTCTGACCGGCTTTTTCGGCTCCTTGCATTCCGGCGCAGCGAACGCCACGGCCCTCCGGCCTTTTACCTTCCTGCGCTCCAAAGGCCGCGGCTTATTCAGCCCTTCAGCTTCCGGCGCAGCAAATGCCACAGCCCTCCGGCCTCTTAACCTCCTGCACAGCGAGTGCCGCGGCTTATCCAGCCCCTCAGCTTTCGTCGCGCCCCAGGCTACATCCGCTTCGATCCCGCAAGCTCCGGTCCCTCTGCTCCCGGTACCGCGAATACCCGGATTCCGGCGCACCGGCAGACTCACGGTCGAACCAGGCCAGCCGGCTCGTCCACACTCATTCATGATCGACGATGACAATCGTCGCGTTGTCCTGATTCGCCAGCCCTTTGGCCTCGATCGCCTCGATAATCTCCTCCGCGGCGTCATTCGGCGATATCGGCTGGGATAGAATCGCCTCCAGCTCCACCTCGGCCATCGTGTTGTAGACGCCGTCGCTGCACAGGATGATCCGGTCTCCGGGCCGGAGCGCGAACGGCTCGCTTCCCGTCTCCATCCGGGCGAAATGCTCATAGCCCAAATAATTGATCAGCCGCTTCCGCAGCGGATGATCGATCGCTTCCTCCTTCGTCAGCTCCCCTGCCAGGCAGCGTTCCTGCAGCACGGATTCCAGCGTATGCTTCTCATTCATCCGGATGAACTCTCCGTCCCGGAACACCATGATGACACTGTCCCCGACGGCGGCCCAATACAGCCAGTCCCCGGCAATGACGCCGGCGACGAGAGTCGTTCCCCCGGGAGCGCCCTGGAGCTGCTGCAGGATTTCGGAATTGCTGACCTTCGCCGCCTTCGCGAAGTAGTCATGCACGTCCCGGATATCGGACAGCTTCAGAAATTCACGGATGAACACGGTCACGGCAATCGTGCTCGCCAGACGCCCATGGGCGAGGCCGCTGATGCCGTCGGCCAGCACGGCGGCGGTGCCGTGCGGAGTCGTTACGCTGGAGAAATAATCATCCTGCTCGTCCCGAGTGCCGATCGTCTGCCCGTTCCCGATCGGAACTCCCGGCTTGTCGGCAGGGGCGTTCGCCAGCAAGCGGCGCCGCGCCCCGAGCAGCAGCAGAATCGCCGCCGCCGCGCCGAGCACGATGATATACGGCACCCATTCCTGTAATTCCATCGGGATGCCCATATTAACCTTCGTTGTGGTCCCACTCGAAATGGACCCCGCAGAGCGGAATAAAGATGAATTTGCTCCGGCCGAGCTGGAGGACGTCGTAAGCGGCCAGCTCTACCGGCGTATATACCGCTTCGTTATTGTGATAGGCCAGGCCGGAAGCATCGCCCGGCAGGAGAAAGAAGTTGCGCTTCTTCGGGTCGTACACGATGACGGCGTGATTCCGCCGCGAGATCGCATTGTCGCCCAGAATGCGGATATGCATGTCCTCGGAGCGTCCGATGAAGTTCTTCTCGGCGCGAATCCGGTAGTCTTGGCCGAGCTGGGGACCCTCGATGCAGACCAGCCAGCCCGTTACCGGATCGATGCCCGTCGTCTCGCCGAGATAAGGCATCGTCTTCTCGTCCTCCTCCGGCCGCACCGGCTTCTTCGCCGCCGTGTCGCCGCCCGGCGCCGCCTCCACCGAGATATTGCAATAGGGGCAAATATTGCCGTGCTTCCGCGTGCTGAACATGTGCCCGTTGGCGCATCTTGTCAGACTCATCCTGTTCATTCCTCCGTTACTCGATTCTTTGTAGAGGTGGTGATTCTATCGACATGGCGATCATGGCGCTATTTGACCACGATTCGCGTATTGGCAATGCAAATAATATCGCCGGATTCAATCCGGTACGGCCCGTCTTCCTCCAGCCGCTCCGCCATCCTGCGCCCGGCCGGCTGAATGCCGACGCCGTTGCGGGAATCGAGGTCCTCCAAGTACCAGCTTCCCGAAGCATAATTGAGCACGGCGTGATGCTTGCTGATGAGCGACGCGTATTCCGAATCCGACAGATCTATGTCAACCTCGCTCTGTGCAGAGCTCTTGCCGATAAGCAAGGAAGTTTCCCCATGGATGTACCATTCCTTCACGCTCTCCCCCTCTTCGTCCAGGAGAACGAGCTTGGCAATGGCCGCGCCGTCCTGCCGGCGCTTCATGCGGCTTCGAGCCCTCCAAGCAGCATAGACGGCTGCCCCTGCGGCAAGCAGGACGCCGACCGCCACCTTCAATACCAGATCCGCATTCCCTATGTACACGTAGAACAGTGCTGCCGCCGCAATGCCGGCAATCAGCACATCGATAGCCACAATCCAGCCGGAACGGTGCTTCCGGTCGGAATGGGCATCTTCATAATCCGCTTCATACCTCACATTCGATTCCTCCAACAGTCCAAGGATCCGGTGCCAAGACGGACCCGTCCAGAATCAAGATGCCAATGTCGCCTTTTGCCTTGACTTCTTCAAGTGAATCTAACAACCCGACTTAACTCTGACTTCTCCGCATCTGGCCGCCGCCGCGGCCCGCCCGGTTAAGGGGGAGCCGGATGCGCCGGCCTCGCTGCCGGACGCGCTCCGCGTTGAAGAGCACGCCATGCCTGCCATAAGGCAGACCGCTTCCATTCGGGCTGTGCCGCCCTTCACTTTTTTCGCATGCCGAAATACCGCTGGAACATCGCCGCCGCGTCAATCGGCTCCGATGCTTCCTTGCCTGTACCCTTCATGCCGATCGGCTTCTTCGTCTTCGGATCGAACCCGAAGAACCGGGCGAAGTTCGCCTCCACGTTCCGCGGATCGAACGGTTCCTGCGCGGAAGCCCCCGCGGCTTCGCGCGGCCGTTCCGGACCCGCCCCCCGCTTCCCGTCTTGGCCGAAGGCCTTGCAGGCCTTGCCTTTCCCGTCCAGCTCCTCATCGTACGCGGATCGGGTTGCCTCATCCTGGAGCACCGTGTACGCTTCATGAATCCGCTTGAACCGCTGCTCGGCTTCGGGGCTGCCGCCGTTCACATCGGGATGATGCAGCTTGGCGAGCCGCCGGTACGCCTTCTTGATCTCGTCCGGCGACGCGCCGCGGCTCACGCCCAGCACGTCATAGTAATTCGCAGCCATCCGCGCCCTCCCCGCCTCTCGCTAAGAAATAAAATTTAAGAGGCACGAAGCCTCTTAAACTTGGATTGCATGTACCGATATCCGCGTGTCCGGGAGCCCGATTACATCGGGTAACCGCCGTCGATCGTAGCGAGTTCGGTTTTGTCTTTCTTTTGCTTGATGTAGAGGCTGAATGTCCCAACCCCTTCCGTGTCGCCGTATGTCTCGGTGTAATCGACGACGAACGCGTTAGGGAAATAAATCTTGCGCACGACTTGGTCCGCCGCGATGACTTCCAGCGTCACCTTGCGGTAGCAGTCCGCCTTCTCCGCCGGAACGAGCGACCACAGCGCCAGCTTCTTCGTGTCGTCGGCATTGTCGCCGTCGGTGGCCGTGATGATTTTGCCGGAGATGCGCATGGTGGCGCCGACGTCGGTCGATCTTGCGTTGGAGTCGTCCGGCGTGTCGGTGTCATAGACGACTTGTTGAATGTTGTCCATGCCGAGCTCGATTGTTTCTGCACCTTCTACTCTGAGAATGAATCCCATGGATACTACCTCCTTGAATGTGGATGAAATTGATGCCGGAGGCGATGAACGCTTCCGGGATTTATGTAGAGAGGCGAGCCTGGTGAAGCACGCCTCCAACATACGTTGCCAGAATCCGGCCATGCGGGTTACGCCTTGACCGGCGTCGTGCCCTTCGTGATCATGACTTCAAGATTCTTCACATTGCCATTGAACACGAGATCGATATGGCACAGATTGCTCTTGTCATCGATGATATAGGACATGTCGTCGCCGTCTTGAATGATGGAGTTGACATACCCGCGCGTACCGAGCCATTTGCTCTTTTGGCTGCTTGGGTTGTTGCTGAAGAACTTGACGATGTTCTCATGCTTGAAGTCGCCCGTCTGGAAGCGCAAAATGCGCTCGATATACGTGCTGACCAGGGTCTTGTAGAGCGGATCGAACCCGCCCTCCGTCATCGCCATGCTTCTCGCCTTGTACACCGTGATGCGCTTGATATCCTTGTCCTGCAGCTGGGCATTCTCGGAGGAGAAGACGAAGCCGAAGTTTTTCCGGTTAATCGCATCCTTGATGTTGTTCGTGAAGCCGGTAATCTCCTTCGCCATGGTCGTGACGGCGCGCAGCGCATGGTCGCTGGCCTCGATATCGAATCTAACGCCCGGATATTCCCGACTCACGTTTTTGAAGGATTCGCGCAAATATTCCGGACACTGGTACGCAGCCACGATGCCGGCGGCAACATAAGCCGCTCCGATATAGACGCCCTCGATCCACAGCTTGAGAATATCCTCCTTCTCCTTGGACAACTGAACGCCATGCTCCGTCTGCAGCATGCGGCTGTCGATGACGACGCCGGACTTGTCCTTCGGAATGACCGTGAAGTTCGGGACGCACGGAATCGCGAATTCGCTGTAATCCTTGCGCACCATAACGCTGCACTTGTCGATATATTTGTCGAGGCCGGAGGTCGCCATGCTGCTGAAGGTGGTCTCTTCGCCCGTCTCGAAGCTGAAGAAGACCTGAACCTTGTAGTCCTTGACGACTTGAAGCAGCATCGTCAGCGACTCCATCGTATTTCCATCCTGCTTCACGGCCTTCCCGTTGCCCCGGAAGCGCTCGCGGGTCACCTTCACCTTGCCCGCCGATTCCAGCTCCACCGAAGGCACGATGCCGAACCAGATCGTGTCGGAGAATTCGTTTTTGGAGTTCACCGTGTTCAGATACGTCTCCAGGCGCGGAATATTGTTGCTCTTCACCGTCATATCCAGCGTGGCGTTCGTGATGAGCAGCGACGGCTGCATCCCTTTATTCTTGGTTGCATACTGGTCGAAGAACATGCGCACGCCCAGGATTTTCTCCACAAGCGGCTTGACAGTCTTCACGAAATCGTCCTTCGCGTTCTTGTAAAACTCCAAATAGGTATTGTAATTCTGCACTTCCGTCTCGACATCCACCTCGGTCTGCACGACCGGCAGCGGACAGAACGTGCGGACGACCAGGTCCTTCACATAAGCGGACGGGGTCTCGGAGATCGACTCGTAATCTTCCTCGAATACGGTGGCCAGCCCGGTGCTGGTGTTCTCCTCCATCAGCATCAGCTCGGTGCTCTCGCTCTTCGGCGCCTCGATAATTTTCAGCTCGCCCGAGTCTCCGATCGTCAGCATCCCGATCTGAATCGCTTCCGCCTGATTCTCCTCCCGGGAGCCGCCGAGCAGAAGGCGCGTCTTGATATCCTCGATCGCGAGCGGCAGCATCGCCATCACGTTGTTGTAATTTTTGCTCGCATCCTCGAACATCGTGTTCAGCTTGTCGCCGAGATCGAGCTTCTTCGGATCGCCCTCGTCCAGCTTGTCATACTGGGTGTACAAGTAATGAATCTCCTTCCGCACCTGGCGGATGTCGTCCATCACCTTCTTCGGCGAGATCATGTCCAGCAGATTCTCGAATTTGAAATCGACGTTGGTGATGCCCTGGCTGCGCTTCGTGTCGATCAGGGTGAACAGCATTTTCAGAAAATCGTTGCTCTGATCGATCTTGATCTCCGAAATGCAATCCTCCGCGATCCCCTCCGGCTTCTTAAGCGTATACATTACTTTCTGGTTCGCCGCGTTGAAGAATGAATAGACGCTCGGGGAGAACTTGTCCAGGAACTCGTCGAAGCTGCGGACAAGCAGATGCTCGTTGATTTCCTTGATTTTGTCATCGCTCAGACTGTCAATCCCTCTGACATCGCCTACGATGGTCAGAAGATCCAGCTTCTCCGGGTTGATCTCCTCGAAGAGCATGGCACGGTTCGTTTGGTTAATGATGTCCATGTCGTTCAGCAACATGATGCCAAGCGGTTACGGCAGGGCCGCAGCCGGCTTGCCAATCATATGCTCCTCCTTTCTATCGCTTGCTGCATGTATTGCCTCGGGTGAAGCGGACCATCCGCCCTGGCCGGGCGCACGTCCTCCCGTAAGAGGGAGCGCTCGCCTAAGCCTAAGGCAGGAGGCGCATTTCCTCTCGGATTCCTTGAGTATAAAGACTCTTCCAGCGAACAAACAGGATTTATGCCCCATGACGTATTGAACAATAACAACTAATTTCATGTAATCGCATGGAACTATATTTTCCGCACGGCAATCTTTCGCACGAACGAAAAAATATGGAAATCGAGCTTATTCGACTTTATCTTAAAAATATTTGTCCCGACGTGTCAATGAGTCTTCAAACCGGGACTTTAATCCCAAAAATCTAGTCATTCAATGACAACAAATGTCGAAACGTGGAAAAGCTATTTAGATTTCCCTGCGAGAATCCGATTCTATTATTTGGAATTGTAAGGATTGCCGAGAGGCTCCTGGATGACGATATAAATACCATTTACAGGAAAAGGTGATAGAATGAAGAAAATGATGTCCAAGCGCGGCGGATGGTTCAAGGGGCTGGCGGCCGCGATTGCATTGCTCGTGCTGTGGAGCGGCGGGGGAGGCGGAGCGCCCGCATCGGCAGCAGACAAGGCCGGAAGCCAAGCCGCCCATGCGGCCTCGCGGGGGATTGACGCCGTCTTCGTCATGGACGTCAGCTATTCGATGAATGAGACCGACAAAGACGGCATCGCGGCGGAAGTCATCAATATGTTCATGGATATGAGCGATTCCGCCAAGACCCGGATCGGCTTCGTCGCCTACAACGACCGCATCGTGGAGACGCAGCCGCTGACGTCCATCGCTTCGCCGGGGCATCAGGCGAAGCTGAAGCAGAAGCTGCAGCATATGCCCCGTTACGGCTATACCGATCTGGGGCTCGGCCTGCGCACGGGCGCGGACATGCTCGCCTCCGACCAAGAGAAAGGCGGCGTTCCGTTCCTCATTCTGCTGTCCGACGGCGGCACCGACTTCGGCTACGCTTCCCGGGGGAGAACGGTGGAGGATTCGAACCGGGACGTGAAGCACGTCATCAAGCAAGCCCAAGCCCAAGGCTATCCCATCTACACGATCGGCCTGAACCACGACGGTTCGGTCAACAAGGAAGAGCTGGAGCGGATCGCCAAGCAGACGGGCGGAACCTCGTTCATTACCGACAGCGCGGATGATTTGCCCGATATTTTCAATCAAATCTTCGCCCGTCAGATTCAATCCGTTCTCGTGACGGTCGCCGCGGTAACGGCAACCGGCGAGCTTCAGGAGGTGAAGGTGCCGATTCCGAATTCCAGCATGAGCGAGGCCAATATTATATTGCTCTCTTCGCATCCGCTGCGGGAGGCCCAACTGTATTACAGTTCCAAAAACGTGCGTTTGTACGAATCGAATAAATACCGTCTGATGAAAATCATCCGTCCAGAGCAGGGAGAACTGGTTATCAAGCTGCGGGGCAAGCCGGGAGATTTCGTCAAAGTGAATCTGCTCGGGAACTATAGTTTGGGACCGGAACTGGTTCTGGAGTCCCAGGAGATTATAAAAGGGCAAAATACGAAATTTTTATCATACCTGCAGCATCCCGACGGTTCCCGGCTGGAGGATCCGCCTGTGTTCGACACGATGCAGGCGGAGCTTGTCGTAACCAATCTTGATTCCGGCAAGGAGGAACGGACGCCGCTGGCAAGGAAGGGGAACGGGTTCGAGGGGGATTATATTTTTCGCTACTCCGGCTCATACCGCTGGCATGTCTATCTGCATGGCCCGGACTTCTACCGCATGAGCCCGGAGACCGAACGGAAGGTGGAGAACCTGCCGCCGGAAGCGGTCGCGGCCGGGCCTCTCTCCCTCACCAAGGAAGATGGCGAAGCGCGCATCGATCTGCGGGAATGGTTCCATGATCCGAACGGGGATGAACTGGCCTTCCGGCTTCAGCCGGAAGCGGACAATAAGCTGGAAGGCGCTTATATCGAGGATTACTGGCTTGTCGTGACGCCGCGGAAGACAGGCGATGCCTCGCTCGCCGTGCAAGCCTCCGATCCGGAAGGCGGCACCGCCGTCTCGACGCTGGCCTTCTCGGTGCGGTCCTACTGGGAGCTGCCGCTTCGGATTGGAGCCGGTGTCTTGATCGCGGCGCTGATCGGGGGCGCGGCCTACCTGTGGCTGCGTCCGCGGCCCAAGTTCGCCGGGCGGCTGGAGGGCTACTTCCTGAATACCGCCAGCGGCAATGACATCCCGGTGGCCTTCTGGCCGTTGTCATCTTTCGATAATCGCCGGGTCAGTCTGGCCGATCTGTTCCGCAGCCTCGACATTCATGAGCCGCTGCCGGAAGCGGAGCGCATCCTGCTGGAGCCGGGGAAGGATGGTGTGCTGAGGGTGGTTCACCATACGTCGTGCGCGGTGGACAAGGGGCGGACGCCGATTCCGAAGGGCAAGAAGGAAGTTGTGCAATACAATGAGAAAATCTATGTAACGTTCGAGGACGGCATTACCGAGATCGAGCTTCGTTATAAGCCGCTCAAATCGGGCGCGGCCTCCACGGGGCGCCCGAATTCGCTGCCGGAATCGGGCTGATGCGGGAAGAGCCGGGGCGCAAGCCCCGGCTCTGTCTGTTATTGCTGTAGGAGCACCCGGGCCGCAAGCTAGCTCCCGCCCCGGGATATCGGCTCATGCTCCGCCTGTTCCGGCAGGCGGCGGCCTTGAAGCCTCTCCTTCAGCGACCATTTGAGATGCTCCGCATACAGCGCGATCCGGAACGGATTCAGCGAGGCGGGGCGCTTGCGGGAATGGATGGCCAATCCCTTCGTAATGACCCGGGCCAACAGAGGGGTCGTGCCCCTGCTCCGCTGCCGGATCGGCTCAACCTGATCCCGGAACAGCCGTTGGGTCACATCCAGCGGCGGCTGGCCGCATAAGCAGAAGTACAGCGTGGCCGCCAGGCTGTATATGTCGGCGGCCGGATCCTGACGCGACGTCTCGGAGTACAGCTCCAAGGCCGAATAACCCGCCGTCGTGAAGATCGGCTGCCTGCCGCCCGCTTCATAATGCACCGCCGATCCGAAGTCGATCAGCTTCGGTTGTCCCTCCCGATCGACTATGATATTCCCCGGCTTGATATCCCGATGAATCAAGCCCTGTCTATGTATATATTCGAGCGCATCGATGATCGGCAGCATCGTCTCCTTGTAGAATCGGCCCTGGGACGGGGCCTGTCCTTCCCGAATATATTGCCCAAGCGTCATCCCCGGACAATAGGCCGTCACGAGATAGACCGTTCCGCCTTCTTCGAATTGATCGACATATTCCACGATGCAAGGATGGCTCAACTGCGCAAGCAGCGGCCCCTCCTTCGCGAAAATCGCCCGCTGCTCCTCGAACTGCGCCCTCGCTCCAGGCACGCGGCAGCGCACGGAGCGCCGATCCCGATCCCGCCCGGCCAAGGCTTGCGGGAAAAATTCCTTGATCACGCACCATGCTCCGCTCTCCATATGTCTCGCTTTATAGACGATGGACAGCTCTCCGCTCGACACCACTTTTCCTATTCGATACTTGTTATGCAGCCTCGTATTGCGCTTCAAGGCCGACTCGTTGACTGTCTGTGCCACCTGTCTCCCCCGCTCCGCCGTCAGCGCCTGCATGCCTCTGCTTGCCCCCGGCGCCGTGCCTGTTCTTTCATCCATTGTAGCAAGATCCCCCAACATTTTCTATTTCCTTGTCAACATTCCGCGGCATGCACCATTTGTCGACAAAAAAACACCCCGCCCTTCCGGCAAGGTGTCTATGGCGGCTTTGCCTCCGCATGTTCATCCTGGCGCGCCGCCTCCGTGCGTCCTGACGCGGTTGCGCCCGTCCCGCTTGGCCGCGTACAGACCCCGATCCGCCATTTGCACGAGGGCTTGCGGATCTGGACCATGCTCCTGCCGCCCCGGAATCCAGGTGGCTGCGCCAAGGCTGCATGTCACAAAATGGCTCACCTCGGACGCCTCGTGGGGAATAGCCAATGATTCCACCTGCAGCCGGATCCCCTCGGCGGCAATCGTCGCATTCATCGCCGGGGTATGCGGCAGAAGGACGGCGAATTCTTCCCCGCCATAGCGGGCCGCGACAGACAGCGGCTGAGTCGCCGCGGCCTTGACCGCCTGGGCCACCTGCCGCAGACATTCATCCCCCGCCAGATGCCCGTAAGTGTCGTTATACCGCTTGAAATCATCGATATCGAGCAGAATGAGCGACAGCGGACGGTTCTCCTGCTTCATTCGCTCCCATTCCTGCTGCAGCATCAAGTCGAAATAGCGGCGGTTGTATACCCCCGTCAAGCCATCGGTATAGGAGAAATCGGTCAGCAGCCGATTCGCCATTTGAAGCTTCTTGTTCGCTTCCTTCAGCTTGTCCTCGGCGGCGATGCGGTCGGTCACGTCGCGGAAATAGATGGATACGCCCTGGCCCGTCGGGAAAATTCGAAACTCCAGCCAGCGCTCCCGCAGCTTGTCATATTCCGTGAACCCCGCCGGCTCGCTGCGCTCCATCACCCGATGCGCCATCGAATACAGTCCGCTGTCGAGCAGGCAAGGGCTGACGTCCCAGAGCGATTGGCCCTTGACCGCCTCGAAGTCGAGTCCGGTGTATTTCTCCGCTTCCTTGTTCATATAGGTATATTCCCATTTCCGATCTACCGCAAAAAAAGCATCCGTAATGCTGTCCAGGATCGTCTCCACCCGCTCCTGCGACTGCTTCAGCGCCGCTTGCGACTGCATCAGCCGGAAATACAACTGGTTCAGCTCGTGGAAAAACACGGTCAGCAGCGCCGTCGACGAGACAAAGGAATTGAATCGGGCCGCATACCATCCAATGCTGTACCGCTCTCCGGCGAAGAGCGTCAGGTTGATGTCCATCCAGAACATAAAAGCGGACATCGTCAGCCACAGATGCAGCAAGCTCTGCGCCCGCGTCGCGATAAACAGGCAGACAAGGGCGAGTAGATTGAGCAGCCACAGCGCGGGACCGATTCCCGTGCGAATCATCAGCCCGTAATGATTCTGTTCGACCAAGACAGGCAGCTCGTCCCGGAACTGCCCGAGCAGGTACGCCAGCACAACAATCACCAGCAGCACCGTGCCGAAGATGGCGATGACCGTCGCCTTCTCCCGGCGTTCGGTCAGGGCCGATTTCCATGTCCGGAGACTATAGGTGTACAGAAGAATGCCGAAAGGAAATCCCCCATGCCAGATCACCCAGAACCAGATCGAGGTCTGAGGGCCGGCATGCAGCAGGCCCATATCGGAAAAAATGCCCGGAAAGGTCAGCAGATACGGAATCGTAATCAAGCCGGCGAACCAAAAGGCGGCCGCAAGCAGAAGTATCGGCTTATACCCCGTCGCCCGGAACTGCACATACAGCAAATAAGCCGTCATCAAATTCCCGAACACAATCCAGGCAATGAAAACAGGCAGGAAAGGCCGGACCTCGGGCAGCGGCGTGTCGAGATAGGGACTAATCAGCAGCGAGATCGCCAAGACCCCGATGCTGACAAACAGGGCGGCCTTTCTCTGCACCGCTGTCGCCGGAATGTTAATCAGACTCGTTAACGGGTCGCGGATGCGCAGCATGGAGTGGTATCAACCTTTCGTCATTCAAGGGCTCATTTCGTCGAATCGTGTCACATCTTATTCTCATAGTAACATACAATCTGCCTGTGAAAAGGAAAAACCGGGTCCCCCCATCTCGGGAGTGCCCGGCCCTTCCTCGGTCTTATGCCATTCAGCTTGGGCGGCTTCCGCCGCACGCATTACTTCCGTCTGCGCGGCGCCTTCCCCCTCTTGCCCGGGCCTGGCGCGGCGTTCCGGCCGGAGCGCTGTCCGCTCGCCGACGCTCCGCGCTGCCGGCCGCCCGCAGCGGCCGGGACATGTTCGCGGCGGGCAGCCTGGGACGCGCCGCGGCCTGGGCCCCGTTCGGTCCGCCCCCGGCTGTCGGGCCGCCGGTGGTCTGCCGGGCGCTCCCGACCGGCTCCCTCGCTGGCCGGGTTCGGCCGCCGCGTTCGTTCGCCGCGGCCTGCGTCTTGCCCCCGGCGCGCCCCCTGGCGGCCGCCCGCATCGCCGCCGGCTCTGCGGCGCTCCGGCCCCGCTTCGGCCATGGCGCGCGCACCTGCGCTCCGGCCGCTCCCATGCCGGGCGGATCCGCGTCCGCCCGGGCCGCTCTCGCCGAGCCCGTTCCCGCCGCGCCCGGCGGACGCGCCGTCCCGGCTCTGCCGCCGCAGCTTCATCCGGATGCCCTGCTCGATGAGGGCGAGATAGCTCTCATCCCGCGGCGCGGCCAGCGTAATGGCCCATCCGGCTCCGCCCGCACGCCCCGTCCGGCCAATCCGGTGAATATAGCTCTCCGCATCATGCGGGATATCATAGTTGAACACATGCGTAATTCCCTCCACGTCCAATCCGCGCGCCGCCAGATCGGTCGCCACCAGCAGCTGCACCCTCGCTTGCCGGAACCGCTTCATTACCTGTTCCCGCACCGCCTGGGTCAGATCGCCATGAAGCTCGTCCGCATCATAGCCCTTCGCCTTGAGCGCCTCATACAGCTTCTGGGCCCGCCGCTTCGTGCGGCAGAAGATGACCGCCTGGTAAGGCCGATGCTCATCAAGGAGGCGGAAGAGCGTATCCTGCTTCGCCCGATCCGTCGTCTCCACCACCATCTGGCGAATCTCCTTCACCGTCACCTGCTCCGCCTCCACCCGGAGATCAAGCGGCGACCGCATGAAGCGCGCGGCGAGCGCCCGGACCGGCTCCGGCATCGTCGCCGAACAGAGCAGCGTCTGCCGGCTGGACGGCGTGTGCGCGATCACGTCCTCCACTTCGGGGAGAAAGCCCATATGCAGCATCTGATCGGCCTCGTCCAGCACGAGCATGCGGATGCCGGAGCCGTCGAAGGTGCCCCGGCGCAAATGATCGGTCAAGCGGCCCGGCGTGCCGATAACCAATTGGCAAGCTCCCTGAAGCTTGCGGATCTGCTTCTCCACATCCTGGCCTCCGTAAGCGGCCAGCACATGAATGCCTCCGGCTCCCTCCGGGGCCGAATCCGTCAGCTTCTTCGCCTCTGCCGTAATCTGCAGCGCCAGCTCGCGCGTCGGCGCGACGATAAGCGCCTGCGCCCGGGGCTGCTCCGGATCGATCCGCTGCAGGATCGGGAGCAGAAATGCCAGCGTTTTGCCCGTTCCGGTCTGCGCTTGCAGCACGGCATCCCGGCCAGCCAGCGCGGCGGGGATGGCTTGCATCTGAATCGGCGTCGGCGCCGCAATGCCTTGCTTCGTTAATCGATTCGCCCATTCTTGGCGAATTCCTAGTGACATAAAGCCTGACAGACAGGCCACCTCATTTCTTCGCTATGCATATGCATCGGTTTCTCTAGTGTTCATTCACGTTTCATGGATTCGTCCGGCAGATTCGTTCCACAGAGTCATACCTTAATTCGCTCCGGGATGCGCTGCTTCGCCTCGGAACGATTCCGGCCCTGCTTGCCGTCCCTGCTTCGATCCCGCGGCCTCCGTTCGAGATCCGCGGGCAAGTTCACGGTCCCGAATCGCCAGATCCGATAATCCGCTTCACCCGGCCGACCTGCCCGTCCTGCAGGCGAACCTTGATGCCATGCGGATGATAAGCCGAATTCGTAAGAATATCTTTAACGACGCCCCGGGTTGTCTTGCCGGTGCGCTGATCCTGCTTCAGGACAATATCCACCTCCAGGCCGGGACGGATGCTCGCCCGCTGCTGACCGCTCTGCTCCATATGCTTCCCTCCTTCAAGCACGGCTTTCGCCCGCCCCGCCCGATCAAGCCGGGCGCCTCTTCGGATGCCGTCCTCTATTTGCGGCACACGCCGACGCCGATGAAATACCGCACTCCTTCCCGCGGCTTCTCGAACGTGACGCCGCGCTGGTAGTAAATCTCCGTCTCCGCGAACCGGGTGAACAGCTCCGCGAATTGCTCCGGCGTCAGCTGATGCACATGGAACGGCTCGTTCGTCGGCATCCCTCTCCCCCTGCCGAACGGACTCGACAGCACGAGGACGCCGCCCGGGTTGAGCATCCGGTACAGGTTGTCCATCAATTGCCGATCGTCGGCCACATGCTCGACCGTCTCGAAGCTCAAGATCGTATCGAAGGCGCCCAGCTTGGCCGGCAGCTCCGGGTCCGTCGCATCCCCTTGCATATGCGTCACCTTCTGATGATGGTATTCCCGCCGTGCATATTGCAAGGTCGGAAGGTCATTGTCGACAGCGACAATTTCCGTCACCTCCCGCTTGCGCTCCTTCGCGACCAGATGGGAGCCGTACCCGGTCCCGCAAGCGATATCGAGCACCCTGCCCCGCGCATACGGCGTCGCAAAGTAATAGCGGGCAATATGCTCCAGCAGCATCCCGTTCATCGGCTTCATCAGTTTGGGGATAATGCGTTCCCCCGTCCATTCCAGCATCCATTCACGCTCGATTCCGTTTTATTTTCCCCATGTTACAGGAAAGCAGGCAAAATTGCTACTATTCAATCCGAACCATCCGGCCGTCAAGAGGGAGATGACGAACGAACGGCGTTAGCCGCCGCCCCTCGGGCGGGTCGCTCTCTTTCTTCCCCGGCACAAGCTTTTCGTACAGGTTCTTTCTTCGTACAGGTTTTTCGTACAGGTTGTTCGTACAGGTTTTTCGCCCAGACTTGGAGAGACTCGGACTTTACGCTCAGCTTTCCCAAAATCCTGCAAATATGCAGTTTCTTCACCGGAACCGCCTTCATGAGCAAGGAATCCTGCAAATATGCAGGATTTCCAGACATTAGAGCCGGGATTTCAGATGAAACAAGTGAAATGCTGCAACTGTGCAGGAACTTCACCGAATTCGCCCGCGAGAGCAGCAAAATGATGTAAAATTGCAGGATTCCATCTTGCCCCTTTTTCTTTTTTGTTCATTGGAGATCAGGCGCCGACAGTGACCTCTCCCAATCCACACCAAAAGGACCCGCCAGCCATGACGGGTCCTTCCCTATGTTATTGCGCTTCCCGGGGCCATCGTCCATCCCCCGGCACCGCTTATCCGCGCGGCAGCGGACGGAGGCTAACCCAGCCGTCCAGCGGAGGCGTCGGCCCGCTCCATATCCGCGATATAGGCGGCAATCTCCTGCTGCCGCTGGCGCAGCGTCTGCTGCCGGGCCGACAGCTCCTGGCGGAACGCCATGAACCGCTCCCGGAGCTCGTCCGCGGATTCGCCCTTCCAATCGGCAATCCGCTGCAGCTGCCCGTGAATATATTGTTCATTGCGGGCCAGACGCTGAATGAGCTGCTCCATCTCCCGGACAGAGCGGCGCAGATCATTCATCTCGGCCAAAATCCGATGCTGCATCCATTAACGCCTCCTTCGTCAATCCTCAGGGCTACGCCAGACTCGTGTCGGCCTGATGGAACTCCTGCGCCTTGCGCCCGATATATTCCGCCATCTCGCGGGCCGCTGCGGCGTACCATTCCTTCGTGCTGCGCAGATCCTGGCTGGCCGCCTCCGTAATGGCCGCGAGCCGCCGGCTCTGGCTCGTATGCAGCAGCTGCGCAATCGTGCCTAGCGCCGCCCCTGCTTCATGGTGGAACTGCTCGACATGGTCCTGCAGCGTGCGGGCGACCTGCATCAGCTCCTCCGGCCGCAGCTGCAGCAGCACCCCTCCCGAACCGCCGAGCAGGCCGGACGCCTGAAGGGAAGCGAAGAGCGGCTGGCCCGCCATCGCGCCCTCGAACAGGGCAGGCAGCCCATCCGGGGCAAGCCGGTCAATCAGCGGCAGGCGGGGCGAAGCATTGAGCCGCTCCCCTGTCAGCCGGTTCACCAGCTCGTTGCTGATATTGCCGTCCTCGTCGAACTTATAATGTTTCATGGAGTGGTGATTCACGCCGAAGGGCGTATCCTTCAGCCGCCGGGCCGCCCCGAGGGCCCCCTCATATTCCCGGTTGGCGGTGTCGTAATCCTCGTTGATATAGTAGGTGGATCCGACATGCCGCTCGTATTCGCTAAGCGCTCCCGCTCCGATCGCATCCTTCGGGTTGACGTAATTCGTAATCAGATCGTCGAATTTCCCTTGCTTGGCCTGCTCCGCCAAATCGTCCGGCAGCAGGTTCATGACCGACGGCGCGCTGTAGGTGACGGCTTCGACCTGGTGCTTGGCCCCCGCGTACTGAGCCAGGGCTCCGCCCAGCGAATGGCCGGTCAGGGAGATCTCCGCATTCCGATACTTCTCCTTGAGCGCCTCAACCAGCTGATCCGCCCGCCGGAATTGATTCGTGCTGTATTGAATATGCTCCGATCCCGCATTTCGGAACGGGTTCAAGTATGCCATAGCCGTCTTGACGGGAGAGCTGTACGTCTCCTCCAACCCTTTGAAGCGCCCCTTGACGATATCGTGATAATCGGTCAGCACGTCGGGAACGGTGCGCGACAACCCGCCCTTCGGTTCCGTCCCGCGGAAGGCGACCACAATCTGATTCGTATCCTTGTTCCGGAATACGGCCGCATCGAAGCCGGAGTGGGAGTCATGAAGCTTGGCGCCCTTCGGCTCGATGACATTCCACGATCCCGCGGCTCCATCGTAGCGGCCTGGGGGAAGGTCATCATAGGCGGAGCCGGACATGCGTACATAATCCTTGTCAGAAATATGGTTTCCCTTCGCCATATACGCTCCTTTTATTTCATAAAATTGGATGTTATAATATTTTATTATAGAAGATTTCCTGTAGGAGTGAAGCCGTTGGTACGAAAAAATTTCCTCTTTACAGGTTTTTTGTTCCTGATGTTTGCATTTCTTATAGGATGTGGTGCGCAAATGAAGCAGCCTGCAGAGGAGCAGCGGCAAGCGGAGGTAGACAAGGCGATGGCCGTCGGGACGCAATATTTCAAGGATCGGTACGGCCTGGAGGTCGACTGGACGAGACATGAATTCCAGCCTGAATATGTGTCCGACAATCTGGCCCTGTACGGGAATGTTCACGGCAAGCCGGATCAGGAAGTGTATGCGCAGGTGGATTATAAGACATTCGAAGTGATTAGCACGGTTAGACCGGAAGAATGAGGGCCCTGATTAGGCCCTCATTGAATTTTACGGAGATAGAAGAACAAGCCTGTCCCCTCGAGAGGGAGCAGGCTTGCGTATATTGAACATGATCGGGCTCGGGCGATCGCCGCCCTCTTATTGGATTTGATAGCGCTTTTCGACCTTTTTGCCAAGCAACCACAGCAGGAACAATCCGGCTGCCGCCACTAGCAGACGCCACGGATGAGAGATGAAGCCCTGCCAATCATGGCCGACGAAGGACATCATGAATACCATAACCCCTTTGCCCAGCACGACAGCGGCGACAAATATCCGCTTCGGCACATTGCTGACGCCCGATGCGATATTGACGAAGAAGGAAGGGGTGAACGGAAAGCAATACAACAGGAACAGCGGCGTAAAGCCTTTGCGTTCAATCCAGGAGAAGAAATGCTCCGCCTTCGGGTATTTCGCTGACAAATAGGTGCTGAATCTCCCCCCGAACCGGCGCGCGGCCAGGAAGACGAGCAGCGCTCCCGCGACCGTGCCGATCCATGAATAGATGAAGCCGAGCCACAAGCCGTAGGCGGAAGCATTGCCCGCGACGATGATGAACAGCGGCAAAAAGGGCAGCAGCGCCTCCACCATCGGCAGGGCGATGCCCGGAATGGGGCCGAGCGAGGAATATTTCTCCAGCAAGGCTTGAATCTGATCCATGTCAAGCTGTGACAAATAGCGATAGGTACGTTCCAACCATTCCAGCATGATGACTCCTTTGTCTTCTATGAGTACTTCCGCCTCTTGTGACGCACTTTGGTTCGCAGATCGCCCCGATAGACGAGCTGCAGGGAAGGAGAATGGCGGAAATCCTCCGGCGTCACCCATACCCAGCTCTTGTCCACCACGCACATTCCATGCTCCTGCAGCATGGAAGCCACGAATTGGGAGCAGAAATAAGCATTTTCCCGGCGAATATGTATATTAAAAATGACGCCGAAAAGTCCAAGTAAATTATATTTGTACTGCTCCGGATTCTGCTCCATCTGCTTCAGGCGCAGACGGATCCGTTCATATGTTTCCTTGCTTACGGTGCAAGAGTACAGCGCACATTGCGTAGGACGAGCCTCGGTCCGAACGAGGTAGCCCTGCACCCGCTCCTTGACGAAGCCGCCATGGAACGGATTGAGCGGATGCTTCCTCCCGAAGCTGTACACCTCCCGCAGCTCGGAGTCGAGCGCGATCGACGCGTGATTAAGCGGCGCCTTCGTATAGAGCCGGATAAGTTTGGAGAAAATCGTGCCTGTGTCGGTAAGAAGGATATAAATCTTTCTCTCTTCCACCATGCTCACCAACCTGTGTTTAATTTCAAAAAAGAATGAATAAAGAGCTCCTGCCGGCGTCTCCTCACGAGGAGCGGCCGTACGAACAGGACGTTTTTCCATATCCGGAACATGCAGAATAATACCGCTCGGGAACTGGTTTCCTGACAGCGAGACGCCCTATCGGCGGCTCGGCCCGCTGAATCATCCTTTTCTATTGTATTGGAGCGGCGGATGCAATAACACAATCCCGCGACCGGATTCGACCTAGACCATTGTCGGGGACGGGCCGGAAGATAGTATGACAATCACGCATTCACTGATCCCGCAGCATGCTTGCCGCAAGCTCGCATCGCGGGCCAACATCCGGCCATGAGCCGGCCCGCAGCGGCGCATTCCTGCTGCTGCGTCCATTGGTTGCTGTGGAGATTATAACATTAATCACAGGCCCCTTGCTATATATTACGATAAGGATCGCTGCAACTGCTTAGTCAGAATCTGCATCCATAGTGAGACGGCAGTCTCTCGGGCAAATGGCTCTAATCTTGCCATGCCGCTCGCCGCTTCGCCGCGAGCCGAAGCTTGTACACCTGGCGGCCAGGATAGTAGAACTCCACATCTCTTCGGCAGGTCATCTATGTTATTGGGATCTTACGGTCATAGCAAGAACATTCCAGCAGTTCCTCACAGGTGTACCGGGAAAGATGTTCTCCATAAAGCGTATGAACGTCTGATGATGGCTTAAAGGATATAGGGCATCGCTCAACGCCCCAATCTCAATGTCGATACTATCATAAAGAAATCTTCCCGGATACCGATTCTTCTCTCATGGTTCTTCAGACCAAGCTTGCGAGAATGGCTGCTAGATAAGGTATGCCGACGAAATTGCGCCTACCTGCTGGTACGGACAATATGATCGGCCAATCGCATCGCCAAAGCGACCGTAGCATTGGTCGGATTCGCAGCGGCAAGCAGCGGAATGCTGCTATTATCGGCCACATAAAGGCCAGGAACGCCGTGAACCTGCCCATACGGATTGGTGGCCGAAGTTGCCGGATCCGTTCCCATTCGGCATGTGCAGGATTCATGCACATCGCTTCCCGGCGGCAATAAGGCCGGCTCCCCGTCCAATGTGACTCCCATGGCATTGGCGGATTGAATAATCCCGTCGCGCATTTGTTGAATCACTCGCTGATCTGTGCTGCTGTAGCTGAAATCCACTTGGTTCAAAGGCACCCCGTACTCGTCCCGCTGATTCGGATCCAGGTACACTCTGTTCTCCGGCCGCGACTGTACCAGCCCGAAAGCGGCATACACTATACTCACTTGATCAGGGAGTACCTTGTCCTCGAATTGCTGGTATGAGAAAAATTGGTTTGGGCCCAAGATTTGGATTTGATAGGGAGATTGCCTCGTTTCACGCTTCAAAATAGCAAGATTGCCGATATTTTCTGAAAACTCCCGGCGGTTTATTTTACCGGTTCCCAATACAAAGGAATGATTGGTCAAATAACGCCCGATTGCCGGTCCCTGGATGCCCGAATTGAGCAATATGCGGGGCGTCTCCAACGTACTGGCGGACACGACCACGTTTTTTGCGCGAATGACATGCTTTCTTTTATCCGGGGACGCGACAGTAACGCCCGCGGCTCTTCCGTTTTCAACCAGGACGCTCGTCGTATAGGCGTTTAAGGCAAGATCAAATGGCCTGTCGTTGAGGGCATACGCGAGAAAATGAATGGAGCTGAACCATGCATTGGAATGAATCTGCCCCATATGGGAGCCGCTCATATCAATGGCAAGCGGCATATTGGTCGCTTCCAGTATGCCATGCGCATGAAGCCGGTTCATCAACACCTCCTGCATGGATGAACCGTCGGCATAGGATGACGTGCAATGCAGCACGCGCTCGGCAAGCCGGAAATATACATCCAATTCTTCCGTGCTGATAGGCCAATATCGGAGCTGGAATTCCGCCGGCCGAGGGCATGCCGCATTCCAGAACAATGTCCTGCCCCCCAGAGCAAATGTTAGCCTGGCACCGGAAAAGCTGGGAAGCCGTGCTCCGATATGCGTGGAATTATCAGGCCACAATTGATCGCGCATGCGGTCGACATTCATGGTTGGTACATTTAATGCGTGGGAATGAAGCAATCTATCTCCTTTTTCGAGGATACCGATGCGCCGTGCCCCTTGATTCCTCCATAATTCGCATAACCGGTAAAGCGTCGCTCCCCCGCCTGCGCCGCTGCCGACAATCAGAACGTCATAATCCGTCGTGGCCATCTCCTCAAGTGATTTGGCCGGTATCCAATTATTGGGGTACACCCACATGTCATCCGCTCCCTTCAGTCATGAACATTTCACTCCAGTCCATCTTTATGACCTGCTCCTTGTCTCGTATACCCCATTTTCGTTATTATGACCTTAGCTTACGAATTTCCAAGCCCCCAGTCCCGGTTCATCGAAAATGAAGGAACAGGAAACCATAGGAGGAAATAAATCACCAAAGGAGCCTGTCTTATGAAAAAACAGACAACCGGAATTCATCATATTACGGCGATTGCCAGAAATGCTCAGGAAAATGTAGATTTTTACGCAGGGGTATTGGGTATTCGCCTCGTTAAAAAAACGGTTAACTTTGACGCCCCTGAGGTGTATCATTTTTACTTCGGCGATGAAGCGGGCAGCCCGGGCACCATTATGACATTCTTTCCTTGGGAGACGGCACGAAAAGGGCGGGTCGGCGGCGGGCAAGTTGGCGTAACCACTTTTGTCGTGCCTGCAGGCTCCATGGATTTCTGGGAAGAACGGTTGCGAACCTTCCATGTATCAACGAAACGTGAAGCAAGATTCGGGGAACAGTACCTGCGTTTCTCGGATCATGACGGGCTGCAGCTCGAAATCGTGGAACGGGAAGAGGGCCCGAACAGCAAATGGTCTTTTGGCGGCGTTCCCGTCGACAAGACTATTAAAGGCTTCGGGGGAGCGGTGCTGTACAGTATCGATCCGACAGCAACCGCCCAATTGCTCGAGAATGTGATGGGCCTCGAAAAGAGGGCGGAAGAAGGCGACTGGATCCGCTTCAAGGGAAGCGCGGATCTAGGAAATGTGATCGACGTAAATGTGACGCCGATGGAACGCGGTTCCGGCGGATACGGCACTGTCCACCATATCGCGTGGCGAGCCAAAGACTTCGAGGATCACGAAGCATGGAGACAACATATCATGCAAGAGGGCTATCATCCGACTCCGATCGTGGATCGTCAGTATTTTAATGCGATTTATTTCCGTGAGCCGGGCCAGATCTTATTCGAAATCGCTACCGATCCTCCGGGATTCACGCGCGACGAAGCTTTCGAGGAGCTGGGCTCGGCCTTAAAGCTTCCCGATCGGTATGAAGCGCGGCGGGCTGCCATCGAGAAGCTCCTGCCTCCTGTTCAAGTGCGCGGCTGGAGGGGAAATAAGCGTGAAGCCTATTTTTCAAAAAGGGTCGGAGCCTGCAGCGCCTACGCTCATTTCTCGGATATCCGTCCATTGGGATCAGTACGGTCACAATGGATGCGTTCCGGGTTAACGCGGCCGATTTTAGGTTAAAGAATATTCTCGATTAGGGGTGACAACGATGCTGACTATCTATCCGGAGACGCAAACAGAGCGGGACAATTATAAGCTGCTCATCGGCAGCATTATTCCAAGGCCGATTGCGTTCATAACGACGCTGTCCAGGGATGGGGTGCTAAATGCGGCGCCGTACAGCTATTTCAATATCGTCTCGGCCAATCCTCCCATGGTATCCGTATCCGTCCAAAGAAAGAACGGCATATACAAAGATACTTCTAGAAACATTATAGAGACGGGATCGTTTGTTGTTCATATCTCGGATGAGGATTACATTGAAGCGATCAATCTGACGGCGGCCAATCTTCCGCCCGAAGAAAGCGAAGTAAGCTTGGCTAAGCTTACTTCGATTCCAAGCGAGAAGATTGATGTGCCGGGCATAGCAGAAGCCAAAATCCGCATGGAATGTACGTTGGAGCAATCAATTGCGCTTGGGGGCACTCCTTCGTCTCCCGCATGCGATTTGATTATCGGAAGAGTTGAATGCTTCCATATTGCGGAAGATCTGTACGAGAACGGCCGGATTGATGCACGCCAATTAAAGCCCGTAAGCCGACTCGCTGGCCACAACTATTCGAAGTTGGGCGAAATCTTCACCATTGAGCGGCCTGAATAATACATCCAGTGTTCGGAGGTATAGCATCCGACGTTAGCCTTATCGGGCGGCCGCACAGCTCTCCCGTATCATCAGCTCCGTCGGAATGATGACCTTCTTGCTGATAGCGCGCTTCGTCCGGATGCGCTCGAGCAGCAGCTCCAGCGCCGTGCGGCCCATGAAATCACTGTGGAGCTTCACGGTCGTCAAGGATGGCGTCATGAACTGGGCGACGGTAATATCATTGAAGCCAGCGACGCTGATATCGGCGGGCACCTTCAGCCCCGCTTCCCGAAGCGCCCGCACCGCGCCGATCGCCATCGAATCATTCGCCGCCAGCACGGCCGTGAAGCGAACGCCCGCTTCGATCAGCTCGCGGGTCAACCGGTACCCGTCCTCTGCGGAGAAGCGGCCGATGCGAACCCGATGAGGGTCATACCATCCCCGCTTCCGCATCCACCGCTCATACGCTTCTTCCCTTCGATCCGCGCCGTCATCCCCGTTATCGTCCCGCCCGCCGATGTAGGCGATGTCCCGATGGCCCAGACCGTTCATATAGGCCAGCATCTGCTCCATCGCATCGTGAAGATCGGCGGTCACGATATCGAAGCGGTTGTCCCATGGCACCGGCTCGACGAAGACGAGATTCGGCGTGACGGCCGCAAGCCGGCTTACCTGCTCCCGCTGCACCGGCCCAATGACGATATAGCCGTCCGCCGCGCCGCTGTCCAGCTCCAGCTCGTCCTGGAAGCCGGCGAACCATTGCACCCGATACTCCCGGGCCGCCGCCTCGATCGCCAAGCGCATCGACAAATAATAAGGATCATTCAATTCCTCGCTGCGCGGGTACGTCATCAGCAGCCCGACAGACGCAGCCGCGCCTGCTTCCCCGGGGAAGGCGGCGGATTCCTCCGTCCGCGATCCCCGTTTGTGCTTCGTATACTCCAGCTCCTCCGCGACTTCGAAGATGCGGCGCCGCGTCTCCTCCGACACGGAGAGCGTCTCGTCATAATTCAATACTCTGGATACCGTCGAGACGGACACCATCGCCTTCTCCGCGATATCCTTCAATGTTGCCATTCCGTTCACTCCTAATCTATCAACCTAATATCCCTCATTGTACTTGATTTTTTAGTAAACTAGCAATCGTTTTAGTAAATATACAACGGCTTCCACGACATGCAAACCAAAAACCCGCTATCTAGAGGATAACGGGTTGAACGGCTGCTTACAATATGATTTCCTTCCCTTTGCGGAGATCGGAGATGACTCTATTGGAGTAGACGGACAGCTTCAGCTTCATATGGAAAGGCTCAAAGCCGCAGCGGTGGCGGGCGAGCTGGTTCTGCCCGCATGAATTGGAGCCGAGCCCGTTCTGCTTGTAGTCCAGGTTCAAGACGATATAATCGCGCTTCCGCAGATCGATAGTGTGCTTGGCCGCGTCCAGATCGCCGGCTTCATAATAGGAAGCGCTGAAATCGACGCTCGGATAACCCGCCGCCATCAAGCCGATGCCGTGCCGGTCCGCCAGCCGGACCCAGCGGGTCTCCGTATGATTGCCGTTCTCCTGCGGCATCACGTACGGGGTGAACATGCCGTCCACCGTCTGTTCGTACACGCCGAACCGGTTCGCTTCCTTCGAGTCGGCGTACGATTCGCCGGGGCCGCGCCCGTACCATTTCGCGAACTCGCATTGCTTGTTGATCCGGAGCTTCACGCCGATGCGAGGCAGCATCTCCGGCGCATTGCGGAGATGGCCGCCGGGAACGCCCCGCACCTCGAACAGGATGTCGCCGTTCCCATAGATGCGGTACTCGTATACCGACCGGTAATGCCATGAAGCATTGGTCGGGGCGTTCACCGTATGCACCCGGACATGAATGCACTCTTCTCCGCACCTCTCCCAGGCGACTTCCTCCACGACTTCATGCATCAGATGCAGGAAGGTTTTCTGCTTATAGTCAGGCACCAGGTACATGTCATTATCGATAGCCGCCCGCCAGAACTGCAGCCGGGGTCCGGCTTCGACCACCCGGCAGCCGTTGTAGGTCCAGGAGGAGATCCGCCCCTTGACGGTATCGAAGGCGATGGCGAAGTCCTCGCCCCGCACGATCAGCTCGCAATGACGCTCCTCCAGATCGAGCGCGCCCGATGGCCGCACCGTCACTGCCTTCGCTCTTACTGGCAGGAGGAATTGGGCATTGGCCACCTCATGTCCCCGGGAAGCCCAGGCCGTGTCCCGATTCAATACATAAGACAAGTTAAGATAATAATCGGCGCCCGCCTCCGGCTCTACATCGTCGAGCGAATAACCAAGCGCAAGCTCCCGTGCCGTCCGGGCGGCAATGCCGGCCACCGAAGCCCGGCCCGTCCGGATCGCTTCACCGTCCTTCACGATGCTGTAGAACAGATCGAGATGATCAAGGGAGGCGAAATCGTATTTATTCTCGCAGCGGATCATGCCCCGCGCCAGATCGACCTTGGCCGTTCGCACCGGCTCGATGACCTTCTTATACTCCAGCAGGCCGGGCGACGGCGTTCGATCCGGCATAACGAGGCCGTCGATGCAGAAGTTGCCGTTCGTCGGATCGTCGCCGAAGTCGCCGCCGTAGCGGTAATAGACCCGCCCGTCCTCCGCTGCGGTATGAATTCCGTGATCGATCCACTCCCACACGAAGCCGCCCTGCAGCTTGTCATGCGCGTCGAACAGATCCTGATACTCGCGCAGATTGCCCGGGCCGTTCCCCATCGCATGCGCGTATTCGCATAAAATATGCGGCTTGTCCGAGTTCTCGATAATATGCTGCATCGTCTTCCGATCCGGATGCTCCAGCCAGGTGTACATCGTCGAGTAGACATCCGTCACTTCCGCCTCCCGATCCCCCTCATAATGAATGAGACGCGTCGGATCGAGCTCGCGCGCCCGCGCCGCCATCGCGCGGAAGTTGCAGCCGAAGCCGGATTCGTTGCCGAGCGACCACATGATGATGCTCGGATGGTTCTTGTCCCGCTGCACCATCCGCTCCAGCCGGTCGACATAGGACCGCTCCCATGCCGGGTCGTCGGAGATCCAATTATAGTCCCCCGTCAGCTCAAAGCCGTGGCATTCCAGATCCGTCTCATCGATGACGTACAAGCCATACTCGTCGCATAAATCGTACAAATACGGGGAGTTCGGATAATGAGCCGTTCGGATCGCATTAATGTTATGCCGCTTCATCAGCTTGATGTCCTGCTCGATATCGTCCCGCGAGACGACGCGGCCGGTCAACGGATGGGCATCATGGCGATTGACGCCCCTGAACTTGATTGCGACGCCGTTGACGATGAACGTGGAGCCGCGCCGCTCAATCTGGCGGAAGCCGATCCGCTGCGGAACGACCTCGATGATGTCATCCCCCCGCTTGACGGTCAGCAGCAGCGTATACAGCTCCGGCGTCTCGGCGCTCCACAGCTTCGGCTGCGCCGCCTCCGCCTCGAACCGCACCTCCTCCGCTGCCGCCGGAACCTCGCCCTCCGCTACCGTCCGCCGCCGATCGTCCAGCAGCTCGTAGGCGAGCGCGAGATCCGCGCCGGGATGGCGAAGCTTCGCCGTCACCTGCAAGACGCCTTGCGTATAGGCGCCGTCCAGCTTCGTGACTACGGCCACATCCTGGATGCCGCTCCGGGGTTGGACATATAGATCGACATCGCGGAAAATGCCGCTCAGCCACCACATATCCTGATCCTCCAGATACGTTCCGTCCGACCATTGATACACCCGGACCGTCAGTTGATTGTCCCCCGCCCGCACGAGGCCGGTAACGTCGAACTCGGACTGCAGGCGCGCCCCCTTGCTGTACCCGGCCTCCGCACCGTTCACCCAGAGATGGAAGGCCGAATCGACGCCATGGAAGCGCAGAATCACCTGCTGCCCGTCCTCCAGCCACTCCTGGCCAATCCGGAAGGAACGCTTATAAATGCCCGTCGGATTATCGGTCGGGACGTACGGCGGATCGATCGGAAAGTTGTACCACAGATCCGAGTAGTGCATGCGGCCATAGCCTTGCATCTGCCAGTTGCCAGGCACGCGGATATCGTTCCAGCCGGCGGTGTCATAGTCGGCGGCCTCGAAGCCGGGCGGCGAATATTCCGGCGCGGGCAGGAAGAGGAACTGCCAGATGCCGTTCAAGCTTTTGAAATGATGCGTATACGCCGGCTCGCCCGTCAAGGCGCGATCCCGGCTTGGGTAAGAGTAGAAATGAGCTCTTGCCTCCATCCGGTTCCGGTGGACGATGCCGATGTCTTCCCATACTTTTCTGCGACGCATAAATGAACCCTCCCCCATAAGATTGATCAGGCTGCGATCGATCGTAAACAGAAGCTTCTTATAAATCCCGCCTTCACAACGTAAAACGAATAACGTGATGTAAGCTCGCTCTTGTCATCGGATACACAGGTAAATGTATCACTGAAGTAAAACAAAATCAATTTATTTTACTAAAATATTTACCTTAAAATCCGACGAACTTCTCCAGAGTGCGTCAATTTATTTTACTAAACTTTTTTTGATATGAAGGGATATTTTCACTTAAATGAGGGGGAAGGCCGCGAAAAGACAAGGAAGAGAGGGGGGGAGAAAGCCGAAAAAGTGGGGGAAGAAGCAGAAGCGCCGCATGACAAAAGTCCGCAAAAAAGAGGAAGAAGCGAAGAGCGGCTTCTTCCGGAAAGGGTGTCCTGATTAGTGTCCGGCTCGTCCGAGCACGAAGCTGATGAGCAGAATCGCGAGTACGAGTCCCGTAATGCCCGCATAGACTATGTCACCCTCCTTCAGGAAGACCAGAAGGGACACGGCGACGCGGAAGACCGGGGTTAGAATAAGCAGAAGCAGCCCTAGCGATATAAATGCATAGGGCTTGAGTCCGGCCACGCCTGCGGCGACTCCGGCCACCGTCGTCGGGAAGCTGGCGTCCGGATACCCGCTCTCGCCCGCAGCCAGGAAGAAAAGCAGCCCGATGGCGATGAACAGCCCCGCCCCCAGTACGCCGATCCGCAGCAGGCGGCTGACCGTCAGTTCAACATCTTCGACCTTCGAATTCATATCCAGCCCACCCCCTGCAAAATCATTTCAATGGCGACATAGCCCAGAATCGGTATAAACAACAGCCGGATCGTACGGCTCTTCAGCTTCTGCATCAGGCGCGCTCCAATCGTCGAGCCGGCCAGCACGCCGATAGCGACGGGAGCGGCGATGCTCGGGTCGATATCCCCGCGGAAGAAGTAAATCCCGGCGCTCGCCGCCGCAGTCACCCCCATCATGAAGTTGCTGGTGGCGCTGGAGACCTTGAGCGGAAGCTTCATAAATACGTCCATGGCCATCACCTTGAAGCTGCCGCTCCCGATGCCGAGCAGGCCGGAGATTACGCCGGCCGCGTACATGACGCCGAATCCGCCGTATACATTGGCCACCTGGTAATCGACCTGCCTCCCCAGCGCTTTATCGTAATACGAGCCGTTCATTCTCAGCTTAGCCGCGAGCGGATGCGTCTTCGTATGCTCCGGAAGCTCGGTGTTCACCTTCTTCACCATGCCATAAGCCGAATTCAACAGGAGCAGACCGAACAGAATGAACAGCACATTCGGCGCGATCAGGCTCGCGACAAAGGCCCCCGTCACCGCCCCTATCGTCGTCGCCACCTCCAGGAACATGCCGACCCGCAAATTCGTCAGCCGGTCGCGCAAATACGCAATCGCCGCTCCGCTGGATGTCGCAATGACCGAGATGATGCTGGCTCCGATCGCATACCGGATATCGACATCGAACAGCAGCGTGAGCGCAGGCGTAATAATAATGCCGCCTCCCAGGCCGAGAATGGCCCCGACGGTCCCCCCGACCAAGGAAATGAGCAGCAATTGTATCGTCGTCATGATCATGTCATCCGATGCCCCTTTCGCTCCCTATCACCTTAAGATGTCCCATAAGATGCCAAGGAATGCGGACCCGCCGCTCTTTTCCATGCCAAAAAAGCCCCCTGCCGCCGGCCGCAAACCGGAGCGGAGAGAGCAATTGGGTATCGGATGACGCCGATCAAAAACGAAAGCCGGCACGCCGAACGCGTCCGCTTGCCGGCTTCTTCATCTATATTGCGCGGTGGCGTTCAACGGTTCATTATCCGAGAACAGATCCGGGTTAGCGCGAAGCATTCGCGTCAGCACTTCCGTCATTCGTACGGTATCGCAGACCCGCACCTCCGCATCGCCGAACCGCTCGAGCCTCATCGCGCCTTCTTCCCGCAGCACGCCGTCCACCTTCCAGAAATGCTCCGACCAGTTCAGTCCGCAATGTCTGCGCGACGGAACGGAGATGGCGGTTCCGTCCGGAAGCGCCGTATAGAGCTGCTCGCGCTCGTCGGTCATTCTTCCCGGAATATCCAGCCATTCCTCGATGCCGTGAATGAACGTATTCCGGCGCAGATCGACGCCAATCAGCATAATCGTGGCCTGGCGGTCGAGCAGCTTCCCCCAGGCCGAACCGCGGGCGCACGGCGTGTCGAATTGTTCGTCCCCGACCGTGAACCCCTCGGCATCGCGGCCCAGCGCGGCGACCGAATGGGTCGGATGCCAGGAACGAATGACGCCGGGGCGCTTGCGGAACCTCTCCGGCAGCATGCCGATGCATACCGGAGTGTTTTCGACGTCGAACCGCGGATTCTCCGCATTGATGTTGGCCCAGGTATGCGTCGGCAGCACCAGCAAGCCTTCTCTCATATAATCCGAGAGCGCATCGAGCACCGTATCCGGCCCACCTTCTACGGCGCCAATGCTTTTATAAGAAGAATGCACCAGAAGCGTGCCCTTCCGGTCAATCCCGATCCGCTCCAGATCGGCCATCAGGCTTTGTATTGTATGCATACTCTCTCCGTCTCCTTCTCCGATGTTCGATGGTTATGCCTCCGGCTGCTCCTGCGGCCCAAGAGGAAGCCACTCCAGCACTTCCTTAATGCGGGCGTCCCAATACTCCCATGTATGATCCCCCGGGCCCTCGCTGTAGGTATGCTCGAAGCCGGTGCGCCGCACCGTCTCCCGGAAGCGGACATTGTCTTCATAGAGGAAATCCTCCGTCCCGCAGCATTGGAACAGCTTCGGCTTCGGTCCCGGATGCCGGTCCGCCTCCTCCAGCAAGCGGAACAGATCGTTCGGCGTCCCGGCAATCTCGCCTTCGCCGTAGATCAACCGGGCATCCTCCCGAATTCGCTCCCGCAGCGCGGGGGCGGCGACATCCAGGCTGCCCGACAGGCTAGCCGCGGCCGCGAATCGCTCCGGATAGGAGAGCGCCCATTTCATGGCGCCATATCCCCCCATCGACAGGCCGGCCACATAATTATCCTCCCGCTTCGCGGACAACGGGAAGAAGCTGCGGGCTTTGGCCGGCAGTTCCTCCGTCAGGAAGGTCCAATAGCGCAGCCCATGAGCCATATCGGTATAGAAGCTGCGATGGACCTGCGGCATGACGACCGCGATGCCCTTCAAGGCGGCATAACGCTCGATCGACGTGCGGCGAACCCAGATCGTATGGTCGTCCGACAAGCCGTGCAGCAGGAACAATGTCTTATGAACCTCCGTCGATTTGACGTTGTTCATCCCGTATTGTCCCGCCGTCGTCTCCGGCAGGATGACTGTCATCGCCGTGCTTAAACCCAGCACTTCCGAGAAATAATTGCAGGTAATTAGCGCCATTCCTTCCCCTCCTACTCTCTGCCTTTCATCATCAGCTATGTACAGTCCTTTGCTTTATTCTCATTATAGTCCCTTCCCCGGCAAAAGGTAAGCAAGCGTTTTCCATCCATAACCTGACTGCGGGAACCCGCATTTTGTGTTCATCGTCTGTGGAAAACTGTAAAAATGCTGGTTTCTCCACCGAATCCATTATCGAAAAAGGCAAGCCTGCAAATATCAGGCTGTTGGAAAACCCCTGTTTTTTGTGAAGGGGTGGAGATGGTCCATTTTCCTCATCCAAACTTTGGCTCTTAGAGCGTTTTAAATCGATTTTCTCTACCGGGAGAAGAGATCAATCACAAGTAAAAAGCCCCATAGACTACTCATTGGCCTGATTTTACGGGATCCAAGCGACCGCGTCGGATGCTGGGGGCATCATCGCGTTATCCGGCCTGCTGGAAGCATTATCGGCCTGCTCGAAGCATCGTTGCCTCCTGGGGCTTGGACGTGCGGAGGAAATTGCTGCTATTTCTCCTAGGCCCCCTAATTAAACTGGAGCTTCCGGCTCCAATATTATAAGCTGTTATCAGAGGGGGACAACTAGTATGGGAAAGCACTTTAGCAAGGAAAAACGCCTGCAAATTGTAAAGGAAGCAATGGCCGGCATTAAGGTGGGAACACTTGCCCGAATGTACGGTGTCCATCCGGAGACGGTACGTGTTTGGGTTAGAGACCACCGTGACGAAATTAGCCAAGAGGAGATACCCGCAGCAGACGAGCATCTGCAAGAACTCCGTCGACTTCAAGAGGTAGAGGCAAAGTTCGAGCAGGCAAAAAAGCTCCTGGGTGAAAAAGAGCTTGAGATCGAGATCCTGCGAGAAGTCGTAAAAAAGAAGAACCCCGCTTATCTGAAAGACTTGAAATAGCAGAACCGTTTATTAAGCGGGGGCATGCAGCAGCTAAAGTTCTGCGTATCCTGAAAGTTCGCGAATCGACGTACTATGGCCGGAAGAAACGAGAGGCATCCAGTACCGAAGAACAGGCTTCATGCGCTCTAAAAGGGCGTCCTGTGCCTGGATTTTCCTCTACGAACACGGGCCGGAAAGTTTCAGATGAACAGATTAAAGAATGGATGCTCGAACTCCTGGAAGGAGAAGAGCACATTTATGGGTATAAGAATTTGGCGCTGTGCCTCCGCAAACAACGTGGATTGATTCTAAACAAGAAAAAGGCGTACCGCATTTGCAAAGAGTTAGGAATTCTTCAGAAACAACGGAAGAAAACAAGCAAACATCCTCGAAGAGTACCGAGAAACCGGACGGTAACCGGGGTGAACCAGCTATGGCAAATTGATATTAAATATGGGTACGTGATTGGTCGCCAGCGTTTCTTTTTCGTGCTCAGTATCATCGATGTATTTGACCGCGTCGTCGTCGGACAATACCGGGGTTCCGTGTGTGAGGCCAAGCACGTCGTACAGACACTATGCCGGGCGCTACAAGAACGCCTGAATCCCGGCGATGAGTTGCCCACCGTCCGCACCGACAACGGGCCTCAGTTTGTCAGCAAGTTGTTTGGTGATACGTGCGAGAGTCTGGAGATCGTCCATGAACGCATCCCGCCACGCAGTCCGAATATGAACGCCTACATTGAGTCATTTCATAGCTTACTCGAACGTGATCTGTTCAGCCTGACGGAATTTATGACATTTGAAGAGGCCTATGAAGCACTTGATCGTTACATGGATTTCTACAACAACCGCAGAATGCATGGTAGCCTAAAGAGCATGTCACCATCGGAATACTCAAAGTGGGTCATGACGCTGGAGGACCGATCAAAATATCATCGGGCCGTGTAACCACGCGAAATAGGAAGCAATTCTAAGAACGCATCTTTTTTGGTGGACATGACTCCAGATATAGGGGGCCTAGCCGATTTTACAGGAATTTCGGCTTAATGAGTCCACATCCCGAGGAATTGCTGCAAATCTGCATCATTTTAGGCCCTTTTGCTTCAAGCCGAAGCGAAACGGGGAAAATTCCTGTAATTTTGCAGGATTCCCTTTCTGGAATAGTCGTCCCTATCGAATTGCTGTATTTATGCAGGATTTCGCTTACTGAATAGGAGCGTCTGGAGAAATCGTGGAGTTTTGCGGATTTCGACTGCCGGATGGGCGTGTCTAGGGAAATGGTGCAGTTTTCAGAATGGTGGAAATATCCTTTTCCCTACTCAAAACTTCTTTCTCAACAGCCTGAAATATACATCAATTTGATCCCTTTCAAACTTGTAGCGCCGATTTGAGGGCCAAAGGATGCAGATTTGCCGGAATTTCACCAAATCCCGCTTCTATTGGAACGAAAGACTGCAACAGAGCAGCTTTTTATCTACGCTGTTTTCGCCTATACTGTTGCTCTTGGTGGGAAAACTGTATAATAAAGTTCATTAGTTTCAACGATATGACGGGTACGCCGATGGCGGGTACCCATAGGTGGTATTCCTCACCGTGATGCCCGTAAACGTGGTCGCAAAGTAGAAAACGAAAAAAAGGAGAAGCGGAAGCGTGGCATCTCTAAAGAGCAGGTCAGCATTGTTGTAGCTTACGACAGAAATGGCAATATCATTTGTCAGATGGGTGGTCGCGGTCGTATCAAAGCCGAAGAGATTGATGAAGTAATCGGAGGGTATATCGCACCTTCTTCTTTGCTTTGTACAGACAGCGCTACGAATTATAAAAAGTTTGCCAAAATGAAAGGATTAACGCACGAAATTCTGCCGCGTGGAACTCATGTTTCGAAGTCGATATACCACATCCAACATGTGAATTCGTTTCATTCGCGCTTGAAACGGTGGATGGATCGATTTCAAGGAGTAGCCACCAAATACATCGACAACTATATGTTCTGGTTCCGATTCCTAGATTTGCATAAGAAATTGAATTTTACCGACAGGCAAAAGAAACTCCTGTTGGACACCTGCAAACGAGCGAACTTTACAACTGTAGAAAAGTTGAGAACAAGTGTATAAAAGGTGATAGTTCCCTAGTAATTAAACCATCGCCTCCATTGTTTAATCGAGCCCGGTTCCTGAAGATTAGCTCATTGGAATATCCTAATAATTAAGGTAATACAGACACTAAGGCAAAAAATATGACTACTGAAAACGGAATAGTATATAAACATTGCTTTTTTCTTTTCGGCACAAGAAGTAAAATTGTAATTATCATTAAAGCATATAATATTTCAGTGCCAAGCATATAAAAATAGTTTCCCTTACTTATAAGAACATTTTCGTATTGCATGAATTTTTCATAATAGTTTACCGTAGAAAGATAGATTTTATACCCTTCAAATGCAATTGCAGAAATTGGTAATGCCATAATAATACTAGAAATTAAGTGGTCAGCACGAGAAAACCACATTATGTAGGCTGGAATTATTGATAGTAATGCAGCCAAGAACCAAAAAACAATATACTTTAATGGGAAAAGGCTAAGAATTAAGATCGTATACATGTAATACGAAAATAGCATTGAAATAAGGAATATCAAAACACGTGTTGCAGCTAATTTAGGCGTGTAAGAAAATACAGCTATCAAAGTTGAAATAAATATCCACCCCCCCCAATTACTTCCGATGAATCCCAAAATTGAAATTTCCCTGGGGATTGTAGGTGAATCAAGTATTTTAGCAACAAAACCCAATGTAAATCCAATAATGGCTGAAAATAAAATAGAATATGCTATTTGCTTTTTGCCTACTTTAATATTAGTTCGTATTTTATCAGATTTTTTAAAATGCACTCATAATTAACCTTCCTTCTGGATTTAGAAACACATTTTTACGTCTGTGTAAGTTAATGTTTTCCCTTGCTATTCATCAATAATATGAGCCCCGTTTAGGAACAACATTTCAATGCACTTGTTCCGCAATCCTGCCCAATAGTTTTGAGAAGTAACAATAATTCTATTCTACCTCAATTAAGTAAATAACAACAATTTTTACGAAAACAGCGTTTATCTATGACACGCCGGAACATCAAAAAAGACGCACCCGAAGGTGCGCCTTGGCTCAGCAGGGTTACCCGACATCGACCAATCGACCGGTAAATTGGCTGTTGTACAGATCCGCATAGAAGCCGCCCTGCTGCAGCAGTTCCTCATGCGTGCCCTGCTCGATCACGGAGCCCTGATTCATGACGAGAATCAGATCGGCATCCCGAATGGTAGACAACCGGTGGGCAATAACGAAGCTGGTGCGGTTCTTCATCAGCTCCTGCATAGCCTTCTGGATGTACAGCTCCGTCCGCGTATCGACGCTGCTCGTCGCTTCGTCCAGAATCAGAATCGCCGGATCGGCCAGAATGGCGCGGGCAATCGTCAGCAGCTGCTTCTGGCCCTGCGAAATATTCGATGCTTCCTCGTTCAGCACCGTATCGTATCCATCCGGCAGCGTGCGGATGAAGTGATCCGCATGCGCGGCCTGGGCCGCCTGCACGATCTCTTCTTCCGTCGCGCCCAGGCGTCCGTAAGCGATATTGTCGCGGATCGTGCCGTTGAACAGCCACGTGTCCTGCAGCACCATGCCGAACAGGCTGCGCAGATTGCCGCGCTCCATGGCGGTAATGTTGACGCCGTCGATCGTGATCGCTCCGTCGTTAATCTCATAGAAGCGCATCAGCAGGTTGATCAGCGTCGTCTTGCCGGCCCCGGTCGGCCCGACGATGGCGACCATCTGTCCCGGCTTGACGTCGATGTTCATATCGTCGATCAGCACTGCATCTTCCTTGTAGCCGAAGCGGACGTGATTGAAGCGGACTTGGCCCGCCGGATGAGCAATCGTCTTCGCCGGAGACGCCTCCGGCACTTCCTCAGCTTCATCCAGCACTTCAAATACCCGTTCCGCCGAGGCGACGGTAGACTGAATGATATTGGCAATATTGGCGGTCTGCGCAATCGGCTGGGTGAACTGCCGCGCATATTGGATGAATGCCTGAATATCGCCAATCTGGATGGAGCGCTGGGTAACCAGCACGCCACCGACCACGCAAATGAGCACATAGCCGATGTTGCCGATGAAGTTCATGAGCGGCATGATCAACCCGGAGATGAATTGCGCCCGGAAGCCGGATTCATACAGCTTTTCATTGATGCCGTCGAACGCGGCCACCGATTTTTCCTCACGCCCGAAGGCTTTGATGATTTTATGGCCGGTATACATTTCCTCGACATGGCCGTTCAATTCCCCAAGGGACGTCTGCTGCCCCTTGAAGTGCTTCTGCGACCGCTTCGCGATCACGATCGTGACGACGAAGCTGAGCGGCAGCGTCAGCAGGCAGATCAGCGTCATGAGCGGGCTGATGGTAAGCATCATCACCACGACGCCGACCAAGGTCACGATCGAGGTAATCAACTGCGTCAAGCTCTGCTGCAGCGTGCTGCTGATGTTATCGACATCATTGGTCACCCGGCTTAAAATCTCGCCATGCGTCCGCGCGTCGAAGTATTTCAGCGGCAGCCGGTTCAGCTTGTCATTGACCTGCTTGCGCATCTCGTACACAATATTTTGCGCCACGCCGGCCATCAAAAATTGCTGAAAATAGCTGAACAGCGCGCTAACGACATACAATCCCATTAATTTAAGCAGAATATTCCAAATAAAAGCAAAATCAATAGCGGTTCTTCCCATCAAGCTCTCGAACAGCGAGGTGGTGGCCTCCCCCATAATCTTCGGGCCGAGAATCGTGAAGACGGTACTGAGTATCGCCATCGCCAGGACCGCGATCAGCTGATATTTCCGCGGCTTCAAATAGCCGACGAGCCGCTTCAGCGTGCCCTTGAAGTCCTTCGCTTTTTCCATGGGCATCCCCATCGGCGGCCCGCCCATCGGGCCCCTGTGTCCGCCCGCTTTTGGCCGATTATCTCTGCTCATGCGATCTCCTCCTCTGACAGCTGGGAGGATACAATCTCGAGGTACACCGGACACGTCTCCATTAATTCGCGATGCGTGCCTATTCCCGCGATCTTCCCTTCATCCAGCACAATGATTCGATCGGCATCCATCACGGTGCTGACCCGCTGGGCGACCAGCAGAACGGCCGCATCCCGGGTCTCCGGCCGGAGCGCCGCGCGCAGCTTCGCATCGGTCTTGAAATCAAGCGCCGAGAAGCTGTCGTCGAAGATATATATTTCCGGACGCCGCACCAAGGCCCGAGCAATCGACAGGCGCTGCTTCTGCCCGCCGGATACGTTCGTTCCGCCCTGTGCGATCGGAGCGTCGAAGCCTTCCGGCATATGAGAGATGAATTCCATCGCCTGGGCAATCTCGGCTGCATGCTTAACCTCTTCGCCGGTCGCATCCTCCTTGCCATAGCGGATATTGTCCGCCACCGTTCCCGTGAACAGCACGGCCTTCTGCGGCACGAGTCCGATCTTCTCCCGCAGCTCCTCCTGCTTCCACTCCCGGACGTCAACGCCATTCACCCGGATACTGCCGCTGTCGATATCGTAGAAGCGCGGTATCAAGCTGATTAGCGTCGACTTGCCAGCCCCGGTTCCGCCAATAATCGCGGTCATCTCTCCCGGACCGGTCTCGAACGAGATATTCGACAGGGCCGGCATCTCTGCCCCCGGGTAACTGAAGGTGACATTGTCGAATTGTATATGGGCCTGTCTGGCGGCCGATGCCCGTTTCGGCTCTGCAGGATCGTGAATCTCCGGCTCCATGCTGAGCACTTCGTTAATCCGGGCCGCAGACGCGGATGCTCTTGGAATCATCACAAAAATAATGGAAACCATAATGACAGAGAACATGATTTGCATCGCATATTGAATAAAGGCCATCAAGGAGCCGACCTGCATGCTGCCGTTGTCGATCCGAATGCTTCCGAACCAGATGATCGCGATCGTCGAGAAATTCAGGGTGATCATCATGATCGGCATCATCGACGACATAATGCGGTTCACCTTCAAGGCCGTGCCGGTCAAGTCGGCATTCGCTTCGTTGAACCGTGTCTTCTCATGGTTAATCCGGTTGAAGGAACGAATGACCCGGATTCCGGTCAGATTTTCGCGCAGGACAAGGTTCAGCTTATCCAGCTTTTTCTGCATCGCCTTGAAGAGCGGAATCCCTTTGCCGGCTACGGCAAAAATCGCCAAGGCCAGCACCGGAATGACGACCGCCAGCACGAGCGTCAGCTTCGCATCCTTCGACACCGCCATAATAATGCCGCCGATACACATCATCGGCGCGCTGATCATCATCCGGAGGATCATGACCAGCACCTGCTGAACCTGGGTAATATCATTGGTCGTCCGCGTAATCAGGGATGCCGTCCCAATCTTGTCGAACTCCTGAAGCGAGAAGTTCTCCACATGGGTGAACAAGCGCCGCCGCAGATTGCGGCCGAAGCCGGACGCCACCTTCGCGGACAGGTAGCTGCCCGCGATGGCGCATAACGTCCCGCCTGCGGCGACCAGGAGCATCCACCCGCCCATTTTCCAAATATAAGCCGTATCCCCGTTCATAATGCCGATATCGACGATATCCGACATCAGCGTCGGCAGATACAGCTCGGCCAGCGACTGGAAGAAGACCAGCCCCAGCACGAAGGCCACCGGAAGCCGGAACGGCTTCAGGAAGCGGAATAATTTCATCATTCATGATCATCTCCACTCGTGCGCTTCTCTATCTCCCTCCAAGGAATTGGAGGATTGTCTTGAAAATACGTGTACACCTTGGTGAGCAGCCCGGCCAGCTTCTCGCTGTCCTCCTCGCCCAGGTGCTCAATCAGCCCGTGGAAATATTCCGTCATGACGGCTTTCGCTTTTTTCGTTACCGCGATGCCTTTGTCGGTCAGCGCAATCCGTATGACCCGCCGATCCTCGGGATCGGCGTTCCGGGTGACAAGCCCCTTGCTCTCCATGCCCTTGATTAATTGCGTAATCGTCGGTGAAGTGACATGCAGCATGTTGCTGATCTCGGACACCATCAGCCCTTGCTTCTCCCGCTTCATCGTACGCATGAGAACCATCATGACATGCAGCTCGCTCGGCTTATGTCCTTCAATCGAACGGCGATGCCATTCCGCCTTGTTGAACAGCTTGAAGGCCCTCATCAGCCGCTCGGTTATCGTTCCCTCCTCATGCATCTCGTTTACCCCCTCGTTGCCTAAAATTTAAATTAGTTAGGCAACCTATTTATTTGGTAACCTAATTATATTTTCGGGGCTTACCGATGTCAAATCCAAAAAAAGGAGCTGCCCCTCTCTATCAAATCATAGAGGAACAGCCTGCTTTTTGAGTCCTTGCAGTTGTATCTTGACTGATTGCGCACCGGTGAGCTCTTCTTCCAGCACGGTGTACCAGACCGCCCCATATGATGATCGAATGACCGGCGCCATCTTGATATCCACGATCTCTTCTTGTTCATCGCGCGGAATGCGAACCTCCACCTGAGAGACATCCGGATCGGTGACGAGACCGTAGAGTACGGGCAGGCCAGTATTGCCGAGTGGGAGGCGGGAATATTTATAGCTTATCGACTCGGGAGGATCGGCATGGGGGAAGTCGTTGCGTACCACCCCATTTCTTTTCCACCAACTTATTTGGGAAAAGGCGATGTTCATCTCTTGCAGATTCAAATCATGAAACACGATAATATCGATGTCTCCTGGCATGGTCTCCTGATGCAGCAACTCGGCATCAACCCCCTGATGCCTCAGCCAATCCTCGGCCGATTCGGCTTGAGGACGGAACAATAAGGCTGATGTCAGCCCGATAAGGAAGAGCACAGCCAGAACAGCCCATTTTTTCAACGGCATCCACCCCTGTTTGTTACTGTCTATTCATTTATGTGCCCAAAAATCACTGCCTTGAAAGATCCAACAAATAAAACATTCATATATAAATATGAAACTCCCTTAAACATTATTCTCAAGGGAGTTTTCAAAATTAATATAATTTCAGTATGTCAATATCTGATCGTTCCAGTAGCTGCCTTTTGTTCTGTATTAGTCGTAGGTGAAAGGCTAATTCCAGGAGATGATGATATTGTGGCTGACCAGGAAACGCTTTGACTTGTAACTCCAAGCTTAGAAACTAAGTCAGTAGTACCCGTATTCTTTTCGGGTCTGGAGATCACAACTTCAACAAGCATTTGATAATAACGTGTACGTGAAGGAAAACTGTTGTACTGATATACAACGCCTGTTTTTGGAGTTGCATCAACCATATTTCCATTTCCAGTATTGTACTTCATTTCGCATTGAAGAATTAGATTACACGTTTCCCAATTAGCATCAGCATCATGCCATTCGATATTCCACTCATCGGAATAAGCAACTCCTAACGCCATACTCGTTACCCCTGCCGGTCTAGCAGATCCAGAAGCTAATACACTATAATATTGCTTTTTACTATCATACTTTACACCCTTATAATAAGATTTGTTCAAATCTTCTTTAGTTAACTTTCTACCAAAGACATTGGTGCTTTTTTCAAATTTGTCACTCAGCAGAGAGTGAGATGAATCATGAAGCAAGGACGAACCAAGAAACTCTAATGTACCATTTGATTCATCATACTTTTGAGTAATCACCTCTTTTTCACGATCATCCATTACTCCAATTATATGGATGGGAACATTCATCTGAAGCAGTTTCTCATCTGTTGAGACAGTTTTAGCTGAAGCATATGATACTGGCACTAGTAAACAACAAATCATGACTACCAATAATAGTTTTCTCATCACAAAACATCCTCCTATTTGAGTTAGTGATCGTTTAAATTGCGAAGTAATAAACATATGCACTCTCTTTTTTTGTAAAAATCTTTAATCACTGTACTAAGAATGAAACTGAGTGCTATCCCCCTTTTTATTCTAATCTCTTCCCAAATGTACAGTTTGGATCATCTTGAGAATGGGTACGTACTTTATGTTATTTTTCATTGTTGATAAGACCATTTTTTTATTGAAACAATAGATTAGCAGGTTGGAAGATGGGGACTGTTTAATTGTTGAATTTAGAGGTAGTAAAATAGACTGTATGTATAATCTACCCTTATATTATCATAAATTCCAATCAATGTAAACATCGGGGGGGGTGAATTATTTTTTCAGGAAGTAAGTTATTTTAAAAAAGTGAGGCTTAGGCTAAAAGTGGAGAAGAATGCCTCCCTATGCCCCATTGATTCAACTTACATACAATCATGTACGAAAGTTTCAAGGAACAGTTACCTTATCAACTCAACTTTCGCAGATCGAAAATCAGCGTGAACGCTTGCCATTGTAGGGTTCCAGATGGATCAGATCCCACACTTGCAAAATAGAAAAACACCGCTTCGTTTGGTAAAGTGAGAGTGACGAGCTTCCCCTACCAGACAGAAGAGGTGTCTTCCATCAAGATAGACCATCAGACCGATCTGAATCAACTGCCAAATGAAATAAAGCCTGCCTTTCAAGAACTCAACGTGCTCAAACATTTACAGCAAGCTGGCTTTCGTAAGCGATTTGGTTTTAGCTGTGCCCTGCTGTTTCAACTCGTTTTCGTCCTTTTGTTCCATCAGAAAAACTGGTTTCGCCTACTCGAGAGCAGCAAGGGTGACTCGATGCCCAGCAAGGATGCCGTTTACCGCTTTCTCAATCATGCCGGCTTTGTCTGGCGTCGATTTCTGACGTCGCTAAACGTCGCCATGGTACAGAAGGTTAACGCTCTAACGTCTGCGGACCGGGACGCCGTGCTTAGTATGGTTTGTTTCGAAAAGCATCAGCGAACTAAGAAAACGAGCCTGTCTTGGAGAAGCCCCGACCAGCTCATTTTTTGCCTAGAAAAAACTATCCTACCTCTCAGATTGAGGAACCTGCCTGGATAGCCCTCATCTTATTGAATATGCAGGCCCTGCTCCCAAAACAACCGGTTTATTTCGAAGACAAGCGGCGCTCGATATAGGAATCGAACGCGGTCTTGATCACCGCCACCACAGGCACCGCGACGAACATCCCGATGAGCCCGAAGAAGCCGCCCCCGATAATAATCGCGAAAATAATCCACAACGGGCCGATGCCCACCTTGTTCCCGATAACCTTCGGGCCGATATAATAGCCGTCCAACTGTTGGATAATGAAGATAAAGAGCACATTCCACAGCGCCTGTACCGGAGATACGAGCAGGGTAATCAAGCCGACGAACAACATGCCGATGAACGGGCCGAAATAAGGAATGACATTCGTGACAGCTACGACGAGAGCGGCCAGCAGCGCGAAGGGCGATTGCAGAACAAGCAGTCCTAGAAACACGATCGAGCCGATAATCATCGCATCTAAAATGACCCCGACAAAATATTGGGAAAATGTCGTGTCAATGCGTTTCACGAAGTCAACTACCGATGCCGCCCGTCCCTGTCCCAACAGGGCAACCAGAATCTTTTGCGCGCCGCGGCCGATGACCTCCTTGTCTTTCAACAGATAAATCGAGACGATGAAGCCGATGACCAGATTCAGCAGCGTCGTCGTTATCGACAGCAGGCCGGACAACAAATTGTTGAGAATGAGCCGAACGAACTCGCTGATCTGGCTGGAAGCAGACGAGAGGAACTCCCCCAGCTTGGCGTCGATTCCGGATTTGGCGAACCATTCCTGCTCCAGAATATGGCCCCGCAGCCACTGCTCCGTCCCTGCGATATACTGGGGCAAACCCGCGAGAAGCGTGCTGACGCTCTCAATAATTCTTGGGGTGATGACCGTGATTCCGATAAAGATGAGTCCGAGGAACAGTGTATAAACGATAAGAATGCTGTACAGCCTGCGCAGACGCTGCCGGGAGAACAGCTTCGCTTCCAGCGCGTTGACTAGCGGCCGGAGCAAATAAGCGATAAAAAACGCAATGAAAAAAGGCGTCATCAAGGACATCAGCATGGAGAAAAAATGCAGGACGCCCCCAATATTGTCCACCAGCTTGTACAGCAACAGCCCTGCGGTGAACAGGCCCAAATAGTATAATGTTTTGCGATCCCTGAACATCGTTCCCTCCTGAACTCTTCATGATGTATGTTGCCGCATGCCACGGGCGGCAAGCCGGTATCGTATAGCGAATCAGGAGGAAGGCTTTTTGCCCTTCTCCTTGTCTTTATCCCTGTCCTTCGCCATGCGCTGCTCCAGATTGTCAATCAGTTTCTCGGCCAGACGCTTATACGTATTCGCCTGATGAATAAAGGTTAAGACGGCCAGCAGCGTGAGGGCCTGGCTCTCCCCGGCCGCTTCCACCGCTTCGGTCTGGGCCGCGACGGCCTGCTCCAGTTGAGGAGCCTGCTCCTCCTTCAGACGGAGGAACCGCTCGTACACCTTCCATCCGTCCACATCCTCCCGATGAAGCGTGCCCTGGAACAGCGTCTTGATGTCGCCGATCGACAACGACTGCTTCAAATGATAGATCAGGGCCATCTGAATGATATGCTCGGGAGAATATTTCTTATTCTTCGCCGGAAGCAGCAGCTTGTCCTTGGTGTAATTATTGATCATCGTCTTCGTCAGCAGCTTGTCCTCGGGATGCCGTTTCGTCGGCTCCAGCACGCTTTCGAACAATGTGATGACCTGATCCATATACAGATCGAGCTTCGGGATTTCCGCCGGCTCGATATCCGGCATCGCCGCGATGCCCCGGTACAGGGCTTCGATATGTTCCTTCAAGGTTGCGTCTTCCATATCTTCCTCTCCTTCTTGCCTGGGGGCGCAACTCAAACGATACTGTCCCGTTCATTTCTCCATACTACCATATGGCAAAGAAAAGAGGCTACAATGCAAAAAACTCTTCTATTTACTTCTCTGAATCACATGTTATAATTCATATATAACATCATGTAGTTTTTATTACTACATAACAATTTTTGTTAATACATCCGATGCGCGGGCACGCGTTAATCATAAATAGGGCAGGATAGCCGGATACTAGGTCATGGGAGGTTCGATTGAAGATGGAAAAGCCATGCAATATCGTCTTGTACGGCGATTCGATTGCGAAGGGGATCGTGTACGATGAAGAGAAAGGCCGATACGCCAAGCTGGCCGACAGCTTCGGGCAGCTCGTTCAGCGCCGCCTGAACGGGATCGTGACGAACGCGGGTCGCTTCGGCTGCCTCGTTACGAAGGGAGCCGAGAAGCTGAAGCAGGATGTCCTGAGCCGGCGCCCGGATATCGTGCTGCTTGAATTCGGGGGCAATGATTGTGACTTCGATTGGGACAAAATCGCCCGGCAGCCCGGGGATCTGCATGAGCCGAACACGGATCTGGAGCGCTACACGCAGACGTTGAAGGACATGATCCGCACCTTGAAGGACCACGGGATCGTTCCGGTGCTGATGTCCCTGCCGCCGCTGGATGCGGAGCGGTATTTCCGGTGGGTCAGCAAGAACGACGACTCCGCCGCCGCGAACATCCTTGCCTGGTTGGGCAGCGTCAGCCGGATTTATTGGTGGCATGAACGCTACAATGCCGCCATCATCCGGGTTGCAGAGGAGATGAATACGCGCTGGATCGATGTGAGAGGCGCGTTCCTGCGGGCATTCGATTACCGGAATTATCTGTGCGCCGACGGGATACACCCGAACGAGCAGGGCCACCAGGTTATCGCACAGGAGCTGATGAGCTATTTGGAGAGCCGTTACCGTCATTTGTTGAAATGCTAAATGAGCAGGCCGGATGACTGTCTATTCAGGCAATCACCCGGCTTGCTTGGCTTATTCGATATCCGGCCCATCCGATCCGGGAAGCCGGTAATTCATCCACTCCTGCGGCAGCAGTTGCCGGTAAGGCGGCTGCTGGAACCGGTCGTCGATCAGCACGAGCGTCCCGGTGTCGCGCTCCGAACGGATCAGCCTGCCCCCGGCCTGAAGCACCTTGTTCATCCCGGGATAGACATAGGCATAGTTGTATCCGTTTTTCCCCGTGCGGTTGACGTAGTCGCGAATAATGTTCCGCTCCAGGCCAAGCTGGGGCAAGCCGACGCCGACGATGATGACGCCCGTCAGCCGGTCTCCCTGCAGGTCTACCCCCTCCGAGAAGACGCCGCCAAGCACGGCGAACCCGACCAGCGTGCCTGACCGATTCGGCTGGAAAGCATCCAGGAACCGCTCCCGCTCCTCTTCTGTCATCCCCGCCTCCTGCACCAGCGTATCGACCGGGCTGCCTTCCGCCATGAAGGCTTCGTATACCTCCTGCAAGTACGGATACGAAGGGAAGAACACCAAATAATTGCCGCCCCGCTCCTCTACCACGCGCCGAATCGCCTGCACGATCGGCAGCTTCGTCCGTTCCCGATCCCGGTACCGCGTCGAGAGCGGGTGCAGCCGCACATCCCACTGCGCCGGATCGAACGGGGAAGGAAGAGAGAGCGTGTAATCCTCTTCCCGATGGCCGCCCAGCAGGTCCATATAATAGGACATCGGCGTCAAGGTCGCGGAGAAGCGCACAATCGATCGATACCGCTTGCCAGCCTGAGCGAGCAGGAAAGACGGATCGAGACAGAACAGCTTCAGCCGGACCTCATTCCGCCCGACTTCGGCATACGCCGTGAACCGCTCATCGTAGAGCTTCGCGATGCGGACGAAGCTTGACGCAGCGAAATAGGCGTCGAGCAGCATCGTATGGGCCGGCGATCCGCCGCCGCCCAACAGGACCGGTTCGGCTTGGGCGATGAACCCGTCCAGCAGCGCCAGCAGCTCTTCGGGGAGCTCCATGTCCGTCAGGCCGCCCTGATCCGCGCACCGCTTCCGCAAGGCGATGAAATAGGCATTCACCGCTTGAGCCGCGTCGTGGATCGCGCGATTCACTCCCTTGAACTCGCGCTTCAGTTGCAGGAACGCGGATTTGACCAGCCCGGCCGAATACATATCCCGCGCCCGGTCGACCAGATTATGCGCCTCATCGATCAGGAGCGCCGTCTCCTTCTTCTGTTCTTCCGCCCACCGCTTCATCGAGACGCGCGGATCGAACACATAATTATAATCGCAAATGACCGCATCGGCCGCATAGGCAAGATCTAGCGAAAATTCAAACGGGCATACCCGGTGCTTGCGGGCGTACTCCTCAATGACCGGACGGGTCATCTGCGTCTCATGGGACAATATATCCATGATCGCCCCGTTAATCCGGTCATAATAGCCGTCGGCATATTCGCAATAATCCGGCTGGCAGCGGGTCTCCTCCTGGAAGCAGATCTTGTCCTTGGCGGTCAACGTAACCGATTGCATGCAGAGTCCCTTCGACGCCAACCGCGCGCAAGCATCCTCGGCAGCCGCGCGCGTCGTCGTCTTGGCCGTAATATAGAGAATCCGCCGGATCAGCCCTTCCCCCATCGCCTTGACCGCAGGGTACAAGGTCGACATCGTCTTGCCGATGCCGGTCGGCGCCATGGCGAACAGGCCGCTGCCCTGAGCAATCGACGTATATACGGCGCCGGCCAGCTTCCTCTGTCCTGCCCGGTACGTGTCGAACGGGAACGGCAGCTCCCGGATGCTCTCCTGCCGCCGCTGCTCGTGGTCCCGCCGCATCGCCGCGTACGGCGCATACCGTCCGATGACGTCCAGCACGAAGGCCTCCAGCTCGGCGAAGGTCAGCACCCGCTTGAACCGCTTCGCCTCTTCCGTTCGGACATGGACATAGGTCAACTGCACCGCCATCCGATCGCAGCCATGCTCCTTCGCATACATATAGGCGTAGCAGCAGGCCTGCGCCCAATGCACAGGATACGCATCCTCCGTAATCAGGGCGATGTCTCCCGATACCGACTTGATCTCGTCTATCGTTTCCTCGCCGGACCGAAGCAGGCCGTCGCAGCGGCCGTCGATCTTGAAGCTTAGATCGCCGTACCGGATGTCGGCCTGCAAATACACTTCCTTTTGGTCCGTCTCTCCGTAGCTTTCCTGCACCCGCTGATGAGCCTTCGTCCCGTCCGTCATCGAGCTGGCGGCCCGGAAGCCGCTGTCGATGCTGCCGCTCAAGAACACATGCTCCACCAGCGAACGCACGGATAATTGTATCGTATACGTCATCGCATTCTCCCGGTTCCTGTCTTTGCCTGAATCTGTCACTCGATATACCGATTATACCGCAATTCAGGCTAAAGTGCCGGATGCACAGCGTTCACGGCCTGACCTCGCCGCCCCCCCGTTCCCCCCGGAGCCGCCCATGCGCAAGTCCGCATGCACCTTGCCGCCTGTGCGCAAGCCCGCCCTCACCCTGCGCCTTCACGTAAGTCGGCCTGACCTCGCCGGTCTGCAGCAAGTTCGCCTTCGGCGGGCAGAACCGAGCATCTCACTTCGTCCCCGGGCCCGCTGCTTCCAGCCCCCGCACATACGTATGAAGCATCCGCTTCAAGCTCTCGTCCCGCTCCAGCTCCATGCGGAAGCCCTGCTTCATCTCCAGCGTGGCGAAGCCATGGAGCAGGCTGCGCAGACCGCGCACGACATGGAAGGCGTCGGCCTGCTCGTACTTGTATTGGCCAAGCACAGCGAGCAGCAGCTCCAATATCGAGTCGGATGCGGCTTGAATATCCGGGTCATTGAAATCCGGCGGCGACATCGTCGCTTCGTATACTCCCGGATGCTGGCGGACGAAGTTAACGTAAGCGAACCCGATCGCGTCGATGGCCGCCTCGCCCGACTTCCCGACCGCCGCGCGCGCCAGCGACTCTCTTAGCTGGAGCAGGCCGTAATGCGCCAGACCGGTGCGCAGCCCCGGAAGTCCCTGGACATGGTTGTACAGCGAGGGCGACTTGATGCCGAGCCGCTCCGCAACCTCAGCCAGCGTCACCTGGCTGAGGCCGTCCGCATCCGCAATTTCTGCGGCGGTCTGCACAATTAACGATCGATCAATGGATTTCCTTGGCATGATGCTGATTCCTCCATACAAGTTCTGCTTCCTGAATCGCCTTATCGATTGCTGCCGCCGGATGCGGCAGCATCGGCCCATGGCCGGCCGCCAGCAGAGTCGGCTCCAGCGCCCGAAGCTTGCGCGCGCTTGCGAGCGATTCCCCCAGGTTCCAGGTGGCGAGCGTCGGGAACGGGAACCGCAGCTTCATCTTGCCGGATACGGCCACGCCGCCCTGTGTCTGGAAGGCATCTCCGGCGATAAGAGCCCGGCTGCGCGTGTCGAGGAAGGCCATCAGCCCCGGCGTATGCCCCGGCGCAGCCACGGCAAGCAAGGAGCCGATGCGATCGCCGTCGCGCAGCAGCCGATCCGGCGCCGTCTTGACGGAGGCCGGCACCCCGCCGCGAATCGGCGTCCCGGGCTCCCCCGGCTCCAGCGTGCGGTCGCCGCGCAGCAGCTTGGCATCCCGCTCTGAGATGGATACCTCCGCGTCCGGCAAGGCCGCCTTCAACGCATCCAGCGAACCGACATGATCGTCATGGGCATGCGTCAACACGATGCGGGTAATCGGCTTGCCCAGCTTCGCGGCCGTTCCCAGGATCCCCTTCATACTAAGGGGCAGCCCGGCATCGATCAAGGTGAGCTCCTTCTCTTCTTCGACCAGATATACATTTACAGGGAACAGTCCCGGGAACCACGTTAATTGATAGATATGCTCATGGCGGGTTACGCGCATGGCAATCACCTCCGATTGCTAAACTAATTATATTAGTATAATAACTAATATCGTTAGTTTGTGCAATCATTTATTTTTCCATCTCTCCCCTTTTGGGCGAAATTCCTTCCCCGTGGAGTGACATATGAGCGCCATTGCAGGTTTGAAGATTAGGCGGGATTCATCCAGGCCGGACAACAAAAAAACACCCTTCGCGGGTGTTTTTTTGGCGTTACGAACCTACATGGCATCCCCTGTTCGATGCAGCCAGGTTGCTCTGCTCTATCCCGGTTGCTCAGGCCGACCCCGCCTGGTGGCTCCCTCTATCCCACTTGCTCAGGTCCGACCCGCCTGGTGGCTCTGCTCTATCCCACTTGCTCAGGCCGAATCCGCCTGGTGGCTCGCTCTATCCCACTTACTCAGGTGCGCTCGAAGGTTCGATTCGTCCAGAAGCTTGATCGGTCCACTCGATTAAAAATCCTGCACAGCTGCATCAATTTGCCCCAGATAGTCCCTTATTTAGTCATATTCCTGCAAAACTACATCTTTTTCTCCTATTTGTCTCCTTTTCAGGCGATAAAGGGGAAAATTCCTGCACTTTTGCAGCATTCCGATCACGACCTAGGCGCCGTGACACAAATACTGCACTTTTGCAGTTTTACCGCAGCGTTTCCGAGCCGCTCGATGCGACAAGGGATAATATTGGGGCAGCTCGCGGCCTCCGGACAAGTCTGCCGCTTCCCCCTACCCCCTTAGTATCCCTAGGTTATACTGAATTCCACTTGGTTTCCCTTTTTTTCCTGAGTTTCTCTGGGTTTCTCTTGCTTTCACTAGGTTTCTCTGGGTTTCCCTGAGCTCACGGGTTTCCCCCGGCTTCACTGGGTCTCCCTGGGTCACTGGTCTCCCTGGGTCACTGGATTTCCTTAAGCTCTCCTAAGTTTCTCTGAGTTTTGCGGGATTCCCCTGGGCTTCCCTGCCTGTCCCCATCTGTCCTCTTATTGCTCCCCTGCCGCTTCCACTTGCGGAACGACCGCTTCATGCAGATAGCGGTCCAGCTCTGCCGCGCCGCTCGCCTTTTGCTCCGGCGTCCAGCCCAGGCGAGCGGCCATCCACTCGATGGCCGGCTCCTTCCACTGCCGGACCCAGTCGATGTCGAAGAACAAGGCGCCGGTTCTTCGGATGAAGAAATCGGCCGGCTTGAGCGCCATCTCTTCCTCGACCGCATAGGCGAGCGGAACGAGGACTTCCAGCGGAAGGCCGCCGGATGCGGCTTCGTCGCGGTACCGCTCCGCGAGCGCGAAGAGGCGGTCCGCATTGGAGCCGTACATGCGAGCCCACCGCCGGGCCATCGCGGCATCCAGACCGCGGCGGACGCCCTCCTCCTTCTTCGCCTCCACGAATCCCGGGAAGGCGGAGGAGCCGCCGACATGGCCGCCGGAGATCGGCATCTGCTTCGTCTTGACCGGCACGAACGGGCGGCCGTCTTCCTTGGCCATCCGCTGCATGACGCGGTCGACGACCGTCTCCGCCATCTTGCGGTATCCGGTCAGCTTGCCGCCGGCGATCGTGATCAAGCCGGAAGGCGACTGCCAGATTTCATCCCGGCGCGAGATCTCGGACGCGCTCTTTCCTTCTTCGTAGATGAGCGGTCTGACCCCGGCCCAGCTCGACTCGATATCGTCGGCGGTCAGCCGTACCGACGGAAACATGAACGCGATAGCGTCCATAATATAATCGCGGTCTTCCTTCGTCATGACAGGATGGGCAGGGTCCCCCTTGTAGAACGTGTCGGTGGTGCCGACATACGTTTTGCCGTCGCGAGGAATCGCGAAGACCATCCGCCCGTCGGGCGTATCGAAATAGATCGCTTGCTTGAGCGGGAACTTCGCTTGATCGATGACGAGATGCACCCCTTTGGACAATTGCAGGTGCTTGCCCGTCTTGGAATGATCCCGATCGCGAAGCTCATCCACCCATGGACCCGCCGCATTAATAATCGTCTTGGCATAGAACTCATACTCTTTGCCGTCCGCCTGATCCACGACGCGCACGCCGCGCAGCATCCCGTCCTGGTAGAGGAAGGAGTCGGCCTTCATATAATTAAGCGCCATTGCGCCATGACGGACGGCTTCCTTCATCACTTCGATCGTCAAGCGCGCGTCATCCGTCCGGTACTCTACGTAATAACCGCCGCCCAGCAAGCCTTCCCGCTTCAGCAGCGGCTCACGCTCTATCGTCTCCTGCGCGGACAGCATGCGCCGGCGCTCGCTATGCTTGACCCCGGCGAGGAAATCGTAGACGCGCAGGCCAATGCCGGTGCTGAACTTGCCGAACGTCCCGCCGCGGTGAATCGGCAGCAGCATCCATTCCGGAGTCGTCACATGGGGTCCGTTCTCATAGACGATGGCCCGTTCCTTGCCGACCTCGGCAACCGTGCTTATATCGAACTGCTTCAAGTACCGGAGCCCGCCATGGACCAGCTTCGTCGAACGGCTCGACGTTCCCGCTGCGAAATCCTGCATTTCGAACAAGGCCGTCGTCAGTCCGCGGGTCGCCGCATCGAGCGCAATGCCCGCTCCGGTGATGCCGCCGCCGATGACGATGACGTCCAGCGGCGTCCGGCCCATAGCATCCGCGATCTGTGTGCGATATGCAGAAGAAAATGTTGCAGTTGTCATAGGTGAACCTCCTCGTAGCCGTAACGTGAAATATAGGTTGTCTCGCCGATAGAAAAAACTGCAACAACACCACAGCCACAGACTGTAGTGCGATTGCAGTTCCCCCCGTTCTCCAACTGATTGATAGTATTAACTTGTACGCAATGATTCCAATATGAACGAGATATCCCATTTCCCCGGCGGATATCCCTAAATTCTGCGAATTTGCCCTGTGATGATCGCCGTGATATCCCCCGGTATCCCTGATCCCTAAGATGTCAGATGTCTTTGGTCTCCCCGCGACACCCGGCTTTTTATTTGAATGCTTTGGTCGCCGCAATGGCCGTCTTCCAGCCTCCATACAGCGCTTCCCGCCGCTCCTCCGGCAGCGCGGGCTGGAAGTCGCGCTCGACGCTCCAGAGCGAGTCGATCTCCTCCCGGCTCTCCCAGTAGCCGACCGCAAGCCCTGCGAGATAAGCGGCTCCCAACGCGGTCGTCTCGCTGACTTGCGGGCGTTCCACCGGCACGCCCAGCATATCGCTCTGGAACTGCATCAGGAAATTATTTTGCACCGCGCCCCCGTCCACGCGCAGCGTCGTCAATTCTATCGAAGAGTCCGCCTCCATCGCCTGAAGCACATCCAGCGTCTGATAAGCGAGAGACTCCAGCGTCGCCCGAATCAGATGCTCCTTCGACGTGCCGCGCGTCAAGCCGAAGACGGCGCCCTTCACTTCGCTGTCCCAATATGGCGTTCCCAGCCCGACGAAGGCCGGCACGACGTATACGCCATCGGTCGAGTCGACGCGGCTCGCATATTGCTCGCTGTCGGCGGCGTCTTTGAACATGCGGAGGCCATCGCGCAGCCACTGTATCGCCGAACCGGCCACGAATACGCTGCCCTCAAGAGCATATTCCACCTTGCCGTCAATCCCCCACGCAATCGTCGTCAGCAGTCCATGAGAGGATTGAACGGCCTGCTCGCCTGTATTCATAAGCATGAAGCACCCGGTTCCGTACGTGTTTTTGGCCATGCCGGGCTTGAAGCAAGCTTGCCCGAACAGGGCGGCCTGCTGGTCTCCGGCGATGCCGGCAATCGGAACCCGCTCGCCGAAGAAATGATAGTCGGCCGTCTGGCCGTAGATCTCGGAGGAGGAGCGCACCTCAGGCAGCATCTGCTTCGGAATATCCAGAATTTCCAGCAGCTCGTCGTCCCATTTCAGCTCATGGATGTTGTACATCAACGTGCGGGACGCGTTACTGTAATCCGTCACGTGCGCTTCCCCGTCGGTCAGCTTCCAGATCAGCCAGGTATCGATGGTGCCGAACAGCAGCTCCCCGCGTTCCGCTCTCTCCCGGGCGCCCGGGACATGATCAAGGATCCATTTCACCTTCGTGCCGGAAAAATAAGAATCGATCAGCAGCCCGGTCTTGGAGCGGAACAGCTCACTATGCCCCGCCGCCTGAAGCTCGTCGCAGATCGCTTTCGTCTGCCGCGATTGCCATACAATCGCATGATAGATAGGGCGGCCTGACTCCTTATCCCAAACGACGGCCGTCTCGCGTTGATTCGTAATGCCGATGCCGGCGATCTGGCTGGGCTTCACGCCCGATTCAATGAGACAAGTCGCAATGACAGCGAGCACGGTCCCCCAAATCTCCTGCGCATTATGTTCGACCCACCCCGGTTCAGGGAAAATTTGCGTAAACTCTTTTTTGGCCATATGAATAATCTCGCCGGATCTGTTGAATAAAATCGCCCTGGAGCTGGTCGTCCCCTGATCAATCGATAAAATATACTTCTCCATCACCGATTCCTCCATTCCATATAATGAACTGCGCTGAAGCCTATAATCTCGCCTCGGCCGATACTTTGCCGTCTCGCCGGGAAGTGAGCAATGCAATGATCACGATGACGAGAACGATGCCGGATACGACCCAGACGAGGGTATCCGCTTGCCCGAGGAACACCGTTTTGTAGAAGAGTCCGCCCAATGCGCCCCCAATCATCGGGCCTGCAACAGGAACCCAGGCATATGCCCAATTGGAGCCGCCCTTGCCCGGAATGGGAAGCAGCATATGCATAATTCTCGGGCCGAGGTCGCGCGCGGGATTGATCGCGTACCCGGTCGTTCCGCCCAGCGACAAGCCGATGCTCACAATAAGAAAGCCGACAATGAACGGGCCGAGCCCGGCGGTAAGCTCATTGGCGCCAATCGCCAAAATGCCGAGAACGAGAATAAACGTCCCGATAATCTCGCTCATCAGATTTCCGAAAAGATGCGGCGCCGCCGGACCTGTCGCGAAGACGCCCAGCTTGGCGGCCGCGTCCTCCGTCAGCTTCCAATGCGGCAAATAATGCAAATACACGAGGGCCGCTCCCGCCATGGCGCCGAGAAGCTGCGCTGCGATATAGGCGGGCACATCCGCCCAAGGAAACGTGCCAATCAGAGCCATTCCTACCGTCAGCGCCGGATTCAGATGCGCCCCGCTGATCGGACCGACCGCATAGGCCGCCATCGCGACGGCCAGCCCCCAGCCCATCGCGATGACGATCCAGCCCGAATTCGCCGCATAGGACCGCTTCAAGGATACGCCCGCGCATACACCTCCTCCAAGCGCGATCAAAATCATCGTCCCAATCAGTTCCCCCCAAAATGCCGACATCCCAAGTCCCCCTTCATTTCTAGTCAATGAAAAGCATTATTCGACGGGAACGCAAAAAAGACCTACCTATCCATCCACGCGATAACTCTCCAAATGTAGAGAGCGATCAGCGCGTCTGCAAGTAGATCTCCATGTCTCCGCAACATCATTAACTTAGTTCACAGTTTATTCTATTTTGGAAACGGTGTCAAATGATTTTTATCATTTCCCGAGCCTATTTTTTTTGGAACGTCACCGCCGATCAAAAAAAGGCGAACGCGAAATTCACGCCATCGTTCGTCAGTCTATATTTCGGAACGGGCTTGGACCGGTTCATTCGGATACCGGGAAATTCATCTGCGAAGGCTTGCTTCGCTGTACTACATTATCCGTGCAGCCCCCTGCTCAATTCGTCGGCAATCAGAGCCACGCCCGATTCGATCCGTTCCTCCGCCACTTTGGAAACATTCAATTTCATGATTTTCTCGGGGTAGCAGCTCTCCAGATAATGCTCCTTCATGTCCCCCACAAACAAATGCCGCTGCCGAAGCTTGCGCAGCAGCGCCCCCATATCGATCCGGTTCGGCAGCACGATATGCGCCTTCATGCAGACGGACGAGGGATGCACGAACGTCCCCGGCTTCAGGAACGGCTCCACATATCTGCCTAAGGAAGCATACAGCCGTCTCGATTTGCGGATATACGATTCCCTTACCTCGTCGCGATGCCGCCGGAACATGCCGCTGGTGATGTAGAGCTCCAGAGCGGCCTGGGAGATCATCGAGCTGTCGATATCGGTCGTCAGCTTGTGCTGCTGGAAGGAGCCGACAAGCGCATCCGGCAGCACGGCGACGCCGACGCGAAGTCCGGGGAACATGATTTTGGAGTAGCTTTTCAAATAGATGACCCGCTGATTCGTATCGTAGTAGTACATCGGCATCTGACCCGCATCCTGCTCGAAATCGGCCAAATAATCGTCCTCGATAATATAGACGTCGTATCGCTCTGCCAGCTCGACGATCCGCTGCTTGTCGGCATTGCTCAGTGAGGTCCCCAACGGATTGTGGAAGCGGGGCATCGTGTAAAAATAGCGGACATCCCCGCGTTGGAACAACGCTTCCAGACGGGCAAGATCGATTCCGCGGGCCGTTCGCTTCACCCCGATCGCCTGCGTCCGGCGGAGCTTGAGAAGCGCCAGGAACAGATGATATCCGGGCTGCTCGACGACGACCTTCGTCTTCCCGTTCGGCAAAGGCATCGCATTGAGCAAGGCCAGCGCCTGTTGAACTCCGGACGTAATGACGATATTGCGCTCGCTCGCAAACACCTGATACGACTCCAGCTGGGCGCGCACCGCCCGAATGAGGGAGGGCAGCCCGTTCGGCGTCCCGTATACGAACAATTCATCCTGATACAGATTGATCGCCTGATTGATGCAATGCTGAAAATGAACATACGGAAACTGCCGCACATTGGGCGCGGAGGCGGCGAAATCATAGCCTTGCGCATCCTCGGCCGCCAGCGGCTGCGCCTTGTTCAGGACATAATGACCGCTGCGCGGAATGGAGTAGATGACATGCTCCGTCTCCAGCTCCTGCAGCGCATGAATCACCGTGCTGTTGCTGCACTGGAAGGTCTTGGCCAAGGCGCGAATCGACGGCAGCTTCTCCCCCGGCCGCAAGGAACGTTCCTCGATTCGCCGCTTGATGTCCCGCATGATGGCTTCATATTTGGTCACGGTCCCACTCCTATCTGTATCGGTACAGAACGCGAATACGGCTATTGTTGCCTCTTCTCCCGCTCCGTACAATAAAGGCACAAGACAGGAGGGAAACAAGTATGAAGCAACACTTGATCAAAGCTTACGCAGCCGCGCTTATCTATGCTTGTATTATCGGCTTTTCGTTCCTATTTGTCACGATAGCGCTGGAGAGCGCCGATCCGCTTGACGTATTGGCTCACCGGTTTACGATCGCCTTTGCCGCCGCCACGCTGATTCTTGCCGTGAAGCGGCCGTCCTTTTTCATCCGCTGGTCCGATCTGCTCAAAATTATGCCGCTGGCGCTGCTCTATCCGGCCGGGTTCTTTGTCTTTCAGACCTTCGGCCTCGTCTACACGACTTCGTCCGAAGCCGGCATCGTCCAGGCGACCGTGCCGATCATGACCGTCTTTCTGGCATCTGTCCTGCTGCGCGAGCGCTCCTCCCTTACGCAAAAGATCTCGCTAACCGTATCGTCGGCTGGCGTCATCTTCATGCTGCTCATGGGAGGAATGAACGGAGACACCTTCAGCCTCATCGGAATCACACTGATTCTGCTATCCGCCCTGTGCGCCGCGCTGTACAATATATTCGCGCGCTCCTTGACCAAGGCGTATTCGCTGCCGCTGCTGACCTACGTCATGACTGGCTTCGGCTTCATCGCGTTCAACGTACTGTCCATCGGCTCTCATCTTGCCGAGGGCACCTTGTCATCATGGTTGGCTCCGATGGCAGAAACGCGGTATTTGCTGTCGGTCCTTTATCTGGGCATTCTCTCTTCCTTGGTTACGTCCTTCATGTCAAACTATGCCTTGTCCGTCCTCGAGGCGGCCAAAATGAGCGTGTTCAGCCATGTCGCCACCCTGATTACGATCGTCGCCGGCGTCCTGTTCCTTCATGAGAGCCTCGAACCCTATCATGTGCTCGGGGGCATCGCCATCCTCGGCGGCGTCATCGTCACGAACCTGCCAGCGGCCCGCAAGGCGAAGAAGCGACCTTCCCGGTCGGCATAACCCCCGCGCACGCCAAAGAAGGGTACTGCTCATCCGTCAGTACCCTTGAAGCTATTCCGCCGCGAATCCGGGCAGAATCTCGGCAGGATCTGTCCAGGACAACGGTTGTCATCCCCATACTGGAGAGCGATCGCATTGACATGCCTCAGCTCGCTGCTGAGCGCCTCCGTCAGCGAGAGATTGCCGGCCGATCCAGCTCCGCCCGCTCAGCCCAGCAACCAGCAATACGAGCACGAACATTAGCATTCTGACGATTTGAGGCCACCTTCGCTCAAGCACCTTCCTGTACCATGCTGCGCTTTGCTTCTCAATCCGAATAGAACAGCAGCGCCCCATCTGAAGCATAAATCCGAATGTCTGAGCTTCTGTCCGCTATTCGGCCCTTTTCGGGCGGATCGTGGACGATAATATAACTGCTGCGATGAGAGCTTGCTTCGGTGGCGGCCTCCGCCTCGGCGCCAAACGCAACTACGATTCTGCTCATGTTTTCCCGTATGCGATTATCATTGACCTTGAGCATAACATAGGAAAATCCCCCATGAGCGCCAAGCTTCTCTACCGGCTCACCCCCGCTTTTATGTGTCGTCAGCGTCTTCGCATACTCGATATTTCCGTTTCTGTTGAAAACACTATAGGTACCGATTTAGATTCCCTTTTCATAAAAAATAAGAGCGGCCGGGTTCTCCCGGTCATTTAACCGCTTCTCCGCCAAAATGGTGATTTCCTCGGCCGCCACGATATCCCGAATCTGAGAGTCCGTTATTTCCTCGTACCTGTCTTTTTCGATAAAATCCACGATGGTGACAACCGAGTAACACACGATAATGATGATGGCCAACCGAATTGCGACTGTCGAATTCATGTCGAGGACAGGACCTCCCTTCCATAGGGATCGGAATCGGTGCAACGGCGGTTATCCCGATTGCCGCCGGAACTGGCTCTGCACCAAGCCGTGATAGAAGCCCTGCTGCCGCAGCAGCGACTCGTGGCTTCCCTGCTCGATGATGCGCCCGTCCTCCAGCACGAGGATGCAATCCGCCTGCTGAATCGTATTGAGGCGGTGCGCGATAACGATGCTCGTTCGCCCCTCCATCAGCCGGTACAGCGCGTCCTGTATCTTCATCTCCGTAATCGTGTCGATGCTGCTGGTCGCTTCGTCCAAGATGAGAATGGCCGGATCCGCCAGCACCGCCCGCGCGATCGACAGCAGCTGCTTCTGGCCCTGGCTGATGCCGCTGCCGTCCTGGCTCAGCTCCGTCTCGTACCCCTGCGGCAGCTTCCTGATAAATGAATGGGCGTTCGCCAGCCGCGCGGCCTGCTCGACCTCCTCGTCGGTGGCGTCCAATCGGCCATAGCGGATATTGTCGCGAATGGTGCCCTGGAACAGGAAGGAATCCTGCAGCACGAAGCCCATATGGCTGCGCAGATTTTTGCGGTCTATGTCGGACAGCTCGACGCCGTCGAGATAGATCTGGCCGCTGTCATAGTCATAGAAGCGGCTGAGCAGTTGGGTAATCGTCGTCTTGCCCGCTCCGGTCGGCCCGACCAGAGCAACTGTCTGGCCGGGCTCCGCCCGGAAGGAGACGTCCCTCAAGGTGCGCCCGTCCTTCTCGTAGGCGAACGAGACATCCACGAACTCGATCTCGCCGCGCACCCGCTCCAGCCGGATCGCATCCTGCTCATCCTGCCCCTCCTCGCGCTCCTCCAGCACTTCAAAGACCCGCTCCGCCCCGGCAATCGCGGACAGGAAGGTATTGAACTGGTTCGCCAGATCGTTCAGCGGCCGGGTGAATTGCCGCGCGTACTCGGAGAAGGTCACGATGACCCCGATCGAGATGAGCCCATGGAGCGCCAACAGGCCGCCCGCTCCCGCGATGATGGCGAAGCTCATATTGTTCAGCACGTTCATCAGCTTCGGAATGAAGCCTGAATACGTCTGGGCCCAATACCCGGAAGCCTTCAACCGTTCGCTCTTCTCGGCGAACTCTTGAATGACCTTCTGCTCCTGCGAGAAGCTCTTCACGATCTTCTGCCCCGAGAACGTTTCCTCGATGAACCCGTTCATCTCCCCGAGATTGCGCTGCTGCTCCTTGAAAAACCGTCCGGTCCGTCGCGTAATCCATTTCATGCCGAGAAACATAAGCGGCACGATCGTCAACGTGATCAGCGTCAGCAGCGGGCTCAGCCACAGCATCAAGGTCAGCATGCCGACAAAGGTCAGAATGCTGGAGGACAGCTGAATGAACGAGCTGTTCAGCGTCTGGCTCACATTGTCGATATCGTTCGTAATCCGGCTCATCAGCTCGCCATACTGCCGCTTCGTATAGAACTCCACCGGCAGCGTGTGGAGCTTCCCGAACAGGTCGGAGCGCATCGCATAGACCGCCTTCTGGGCGACGCCGATCATCCAGTAGTTCTGCAGGAAGAGCGCGGCCGAATACAGCAGGTACACGACGCCGAGCAGGACGAGGAGCAGCAGAAAGTTGCCGCCTTCCTGCGTCTTGATATGATAGTCGATCGCATACCCGACCAGGAAGGGACCGAGCAAGCCAAGCCCCGACGTCAGCAATACCATAAGGAAAATAAGGGCCAGCAGTCCTGTGTGGCCGGACATGTAACGCCATATGCGCAGCAGGGTGCCTGACCAGTCCTTGGCCCGCGGCTTCTTCTTCGAAGGATCGCCGGCTGCCGCTCTGCCTCCCGCCCGGTCCGCAGCGGCCATGCCGGGCTTCTCCGGCAGCTTCAGTCTCAGCATGGAACCCCCTCCCCTCGCTCGAACTGAGACTGCACGATGCGCCGATACAGCTCGCTGCGGCGCATCAGCTCGTCATGGCTTCCCTGATCCAAAATGCGTCCGTCATCGATGAGAATAACGGCATCCGCCTGGAGAGCGGTGCTGATTTTCTGCGTAATAATCAATGTCGTGCAAGGATAAGCCCCCAATGCCTCCAGCAGCCGCGCCTCGGTCTTCACATCCAGCGCGCTCGTGCTGTCATCCAGCAGGAGCAGCTTCGGCTTCCGTGTTAGCGCCCGGGCAATCGACAGCCGCTGCTTCTGTCCACCGGAGAGATTGATCCCCTTCTGCCCGAGCATCGTGTCATATTGGCGGGGAAGCTTCATAATCGTGTCATGAATCTGGGCGCGCTGTGCCGCCTCCATGACCTCGTCATCGGAGGCATCCTGCTTGCCCCAGCGGATATTGTCCTTCACCGTGCCGCTGAACAGCATGACCTCCTGCGGCACATAACCGATGTGGCGGCGGAGTTGCTCCATCGTCATGCGGCGGACGTCCATTCCGTCCAGCAGGACGCGTCCCTCGCTGACATCGTACAGCCGGGGAATCAGCTGGAACAGGGATGATTTCCCGGAGCCGGTCGCTCCCATGATCGCTATCGTCTCGCCCGAGCGTACCGTGAACGACACGTCCTGCAGCACAGGTGCCTCGGTGTCCGGATAGCGGAAAGTGACGTTCTGGAATTCCACGCGGCCTTCGCTTACCGCCGCATCCGGATCGGCATCGGCCGCATCCGTCACGTCGACCTCGCTCTGCAGCACATCGGCTATCCGCTGGGCGGACGCTTTGGCGCGCGACAGATTCATCATAATCATGGAGACCATCGACAGCGCTCCCGTAATCCGCGTCGTATAATTGACGATGGCCACGACTTCGCCGAGGTCAGTGCTGCCGCTCTGCACGCCCAGCCCGCCATACCACAGCACGAACAGGATGCTTCCGTTCATCAGCAGCAGGAGGATCGGAACCGTAAACTCAATCAGGCGCAGCGCGGCGACCGTCCGATCCATCAGCCGCCCGTTCGCCTCCTCGAACCGTTCGACTTCATGCTTGTCGCGAACGAACGCCTTGATGAGCCGCATGCCGAACAGGTTCTCGCGCAGCACCCCATTCACCCGGTCCAGGCGATCCTGCACCGAGCGGAACAGGAGGAACGCCTTATTCATCAGCCAGACGAGCAAGATGAACAGCACCGGCGTGACGACGGCCAGAATCAGCGCCAGCCTGAAGTTGACCAGAAGCGCCATCACGAGGCCGCCAATCATCATTAGCGGCGCCCTCATCATGATGCGCAATCCCATGAACACGACATTCTGCATCGTCGTCACGTCCGACGTCACCCGCGTAATCAGCGTCGCCGTCGGGAAGCGGCTGAAATTGGAAAACGAGAAGGACTGAATTTTCTCGAACAGGTGCTTCCGGATATCATAGCCGAAGTTCTGGCTGACATGCGCCGCATAGTACGAGTTGACGATGCCGCATACGAAGCCGAACAACGCCAAGCCGACCATCAGTCCTCCCCACTTCATAACCGCGGGAAGATGATGGGCGACAATCCCTTCATTAATAATTCGAGCCATGAGCAGCGGGAGCCACAGATCCACGATCAGCTCCACCAGCATGAGCGCAAGCGCGAAGCTCATCGGCCCCCGATAGGGCCGCAGAAATGATAGTATTTTTCTCATGTACACTCTCCTTCCCAAGCCGGGACGGAATCGCCATGCTGCGCGAAGCAGTCCTGAGGCGGTTCCTGTACCCCGCCTGCGGCAAGCGCTTCCATCCCGACAGTTGACAAGCCCTCGCCTAGGCCTGCCATTGCCTTCCGTATCATATGAAGCCGCCATGCGGGCGCGGAACGATACCCGTATGCCGCACAACCGTATGCTGGCTCGTTATCGTACACTCATTCTAGCATAGATTGGGAATTGCGCTCGACAATATGTGAAGGTTTGCATAAGATTGGGTTATTTTTTCTTGATGCAGCAGGAGGATTGGACAACAACGAATGATGACACGTATTTCCCTTCGAACCAGCCGCATCGGGCGCCGGGCCGCCCTGGTCTCGCCTTGACGGCGCTCACGCTCGGCGAGGCGGTATACGGCTTCCTGCCGACGTGGCAATGGATGATGACGGCGGTTCCCGTGACTGTTCCTCCCGCCGGGAGAGGCCGGGCTTTTGCTGGGCCGGCAGCCGCTCCGTTTTCCAATTTCACTTTTTCTTCGCCTGATAGAGCAGGATTGCCGAACCCAACTTTTCCAAGCCGCCTACCGATGCGGTCTACCCCCCACACTCTTCTCTCTTCTCTAGCATACTACTGTGACAGGATACAAGAAGACAGGCTGTCTCTCGATAACGGAATGATGGAAAGCGGCAGCCTCGCCGTCCCGCCACGCATATGCAGAAGGAGAGGATGAGATTGAAGCGAAAATCGATTCGGCAGCTGTTGAACGGCTACAAGAACAAGCGATTTTCTCCCGTAGAAGTCACCCGCGAATATTTAAGAGAAATGAAACATTGCGATCCGGCATATAACGCCTTTATTACGGTTACGAAGGAACGCGCGCTGAAGAAGGCGAAGCGGCTGGAGAAGAAATGGAACCGCGGCAAGAATCCGGGGCTGCTGTTCGGGATTCCGCTGTCTTATAAGGACAATCTGGCCACCAAGGGCGTCCGGACGACGAACGGTTCCGAGATCTACCGCAATTTCGTTCCCGAACGGACCGCTTCCGTCATCCGCAGGGCGAATAAGGAGAAGGCGATCATGCTGGGCAAAAACAATATGCATGAATTCGCGCTCGGCATCACGTCCAATAATCCGCACTATGGGCCGGTCCGTAACCCATGGAACATCGAATATTCTCCCGGAGGGTCGAGCGGCGGCTCCGCAGCGGCGGTGGCCGCCAATCTGTCCGTGGCCTCCATCGGAACGGATACCGGGGGCTCCGTGCGGATTCCGGCCGCTTCCTGCGGCATTGCCGGGCTGAAGCCGACCTATGAGACCCTTTCGACATCCGGCGTCGATTTCGTCTCGTGGACGATGGATCATGTCGGCCCGCTTGCCGCCAACATGGAGGACCTCGCGATCATGATGGACGCGCTTACCGGGAGCAAAAACTACTCCCGCCATCTGATCGACACTATTCGCGGCATGCGCATTGGCGTCCCGGTGAATTTTTTCAATGAGCATATTGAGGAGGAAACGCTGAGGCTGTATCAGGAAGCCCTGGCGGTTCTTGAGAGGCTCGGCGCCGTGAGCGTCGAGGTCGATACCTCGTTCCTGTACGGTTATCAGGAATATGGGCTGATCATTGCCGCAGCCGAAGCCGGATATGTCCACCGCCACGATATCGCCTGCTGTCTGGCGGAGATGGGGGCCGACGTGCGCGCGATATTGGAGGCGTCGCTCGATATTACGTCCCTCCAGTACCTTACCGCGCTTCAGAAGAAAGAAGAATACACTCAGGCCTTCAAGCGGATTTTCAAGCAGGTCGACGTGCTCGCCACGCCGACGCTCCCGATCCCTCCGCGCCGCATCGGGGTCGAATCCGTCACGTTCGGCTCCTATACCGAGAGCATCTTCGACGCGATGACCCGCTACACGGAGATTTTCAATATGACCGGCATGCCGGCCCTTACCCTGCCTTGCGGCATTACGAAGCAGGAGCAGCTTCCGGTCGGACTGCAGCTCATCGCCGATCATCGCCGGGAGGCGCTCCTGATTCGGACCGGTTATACGTATGAGCAGAGCGAGCTGGGCGGCTTTTATGGCAAGCGGGATCAGATCATCTCCGGAACTTGCGGTGCCTGAACGCAGCTCCCCCATATGCGACAAATCCCCGGCCCAACGATGGACCGGGGATAAATGATTGTGCGGTGGCGGGTTAGCGGCGGATCAGCAGCCGATAGCAGCCGGCTGCCCCAAGCCCGCAGCAGGCGATGACGACGCCCATCGGCACGGCCGTATCGCTGCCGGCAATCCCGACGAGCGGCGCCGCCGCCGAGCCCGCGATGAAGGGCAGCAAGCCGAGCATGGCCGAGGCGCTCCCGGCCGTCTTGCCCTGGTTCTGCATCGCAAGGGAGAAGCCGGCGGTATTGACGACCCCCGTGCTGGATACCGACACGAAGAGCGGAAGCAGAACCGACCAGAGCGGCCCGTTCAGCAGAATCGAGGCCAGGAGCGCGAGGCTCCCGCCGCAGGACAGGATCAGCCCTGCGATGAACAGCCGCATTTCGCCATGGCGCGCAGCCAGCCGTCCCGTAATCTGGGTCGCCAAAATAAGACCGAACCCGTTGAGCGCGAAGAACAGGCTGAACGCCTGGGGCGATGCGCCATAAATATTTTGCAGGACGAAAGGAGAGCCGGAGATATAGCTGAACATGGCGGCAGAGACCAGCCCTTGCGTGCAGGCATAGCCCATAAATTCCTTATCCTTCACCAGTCCCCCGAAAGTGGACAAGGTCGTCCGGACGCCGCCGGACGAGCGCCGCTCCGGCGGGTGCGTCTCCGCCAGCCCGAAGTAAGCCGCAGCGATCATCAGCAGCCCCAATGCGCCCAGCACGGTAAATACGCCGTGCCATGACGTAAATTTGAGCAGCTGGCTGCCAATGATCGGAGCGGCGATCGGCGCCAGCCCGTTAATAAGCATAAGCAGCGAGAAAAACTTCGTCAGCTCCGAGCCAGAGTACAGATCGCGCACCATCGCCCGCGCGATAACGATCCCGCCGGCGCCGGCCATTCCCTGCAGAAAGCGCAGGGCGATCAAGCCCCACATGGACGGAACAACGGCGCACAAGAAAGAGACGACGGCGTACACCGTCAGGGACGCCAACAGAGGGCCGCGGCGGCCCCGCGCGTCACTGAGCGGCCCCATGACCAGCTGCCCGAGCGCCAGACCAAGCAGGCACGCCGTCAGGCTGAGCTGAGTCAAGGAGGTGCTTGCCTGCAGATCGGCGGCGAGCATCGGCAGCGACGGCAAATACATATCAATCGACAACGGCCCGATCGCCGTCATCGAGCCGAGCACGAGCGCGATCGCGAGTCTCCGCTTGCGCGGGACGGCCGCCACGGAAGCATTCAGATTTGTTCCAGGATTCATGTATGACAACCTTTCTCTATAAAATTGCAATTGTAACAATTATAGTTACAACTTGTGAGGGAATCAAGACTTGAATATTTCATCTTTTGCCTATAGAATCCACTGGATTCCGGAGGGCGTCTGGCGGAGGAACGGCGATCCGCCGCTCCGGCGGGCACTGCAGCCGATCGTGACCGGCAGGAAGCCGGGCACTTCACGTCGAAAAAAAAGAAATCAAAAGAAATTGGATGGAGGGATGGCCACCTATGAAAACATTCCGGATTATCGAGGAACGGGTTCAGGACGATATCTACGCATCGCAAGCCGAGACCGCCGATACCGAGGCGATTATGTCCTTGCTGTACCGCACAGCCGCCTGGCTGAACAGCAAAGGCTCGACGCAATGGAATGAGCTGCTGCAGGGCGTCGATGTTCACGGGATGGCGGATTCCATCGCCAAGGGAGACGTCTTCGTCTTCAAGCGCGGCAGTGTTCCGGCGGCCGTCGTCATGCTGCTTCAGCAGCCGAGCGCCTGGGACCGGGAGCTATGGAGCAGCTTGGGCGACAAGGGCGAAGCGGGCCATGACGAGTCCATTTATTTGCACCGTCTGGCCATCGACCGCGCCCTCGCCGGCAGCCGGCTGGGACATGCGGTGCTCCGCTGGGTCGAGACCGGTATCCGCTTCCCGGGCAAGCGGCGGCTCCGCCTGGACTGCAAGGCGGGCGTTCCGGCCTTGAACGCCTTCTACCGGGCGGAGGGCTACACTTTTCAAGGCGAGATCCCGAGGGGCTACCTGCTGTTCGAGAAGGAGCTCCCTCTGCAATAATCTGCCAAACACCCGCTAAGGGTGTTTTTCTTTGCCCCGAGCACCGGTAGCCCACGTCACCAGTAGACCACGCTTTCTTTGGTTCTGCTCTAGTTTCCGATATGCCGCCTTGTTGGGTTGCCTGTTGTGATTGGTTGATTCGGTTGTTGAATGTAACTGTAGGTCGATTGTTCATGATTTGGTGCTTTGTTCGGCTATTTGATGTAACTGGTGGTTCGATTGCTCATGATATCGTGCTTTGTTCGGTTATTCGATGTGACTGGTGGTTCGATTGTTCATGATCTCGTGCTTTATCCGGTTATTCGATGTGACTGGTGGTTCGATTGCTCATGATATCGTGCTTACCCGGTTATTCGATGTAACTATCAAACTCGTTTTTCTTGTCCGGCGCTTCTGCAATCACCACGACCCTACGCTCTCTCACTGCTCGCCTTGCGCAAAGCTGCAAAAATGCAGCATTCTCATCTCGCGTCTACTTCGCTAAAAAAATTCCTGCAAAACTGCAGGATTTCGGACGCTTCGCCCCCAATCAGCGCCGTAACCGGCGAAAATGATGCACTTTTGCAGCAATACCAGCCAAATTCAGCTCATCTCGCGTAAATTGCTGCATTTACGCAGGATTTCCCGCCTCTCCTTATCATCCGTCAGGCGCTGCTTCCTCCACGCGCCTTCTCCATCCCACCCCCCCCAGCCCGGCATAAACAAATCCCCCGAGATGACAGGGTCTCGGGGGATTTCCGCATGGGGGCAGAACCGCAATCACGCAGCCCCTATAACCGCGACAAAAGCGCGGGCCGATCCAGATGATACAGGTTGCGGTAGCGCGGGTACCGCTCCAGCAGCTCCGCATGCGGCCCTCTCATCTCGATGCGGCCGTTCTCGATGAAGATGACTTCGTCCATCTGCTCCACGCCGACGAGATGATGCGTAATCCAGAGCAGCGACTTGCCCTGCAGCGCGCCGAACATCGTGGCCAGCAGGGCGCGCTCGGTCTGCGGATCGAGCCCGACGGTCGGCTCGTCGAGAATGACGACCGGCGTATCCTGCAGCAGGATGCGGGCTAAGGCGATCCGCTGCCGTTCTCCGCCCGAGAAGCGTCCGCCCGTCTCCAGCATCCGGGTGTCATAGCCGTCCGGCAGCGAGTCGACAAGCGTCTCCAGGCCGACCTGGCGGACGACCCGGCGGATGTCCTCGTCCGAGGCATCCGGGCGGCCCAGCCGGATATTGTTCGCCACCGTCGTGTCGAACAGATGCGGGCTTTGGTTCAAGACCGCAATCATCTCAGGGATATGTTCCCCATATGAAGCTGCCGGGATGCCGTTCAGCAAGACTTGGCCTTCATCCGGCGCCAAGGCCCCCTGCACCAGCTTCAACAGCGTCGATTTCCCCGCTCCGCTGCGGCCGATGACCGCGATCCGCCGTCCTTGCGGGATATCGAGCGACAAGCCGTCCAGCGTCCAGGCGGCCGTCTTGTCATAGCGGTAGCGGACCTGCTCCAGCCGGATATGCGCCTCACCGGACGCCAGGGCCGTCTGCAGCTCCGCTTCCGGCGCCGGACGAACGGGCTGCTCGGCGGCCGGCCCGTCCAGCTTCGCGAGCCGATCCAGTGAATCCTGGTACTGCGGCAGCTTCTCCACCGCCTCCGATACGGGGAGGAAGCCGTCCATTAGCGGGAATACGACCAGGGTGAACGCCGCGATTAAGGTGGCAGCGATGCGCCCGTCCGCATATTGGCCTCCTGACCAGCAGAGCATGAGCACCAGCACGGCCGCGACGACGCACTGTCCCAGCAGCATGCGAAGCCGGGCCCAGCCGTTCAGGCGGCGCTCCATGCGGGCGACGGATTGCTCGCCCTCTTCATATTCGGCCGTGAACCGGGAAGCGCGGCCGCTAATGACCCAGTCGCTCATCCCCATCACCGCATCGGTCAGCCGCTGGTACAGCACGTTCCGCTCCTGCTTGATGCGGGTCTGCCAGGTGCGGGTAATCAGCAGAGACACCCAGGGCAGCACCGCGATCAGCAAGAGCAGCAGCAAGCCGATGAAGAGCGCGAACGGCAGATCGAACCAGCCGAGCGCCGCGATGCAGGCGGCATAGGCGACGAGCGCCACCGCGCCCGGGAATACCGTGCGCAGGTAGACATTTTGCAGCTGCTCGATATCATCCGCCAGCGTGCTGAGCAGATCCCCCGTCCGGAAGCGGGAGCGGAGGAACAGCGCCTGCGGCTCCAGGATGCGGTACATCCGCTCGCGCATCTGGGACGAAATGCGCAGCACCGCATCATGGCCGACCAGACGTTCGACATAATGGACCACAGCCCGCCCGATCCCGAACGTCCGGACAAGCACGATAGGCACGTAGACGAGCAAAATATTTTCCGGGCGCAGAGCCGACTTCGAAATCAGATAGCCTGACGTGAAGGTCAAGGAGGAGGCGCACAGCACCGTCAGCACGCCCAGGGCGATAATGACGGCGAAGCGTCCGGCATAGCGCCGCATATACGGCATAATCCAGCCTTCGCGGTTCATAGCGTCTCCTCCCCTTCCATGCAAATCATGTCGTAGTAGGCCCCCCGCTTGGCCAGCAGCTGCTCATGGGTCCCCGTCTCCGCCACCTTGCCGTCCTGCAGGACAATAATCCAATCCATATCCGGCATCCAGTGCAGGCGGTGCGTGGCCAGGAAGACGAGCCGATCCCGGAACAGATCCAGCATCGTCGACTTCAGTTCATACTCGGTCTCGATATCCAGATGCGCCGTCGGCTCATCAAGCAGCATAACCGGCCGGCTGCTCAGAAATGCCCGCGCCAGCGCAACCCGCTGCTCCTGCCCGCCGCTGAGCGAACGGCCTCCATTGCCGATGCGCTCGTCCAGACCGTTCGGAAGCTGTTCCGCCAACCGGCTCAGCCCCGCGGCGGCCATCGCCCGCGCGACCTTGTCATCGGTCGCGTCCGGAGCATAGAAGCGGACGTTATCCGCCAGCGAGGAGCTGAAAATGTAAGGATGCTGAGGAATGTACGTCGTCTGCTTCCGCCAGTCCTCTCCGGTCAGCGATGCCCGTTCCTGTCCGTCCACCCGGATCGTTCCCGCTGTCGGATGCAGGAAGCCGCCGATAATATCGATCAGCGTCGACTTGCCGGCCCCGCTCGCGCCGATGATGCCAACCTTGCGGAAGCCTTGAATCTCCAGATGAATCCCCTGAAGCGAGGATGGGCCCTGCTCCTCATGCCGCATCCCGATGCCGGTCATTTGCAGCACGCTATCCTGCGTCCAGGCCGGCAATGCCTGCGAGGCAGGCGCCGGCTCGGACTGCGCTCCCGCGCGGATAATGGCCTGCATCGCCTCGCCTGCTTCCTTCCCGTCCAGCGTCGCGTGGTAATCGGCCCCGACCATGCGGACGGGAAGGAAATATTCCGGCGCCAAGATAAGGATCGTCAGCGCGGTAACGAGCATCATGTCCCCGTCCACGAGACGCAGCCCAAGGCTGACCGCCACGGATGCGACGGACAGCATCGTGAAGAAGTCCAGGGAGAAGGAGGACAAGAAGGCGACGCGGAGGGTCCGCATCGTGGCCGAGCGGTATCGGTCGCTCACCTTCGAGACCGTATCTCCGTGCGAGCGGCTGCGTCCGAGGAACTTGAGCGTCTCCAGGCCGCGGAGCGAATCCACGAAATGGTTCGACAGCTGCCGGTACGACGCCCACTGCTTCTCGGTCTGCTTGCGCGCGGCCAGCCCGACAAGAATAAGGAAAGCGATAAGAATCGGCATCGTCACTGCCAAGATCAGGGCGGCGACGATATCCTGGGTCGCAATGTACGCGAGGATAAGCACGGGCGTCACTGCGGTTCCGATCATGCGGGGCAGGAACAGCTCCATATATTTGCGGAATTTCCCGACCCCTTCGAGCACAAGCGTTACCGTCGTGCCCGTACCCTCTGTCCGGGTATGCCGCGGCCCGAGGCGGAACAGCGCCTCCAGCAGCTGGCTCCGCAGGCTGGCGCCGGTCTTCTCGGCGAATCGGTAAGCCACCTTCTGCTGCAGCAGTGCCGTCAACTGGCGCACGATAAAAGCAAGCAGGAACAGCCCGATCTTGCCGGCTTGTTCCTGCCATGCCGCCCCGGCGAACAGGGCGGAAATTGCTTCTGCCAGCCAGATGGCCAGCATAATAATAGATAGGGTGTGCACCAGGGCAATGGCGGTCAGACTGGCAAGAACCGGCTTGATCCCTTGGTAGCCGAACAGATTCTTGCCCATTAGTATTCGAGATGCTGCTTCTCGTTCACGCGCTTATGGAAGACGAAGTAGCTCCAAATCTGGTAACCGAGCACGAATGGCAGCAAGGTCACCGCTACGATCGTCATCACTTTGAGCGAATAAGCGCCCGAAGCCGCATTATGAATCGTCAGGTCGAATGCACTGTTGATGGAGCTGATCATCACCCGCGGGAACAAGCCGATAAAGACGGATGCGATCGAGAGCAAAATAATGCCTCCGGTCATGCCGAATGCCCAGCCGTCCTTCTTCTGCTTCATGAAGTATCCGGCGAGCAGGAAGACGATTAGACCAAGGACGGCGATGACAGCCAGGATGGCTCCGCGAACCTGGAACACGTCGGTCATGAAGTAGGTCATGACAGCGAACAAGACGAGCAGCGCGGCGAGCGGAATCATCAGCTTCCGGCCGAGACGGCGTGCGCGCGCCTGCAGATCCCCCTCCGTCCGCAGCGTCGTGAACATAAGGCCATGCACGAGACAGAGCACCGTAACGGTAATGCCGCCTACTAAGGTATAGAGATTCACCATGTCGAACAGGCCGGCTTTCATCTCCATCTGCTGATCGATTGGAAGGCCTTTAATCAGCCCGGCGAAGACGACGCCGAACAGGAACGGAGGCAGCAGGCTGCCGACGAAAATAGCCAGATCCCATGTTTTCTTCCAACGCTCGCTGTCCACCTTGCCCCGGAATTCGAAAGCGACGCCGCGCACGATAAGCGCAAGCAGCACCGCGACGAGCGGCACATAATAGCCGCTGAACAAAGTCGCGTACCAGTTCGGGAAGGCGGCGAACATCGCCCCGCCGGCGGTCAGAAGCCAGACTTCATTGGCATCCCAGAACGGGCCAATGGAGTTGATTAGCACCCGGCGCTCTCCATCAGTGCGAGCCAGGAATTGAGTCGACATGCCAACCCCGAAGTCGAAGCCCTCGAGGAAAAAGAAGCCGACGAACAACACAGCGACAAGAACGAACCATAATTCATTGAGTGAGAGCATGACGTTCCTCCTTATCGAATGGATCGTGAGACACGCGGACAGTAACATCCTCGTTCGGTCCTTTTTTGATTACGCGTACGAACAGGTAGACCATCACGATAGCTAACACCGTGTAAATGGCAGAGAAGGCAATCAGGGAGAACAGCACCGAGCCTCCCGATACGCTAGGCGAGATACTGTCTTCCGTCGTCATCAGCCCGAATACAGTCCACGGCTGGCGCCCGATCTCGGTCATAATCCAGCCCGCCGTATTGGCAATGAACGGCAGCGAGATGGCATACAGCATGAAGCGCATGAACCATGTGTTCTTCCGATCCAGCTTCTTGCGCGCCATCAAGTAGACACCGTACAAGCCAAGCACAATCATCAGCGAGCCGGCAGCGACCATGATGCGGAAGCTCCAGAAGGTCGTGCGCACCGGCGGAATATAATCGCCAGGTCCGTATGTTTGTTCGTATTCTGCCTGCAGCTCCTTCATCCCCTTGACGTCTCCGGAGAATTTGCTGTAGGACAGGAAGCTAAGCAAGTATGGAATCTTCACTTCCATCTTGTTCTCTTGCTTGTCCGGATCAATCGACGCGATAACCGTCCATGGCGCCGGGTCCTCACTGCGTTCCCACAGGCTCTCGGCCGCAGCCATCTTCATCGGCTGTGTATGCACCAAGTACTGCGCTTGCTGGTGGCCGAAGATCGCGACCAGGAACGACGAGATCAAGGCGACCACGATACCCAGCTTGAAGGATTTTTTGAAAAACTCAAAGTCTTGGCGACGCAGCATCTTATACGCACTGACACCCGTAATGAGGAAGGCGCCTGTCGCAAATGCGCCCAGCACCGTATGCGGGAATTCCACCAGCAACTGGCCGTTCGTAATCAGCGCGAAGAAATCATTCATCTCGGCCCGGCCATTGTTGATAGCGAAGCCGACCGGACGCTGCATGAACGAGTTGGCCGCGAGAATCCAGAAAGCGGACATCGTCGTTCCGATTGCCACAAGCCAGATGCACAGCAAATGCACCTTCTTGCTCAGCCGCTCCCAACCGAAGATCCAGAGCCCGATGAACGTAGACTCCATGAAAAAGGCAAGCAGCGCCTCGATGGCAAGCGGGGCGCCAAACACGTCTCCGACGAAGCGGGAGTAGTTGGACCAGTTCATGCCGAACTGGAATTCCTGAATGATACCGGTCACGACGCCGACGGCGAAGTTGATAAGGAACAATTTACCCCAGAACTTGGCCATTTTCTTATACTCTTCATTGCCCTTGGCGACGTACATTGTCTCCATAATGGCAATCAGCAGCGCCAGCCCGATGGATACCGGGACGAAGAAGAAGTGAAAAATCGTCGTCGACGCAAACTGGATGCGTGATAAGATTAGCGTATCCATTTTTTCGTTCCACCTTTCTTTATTATGGGGAGTTCAAAAAAGGGTGCCTCTTGGAACACTATGTAACTCAGAAGCTAACTTTTTGAACATCCTCTTTCGAGGCCCTGCCAGCACGGTTCGGGCAGCCGTCTTCGCCCTATGCGCCTGGCATAAGCCGTTGACTGCGTTACGAGGAACAGCCTGATCAATGACAAACGTTACAGGACTCAGTGTTATTTTGTCAGATGACAGGCAGGGCTAATGTGACTTTAATCACATCTTATCAGAATAGAGTGAGCAAATTGCGAACTTTGTGCCATTGTTCACAAAAGCTTAAAAATTAAACTTGAGCTGGAAGAGAAAAGGCATAGCATTACCGCAAAAGGAAGCGGTTGAGATCTACTTTTTCTTTATGTTTTTCCATAAAATACTATCAAGAATTGTGCAAAAAGAGGCCTTGAGAGCCAAAGCTACATCAAGGAATCAAGTTGATCAGTAATAAGAACACAAAATAGCCGTGAGGGATCACGGCCAAGTCACGTCAAAAATATAAAATTTTTATTCCAACGACCTAACTTACTTTAGAAAGTTCCACGGTCAAAATAAACATGAACGCAAAAAGGATCAACATCCAAATCGCGACATTCAAATTTTTTCTAATCTCGAACATACCAATAATCCAAAGCATGGCGGTGATCGAAACCATAGCCCGGAAATGCGAACTAGGCGTATTTGTGATAATCCCTTCTATGGCAGGCAAAAGAACGATTGTGTGTAAAAAAACCGACCACCCCCGAAAACGATCCTGCATCCCGGGAGTGGACGGTTATCATCCGATTCAGTTAATGATTCTTCTTCCCTACCGTCACAATGGTATCCGCCTTAATTGCATTCGCCCGCTGATCCTTGTTGTACAGCCAGTAGGAGGGCGTGTCCGTCGCGTGTTGAATCCGCAGGCGGAATTCCTTCTTCGGCAGCCGATCCCATTCGATAATGAGCCTATTGCCGTCGACGGTGACATGCTCCGGAGAGACGGGCGTCTCCCCCTCTTCGGTTATGATATGGAGGCTGCCGGGAAGCTTGGCGGAGGACTCGTCGATTCGCTTCTGGAACGAGATGACTGCCTTGTCATGCCGCGGGCGGGCCACGGTGACCGGAACGGGCGCTTCCTCGTACATATATTTGCCGAGATGATATTCATAGGCCGTCCAAGTACGGAACCCCATCTGCGCCGCCTCGCGGCCGAACGAGTCGTACCAAGCGCGGTCCTTCACCATGGCCAGCGACGACCCGATGTCGGCCTGGACGCCAAGCGGAATCGTCGGATGAACGGAGCGAATCTGATCGACGAAGCTCTGATAGCTGCGGATATACTGCGGCGGAAGCGCGTCCTGGGGCTTAATCCAGTCGGGCCAGTGCGTCTGCAGGATATGCAGATCCGGCCGGACCGCCGCTATCATCTCTGCGGCATCGAGGCCCTGCATCTCGCGCAGCGCCTCCACCGAATCCGGGCCCGCGTCGATCGCGAGCGACCAAGTCGCGACGAGAATATCCTTTCTTGCGTCCCGGACCCCGCCTTTTCCGTTCATCAGTTCATCGAGAAAGCGGTTGACGGCCTCGACCCGGAACTCGATCCAATCCTCATACAGCTCGACATTCGTCAGATAGAAGTCGGGATCATCCGGATCGGTGAAATTCGGAATGCGGTCATATCCGTACTGTTCGCGGAAGGCCGCTTGGGCCAGCGGGCCGACATCGCCGTATACGCCGCGATCGATGCCGTCCCACTCCGGGAAGTATGGCTCCGCGACTTCAATGCCGTCGAACGGGATATCCCGGACCAGGCTCGCCAGCTTTTCCTTCTTCCACTGCACATAAGCTTCGCTGTGCGGGGAGAAGCGGTAGTACCCGTCATTGGCCGGGGTCAACAGCTCCATCTGCCAGCTCGGCCAATCGCCCGGGAAGCCTTCGACCGAGTAAGATCCGTTGCCGAGGACCAGCGCCCAGACGAACAGCCCTCTCTCCTGAAAAGCCTCGACAAGCTCGCGGTTAACATGATTCTCATTCACGACGAAATACCGGACGGACTTGTACCCGTTCTGCACAATCTCGTCGGCGATGCTCGCCGCAGAGCGCTCTTGATAATAACGGAACCCCGGATCCACCTGAATGGTCGGCCCCGCCAAGGCCGAAGCCTTGCCTAACCCAAGGGCCGCTCCTGAACCCTGTTCACCTTGCCCGGCGGCTTGCCCGCTTCCGGCAGGCAGCAGCCAGAAGAGGACGGATAGTGCCAGCAGGCGGATTCCCGCTTGGCGGGACGAGCGGCGCCGGCGGAACATGAACATATTGAACACCTCCTATAACGGATCTAAAGCTGCTCCAAGCTGCTCCCTCCACAGCACCTATGACAGTTCGACCCACTCATTAGGCCGCCGGGCTGCCAGCAAGCCATACTCGATGATGGTGATGACGGAGATGGTCTGGGCGGAAGGAACCGGGACCTGCCCCGTCTCGAAGAAGGCAACCAGCTCCTGAATAAACAGCTGGAAAAAATCCGATTCCGGCTTCAGGATCCGGCAGCTCCCCGAATCGTAGGCAACCGCGGTCGTGAACGGACAATCGCTGCCCAGATGATGCATCGTCGCCTGCCGGCCATCCTTGAATTCGATCAGGAGCGCAGGCGCGATCTGGGTCCCGACGAACATGACGCGCTTCGCTTCCGTTCCCATCAGCGAGACGATCGGTTCGATCTGATGGATGGAATAATTCTCGAACGCGCCGGGACCCCAGGTGCAGATCGTCTCGATTCCGGAGCGCTCGGCTTCGCGGTATTCCGCCGCGAACCGCAAGGCCGACGAGGAGTACATCGGCGTGCCGTACTGTTCAGCCCGCTCGAACAGGCGGAGCGCAGCAGCGCGGTCCGGAGCGAAGGTCTTGTCGATGTAGGTCGGCTTTCCCGATGCCAGCGGCAGCTCGGCGAGCGCTTCATGATGCTCGGGGTTGTCAGGCGACAGCACGATGAGATAATCGCTCTCCGCCACGACCTCTTCCACCGTATGGCGCAAGGCGATCCCATGCTTCCGGCACCATGCCGCGTTGGTCAACCCGCGTTCGGCATCCTTCATCCCGTAAGCATATGCGACTTCCATCGTTCCGCCGGAAGCGGCTCGAATCCAGTCCGGGTACTTGTTGGCATGCCATTCGTCCAAATAATAATCGATGAACCCGATCTTCTTCATGCCCGCGCTCCCTCTTTCGCGAATGAAATCTCTCGCCCTTGCTCCGAAGAATCATAGATGGCCTGAATCATTTTGGCCGTCAGGATGACCGTATCGATATGGGACGGCAGCCGCTCGCCCGACTTGACGCAGGCGAGGAAGCTGTTGATCTCGTTCCGGAAATGATCGGTCTTCGTGAATTTCGGGGTGCTCTCCAGCAGGGCGCCATGCTTGGCGCTGTAGATCGTGAACTCGGCGCCGTACTGCAACCGGATGCCCGCCTTGTCGCCCAGGAAATCGATATACATCTCGTCGACCCCGATATTTTGCGCCCAAGCGCCGTTGACCGTAATCGAAGGCCCCGCCGTGCGAATCATGGCGGTGACGAAATCGTCGACATCGTAGGTCCCCTCATAATTGGGCGGCCCCGCCCACATGTTGAGGTAGGAGTAATTTTTCATATCCTTGCCCAGCTTGCAATACGTCTGTCCCGTCACCGTCTGCGGCTCCGGATCGCCTGCGCAGTACATGACGATGTCGAGAAAATGCACGCCCCAGTCAATCAGCGCGCCCCCGCCGGCGACAGCCTTGGTCGTGAAGTCGCCCCCCAGTCCGGGAATCGAGCGCTGCGCGCGGAAGCTGACGTATACGTGGTAGAGATCGCCCAGCTCTCCGTCCTCGATCATCTTCTTAATAATATTTACTCCCGTATTAAACCGATTCACGACGCCGATGTTCAGCGTCATCCCGGTCTCATGCTGCACCTTCTGCATCTCCAGCGCTTCCTCGTACGTGCGGGCGGCCGGCTTCTCGCAGAGCACATGCTTCCCCGCCCGCATGCAATCGATCGCGATCCGGGCGTGGCAATGATTCGGGGTGCATATGGAGACGGCTTCGACGTCCGGATCGTCCAGGATCGCGCGATAATCGTGTATCGCGATCCCGCAGCCGTATTTCTCGACCGCTTGCTCCGCCCGATCCTTGCGAATATCGCAGAAATATTTGATCTCGGCATCCGGATTGGCCACATACGCCGGAATGTGGGCGCTATTGGCAATCGTTCCGCAGCCGATAATCGCTACGATGGTTTTACTCATTTCGACATCCCTCCCATTATTTAAAGCCGGTTAAGGCCGAACCGGATTGCATGAAGTATTTCTGCCCGAAGAAATAGAGAAGAATCATCGGCACCGCCATAATCGTGGAAGCCGCCATCAGCTTCTCCCACTGGGCCCCGTGATCCTGCTGGAAGCTCTGCAAGCCGACCGTTATCGTCCATTTGGCCGAGTCATTCAAATAGATCAGCGGACCCATAAAATCAACATAGGACCAGACAAAGGAAAACAAGGCCACGGTGACCAAAGCAGGCTTCAGAATCGGCAGAATGATCTTCGCGTAGATGCGGAGCTCGGAAGCCCCGTCAATTTTCGCCGCCTCGGACAGCTCCGCCGGCACCCCCATCAGGAACTGGCGCAGCAGGAAGATGAAGAACGGCGCCCCGAAGAACGCTCCGATCGTAAGCGGCAGAATCGTATTTACCCAGCCCAGCTTCGTAAAAATGATATACTGCGGAATCATCTGCACCTGCGCCGGCAGAATCATCGTGGCGACCACGATCGAGAAAATGATGTTTCGCCCGCACCACGGGATCCGGGATATCGAATAAGCCACCAGCGGAGCCGAGAACAATTGCCCGATAATATTGAGGGCGCAGATAAGGAACGTATTCATCATATAGCGGGTGAACGGAATGCCCTCAAGCGCCGCTTTATAATTCGACCATTGAAAGGTCTCAGGCAAAATGCGCGGAGGCAGCCGGAAGATCTCGTCCGGCGTCTTCAACGAGGTCATCACCAGCCACAAAAACGGAAACAGAAAGAGGATGGAGAACAGAACAAGCACGGCATGGGGCAAAATATGCTTCCGCAACCGGATCGCCATCTTAATCACCTCCGTAATAGACCCAGCGGCCCGATGTCTTCAAGAGCACGAATGTAATCAGCAATACGATCAGGAATAAAATCCAGGCCAGCGCCGAAGCGTAGCCCATCTTCAAATAAACGAACGCTTCCTGATACAGATTGACTGCGTAAAATAACAAGGACTGATCCGGTCCGCCCAGCGATTTGCCTCCGTCCACCTTCCCCCCGGCCAAAATGTAGGACTCCGTAAAGATCTGGAATGCGCCAATCAGGCCCATGATGAGCTGGAACAAAATAATCGGCGACAGGGCCGGAACGGTAATTCTCCAAAAGCGGTGCCACCAGTTGGCGCCGTCCACTTGCGCCGCCTCATAATATTGCTTCGGCACGCCCTGCAGGGCTGCCAGGAAAATCAAGGCACCCGCCCCGGAGCCCCATAAGCTCATCAGAATCAGCGACGGCTTCGTATACCGCGGATCGAGCAGCCAGGCGGGATCAGGGAGCCCGAGCGCGCGCAGCGCCATATTGATCAGGCCGAAGTCCGGGTTGAGCATCCACGTCCACAGCAGCGCGCTGGCGACGATCGGAATGACCGACGGCAAATAAAATATCGTCCGGTAGTAGTTGATGCCTTTCACTTTCGTGTTCAGCAGCAGCGCGATCAGCAGGGAGCATGTTAACGTAATCGGCACGGATATAAACGCCATGAAAAACGTGTTGCCCAGCGACTTGTAGAAGCCGCTGTCGGCGATGATCTGCTTGTAGTTGTCCAGACCGACCCATCTCGGGGGGCTGAACAGATCATAGTCCGTCAGACTGAAATAAAGGGATCCGAAGAACGGGTATACGGTAAACACGAGAAAACCGATAATCCAGGGGGAAGCGAATGCCAGGCCAAGATAGACATAATGACGCTCCTTCTTCGACCAACCGGCTCTCCTCCCCTGTCGCATCTCGGGCGTGGAGACTCTCATCTTCGCGGCTCTCCTTTCGTCAGCATGTCTCGTCAGGCCAATGCCGGCTCCGATCCGAAGCGATCCCTGGCTATTGCCGCAGCGGACCGGAGCCATGCGCGAGCAGTTTATTTCACGAGCGGCTGAATCTTGTCCTTGACCTTCTTCAAGCCTTCCTCCAGGCTGATGCTGCCTCGCAGAATGGCATCATACTGAACGCCGAACTCGGTCATATATTCATTCGCGAAGGAAGTGGCAGGGAAGGACTTCAGGTTGCTGCTTGTCGAGTAATCCAGGAACTCCTTGAATCCCGGCACGTCATTGTAGAGCGGGTTCTTGAACGCGGATGTTCTCGTCGGGAGATTTCCGATTGCCGCCGTGAATTCCGCCATTTGCTCCGGCTCGGTCATCCACTTCAGGAACTTCCAGGAGGCATCCGGATGCTTCGCGCCCTTCGGAATGTAGAACACGCTCGTGGCGACATTTCCCGGATTCTTCATCTCCGGATGGTTCTCATCATACGGAATCGGGGCAATGCCGTAGTTCAGATCCGGCGCGAATTGCTTAATGAAGGTCGGCAGCCATTCGCCGTCGATCGTCATCGCATACTTGCCGGAGAAGAACGGGTTCTGGGCGGACATATATTGGCCAAGACCGGAAGAGAACCGATCCAGATTGTCGGAGCCGTATTGATCCCAGATGCTCTTGGATAGCTCAATGGCCGCTTTCACGCCCGGATGATCCGGCGTCACCTGCTTCGCTTCGGCATCGTAGAATGAACCGCTGTAGGCATAGGCGAAGGTGTACGCATCCATTCCCGGCCATAGTCCCAGACGCTGCAGGCGTCCCCCGTCCTCCACGATGCTCAGCGCCTTGATGTATTCCTTCAGCTCGCCGATCGTCGCCGGAGGGCCGTCGAAGCCCGCCTCGGCCAAGATGTCTTTGTTATAGAACAGCATCGACACATGCATCGCCATCGGAATGGCATAGGTCTTGCCCTCATACTGCGACGTGCTTAATGCCGCCGGAACGAAATCTTGCAGATCGACGCCATCCTTCGCAATATAATCATCCAACGGCATCATCGCGCCCCGCAGCCCCCAAGGCGCTACGTTCTGGCCGAATTGCGAGGCGATATCCGGAGGATTGCCGCCGGTAATCGCCGTAAGCTGCTTCTGATAATCGCTCTGAGACAGCCCCTTCACCTGGATGCCGGGATTGGCCGCATTCCACTTGGCGATCAGCTTCTCCATCGCTTCGCCTTCCGGCCCGGTCCATCCGTACCAGAAGCTGAGCTCTGCCGCGTCCGCGGAAGAACCGTTGTCTGTCCCGCCGGCTTCGCCCCCCTTATTCCGGGAGCTGCCGTCCGCATTTTGAGAATTGCCGCCAGAGCATCCGGATACAATCGAAATCATGAGAATGAGAGCAAGACACCACATCAACGATTTTCTTCTCATACTTCATCCCCCTGTAATGGTGAATCGAACAACCGTCTGCGACCCTGTTAGGCTAACAAGTACCCATATGGTAGCATGTAAACGCTTTATTTCATTTCACTTTTGGCTGTATAAGTGGGATTATCGTATGATTGTCATGATTTGACTGCAATGCTTGCTTGCGGAAATAGGTAGGGGAGATGCCCGTATATTTTTTGAAGATTCTGCAAAAATAGGAGAGCTCGTTAAAGCCCGTAGAGTAGCACACATCCGTAACGGACAGCTCCGGCCGCATCAGCATGCCGATGGCGTGAAAGATGCGAAGATCGGTGACGTAACGGTTGAACGTCTTGCCTGTCCATTCCTTGAACAGCCCGCAAAAGGTCGACCGCGACAGATTCGCGATCGAGCAAAGCGTGTCGAGCTTCAAATTTTCGCAGTAGTTCGTATGGATGTACTCGATCACCCCGGTCATAATATTTTTATATTTTTCCGATTTCTCAAATCCCGCATCGACCAGTTCCCGATTCACCTGCCGGACCAGGATGGACAGCAGCAGCAGCAGGTTCGCCTTCAACAGGATCTGAAAAAAGGGAGATCGCCTCTCGTACTCCGCCAGCATCTCCCTCATCAGATTTCGAACCCTGACCTCGATCACGTTCTCCAGCGTTATTTTGGACTGGATGTTTGTCTCCCTTCGCAAAAAATACTCTATATAGGCGACATCAAAAAAAGCATGATCTGCCGGCTTCTCTTCCAACCGTTCGTTGATAAAGGAGGGCATAAATTCACAGCCGTAGATTTCAAGCTCCTGCCCCGAAGGAATCTCCACGCTATGCAATGTGAACGGAGAGACGACAAAAATGTCTCCCGCCGCAATCGCGAACCGCTCGCCGCTCACCGTATGATGGAAGGCTCCTCGGGCGACATACCAGATCTGAAAATAGTCGTGGCAATGGGTCATTAAGCTCGGTTGGGCCGTCAATCGGTACATTTTGCAGGGCAAGCCCTCCAACATTTCCATCTTGGAATTAAAATAAATAATGCCGGAACGAGTCAATTCTTCAATATCTGCTATGTTCCATTGAAGCGCCATTGATATTCACTCCTTCGTATCCGCCTATGCGCTCTACCCTTCGAATACTTCTTCTCCTTGCAACTGTTTTCCTATGACTGTATTCAAAAATTTAAACATCTTGCTTCAAAAAGAGATTACAATAAAAGTAATAAAAAGGAGCAATGCCGTGATGGAGGAGTGGAGACGCCCATGAAGTCGAAAATTGTATACTTGGACGGCGTAAGAGGGTTGGCGGCTTGCATCGTGGTGATAAGCCACTTCTTTCAGGTCTTTCTTCCGTCTGTCTTTGAGGGCAAGCCGGAGATAGCGCATTTCGCCTTCGAAGCTGCCGCCGCGCAGACCCCAATCAATCTGCTGTTCAACGGCAACTTTTCCGTATGCCTGTTCTTCGTGCTGAGCGGATACGTCCTGAGTTACCGGTATTTTCAGACTGCTGACCGCCTGCATGTCTGCTCTTCCGCGGCTCGAAGATATTTCCGCTTGGCCGTGCCCGCCTTGCTGTCTGTGGTTGTGGCTTATTTGGCGATCCTCGCCGGGTTCGGATTCTATGATGACATTCAGGGAATCACCCTGTCCTCCATGCCCGATCCGTTCGCGGCGGATACCAGCGCATGGGTGATGATAAAGGAAAGCCTGTTCGATACCTTCTTCACCTATGGCTCGGAATACAACCCCGTGCTCTGGACGATGACATACGAGCTGTTCGGGTCCTTTTTGATCTTTGCATTCCTGCTGCTGCTCGGGAAGCGCAAGCTTCGGTTCGCCGTCTATGCGCTCCTGATCTGGCACTGGATCGACTCCTACTATTTGGGCTTCGTGCTGGGCATGCTATTGAGCGATCTCAAGCATAGCGGCCGGAATTGGCTGGCGGCCCTCAACCGCCCCTGGATCATCGCGGTATTCGTTATCGCTGGCATTTATCTGGGCTCGTACCCCTATTGGGCTCCGCAGGGAACCATTTATTCCATTCTCGTATGGGAAGCGCCCGGCTTCTCCTTCTTCGAGTTCTATCATGTCATCGGATCGTTCCTAATCCTGACGGCCCTCTTGAACCCCGGCCCGATGCAGACGTTGTTCAACCGCAAGCCGTTCGCCTATTTGGGCAAAATCTCGTTTTCGCTGTATCTCGTCCATTTTACGATCATTTGTTCCCTCGGCAGTTATATCTTCTTGCAGCTCCATTCCGCGCTGCCTTACGGGATGAGCGTCCTGCTGACGATGCTGATGACGCTGCCGGTCATATTCGCCGCAGCCCATCTCTTCGAGCGGTTCGTCGATGCCAAGACGCTGACCCTGCTCTCGCGATGGAGCGAGCAGTTGTTCGGCCCGGCGCGAAGGCGAAGCAGGGAGCGCGCCGTACAGAGGGAGAGAACGGCGGGGATGGATTGAGAAGTGTGAAATAAGGCTGCCTGGACGCAAGGTCCTAAGCAGCCTTATTGTATGTTACTCCTCTTCCTTCTCCTTGCCGTACGCCCCCATCACCGACTGGAGAAGCCCCGGGAACCTGGCCTCCAGCTCCTCCTTCCGCAGAGACATGAGCCGCTGAGTTCCGGATATGCGTGTCCGGGTTACCCCCGATTCCCGAAGAACCTTGAAGTGATGCGACATCGTCGACTTCGGGATATCTATCCCCATGTCGCCGCATCGGGTCTCCCCGTATTGGCCGATAAAACGGATCATCTCCAGGCGGATCGGATCGCTTAACGCGTACAGCACCGCCGTCAGTTGAATTTCTTCCGCAGGTGGATGATATAAGTTTCTCATGCTTCTATTATAAGCCTGGCATTGACATATTTCAATTGTTCGAATATTATCGAACTATCGAATATGAGGCATGCATGACTCTCTACCATCACGAAAGGGGTTTTCTCCATTGCAAATGAAATACTTGTTCGCCGCCATTATGTTCACCATTGGTATCGACATCTTTATCATGTCTCCTCTGCTTCCAACGCTCCGTATAGAATTTGGCATCGGGGCCGACACGTCCGGTTGGCTCATGTCCGCTTACTCGCTCGGTTATGCGGTTACAGCGCTGATCGCCGGACCGTTGACCGAACGAATGAACCGGAAAAAGGTGCTGATTGCCGGGCTTGCCGCTTTTGCGGTGTGCACGGCTCTGTGCGGTACCGCCCACGGGTTCAACACGATGTTCCTGTTTCGCTTTCTGGCCGGTGTTGCCGCCGCCATCACCACTCCGCAGGTATGGGCTTCGATTCCCCAGACGGTAGCAGGCCCGCTCGTGCTCAAGACGATGGGCTGGGCGACGGCCGGCCTGTCCCTGGCCCAGGTCCTGGGCATTCCGCTCGGCGGCTTGCTGGCGCATCAGAGCTGGCGGTTTCCGTTCTTCGCGGTCGGCTTGCTGACCCTGCCGGTGATCGCCTGGATTGCCGCGTCAATGCCTGCCATCCAGCCTGCCGGGACTGCCTCGAAACGGCTGTCGATCGTCGCCTCCTATCAACGGATTCTCGGAAAATCGGAGAGCCGGTACGCGTTTATGGCCCATTTCTTTTATTTCTTCGGTACATTCGGCTCCTTCACCTTTATCGGAAATTGGATGGGCGATGAATTTGGCCTGGATGTCGCGCAAATCGGTGTTCTCATGATCGCATACGGAGCCGGAAACTTGGCGGGAGGCTTGTGCGGAAGCCGGATTACGGCTGTCTTGGGACCCAAGAGATCATGGACTGCGGCCGCACTGGCCATCGGCCTTCTGTTCGCGGCAGCGCCGATGATGCACGCCATTTGGGCTGTCCTTCCGCTGCTGCTTCTTTCGTCCTTTTGCGGGGGACTGGCGTTTCCGCTTATTATGAACACCCTGCAGTCGATAGACATACAGATGAGAGGCACCCTTTCTTCTCTCGCGAACTCGGTGATGTATATGGGTACTACGGCCGGGGCGGCCATAGCCGGCGGGCTGTATGTCCGGTTCGGCGGGTTCCGGAGCGTCGGTCTGATGGTATTGATCGCCATGTTAACGGCTCTCGTCCTCTTCTACCGAAGCGGCCTGTTCGGATCGGAAGCCTCCGTGCCCGCATCCGCCGCGGGTAAGGCAGCCGCCAACGACTGAGCGGTGGGTTAGCTATACATAGGAAGGGGGCCGTCGGCCCCCTTGTCCGTTGTCCTATTCCACCGCCGTGGTATGGAGTTCAACAAATCCTTCATATTTTACCTCTGCATACGTCTCTCCTGCCCCGAATATAGTTATCTAGGGAGATGTCCCATTCCACTTGTATAATAGGATGATACGGGCTGACTAACGGTTCTTCTGATGGTATCATTTGAAAATCTTATAAATTTTCAACCTTTTCTCATCATTTTTATTCTATGATGGAGGTTGTATGTTGATAGGAGCTAGGTCCAAGACCCGCCAAAGGTCTAGGATCACAACCGCACTCCAGTCCATTTCCAGTCCGTCCCTTTTCGGATACGATAAGAGTAACAACATTCAGAGAGAAGAAGTAGCCAGAGATGGTGAAGTTATAAATAAAGGGAGATGTTAGGAAACATGTATGATCGGGGTTACGGTAAACAGCCGAAGGAGAAGGTGCTCGTTCTCGCAGGATCGCTCGGCCACGGCCATCTGCAGGCGGCTCACGCGATTCGGGAAGCGGCCCGCACCTGGTGCCCGCAGGAAGCGGAAGTGCATGTCGTCGATTACTTGGAACAGGTGTCGCCGCATCTGCACACGGTCGGTTCATACTGCTTCGTGCAATGGTTGAAAATGTTCCCGAATATGTACGGCTTTCTGTTCGAGATGACACGCCGGGATCATCGCTTCTCCCAGCTGATTAAAAATGTTCCGCTGACGAGTCTGCGTCCGCTCATCAAGCTGATTCGCGAGCTGCAGCCGACGATTATCGTCAGCACGTTCCCGGCGGCCAGCGCGGCGGTATCCCGCCTGAAGGAGCGCGGAGCTGTGCAATGCGGCCTGGTGACAGTCATTACCGACCATACCGATCACAGCTTCTGGATTCACCCCCATACCGACCGCTATCTGGTCGGTTCGGAGGAGGCCCGGGCCAAGCTCGCCGGACAGGGCATTCCCGCCAGCCGGATCGAGGTGTCCGGCATCCCGGTTCGGCCGGAGTTCTACGGAACCTATGACAAAGTGGCGCTGCGCCGCCGCTACGGCCTGGATCCGGAGCGGATGACCGTGCTGCTGATGGGCGGCGGCTGCGGCCTGCTCGATCCCGATTTCTTCCGCGCCATGGAAGAAGCCGACTGGGCAGCCGGCATTCAGTTCATCGTCATCTGCGGCCGGAACGAGCGGCTGCGCCGACACCTTGAAGAATGGGCGGCCTCGTCCCCGCTTCATATCCGGGTCGAAGGCTACGTACAGCCGGTTCACGAATATATGGCGATGTCCGATCTGTTAATTACGAAGCCGGGCGGGGTGACGACGACCGAGGCGGTCGTCCAGCGGCTGCCGCTTCTGGTCTACAAGCCGCTGCCGGGCCAAGAGCAGGACAATATCCGCTATCTGGTCCGCAAGGGACTGGCCTGCCAAGCCGAGGATCCGGAGGATCTCGTGTCCCAGCTCTCATCCTTCGCTTCCCGTCCTGAAGCGCTGCAATGGATGAGCGTCCGTGCCCAGGCGGAACGCCAGCATACGCAAGCCCGGGTGCTGGAAGCGATTCTGCAGGTAGAGCGGCACCCGATCGTGCCGCGCAAGACGGCGAGACTCCGCTTTCGCCGCAATTACGTATAAACCAGCCGGTAAAAAACGGCCGTCAGGGCAGTGTGCCCTGGCGGTTTTTTGCATAGGTCAAGGCGGTTCAGAGCGGGCTAGTTGGAGGAGTTGGGACTAGGTTGGACTAGCTACTTCGGGTGTCTGATACGGTCTGCTGGTGTTCGTTGGTGTGGCGGATGTCTGCTCGTGCTGCTGGTGTTCGCAAGAGTCTGCAGTACGCTAGGTATACACTGGTATGCGCATGTGCTTCCTCCCATATCCTCGCTTGCGATGCGTGCTATTCGTGTTTTCCCTCCAAAAATACTGCAAAATTACAGTTTTCTCATAGGAGCCCCTCTGGATGCGAGGGAATCCTGCAAATGAGCAGCAATTTCGCACCAAAGTCGCTTGACTAGCGTTTATCGGCGTAAATTAATGTAATTTTGCAGGATTTTTCCTAAATTCACCCTATGCGCACCAAAAATGATGTAAAATAGCAGGAATTTCACAATCGAAAGAGAGCCGCCAGGGCTCCCTTTCATAAACTTGCCTCACTTCGCACCGCCTCGTATCTGACGGGCCAGCCGGTTCACCGTCTCATCCGGAATGTCGCGCTTCCCGTATCGGGCTTCGGTGTAGGCATCGCCCAGCTCGCTCTCGACGAAACCGGTGCAGGCGCCAGCCAACCCGCTCTTGGCGGCTCTGGCGTATGCCTCGCCCGGCTCACTTCTGGCGGCTTCAATGTATCCATCGCTCAGCTCACTCTTGGCGGCTTTGGTGTGTGTCTTGCCCAACTCGCTCTCGCCGCCCTGACCGCCCCCCGCTCCCCGCTCCTCCCATTGGCGAAGATGCTCCATCGTCTCCTTCGGCGTGCGGCCCGGGTCAGGCTCATACCCTTGCCCGCTCGCCTGGCGCAGCCGCTCCCGGTACAGGAAGCGGACACGCTCGCGATTCGTCTTCAGGTCGTCATAGCGCTCCTGGCGCCAGCGGCGCTCGGTCTGCGCCCACGGCTTCATGACGCGGCGGCGAAGCTTCTCCCATTCGAACGTGGAGGATTGTTCGTCGACATAGTCGGCCGCCTCCGGCTCCGCTTCCCGCTTGCGCAAAAACCGCAGCAGCGCATCCCAGGCGCGCGGGAACAGCTTTTTCATCAGGAAACGCAGCAGAAACCACATTCCGGCCAGCGCCCCGACAGCCAAGGCGACCCAGAAGACGACGGTAATGACACGCTCCAGCAGCTTCCAGAACAAACTCGGCTCGGCGTTCGCATCGGCCCCGAATAGAGGCATCTGCGGTGCGGCCTGCGGCGGCGGCGGCTCATCCACGGCGATCTGCTCGCTCCCTGAGAAGATCCATCCGAGCAGCATGCGCGTCCACTCCATCAGCGTGTCCATCGCCGACCCGAAAGTGAAGGCGACGATAAGCACCAGCGCAAGGAAAAACAGGATGAGATAGGACGCATTAAGACGCATCACCTGAGCCGGAACGGAGCCGCGGGCCTCCGCGCTGTAATTGGCCTTGTTCAGCTGCCCCCAGTTCATCTGCCAGAGCGTGCCGAAGACGAACAGCACGCCGACGGCGGCCAGATGCGGCTGCAGCGCATGCAGCTCCGGGCGGAAAAAAGAGAGCGCAAATACAAGAAAATATATGCCGAGCGCCGCCCAATTCCAATGCACGGTATCTCCGAACGCTGATCGGTTCGCCACAGCCGACGTCCCTCTTGCAAATACGATAAAGCCGGCCGCATACACCGCTATATTCGGCAGCTGAAGCGGCACTACGGCCGCCAGCATAGCGCTGCCGGCCACGAACAACAGCAGCAGCCAGAGGCGCAGCCGCTTGAAGCGGGCCGCAGTCTGGAGCGCCGTCCCCGCGGCCGCGCAGGCCGGCCATAGGCCGTACCACAGCAGCGGTCCGGCCTCAGCGGGCGCCGCATACACGCTGATCAGCAGCAGGACCGGGAACAGGATGAGATAATCAAGCAGCGCCCGCAGCAGCGAGATCCCAAAGCCTCGCCCCCGGTTCCAATGCCACCCCCGGCCGCATTCCCGGTTGAGGCCGCGCTTTCGTTCCCAATTGTTCTCCCCATTCGGATCCCGGCTGCTTTCACGATGCTGATCCCCGCTCTGATTCCGGCTTCGTTCCCGCCCTTTTTCCCGGCTATTGAGCATGGCGCACCTCCTCATCCTCCGTCTCCGGCTTCGCGGCCAGCTTCGGCAGCACGAGCCATTCCACGGCGCTGCCGCGCATGCGCATACGGTTCGCGATCCCTTCCGCCTGGCGGGAAGGCGGCAGCGGCGTCACGATAATATAGTCCGTGTCCCCCGCCGGCTCCCACTGCGCAAGGAAGGTGTCGAATGTCATCGTCAGTTCCAGCTCCAGCTTCGCCATCCATTCGAACAGCCGGTGCAAATGCACCGTTCCCGCTCCGGGCGAAAAGGTCAGCGCGGTCCCTCTAGTATGGCCGGGCAAGTTTCCGTTGCAGCTGACGCCCGTCTCCATTCCCTGCTTCACCGCCGCATGAGCGATGGAAGCCGCATAAGAGAGCGCCTTCTCGACCTGCTCCGGAATCGTCACCTTCGACCACATCCCGTCCGATGTCTCGAAGTTGACCAGAATCATCAGCTTGCGGTCGGCGGTATAGTCGAACTTGTGGACTTGAAGACTGTTCGTGCGGGCCGTCGCCTTCCAATGCACCGATTTGAGCGTATCGCCCGGGCGGTACGGCCGGACGCCAGATTTCCAGAACGGGTCCTCCAATATCCAGCGGCGTACAGGGATGTCCCCAATCCAGCTCTTCGTCGACAGCGGAAGCTGATCCAGAGGGATGAGGGCCGGGTACACGGTCAGCTCCAGCCCCAGCGGAATCCGGCGCACCGCATCGAACACGCCGAACGGATCGCCCGCCGTCATCGTGACGCTGTCCAGCCGGTAGATCCCCCGCTTGACGCATGTAATCTGATGACGCCGAATCACGCGTGTATACGGTTGCAGCGCGAACAGGCTCCGATGGTTCTGGGAGAGCTCCCCGACGTCCATCTCCAGATTCTGCTGCTTCCCGAAGCGAAGCGCGCTCGGCATCATCGACTCGAGCCGGACCCAGGGCAGCGGCAGCAGCTTGTCGTTGCCGATCGTTTCCGTCATCTCCACCGTCTCGCCAGCGAACAGCTTTTGCTTCGAAAATGTGCGGGTATAAGAGACCCGCCGCAGCGCCCAGCGTCTATACAGCATGCCCTGCGCTGCGAGCGCAAGGCCGAGGAACAAAATCAACCAGTGCAGCGGCATGAGCGTCACTCCGCCGCGCGGGCTTCTGCCGGAACCGGCACCTGGCTTACGATCTGGGCCAGGACGGAAGCGGCGAGCTCATCCCGTGATCCGGCCGCATGATGAAGCAGCAGTCGGTGCGCCAGCACCGGAGCGGCCATCGCCTTCACATCGTCCGGCGATACGTAATCCCGCCCGCGGATGACGGCATAGGCCTGTACGGCCCGAAGCAGCGCCTGGCTGGCCCGCGGGCTGGCTCCCAGGGCGATGTCCGGGTGGCTGCGCGTCCGCTCGACAATGCCGAGCACATATTCGAGGATGGCATCGTCCACATGGACCCGGGTATATCCGGCCCGGGCCGCCTTGATGTCCTCCCGCGTCGCGACCGGGGCAAGCTCCTGCATCGGATCCTCCGTGCGGAAGCGCGACAGGATGCGCAGTCCTTCCTCGAACGTCGGATAGCCAAGCTTCAGCTTCAGCATGAAGCGGTCCAACTGGGCCTCCGGCAGCGGGAAGGTGCCGAAGTTGTCGAGCGGATTCTGTGTCGCCAGCACGATAAACGGCTCTTCGAGCTGCGTCGTGACGCCGTCGATGCTGACCTGGCGCTCTTCCATGCATTCCAGCAGGCTGGATTGGGTGCGCGGGGTCGCCCGGTTAATCTCGTCGGCGAGCAGCAGGTTCGTGAAGACCGGGCCCGGCCGGAATTCGAATTCGCCCCGCTTCTGGTTGTACACATTCATTCCGCTCAGATCGGTCGGCAGCAGATCGGGCGTGAATTGAATGCGCTTGAAGGTGCCGTCGATCGACTTGGCGATGGATTTGGCGAGCAGCGTCTTGCCGGTGCCCGGCACGTCCTCCAGCAGCACGTGGCCGCCGGTGAACAGAGCGACGAAGATGCGGTCCAGCGTATCGTCCTTGCCGACGATAACCTGCTGCACATTGCGTTTGATCGCTTGGGCGAGAGCATGAATACGGGATAAGTCCATAGATCGAAGCACCTCGTTTTCGTCGTGGTTACTGCTTCTATGTTACCCTTTTTTGGGAGGCTCGGCTACGGTTAACCCTGAACTGGAGCGGCAAGGGCAAGCGAAAAGGGGATCTGAGGTTAAGGGAAATGGAAAGGGAGAAAGAGAAGGAATAGACCTGGCCATCCGTCGTTCAGTGGAGAGAATACGCCAAGAGGAACGCAGCCTCCCGGCCCCGTTCCTCCCGAAATCAAGTCGTCACATCGACATGCTCAATATTGCGGATGGTGAAGTAAGCGATCAGCCCGCCGGTAACCGCCAACGCCAGCGGAATGAAGATAATCGACCCCAGCGAGAACCCGTTGGTGCTGGAGGTGATAATCGCCATCATCAGAATCGAAGAGACGATGGTCGCCGAGACCGAATGCTTCCGCATCCCGAAGAATAGCGGGATCAGTCCCATGCCGCTGGCGGCGATCGCATTGATGAAGGCCTTCAAGCCTTGGGAGGCGAGCGCCGATAACGGCAGGCCCCCGGGCACCAGATCAAGCCACCGGTTCAGGAGATAATAGCCGCTTGTCACGAACAGGGTAGACAGGATGATGGCGCAGAACGTGAAAATGACAACAATCGCCAGCTTGGCCGCGATAAGCTTCTTACGGCTGATCGGGTACATGAACAGCACCGTAATCGACTTGCTCCGGAATTCCTCGATGACCAAGCGCGAGAGCAGCACCGCCGCGAACACAATGAAGGTCCCCCGCACGATCGTGACGCCGAAGTCGAATGCCTCAAGCAGGCTGGTAAAGGCAGGAGCGCCCTCCTCCGCCTTCTGCACGAAGCTGACGAACAGCATGAAGAGGAGGATGATGGCGCTGGCGATGACGGCTCCGCGGATGTAGCCGCCGATCTTATATTTTTTCATTTCCATCCTCATCAAGTTACGCATGGATGCCGCCTCCGTTCAATAAATTGAGGAAGTAGTCTTCCAGGGAGTGGTTTTTCTTATGAATCGATTCGATAATGACCTCGTTCATGATCAGCGTCTTCGCAATCTCGTTCTGCGGCAGATCCGTGTCATATACCCGTATGACCTGCTCGTTCATCAACCGAAGGTTCGTGAGGTTCATCTTGTTCTCCAGCACGAACACCGCATGCTGGCTGTTCGCCGTGACGATCTCGATATAGGCGGCGTTCTGCTCCCTCACTTCCGCCATTCCCACCTCGGCGAGCAGCTTGCCATGATTGATGACGCCGATCGTATCGGCCATCTGCTCGATCTCCCCCAGCATATGGCTTGAAATGAGCAGTGTAATCCCGTATTCGCGGGACAGCATCCGGAACAGATCCCGCAGCTCCTTGATGCCGATCGGATCGAGTCCGTTAATCGGCTCGTCGAGCAGGAGCAGCTCCGGCTTCGTCGTGATGGCGCGGGCAATGCCAAGCCGCTGCTTCATCCCCAGGGAGAAGTCCTTGACCGTTTTCTTGTCGATGCCGCGCAGATTGACCAGCTCCAGCGCCTCGTCAATCGCCTTTTTGTCATGGTAGCCCATATATTCGCAGTGCAAATCCAGATTCTCGCGCGCCGTGAGCTTATCGTAGAAGATTGGATATTCGATAATCGATCCCATCCGTCCGAGCAGCTCATAGGACGTGTCCGTCAGCTTCTGCCCGAGAATTTCGATCTCGCCGCTGGTCGGCTTGACCAGATTCGTCATCATTTTCATCAAGGTCGTCTTGCCGGCGCCGTTCGGCCCGAGAAATCCGTAGATTTCTCCCCGCCGGATATTCATGCTGACTTCCGACACGACTTCATTGCCTTGATAGCTTTTCGTGACCCGATAGGTTCGCAATGCATAGGTCATCGCAATAACTCCCTTCGCTCATGTGCCTTATGCTTCCATCGTATAATCTGAAATTCTCTTTTTTCTTTCCTGATTCTTACGAGTTTCTTAAGAAACGGCACATAGCCCGCAGACAGCCGTTCCGGTCTGTCCGCAGGCGAAGATCAATAGGTGAGAGCGCGCAGCCGAATCGTGAAGACGGTCTTCTCATACGGCTTGCTGTCCAGATGAATGGCGCCGCCCATATGCTCCACGAGCCGCTTCGTAATCGTCAGGCCGAGCCCGCTGCCTTCGAAGGATTTGTTCCGTGAATCCTCCATCGTATACATCCGTTCAAATACCCGATCGCGATGCAGCTCCTGAATGCCTTTGCCTCTGTCCCACACCTCGATCAAAATGAAGCCTTCCTCCTCGCGGGTCCGGATGCCGATCGCCTGGCCGTCGCCGCCATGATGGATAGCGTTCGAGATAAGATTGTTCAGAATGCGTTCCAGGGCCTCTTCGTTCGCGTGCGCATACATCGGTGTCTCCGGGATTCCGATATCGACATCGAAGCCTCGCGAAGTCAGCGTATCATAGAACTGAAGCATGCTCTTCCGGCAGGCCTCATTGATATCCAGCCGGGTCAGCGGCAGCTCCTTGTCTCCCGACTCCAGCTTCGCCAGATCGAAGAAGGTGCGGATCAGCTTCAGCACATCGTGCAGCTTCTCATTCACCCGTTCCAATAAGCGCTGCCGCTCTTCCGCAGGCATATCGGGATCCAGGCTCAGCGTCTCGATATAACCAAGGATGACGGTTAGCGGCGTCTTCAGATCATGGGAAATGTTCGACAGCATGCGGCGAATCGACTGCTCCGTGCGGTTGTATTGGGCCGTTACCTTCTGATTCTCGCTCAAGAGGCGGTTGATCTCTATCAGGATCGGCCGCAGTTCGGGATCGCTCGTGACGACCAGCAGCTTCTCGCGTGTCGGCTCGCTCAATATGAGATGCAGCTTCGAATGGATATATGCGAGCTTGGCGCTTCGAACCCGCCGCGCCCGCCATTGCAGCAAGAGGAGAAGGAGCAGAATGGCAATCAGTGCGCCGTACACGAGATGGATGATCATCTTACTTCCCTTCCCACTTGTAACCGATGCCCCATAGGGTCGTAATATAGACCGGATGGGAAGGATCGTCCTCGATCTTCTCCCGCAATCGGCGGATATGGACATTAATGACATTCTCGTCGCCCAAATAGTCGTCGCCCCAGACGAAGCCGTAGATCTGAGCCTTCGTGAAGACCCGGTTCGGATTCGTCATGAACAGCTTCAGCAGCTCGAACTCGGTCGAGGTCAGCTTAATCTCCCGATCCTGCTTGGTGGCGCGGTAGCCGTCTACATACAGGCTGAGCGGGCCATAGGTGACAACGCGCTCCTCAGGTTCGGCCGGCCGCGCATATTCGGTGGCGCGCCGGATAGACGCCTTCACCCGGGCCGACAGCTCAATCAAGGAGAACGGCTTGGCCACATAATCATCGGCGCCGAAGCCAAGCCCCAACGCTTTGTCCACGTCGCAGTCCTTCGCCGACATAATCAGAATCGGAACCGAGCTTCGCTCCCGTATCCGCTTAATCACTTCGTACCCGTCGAGCTTCGGCATCATCAGATCCACGATGACGATATCATAGGAACGCTGGCCGAAGAGGGTCAGGCCTTCCTCCCCATTGCCGGCCGCCGCGACGGCGAATCCTTCCTTCGACAAATGATTGCCCACCATCTCCACGATGCCGGGATCGTCTTCAATCAGCAAAATATGCTGCTTCATCCTCTATCCTCACACCTTCACTGTTGTATTGCGTTACGGCTTGTGTTGCATTAGGGCTTGTGCCGCGTTGCGGCATGGCTGCCGGATAGCCGGGACTCCCGTTCTGCCAAACCGCCGCGTCCGGGCAGACAGACCATGCAATACTGCTTCAGGTCGCTCTTCCGCAGCCGGATCGTATCCACGACCGTGAAGCCGTAATGCTCATACAGCCCGACATTGCGCGGATTTTGCGTCTCCAGGGTACAGGCGATTCCCCGTTCGCGGCATTCGGCCAGCAGCGGGGACATCATCTTCCGCACCCAGCCCTGGCCCCGGTATTGCGGCTGTACCACGAGCATGTCGAGATGCAGGTAAGGCTGGTCGCCCAATGAGGCCAGCCAGGCCGAGCTCATGCTGCGCAGGCCCGATAAGCCGCGCAGGAAGCGGGCCGGACCGATGCAGCGGCACATGCCCAACGACTTCGCGACGGCCCGGACAACGCCCCATGCGTAGCTCGCGCGGGAAGCCAAGGACGCGCTCATCCGCTCCGAGCGGAAGATGAGCGCGACGGCCTCCATGTTCTCGGATGTCGCATATAAGCCGCCGTAATCATACAACAATTCGATATAATTTCGAAAAAACAACTTCAGCACTTCCACGCGGGTCGACGGATCAGGCAGCAAGTGCACATACAATCCGTCTTCCTTGAAGCCTTCGGCCAGGATCGCGGCCGCGGCTTCCATATGCTGGCGTTCCAAGAGCAACAGCTCGGCACTACAAATAGTTCCACCCCGAATCTTCGAAATGTGGCTCCTATGCCGGCTTGCGGAGCAGGAGCTTCTCCTGTCATCGTACTGCGCCGGGGGAGCCGCGTCAATTGTCTCCGCGGAAGGATCGAACGGATTCGCCCTGCGCGGGCGGAGCCGGGCCGCGGGACCGGAACAAGCAAAAAAGCCGCCAGGATTCCCTGGCGGCCGGCTCTTACAGTCTGTTCCGGATCAACAGATTGCGGGCGGTATGGACCCGATGTTGTCATCTTCGGCTAGGGCCCCCGCTCCTCCAGCCAGCCGAGCGTTTTGGCGACGGAGACCGCCTTCATGCGGCGATCGACCCCGAGCTTCTTGAACAGGTTTTTGATATGGGCCTTCACCGTCTCGGCCGACACCAGCAGTTCTTCGGCAATCTCCTTGTTCGAGAGGCTGCGGGCCAGCAGGCTGAGCACCTCCCGTTCGCGGGCGGTGAGCTCCTCCACCTTCGCCAGCCGCTGCAGCTCCTCCTTGGACGGCAGCTGCATTCTGCCCTGGGCTTCCGCCACGTACAGCAGCTGGCAAGCCAATGTGTGCAGCGTTCCCTGACGTCCCGGGACGAAGGCGTGCCGCGTCCGTCCATTGACCAGATACAGGCAGCCCCTCACCTGGTCATGAAGCCGAATCGGCAGCGCCAGCACAGAGGCCGGGCGGCCGGCCCTCTCTTCGGGCGCGAACGCCGCCGGCCCATGCGGCTTCGAACTGCCGGAGCGCTTCCCGCTCTCGGTGCGCAGCAGCATCGGCTCGCCCGCTTGAAGCGCAGCGCGGACAAGCTCCTCCGGCACGGCGCCGAACTCGCCCAGCGGACAAGGCCGGAATTCGCCGCACTCGCTCATCCCGTCCCTGTCCGTATCTATCGACGCTTCCGCGTAAGGCGTGCCCTGGCGCAAGACGATGAGATGCCCCTGCCCCGCTCCGGCCTGCATCAGAATCGTGGCGAGCAGCTTATCCGCCAGTCCGCGTCCGGCCCAACCCTCCGCGAAGCAGCGGGAGGACTGGACGACCGCCGCCAGATCCAGCGTCTGCGGATAGCCGCCGCCGTCATGCCCCGCGAACGGGCCGCTCAAGCCGAACAGCGGAGCGTCACCGGCCTGGCCAAGCGCAGGGTGCGGCAGGATAGGCCCCGGATCGTCAGGGTAGAGCGCTGTCACCGATAGCTGCCGCGCCGGCGCAGCCTGATCCCGCAACGTTCCCTCCGGCAGCTCCGATGCGTGGCTGTTCCGCCGCCCCTCCAGGCATTCCTCCAGCGCGACGCGCAGCGTGCGCGCATCCGGATAGCGCGCTTCCGGGTCCTTCTCCAGCAGCCTCATCACGATCTCCGCCAGCTCCGGGGGCAGGTCCGGCCTCCGTTCGATTAACGGCACGGGGCGCCGCGCCATATGCGCATGCGACCAGGCGAGCGCGTTGTCCGCCTCGAATGGCAGCTCTTCCGCCAGCAGTTCATACCAGGTCATGCCCAGGGAGTACAGATCCGAGTACGGGCCGAGATCGCAGTTCATGCGCCCGGTCTGCTCCGGGGACATATAGATCGGATTGCCCTCCAGCAGCGGGCGCTTCACCGGCTGTCCCCCATCCTGCCGCAGGAACAAGGCATATCCGAAGCCGGTCACATAGATTCGCTTCGTCACCATCTGCACAAGGAGCGTATCGGGCTTGAGATTGAGATGGAGCACCTGCTGCTGGTGGAGCGCCTCGATCATCCGGCATATGCCGATGCCGAGCTCCAGGAACTCGTTGAGCGATACGGATTGCATCTCGAAGTAGCGCCGCAAGGTTACCCCGTTCACCGGCTCATACTCCAGGATGAGGGCGTGGCCATGCGGCACGACCGTCACCGGCCGCAGGATGCCGTCGACAGGCACGCGAGCGGCGCCTTCGTATTCATGCAGCAGCTTCGCGTTCTCGATGATGGTGCGGCTGCCTTCCTTCACTACCTTGAGCAGGGCGGGCTGCTTCCGCTTCGCCGCATAGGCGTAACAGACGTACAGGTAAGGGTCCTCATATATAATTTTATCTGCTTCATATCCGGGAAGGTTCAGGCCGTGCGTCATTGAATTCATGAAGATTCCCTCGTATTCTCTCGATTCCAAGCGATGACATTTCTTTTCATTATACCGGAAGATGATCGGGAAGGACGATGAAAAAGCGCCTTTTCCCGAAAAGAGTCTTTACATTCAGGACGGTCCCGGTATAATGGGAAGCGTGAAAGAAGCAAAGCCAACCGCATATCCGTGAACACTAGGGGTGCTTGCTCGCAGGCTGAGAGACAGCGGATCGCTGTTAACCCTTACGACCCGAACTAGATAATACTAGCGTGGGGAAGTGTAGGCAGATTACGATGATTCGCGCCCGCCGAAGGAGGGTTTCCTTCCTGGCAGCCGTTCTTCCGTATGGCGAACCGCACTTCCCGGAAGTGCGGTTTTTTGCTGTTTTTCGATCATTCGCAGATACGGGAGGAATTCGCAATGAAAAAATCGATGTGCGGCACCGGCCAGATCGCCGGCTGCCGGTTCTCGCTCTATCCGATGAGCGATCGGTTCGTGGAGCTGATTCTCGGCGCCTTGGAGGCAACGGACCTGTCCAAAGTATGGTCGAAGACGGATGAGGTGAGCACCTGCGTCCGCGGCAAGACGGAGCATGTGTTCGACGTGGTGAAGTCAATCTTTCTCCACTGCGCCCGGTCGGGCGTTCATACCGTGCTGAATGCGACCTTTTCGGTCGGCTGCCCCGGCGACAGCGAAGCCGATTATTGCATGACAGAGGACGCCCATCGCCTGAATGAAGACCTCTCCCGCCTGATCTCGGTCCGGACGGATGCGCAGTTCTCGCTCTATCCGCTCGGCACGCCGGATTATATGGATACCATCTCTGACATTATCGGTCTTGCCCGGGAAGAAGGCACCTTCACCAAGGGGGTGCATTATGCGAGCGGGCTGCAGGGCGACGCGCATGACGTGTTCGCGACGCTGGAGCATGCCTTCGAGCGGGCGCGGACAAGCGACAGCGCTCATATCGTGCTGACGGCGAATATTTCGGCGCATAGCCCGAGCCGGAAGTCATGAACGCGGGAAGCGGAAGGGAGATCCATATACCGATGCAACGTTGGAAATTAAAAGATATCGTCATGCTCAGCTCGCTGTCTGTCGTCTTTGCCGTTGTCTATTTGCTGTTCTTCCAGGTCGGCAATATCCTGGTCGGCTTCATGGGGCCGATGGGCTACGAAGTCATCTTCGGCATCTGGTTCATCGTATCGATTATCGCCGCCACGATTCTGCGCAAGCCGGGCGCCGCCGTCATCTCGGAGACGGTGGCCGGCGTCGTCGAGGTGCTGATCGGCAACGCGGTCGGACCGATCCTGATCGTGTCCGCCCTCATTCAAGGGCTCGGCGCTGAAGCGGCCTTCGCGGCCACCCGCTACCGCAGCTACAGCCTGAGGACGCTGATGCTGGCCGGGGTCGGGGCGGCCCTGTTCAGCTTCGCGTGGGGCTACTTCCGCAGCGGCTTCGGCGCATACTCCGCCGGCCTCGTCATCGCGATGCTGGCCGTCCGCTGCGTCAGCGGGGCGCTCATCGCAGGGCTGCTCGGCCACGGCATCGCCCAGTCGCTGAAGCGGACCGGCGTGCTGCGCAGCTATCCAATCGCGAAGGAAGGCTCTCGCGCCGCATGAGCCGCGTGGATATGAGCCGCATGAGCGGGCGCGTGGCGGCGATCCAGGCCGAGGGGCTGACGCTCGCTCTCGAGGCGGGCGCGGATCCGATCCTGTGCGGCATCGACGTCCGCATCGGCGACGGGGAGACGGCGCTGCTGCTCGGGCCGAGCGGCTGCGGCAAGAGCTCGCTCGCCCTCTGCCTGGCCGGGCTGTACCCTCACGCCATCGACAGCGAGGTGCAGGGCCGGGTGCTGGTGTACGGGAAGCCGGTCAGCGAGCGGGCGGCGGGGAACGCGCCTTGGGCGGCCAGCATCGTGTTCCAGGATTTCGAGAGCCAATTCTGCCTGCTGCGGGTCGAGGAGGAGATCGCCTTCTGCCTGGAGAACCTCGGCTGTCCGCGGGAGGAGATGGACGGCCGCATCAGCGGGGCGCTGGCGGCGGTGGACCTCGCCCCCTGGCGCGAGGCGCCGATTCACGAGCTGTCCGGCGGCATGAAGCAGCGGCTGGCGCTGGCCTGCGCCATCGCGATGGAGACGCGCCTGCTCGTGCTCGACGAGCCGACATCGAATCTTGACCCGGCGTCCCGCAGACAGTTCGCGGCATACGTCCGCGAGCTCGCCCGGGCGCGCGGTCTGGCCGTGCTCGTCATCGAGCATCAGATCGACGAGTGGATCGGCCAGGCGGACCGGCTGCTCGTGATGGACGCCGCCGGCGCCATCGCTTACGACGGGCCGCCCGCCGCGTATTATGCCGGCGCGGCGCCGGAAGCGCCCGGCATCTGGCAGCCGGGTCCGCTCCGGCTGTACCGCGAGCTGAGGCGGCTTGTCCCGGGCGAGGAACCGCCGGCGAAGGCGGCGGTGTTGACGGAGCAGGACCTCGCCGCCGAGCTGGCCCGGTGGAGCGAGGCGGGCCGGGAGCGCGCGCTGCGGGCGCTCGCCGCGCCTTCCCCGTCCGGCTGCAGGGTAGCCGGAGTGCGGGCCGGAGGCGGACCCGCCCCTCTGCTGGAGGCGGAAGGCTTGCGCTTCCGGCGCGGCGGCCGCCCGGTGGCGGACGGGATCTCGCTGACCGTGCGCGCGGGAGAATGGGTCGCCATCGCCGGGCCGAACGGGGCGGGCAAATCGACGCTCGCCTCGCTGCTGGCCGGGCTCAACGAGCCGGAGGCCGGAATGGTCCGGCTGCAGGGACGGCCTCTCGGCGACTACACGGAGAAGGAGCTCCGGACCTGGATCGGCTACGTCTTCCAAAATCCGGAGCATCAATTCATTACCGATACGGTCGCCGATGAGCTTGCCTTCGGGCTCCGGCTGCAGGGCATTGCGCCGGCCGCGATCGAGCAGGCGGTTCAGGAAGCGCTGCGCCGCCTGCGGCTGGAGAATGCCGCCCAGGCGAGCCCGTTCTCGCTCAGCCAAGGCCAGAAGCGGCGGCTGAGCGTCGCTTCGGCGCTGACCGATGAGCAGAGGCTGCTCATCCTGGACGAGCCGACTTACGGCCAGGACGCCGACACGACCCGCGAGCTGATGGATATGCTCGGGGAACGGGTCCGGCGCGGGAACGCGGTTATCATGATTACGCATGATATGGAGCTGGCCTATGCGTATGCGGATCGCATCCTTGTCCTCCGGGACGGACGCGCAGCCTATGACGGACCGCCCGCCTCGCTGTGGGCGGACCATGCGGAGCTGGCGGCGGACTGCCAGCTGCTGCCGCCGCTCCGCTGCGCGGCAGCCGGCAGGGTGGCCGGGCCCATCGGGAACAGGAGGGAGAAGCATGCTGAGCTTGCAGGAATGGAATCCGAGCATGAAGGGATTGGCGGTCATCATTGCCGTTATTCTGTTGTCGCTGACCCTTGATCCGATCACGCCGCTGCTGGCGCTCATCTGGACCGCAGCGATGACATTCGCGCTTGGCCGCGTGCCGTGGAAGAAATGGCTGCTCGGCTTCGCTCCGTTCCTGATCATGAGTATCGGGTATGTATGGACGGCGCTATTGCTTTCGCGCGCAGCAGCGGACGGGGCTTCTGACGTGGTATGGGAGTGGGGAGCCTTCTCGGTAACGGCGGCAGCGCTGCATCAAGCGCTCTCGCTCGGACTGCGGGTGCTCATCTTCTCGGCGCTGTCGCTGCTGTTCATCCTGACGACGGACCCCGTCCGCTTCATGCTGAGCCTGATGCAGCAGTGCAGATTGTCGCCGAAGTGGGCATACGGCATCCTGGCAGGCTACCGCTTCCTCCCGTTCTTCCGGGAGGAGCTGCGGATTCTGCAGCATGCGCACCGCATGCGCGGCCTGGAACGGGAACGCGGCTGGCGGGGCCGGCTGCGCGCCATGAAGCGGTATGCCATCCCGCTCCTCGCCTCCGCTATCCGCAAGTCGGAGCGCGTCGCCGTCGCCATGCTCTCCAAAGGCTTCACCGGCAAGCGGGAGCGCCCCTATTACGTGCGCCTGCGGGTGACCTGGAAGGATTGGCTGCTCCTGCTGCTGCTCATCGGCGGCATCTGCGGATGCTATCTTTTGTCCTGGACAATCGGCTCGGTGAGGCTCTATCGGGGGGAATTGTAATCACTCCGCTGCGTTCCCGCTTCTAGGGACGCGGCGGCCATTCCCTCATCAACCAGCTTGCCGTTCAACGAATCGGGATGTAGATATCATATTGATTGTGGGGGGAGGAAGGCGCGAAGCGCTCATCGAACGACTCGATAATAAGCGCATCCCTATCCTGTTCATGCCCATTCTTCTCCAGCCAGCGGTAAATGGAATGATAGGTCGCATGAACGTGCGCCCGCTCTAAAGAGCCATAGTGCGTGAAAAGAGCATACATCCGCGCGGGTATGTGCAGTTGAATAAAATCGTCGGGAATCCGTTCAACATGTTCTACCTCTAAGGTGACATAATAGGTGAACTCTTTGTCCCGATTATGAGAGAGCCCGAGGCGTATGCTGGAATTGACGCATGGAATTTCCTCCTGGCGGCGCAGCAATTCAAGCCATAGCCTGGGCGCCAAAACCTCCACCTCGCCGAACGCCGTATAGGGAGCCGTAAATTCAAATCCCGAAACCAGGAAAGAAGGCTTACTGATCATCTTCCCTCTCACCTCGGTTTGCTTCCCGACCGGAATGGAGGGGACTTTCCGTTCCGGCAGCACCTGATACCCGCCATGTATCCCGCTCTCGGAGTATAAAGGCAGCCCCATGGCGCTTAACTCCTGCAGATAGCGCCACATCGTGCGATAAGACACGCCGAACTCATCCGCCAGCTCCTGTACCGTATACCTTTTTTTTGAATTCAGTTTCATCATCAGTTCGATTAACCGCCTGCTTTTTGCCACGTCCATCCCCTGCCGTCACTTTTTTTTGAACTATGACAGTTTTTGACCAAGTTTACTGCTAGCGTAAAGGAGAAAGAAAAAATGATCAAGCGGGGATGGTGTATGAACGATGGAAGGAAGTATTGTGACCAAAAAGGAGTTCAAAATAGCGGGAATGGGATGGACGGGCCCTTTTTCGGCTGCGCCTGAAATTCCGGGTCTGTGGCGGGCGTTCGCGGAACGCGTGCATGAGATTGAATACCGGATCCACCCCTTCCAATATGTCGCGGCTAGCCATGACCGCCCGACGGACTTTACGTATTATATCGGTATAGAGGTGTCTGATTGGGGTCGACTGCCCGATGGAATGATCGGCCTTACGATACCGACGCAACGGTACGCCCGCTTCACCTTCACAGGCCCCATGGCCCAAGTGTCCGATTTCTATGTGCGGTGCTTTGACTGGATAAGGCAGGAAGGCTATGAGAAAAACAAGGCCGTGCTCGGTCTCGAAAGCTATGATCAACGCTACCATCCCGCTGTTGACGATCCGGATCGGGTAACGAACGAGTTCGAGATCTATATCCCCCTCCAATCCTAGCCGCTCCTTGAGGGCGAGGCGAAGGATCGGGAGGCCTTCCCTCCTGCCCGTGAGGCTCCGGTGCCCGCGGGCAAGCCGGCCGCACTGGAGCCGCTTAGCCAGGCTGCGGCGCAGCCCGCTTGCAGCCGTGCCCGTTCCTGTCAGTCCTCTATCCAGACCTCGCTCAGGCGGCAGATTCCCTCGTCGATCCGGTCGATCGGAATGCCGCCGAAGCCGAGGAAAAATTCTTGGCGGCTCTCCGCAGGCGGACGCAGCCAGGTGAACGCCGCCGAGGCCAGGCGAATGCCGGCTTCTCTAGCCCGCCGCACCAGCTCTTGATCGCTGTGAGGACTCTCGAACCTCATCAGCATATGGAACCCGGCATCCGTTCCGGTAATGTCGGCGCGGGCCCCGAAATGCTGCCGGATCGCCGTGATCAGACGATCATGCTTGTTCCGGTACAAGGTGCGCATCCGGCGCACATGCCTCTCCAGATGCCCCCGCTCCATGAACAGCTGCAGCGCGTGCTGGTTCCAGCGGGGGGCCGATTGCTCGAACAGCGTGTAGTATTCCATGACCTGGTAAGCCTCCAGCAGCGACGGCGGCAGGATCATATAATGAATGCCGACCGCCGGAGCGAGCACCTGGGCGAACCCGCCCAGATAGATGACATCGGATTCGGGGAGAAGCCCCTGCAAGGACGGAATCGGACGGCCGTAATAGCGCAGCTCGCCGTCAATGTCGTCCTCGATGATGAAGCCGTTCGTCCGCCGGGCCCACTCCAGCAGTTGAAGCCGCTTCGCTATCGGCATAATCATGCCGCGCGGGAATTGATGGGACGGGGTGACGCAGACGATGCGGGCGGCGCTGTCATAGAGCTCGCCGATATGAATGCCGTCGTCCTCCAGCGATACGGGGGTCACCTCGTAGCCCTGCTGGCGGAACGTCGCCGGGCAGAGGAGATAGCCCGGATTCTCCACGGCGATATGGCCGGCATGCTTCCGCAACAGCTTGGCCAGCATCGTCAGCAGGACATGCGGATCCGAACCGACGATCACCTGCTCCTTCGTGCAGCGCACTCCTCTGAATTGATGCGCATATTTCGCGATTTGCTCCCGCAAGCCCGGCTCTCCCTGCGGGTCCCCGTACCAGAGCAGCTCCTTCCGTTCCGGGACGAGAAGCTCCTGGAAGATGCTTCGCCACACCCGGTATGGAAAGTGGGCGCCGTCGATGCTGGACAAATGAAAATCGTACGGATACGTCCTCGCGTCACGGGCGGGCGCGGCCCGCTTCGTCACGGCGTCCGCTTGCGAATGCCGCTGCGGCTCCGCGTCTCCGATCCCGAGCCCCAGATACGGCTCCGGCAAATGCTGCACATAATATCCTTGGCGCGGCACGCTGGCAATGAATCCTTCCGCGGCCAACTGGTTATAAGCCAATTCCACCGGCGTCGGACTGAGCGACAAGTAGTCGGCCAGCGCTCGAATAGAAGGAAGCCGCGTCTGCTCGGCCAGACGGCCGGAGGCGATTTCGCGTTTGATATAATCGACAAGCTGCAAATATTGCGGTATGGGGCTCTTATCATCAAGCTTCGGAATCAACAGCATGGCAACCTCCACTGACCTGTTCACAAGGTGAGAATCTGTATAATCAAAGTATACAGGGGCTGGCGCTCATGAAATAGACCAATCGGCCAGACTTCCGTTCATTCCCGACTGGCGGCTTGGTTCCTTCCCTGACGCGCTGGCGGCTTGGCACTTCCTTGCCCCGCGGGCGGGAAGACGCGGCCACGAGTGCCGTGAATGGCGGGGATGCCGCCCTCGCTCTGATCCCAGGTCACATCGCCTTAAGCATCAAATCCATCAGCTTCGACATGACCAGCGCCGCTTCCTGGCGGGTCATCGCCTGCCGGGACGCGAAGTCGACGGTCCCGTCCGCGAGCAGCTTCACTTCCGGCCCGTACAGTTCCAACGCCGCCATCGTCTTCACGCTGTCCGCATACGTATCGTCGGTTGCCCCGGCCAGCTTCACGCCGCTCAGATCCGGGCGGGCATTCTCCAGAATCGGCGCCATGCCGCGTACGATCATCTCTGCCGCTTCCTGCCGGCTGATCGTCTCCTCCGTACCGAACCGGTCTTCCGATAAGCCTTCCGCCAGACCGAGCTCAACGGCCGTCTGAATCTCCGCATGGGCCCAATGGTTCGCCGCATCGGCGTACGCTGGCCGCTGCTCGGACAGCGGATAGCCTAACGCGCGCATTATAAGGGCGATCAATTCCGCCCGCGTCACCGGCTTGCCCGGACGGAATGTCCCATCCTTGAATCCCGCCGCCTGATCAATGGCCTGCAAATAATGAATATGCGAGGCATAAGGGCTGTCCCGGGCCACGTCACGGAAGGCTTGCTTCGTGCTCTTCTTGGCGTAGCTGACCGGGTTCCGGTATTTCAAATAATCGACCGTACGATCGCTATTCTCCTTGAAGGCAAGCAGCTTCCCAGCCTCGTCCTGGAACAGAAGCGTATCGATCTGCTTCGCGGTGTGCCGCCCCAGCACATCCTCGACCAACAGTTCTCCGTCTCCCGTTGCCGTAACGGTGGTCTGCATAATGTTCAACCTCAGATCGAGATAGACCCCCTCCAGCCGCCGAAGCTGATCCTTAGGTGTGTGAAGGAATGTCCGTTCCTGATCCGCCTTCGGATAATACTGAGTCATGAAAGCCGCATACCAGTCCGAGCGCAGCATTCCTTCCGCATTGGCGGAGATGAATATGCCTGTCTTCTGATCCGGCAGCAGCCATATGCAGGAGGCGAAGCCGAGCAGATCCCCGCCCTTGGAGATGACATGCTGCCCGTTGCTGGCCGCAGGCTCGCTCTCGAAGCCGTACGTCGCATCAGGGAATGCCGGATGTATCGGATCGCGGTAGATTTGCATGGCCTCAACCGTCTCCGGACGAAGTATCCGGCCGTGGTTATTGGCGCCGCCATTCAATTGCGCAATCATGAATTGGGCCATATCGCTGCCGGTCGTGTTCATCGCTCCGTCCGGCTCCTCCGTAGGCGTTACGCCATACACCGAAATCGGCTTGCCGCCACGATCATAACCGGCAGCCAGCGGCTCCAGCACCTCCTTCGTCAGCAGAAAATCGCTGCTCGCCATCCCTAGCGGCTTGAAGATATGCTCCTTCATATATTGATGGAATGGCATCCCGGAGACTTGCTCTATAATATAGCCTTGCAGGATGTAGGCGAAATTGTCATACATATAAGCTTCGCCCGGCTTGCGAACCACCGGCGGCATTCTTTCCTTAATATAAGATTGGATCGAGACCGTGCGGGACAGATCTTCCGGGAAATCGTCCATCGTCTCCAACGTAACTTGAAATCCAGACGTATGCGTCAGCAGATGATGCATCGTTACGGGCTCCGTGAACGGATTGTCAATGCGAATATCCCCCATATAGCGGTTGATATCGGCGTGCAAATCGATCTTCCCCTGCTCCGCAAGCTGCATGACGGCGGCCGCCGTAAATGTCTTGGAGACGGAGGCGATGCGGAATATAGTTTTATCCGGATCAACCGGCACCTTCCGTTCCATGTCGGCATACCCGTACCCCTTCTTCAGCAGCACTTTCCCATCCTTGACCACGACGACGACAGCGCCGCCGGCATCCTTCGGTTCTCTCTCTTCAAAAAAAGCATCCGCAAACCGCTCCAGTTCACGCGCATCGGCCGGCCCGGATAGACGGGCCTGATCCGCCGCAGCGAATGCGGCCCGATCGCAGCCGATACCGGAAAGGACCATTCCTGCAATCATCATGATTACCGCTCCTTTGGCCGCTCTGTTCCCTATCCTCTTCATGCTCCCCATCCTGATTCATTTCTCCCTCTGACATGCGTGGTCCGCACTGTATTCCCGTCTTCGATAGGGGCAAGCGCGCTATCCGATCCGTACGGCATGCGTCTCGTGTCCCTCCTCGACGATGACCAGCTTCTCCGCCCGCGTCTGTCCTGCCTGAACGACGAACTTCACTTCAACCGGGATCGACCGAACGAAAAATCTCGCGTCACTGCCCGGATACAGCTCCACGCGCACGGTGCCGGGAGTCTGCATGCACAGCCGGCCGTCCTCAATCAAGACGGAGATGATGCCGTCCTCTCCGTCTTCCTGTTGGTATACTCCGGCATAGCACGGATATGAACCCGGGTCGACGGAAGCAATCCGTCTCTCTAGCGGCCGCTGAGGAATCTCATAAGGCTGGTCGAACAAAATTTGTTCGGCGGCGTCGATAACCGCCTGGTCGAATTCGACATCCTGCTCCCGGTTACGCAAATAAATAAGCGTCATATCGGCCTCAAGATAGCGGTTCAGGAGGGAGGCATACCCCGGCCATCCTCCGCTATGGCTGACGATGCGCCCCTTACCTTCCTTATCTTCTAATATCCAGCCGAACCCGTAGTCGATTGTCTCCCCATTATTCAAGCGTACGGGAGCATACGCTTGCTCCAGCGATAGGCCGCCGATAAGCTTCCCTACACTGAGCGCCCGGTCGAAGGCGAGCAGATCATGAACGTTCGAGCTCATTGCGCCATCGCCCTGGATGCCGTCAAGGTAGACGACATATTTCGTCTCCGGCACAAGGTCAGGCAGCTCGTACCGGGAAGAATGATAATCATACACATAACCGTAGGCGTAATTGTCTATCGCGTCGCCCTCCACTCTCCGGCTGTAGATTCTCGAAGCGTTCATCCCGAGCGGAAGGAAGACGCGCTCGCGCATGAAGTCGGCAAAGGTCCGGCCCGTCGCCCGCTCAATAATCAGCGCAAGCAGCACATAGCCGGTATTGCTGTACAGCCATCTCTCATTCGGCTCGAAATAAGCCGGCGGCCGATGCTCCGCCAGCTTCGCCAGCACGTCGGCGTTCGTCGCGATTCGCTTCCGATCCCAATGCTCGCAGAACAGCTGCATAAAGTCCGGCAGCCCGGACGTATGACAGAGCAGATGGCGTATGGTAATTCCCGGATAAGGAAGCTCCGGCAGCCACTGGGCTGCCGGGTCGTCATAGCCCAGCTTGCCCTCCTCTGCGAGCACCATGATTCCCGCCGCCGTGAACGGCTTCGACAATGAAGCCAAATCGAATACCGATCCCGTCGTCACCCGCCGGCCCGTCGCCAGGTCAGCCTCCCCAAAGGCCCTCTGATAAATAATCTCGCCCTGCTCGGCGGCCAGGAAGACCCCGCTCATTCCTCCCTGTTCTTCCAACTTGCTGAACAAATGTTCTAACCGCTCCCGTTTCATCTTCATATATCCGCACTCCTCTTTTCCCATAATTATCCTCGCGAACCACAAATGATTGAATAACCTTAATTATTAAGATGACTTAACAATTAGACAAAGGAGAGCCCTCCCTCTCCTTCACGGGGGGTGTTCATCCGATTTCGGCTTGAAGCAATCAATCCGTCTCTGCCCCGCCCTTGCATTCCTTCTCTACGATCCCTTTGAGCTTGAGGACGATGTTCTTCAATGCCACGACCTCTTCATACTCGAGCTGGGAATAGTAGCGGTCGATAATGGTCCGCTCGAACTCCTCCTCCCGGGCGAAATGCTCCTCTCCGCGCTCGTCCAGACGAACGAAGATTTCCCGCCGGTTGTCCGGATTGATCTCCCGGCTGACATACTTCGCCTTCTCCAGCTTGCTGACGATCTGGCTGACCGCGCTGGAGGAGACCTTCATCCGCTCCGCAAGCTCGCTGACCGTCAGACGCCCATGCTTGTGAACGAGCTCGAGCAAGATCGTCTGCTTCGCTGTAATCTCGGGGCCGATCAGCGACTCATGAGCTTGAAGCAGCATGACGTTCATGGCGTAATCCGCTTCATTCATCTCCTTGACGAGACGGACAAGCTCGTCGCTTGCCTTTTTCAATACATCCACTTCCTTAATAGTTAAGCTATCTTAATTATTTTATATTCTAATGCTTTTTGAGCGTTTCCGCAACCCCTACCCTCGCCTTTCTGCCCAAGGCGGGAACCTGTGCAAAAAAACGGGCACACCGGTCTAGGCGCCATTCTGTCCCTTTGATTTACGGTAATCTGTATATTTCTATGTATACAGTTCTTGACTATAGTAGAAATAGAACATTCAGGAGGGGAATAATCATGACCACTGGCAGACCAAAAACAGACGCACCTGTACGATTTCTTGAAGGCAAGGACATCTACTTACGGCCGATCGGCCCGGAGGATGCGGACCTTTATTACTACATGCTATTTGAACCGGAAATGAGACGATTAACGGGAACGCAGCGGCATTTTTCCAAGGAGCAGGTCGCGCGCCATATCGAAGGCAAAACGCAATCCGCTTCCGACATGCTGCTGCTGATTGCGATCCGCGAATCCGATCAAGTCATCGGGGATATTGAGCTTCAGGATATCGACAGCATTAACCGCAGCGCCAGCATGCGCATCGCGATTGACGCGCCGGACAATCAGGGCAGAGGGTTCGGCAGCGAAGCGATCGGCTTGCTGCTGGAATACGCCTTCGGCATTTTGCAGCTGCATCGGATTGAATTGAACGTCTTCGCCTTCAATGAACGCGCCATTCACGTCTACGAGAAAATGGGCTTCCGGCGCGAAGGCGTGCAGCGCGACGCCCTGTATTACAATCATGAGTATCATGATTCCATTATGATGAGCATCCTGGAGCAGGAGTACCGGAACCGCGGGTAACCTGTCCATCCAGAGCTATGTTCTCCCGATCTTTGCCCTCTGGGCCATCGGAATGAAATCATTGGAGTTGGCAATAGTAAGAGCCTAAGGAGGTGCCGACTATGGAAAATACGCATGATTTTGTCGAGAAGCTGAAGGAGACGCAGGAGAAGGCGGAGCGCAATCAACAGCGGCAGGGCAAAGGATCGCCGGGCAACAAGCTGCCGAACAAGCAGCACAGCACCAATAAGTAGAGGCCGAGGGCGAGAGAACGGCCGTATTTCGCTCAATTCCCTCACAACCTATTCATCCCCCTTGCTCTGCCTATCATGCGGGAGCAGGGGGATGATGCGTTGCGGCAAAAAATAAAAAACGGCTATATCAGGTTGAGCAAAATCGCTGCGCCCAGAGCGGCAATGCGGGCCACATTCGTGATGATGAAGTTTTTGACAGCCAAGACGAAGGTATGCTCCTTGGTCTGCTTCTGCTGAAAAGCGCGAATATTGCGCTGCACCGGGATGAGGGTGCATAGGACAAGCAGCAGAATAATGGGGTTGACCTTCAAAATGAACAGAACGATAAGGTCCAGATAGGAAGCGTAATAGATGATGCGGAACAAGGCTAGCGCATTCGCCCTGCCGATATAGACGGGAAGCGTATACCGCTTATTTTCCACATCGTCTTCCATATCGCAAATATTGTTGGCCAGCATAATATTCGCAATGCACAGAATGGCCGGTATCGAGATAAGGAATACCAGCAGCACTTCAATGATGTTGATATCGATCTTGACATGCCAGTCCTCCAGCCATAAGGCCGCCAGCTGATGATCTTCCACATGAATATAGGTGGAAATGAAGATGATAACGAACCCCATGAACAGTCCGGAGAACAACTCCCCCAGCGGCATGCGCGAGATGGGGACCGGCCCAAGCGAGTACAAAAAGCCGACCAAAAACGATAATCCGCCCAAAAGCAGGATCAGCAGGCTGGTCTGGAGGAACAGAACAACCCCCGCGCTTATCGCGATTACGAGCAGGGTTATAATGGCGGCAACGACTGTCGATTCCTTCAATTTGAACTGCACGATTGCATTATGGACTTCATAGCCGTAGCCATGGGTTTTGATCGCCTTTTTGTAATCGTAATAGTTGTTGATCGCCGTGGTCGCCATATCGAAGGACAGCAGAGAGGCCAACATCAGCAAGAAATGGCTGAGTTCGAAGGATTGGAACCGAAATACGGCATACAGACTGCCGATAAAGAAGGGGATCATGCTGGCCGTTTTGGTCTGAAGCTCGACCAGCTTAAGAAAGCTTTTGATTGTCACGTTTCATACTCCTTTGCATGCACAGCACCCGTAGAGGCATCTTTCTGTTTCGCATCTTTTCCTCATAAACTTTACCACCAGATCCAAGGCCAGTCCAGTTCCTTAGCTTCTCCCAAATAGCTGCAAAAAAAGCACGCAGAAACCAAGTCCGCGCACGCCGATTCATCTTGACAAGCCATTCTATCAATATTAATCTAGAGGTAGATAGATAACTAGATTTTTCTTCCAATCGCATATCTATCCTAGTGATAAAGGCAAACCCATCGAAAGATGGCGACGCAAAGCTACAGGGGCTTCAGCGAAGATGACTCGCTATGCCAGCCAGTTACCGATAGAGATAGCTTGACGTGTCTTTCGCGAACGTTCCCAAGCCCTTCTTACTTCGGTAGGCGGGGCTTTTTCATTAGGATGGACAAGCGAAGGAACAGGTCAACTCCGTATTGACAAAGGCAAACCTGTTGAAAAGCAGGGACGCAAAGCTATAGGGGCTTCAGCGCCGCCAGCGCTCAGCCAGCCAGCTACCAATATTGAAGCAAGCGCCGAACTGCGCGATTATACTCTACCAATCCGGATGGAATGGAAAGAATCGCGGAAGCAGAGACGCCGGGCTTCAGAGGAGAGATTGCGATGAAATGGGACAAGCGTCTATTGGGCCTGCTTATATTGGCCGCTATCTTGTTCACGGTGCCGGTATATCCGGTTCACGCCGAGGATGCCATTATCGATAAATTAGTCGTGCTGCCAAGCAGCGAGTATAATGTCAAGGAAGCCGAAGCCATGAAGGAACGGCTGGCCAAGATTCCCTCCCGCATTTTGAACCAGTTGTATGACAAGGGCGTCAAAATCAAGCTGACGAACGACATCATTACGAACGAACCGGAGTTAAGCTATTTGAAGGGCGTTACGCCGCGAGGCTGGGAAGGCACCGGCATGACATGGGACGATGTTCCCGGCGTCAGCGAGCGGATTGTCGCCGCCCGCATCGGTTACAGCAATAAGGGCCAGGGACACAATTCGTTCAATCTGGAAATTCACGAGACCATGCATGCGGTGGACCGCATCGTCTTCAATGAAATCAGCGGCACCGAGGAATTCAAGAACATTTTCAATCAGGAAGCGAATGTCAACTATAACGGGGACGGCTACGTGTCGGTCCATCCGACCGAATACTTTGCGGAGACCGCCAGCTTGTATGTATACAGCGACGCCACGCGGGAAGAGCTCAAGAAGACGACTCCGCTCACCTATGAATTTATGGACAAGCTGTTCGCCAATCCATAACAGACACAGAAGCTCCTTCCGGGCAGAGGCCTCGGAAGGAGCTTCTTGTTCATGCAGGCGAGCCTGCCTTATGGGTATACCCGGTCCGGTTGGATGGAATCCCACGTCTCATAACCGTTCTCGGAACGGCTGTACTCGTGGTGGTTCGTCGCCTCCAACACGTCCGTATAGTACCATTTGCCCGGCTTGTTATCCGGCCATTGCTTCGCATCGTCATGGATATCGGCTGCCTTCACCTTCCGGTTAAGCACACTGTTGATGAAAGCCATCGCTTCCGCCCGCGTAATGTACTGATTCGGCTTGAAGGTGCCGTCCGGATAACCTTTAATCCAGCCTTTATTCGCGGCCGATACGATATATTTCTCCGCCCAATGTCCGGAGATATCCGAGAACATGCCGTTCGCTTGATCATTGAGCTTGTCGAATCGGGACGCGATCGCGGCGAATTCCGCCCGCGTAATCGATTGGCCCGGCTTGAAGGTGCCGTCCTGATATCCGGTGATGATTCCGGCCCGCTCCATCGTCGAGATGTGTTTGTTCGACCAACGTTTCTTCGCTACATCCGAGAACGAATTCTGGTCGGTCAGATAGTTCGCGCGGCTCTCATTCTCCATCAGACGATAGAAGATGGCGGCGACCTCTTCCCGGCTAATCTGATTCTCCGGCTTCACCGTGCCATCCGGGTAGCCGTTGATGTAGTTGTAGTGATTCTCCATATCCAGCTTCGGCGGTACCGGCGGCAATGGCGGCACAGGAGGCACCGGAGGCAGCGGCTTCGGCGACGGCGTTATTGTCGTGGTGCTTCCTCCCGGACTGCCGCCGTCCGGATCCGGATTGGACGAATTTTTCGTGTAATAGAAAATGTATTCCTGTCCTTCCGCATCGGTGAACGTGTACGTGTCACTGGACTTCACCGGCGTATAGCCGGATACCGGGACTGCCGTCAACGTCACTTGTTCTCCCGGCTTGCCGCTCTTCGTCGTCGGCGCTGCCAACGTGTTGCCCGTTCCCTGCTCCAGATACTTCACGGTCACCTTGTGCTCCGTCTGGGATGGGTTCTTTTTGTAGAAAATATTCAACATCTGCTCCGGTTCAGCAGTGAATGTATACGAGTAACTTGGATGCTCAGGGTGATAGACGGCACCCGTTACCGTAATCGGAGACGTCCGGTACAGGACTTGCTCGCCCGCTCTTCCTTTGACTCGCTCGGATTCTTTCAGCACATGGTTCGTCTCGGCTTCCAGATGGTTAACCGTCAGAAGCTGAATATCGCCATGCTCGCCCTTCACATAGTAGAACGTATACTGCTGATCAGAAGCCGTCGTAATCGTGTAAAGCTCATTGAATTTCAGCGGCGTGTATACGGCGTCTGTAACGGTAATCTGATCCGCTCTCAGCCACAGCACTTCCCCGGCCTTGCCGGAATGAGTGGACGGAGCTTGGAGAGCCAGATTCGATTCTTGATCCACATAGTGAACCGTCACCGTGTACGTCTCGCCCTCATTAACTTTGTTGTAGTAGAAGGTGTACTCCTGCTCGGTGTCTGCTGTAACTGTGTACTCGACGCTATATCGTTCCGGCTTGTAGACCGAATCCGTCACCGTAATGTCTTCCGCCTTCAGCGTAAGCGCCGACCCCACTTGCCCAATATGCGAAGTGGACTCCTTCAGCGATTGTTCCGTCGCCCGATCGACGTAATGCACGATTACGGTGCGCTCTTCGCCTGTCGGATCATCTTTGGTGTAGTAGAACGTATACACTTGGTCAGCTTCCGCCGAGAACGTGTATTTGTGCGTGGCGTTCAACGGCTTGTAGCCCGCCACTTCTTTCGCCGTCAGTCCGATGGTCTGCCCGGTTACGCCTTCGAGCAGCTTCTCCGCTGCCAGTTCTTTCTCCGTTCCTTGCTCCAGATACTTCACGGTCAGCGTCTGACTGCTTCCGGCGTAGTAGAAGATGTATTCGTTCGTTCCTGCTTTGAACGTGTACGCATACGTATCGTTCTCTGCGGTGTAACCCGCGATCGGCTTCGCTTCCAGCGTTACGGTCTCACCCGTCACGCCTTCATGTGTTGTTGCTTCAGCCAGTGCTTTGTCCGTACCTTTTTCCAGGTACTTTACGGTGACCGTCTGCTTCAGAGCCTTGTAGTAGAAAATGTACTCCTGGTTCGCTTCCGCTGTGAACTTATACTTATATTCACTTGGATCAACCGGCTCATATCCTTCTACCGGCTTCGCGGTCAGCAGCTTTTCGGAACCCGTCGGGCCTGTGAATGTATCCGGGGCGGCAACCTCGACATCCTTCGTGCCTTCCAGTAAGTACTTCACGGTGACCGTTTGTTCCTTCGCCGTATAGTAGAACGTATACTCGTTCTTACCTGCTTTGAATGTATACTCATACGTATCGTTCTCTGCGGTGTAACCCGGAATCGGCTTCGCTTCCAGCGTTACGGTCTGGCCCGTTGCGCCTTCATGCGCCGTTGCTTCAGCCAGTACCTTATCCGTACCTTTCTCCAGGTACTTCACGGTGACTGTCTGCTTCTCCGCCGTGTAGTAGAAGATGTGATCCGGATTCTCGCCAGCCTTCAGCTCATATGTCACTGTTTTCGGCTCTTCCGCTTCATAGCCCGCAATTTCTTCGGCTTTCAGCGTAAGCTCTTCCCCGGTCTTCCCTGTCTTCACGCTTGGTTCCAGCAGATCCTTACCCGTGGCTCGGTCTACGTAACGGACTTTGACGCCCTGTCCCAATCCGTTGTAGTAGAAGACATGATCCGGATTTTCAGCCTTCAGCACATATTCTACGGTTGTCGGCTCTTCTGCTTCATACCCCGCAATTTCTTCGGCTTTCAGCGTAAGTTCTTCCCCGGTCTTCCCTGTCTTCACAATTGGGACCAGCAATTCCTTGCCGGTTCCACGGTCCACATAGCGCACCTTCAAGCTCTGCTCTGTCCCGTTGTAGTAGAAGATATGATCCGGATTTTCGCCGGCCTTCAGCACGTATTCTACGGTTGTCGGTTTTTCCGCTTCATATCCCGCAACATGTGCGGCTTCCAGCGTCAGTGTTTCTCCCGTCTTCCCTGTCTTCACGCTTGGTTCCAGCAGATCCTTGCCCGTGGCTCGGTCTACGTAACGGACTTTGACGCTTTGATCATTTGCGGTGTAATGAAAAGTAATCGTTACATCCTGGCCAGGCATCACGCCCGTTACATGCCCGCTGTCCACAGTCAGTCCGCTGCCTTTACTAACCTCGACATTGGAGAACTCGTAGCCGTCGAAATTCTTGCTGCTTACATCGATGGATTCGCCCGGCTTTTTGTCCGCCTCGCTGCGATCCAGCACCTTGTCTCCCGATTGGTGAACAATCGTCAGCTTGTTAGGGACATCGTTATAACCGAACCAAATAATTGGCGAAGGCTTGCTAACCGTCAAATCCACTTTCGTTGGATTGTCGCCAACTCTCAACGTGTAACCTGGCACTGTTGGCGCCGGGACGGTATAGGATTTGCCAACCTCAAGCGCGTCGCTTCCATCCTCCTCGTGGTAGCGGCTGTACAGCTCTTGGGCCAAATCCGGGCGTTCGACTTCTTGGCCGTCGGAATTGACCGGCTTGCCGTTGGCATTGACTTTATACGCCTTGACGAGAATCGAACCTTTGCCCAAGCCCACTCTCGGCACTTCGAAATCCTTCGATGTACGATCACCTTTGGCATCGGTGTAATTCATCGTCGTTGTCTTATTGGTCGGGTACAATTGTTTTGGATCCGGGTTTTTGGAGTGATCCATTTTGACCCGGTAAGTAAGCGTCGCCGGATTGCCTTCCGTAACATTGCCAATGTTCCAGGTAAACGTTTCGGTTTGCGGGTTCCAGGTTACCTCCCCTTGAGAGGCCTTGTAGTCGTCCGGGCCGAAGGAGCTTCCCTTCAACTTCAGATCGAACATGTCCCCCATCGGGTCAGTGACTACCGCATTCTCTGCGGCAAAGGCAATTTTGCTGGCCAGTTCGGAGAAGATTCGCTCCAGACTGTCGCTGGTGCCCGAATAATAGCCTTTGTTGGCAACATCTTTCAGCGTATTGGTGGCATTGCTATTGCTGCCAACATCCAACCCAATAGAATAAATATGAATTCCTGCATCATGGGCCAGCTTGGCTTCGGAAATCGTGCCGATGCCATTGTCTTTAATTTCAAACTCATAGCTGCAACTCCACAAAAAACAAGTTTCCTTACCCAAACCATACCAGTTAGAGCCCAGGCTGTAACTGGAGCCCGACCCAATAATGTTTTTGTCGTTAAAATCAGAAAGAATAAACTGATGGCTATTATTTCCCCATGAACCTTTTACTGCAGTAGACGCCTTGTAACTATACGTCGGCTCCCCGTCACTCAGCAGAACGATCACTTTGTTGTTGGCCTGGCTTGTCTTTAAAAGCTCCTGAGCTTCGTGCAGTCCGGCCTGAATATTCGTTCCCCCGGTCGCCTGTATATTATCAATGGCACGTTTCAATTCCGTCTTCTGGTCAAGGCCTTTGAAGTCAGATACCTGATCAGAAGTCTTATTGAAGGTCACTACTGCAATTCTCGTGTCCGAGTCTTCAATCAAGAGATTGTCAACGAATTTCTTCGCTGCATCCTTGGCCTTCGGCAATCGGTTCTGGTTCGGTTTTTGGGTCATGCTTCCCGACTTGTCGATTACGAGCACGACATCGGAGGAGCCCGATTTCAGGTTCTTGCCTTCGACTGTCAGTGTAATATCCCATTCATCCAGCTTGCCTTCGACCGGGTTCGCTTCCTTCGTGAGCTTCACCGCTCCCGGATTCGGCCACTCAAGCTCCCCGGAACTCGCCGCCTGGGCGCCGAGCGTGCCCGGAATCGTCCCAAATGCGACACTCAACATACACAACCATGTAACTACTAGTCTGAATCGGCGTTTCATAGTTTCCTCCTCATTTTTTCATCTGAGTCCTCCTTTGCAGAATAAAATTGCCTCCTCACGTCTTATTTATATCGTTCTGCGGGCCAAAAATACCGCGGAGAACCGCCCTATGAAAAATAAAAAAATCCGGCTGCAATTTAACGATTGTTAAATGCAGCCGGACGATCATGGGCCTGGTGGCCTTTAGATTCCTAAGCTTTGCGGCCTAATCTTTCGATTAGTGTGCCCTATGTAGTTACGGTATCCAATCATACCCAGCTAAAGCACTATTCAATGCTCAATATATGGGACAGCCTCCTTTTTGTCAATCACTTTTTTGAAAATTTTTCGTTCCGCTTCCAACAGCGCCTGAACCCCCGAAAAATCCCCTGGTTGGGGGATTTTCTTCAAACTGCAAATGGGATAAAATATTCATTTCTTTGAAAAATAATCGCCTCTTATTTTCATAATTATAGGTACTTCGACCTAATATTTCACAGTTCGACTCGTTCGCATAGAAATGGATAGGCGAGGAATGAAAAGGAATTAAATTGCAGCTCATTTTCCATCGCTTCCTTCCGAATCGGGTCATACTATAAGGGCGTTGGTGGTACTCCGAAAAGAAGAGACGACAAAACAAGAGGAATTTGCAGATCTTGGATCGTTGACAAATGGATGAGCAGGACATATGATAAGTGATGTAACGGATGTGTAACCGGTTACACATAGAAAGGAAGGATACTCCGTCATGGCCACGATCAAAGATGTGTCGAAATTGGCGGGCGTATCGGTCGCAACCGTCTCCCGGGTCCTGAACCAAAAAGGGTATGTCCATGAGGACACCGAGAAGAAAGTGATGGAGGCCATTCGGGAACTGAACTATATTCCGAATGACGTCGCCAGAAGCTTGACCAAAAAATCGGCGAAAATGCTGGCGCTTCTCGTCCCCGACATCACGAACCCGTTCTTCAATGAACTGGCCCGTGCCGTGGAGAAGGTAACCCAATTGTACGGATACGCAACCATTTTATGCAACTCCGACGACACCCCTGCCAATGAGAAGCAGTATATTCACGCATTGAAGCAGAAATACATCGACGGCTTCATCCTTGCATCGAATACACTGTCGGCGGAAGAAGTCCGGCTGCTGGATGTTCCGGTGGTCACGTTGGACCGGACGATTTCGGATACCATACCGACGGTCGCCTCCGACAACCGGGAGGGAGCGCGGCAAGGCGTGCAATATCTCCTTGATCGCGGCTGCAGCAAAATCGCCCATCTTCGGGGACCGCAGCAGCTATCGATTGCGGATGAACGATGCCAGGGATATTTGGACGTGGTGAAGGAGGCCGCATGGTTCTCCCCGGATCTCATCATCGAAGGCAACTTCAGCCTGAATCAGGCGACGGAAGCGGCCAATCGCTTGCTGGATCGTCACCCCGATGTCGACGGTATCTTCGCCGGCAACGATATTATGGCGATGGGAGCGCTGCGGGCCGTTCAGAAACGGGATATTCCCGTTCCCGACCGGATGCAGATTGTCGGCTTCGACGGCATCTCGCTGGGCGAGATGGTCTACCCGGAATTGACGACAGTCGCGCAATCCATCTATGAAATGGGGCTGCTGGCAGCCCGAATGCTGATTAAAATGATCGAAAGAAAGCCGCTGGACACGATGCATTACAAGCTTCCCGTAGAACTGATCCGGCGAGGGACGACGCGATAATCGCGCCGCTTTCATAGAACTTCATATTCAGGGAATGCTATTCTTTAGAAAAACAGCGTGCGTTCTCTCCGGTCTGATTTTTCTTCATACCCATCCGACAGCTTGGGATGAAGAAATTCTTTGTCGGGTGTGTAACCGGTTACACATACAGTTGATTTGTTTTCATATGCCGCTTTCAACCCACCACATTCAAAAGGAGTGCTTGAACATGGAAACTGTGAAAAAAATTCCTGTCATTCTGGATACGGACCCTGGAATTGATGATGCCGTCGCCATTGCGGCCGCCCTGTTCCATGAGCGTATCGATGTCCGGCTGATTACGACGGTTGCGGGCAATGTCGGCCTCGACAAGACGACCAATAACGCCTTGAAGCTGCTTGAGTTCTTCGGCAAAGAAGTGCCTGTCGCCCGGGGCGCCGCCAAGCCTCTCGTACGCCCGGCCGAAGACTCCAGTCATATTCACGGAGAATCCGGCATGGACGGCTATGATTTCGACGAACCGAAGCAGACTCCGCTCGATCATGCCGTGCTGCAGATGCGCGACACCATTATGAACAGCCCGGAACCGATTACAATCGTTCCGATCGGACCGCTTACGAACGTGGCCCTGCTGCTGACGCTGTTCCCGGAATGCAAGGAGAAGATTGAGCGCATCGTGCTGATGGGCGGTTCCGCTTCCCGCGGCAACCATACGCCGAATGCCGAATACAACATCTATGCCGATCCGGAAGCCGCCAGCATCGTATTCAACGCCGGTCTGCCGCTGGTGATGGTCGGACTTGACGTGACCAGCCAGGCTACATTGACGACCGAGATTGTGGAGAAGATAAAGGAAATGAACAAGACGGGCTTCATGCTCTACTCCTTGTTCCAGCATTACCGGGGCGGCAGCCTGAAGAGCCGCGGCTTGAAAATGCATGACCTGTGCGCCATCGCCTATCTGGTCAACCCAGGATTGTTCAAGACGCAGGACTGCTTCGTCGACATCGAGCTGGCAGGAACTTATACGGCCGGCACGACGGTCACCGATATTACGAACCGTCTTGGCAAGCCAAGCAACGCCACCGTATGTCTGGACATTGATGTTCCCGCTTTCCGCGAGTGGGCGATTGAAGTCCTTGGCAAAACCGTATAAACCTTCTTATTATATAAGGGAGCGTGTTCAACGTGTTGGAGATCATCATCAGCATCGTTCTTCTTGTTGCAACCGGGTATTTGATCGCCAAGAACTATGACGCTAAATTTGTGCTCCTGGCCGCAGGTATCGTGCTTATGATCGCTGCCGCGCTGCTCGGACATCAAGTTCTGTCACCTGAAGATTCAACCGGGCTTGCCCTGCTTGATCCGTTCAAACAGATTGGGTTAGTTTTCGTAAGACAATTGGGCGGCGTCGGGTTAACGATTATGGTGTTGTTCGGTTTTTCAAGCTACATGACGCACATCGGAGCCAGTGATGTCGCCGTGCATTTGTTGACAAAACCATTGGGCCGCATCAAATCGCAGTATATCCTTGTGCCGATTGTGTTCCTGCTTGGCAACCTGCTGTCTCTGGTCGTGCCAAGCGCGTCCAGCCTGGCGGTTCTTCTCATGGCCACCCTCTATCCGGTCTTGAAGAACACGGGAATGTCTTCGCTCACGGCTGGAGCTATCATTGCAACAACGGCGACGATTATTCCAACGCCTCTGGGAGCGGACAACGTCGTCGCGGCTGAAAATCTGGGAATCGACATTATTGACTATGTATTTACCTATCATGCCAAGATTTCGATTCCGGTGCTGCTGATTATGGCTGTCGCTCATTATTTCTGGCAGAAATATATGGATAAGCGTCAGCAAGGCGCCCTGCATCAGGACATCAATGATGAAAAGCTGTCCGTGAAAAAGGATTTGCCGCCCGCCTACTACGGCTTGCTGCCAATTTTGCCGCTGGTTCTCGTGCTCGTATTTGGATTGCTGATCACGAGCGTAAAGCTTGGGCTGGTGGAAATTACGTTCATTTGTATGGCGTTGGCTCTGCTCATTGAGATTATTCGCAAAGGTTCCTTCAAAGAGACGTCGAAACAGCTCTCGATTTTCTTTACCGGCATGGGAACGGGGTTGGCTCAGGTCGTCTCCCTGATCGTCGCTGCAGGTATGTTGGTCGAAGGCTTAAAATCGATGGGCATTATTGATATGTTAATCGAATCGGTTAGACATATCGAGAGCGCCGGCGTCATCCTGATGCTCACCTTCGCAGGTGTCGAAGGCTTGATTACGTTCATCAGCGGCAGCGGCTTGGCCGTTTTCTATTCCGTGATCAACATCATTCCGGACATTTCGGAGAAGCTGGGGATCAGCGGTGTCATGATCTCGCTGCCGATGCAGCTCATTGCCAACTTGGTCCGCTCCATCTCGCCGGTAGCGGCCGTCATTATCGTCGTCGCTTCAATTATTAAGGTCAACCCGATACAAATTGTGAAACGGACATCCGTGCCGGTTCTGGTCGGGGTCGTCTCTTGCCTCATCTTGTCGTTCATCATGTTCGCCTAAGAGGACAAGGGATTGAGAGGATCCCGCCAGGGATCTTCTCCAGGTAGGAGGGAGTGTTAGAAAATGAACCATATATGTGTCGTGGGCAGCTTAAACAGAGATACAAGCCATCTGCTCGCAAGACTTCCGATGGTGGGGGAGACGGTGCATGGCATCAGCACCTCTTCCAGCGCCGGAGGCAAAGGCTGCAACCAAGCCGTATCCGCCGCACGCTTGGGCGCGAAGGTCGCCTTCATCGGCAAGGTCGGTGAAGATAAAGCCGGCGATCAGCTTCTAACAGTGCTGAAGGAGGAGCAAATCGATACCTCGCATATCGATGTCGATCCGAAGGTGCATTCCGGAGAAGCGACAATTCTCATTCAAGAGGACGGGAAAAATGCCATTATCGTCACGCCGGGCGCCAATATGAGCATCCGCGAGGAAGATATAGAGCGTGCTTACTCGGCTATCGATCAGGCGGACATCGTCATCGCCCAATTCGAAATCCCGATTCCGGCGGTAACCCAAGCGTTCGTCTATGCCAAGCAGCAAGGCAAAGTGACGGTCCTCAATCCGGCTCCGGCCAAGGTGATTCCGGAGGAGCTGCTGCGGGCTACCGACATTCTGGTGCCGAATGAATCCGAGATGCAGATCATCACGGGAGTGGAGCCGAACAGCGACGATGCTATTCGCCAAGCGGCGGACCGGCTGCTCGGGTACGGCATCCGCTACGTCATCGTGACGCTGGGCGAGCAAGGGGCGCTTATCTGCCATGCGGACGGAGCCGCGCATGTGCCGGCGAAGCGCGTAACCGCGGTCGATACGACGGCCGCCGGCGATTCGTTCATCGGCGCCCTGTGCAGCCGCCTCGATCTCGCTCAATGGCAGGATATCCGCCATATGGAGGACATCGTCCGGTTCGCCAACTCCTTCTCGGCGCTGGTCGTTCAGCGCAAGGGAGCCATCTCCTCGATTCCTTACGCGCATGAACTGGAATCTTTGCAGGAGAACTAAAAAATACAGCCCAGTCCTGCACGAATATGCCAGGCTGGGCTGTTCTGCTTTATTTTCGGTACTTTTCGATGGCCAGAGCGGCGTTCACCGCCTGATCGATGTCCTCATCCAGCGGCTTCATTTCGTTGCCGCGAAGGAATAAATGCAGGAAGAACTCGCGTGTGCCCCGGTTCCCTGTGACCGGACTGTGCGTAACGCCGGAAGGAGCGTAACCGAGCTCCCTTACCCTTCTCACGAGATCTCTTAATATTTCCCGATACACTTCCGGCGACGCAATCACGCCGGTTCGCCGTATTTCAGGGTCATTTATTTCGAATAGCGGCTTGACGAGACAGAGCATTTGCCCGTCCGGTTCCATCAAAGCTCCGGCAATGGGAATTGCCTGCTTCAGCGACAAATAGGACAAATCCAGCGTCACAAGCGACGGCTTTGGCTGGAGCATCGTTGGCTTCAGCTGCCCAATATTTAGTTTCTCCATGCACACGACGCGGCGATCCTGCCGCAAGCGTCCAGCCAACTGGCCGTACCCAACGTCAACGGCATATACTTGCGCCGCCCCATGCTGGAGAAGGCAATCCGTAAATCCGCCCGTGGAAGCGCCGGCATCCAGCGCGATACGCCCCGTTACGTCGATCCGGAAATGCCGCAGCGCGCCCTCCAGCTTCAGGCCGCCCTTCCCGGCGTATTTCCTTTCGCTCCCTTTGACGGCAATCCGGGCATCCGCTTTTACCGGTTCACCCGCATAAGCCGCTTGCTGCCCGTTCACGAAGACGCTACCCGCAAGAATCAGACTCTCTGCCTGTGCGCGGTCATTTACATGTCTGCCATCCATTAGCGCCCTCCATAAGGGCATTGTCCGTCGTCCCATATCGAATCCTCCCCGAGATAGAAGTCTGAATGTTCAGAGTCTTCTTCCGGGAGGAGGGCCACGGATAGGACAGCAGCGTTATGTCTCGACGATCAGATGGTACATCGCTATCTCCTTCCTAGGACGTAGTCTGTTTTAATCTTGATTCAGCGCCTGAAGTCCGCTTAACAGCCGCTGCGCCTCTTCCATGATATCCATCACAATGCGGGAAGCCGGATCGCCGTCCGTCAGCAGCCGCGTAGCTTGGCCGGCCCACAGCGACATGTAGTCCGCTTCATTCCGTGCTGCCGCGGCCTTGCGAATCTCATTCGTGGCCGAGTTCTGAGTCGGAAACGGCAGCGGCTCTACCCCGCTCTCATCGAACCGCCGCACAAACGCGTTGCTGATCCCCCGTGCCGGCCGGCCCGAGAACACACGCGTAATGACGGTGCTCTCCTCCGTGCTGTCCAGCAGCGCTTGCTTATAGGCCGGATGGGCCCCCGACTCGGCGGCGGTCAGGAACCTCGTTCCGAGCTGCACGCCGCTCGCGCCCAAGGCCAATGCCGCCACCAGACCGCGCCCGTCCATCACGCCGCCCGCCGCGACGACCGGGACCCGAACCCGGTCGGCAATCTGAGGCACGAGAGAGAAGGTGCCGATATTGGCTCCGTTCGGGTGCAGGCCGACGTCGAACGTGCCGCGATGGCCGCCGGCGTCGCTGCCCTGGGCCACGATGACGTCGCTGCCCGCCCGTTCCGCTTCCATCGCTTCGCGGACGGTCGTCACCATCGTCGTGACCCGAATCCCCCGCCGCTTCACTCCTTCCATGAACCGGGCAGGCAGAATGCCGAATGCGGTGCTGATCACAGGCACATTCTCCTCAAGGAGCACCTGCATCTGCTGCTCGAACCGATCGGGCGTATGCAGCTCCGCGGCCGGCTCTCCAAGCCCAAGCTCGGATCGGATGCCGCGCAGCACTTCGTTCACCTCGGCGATTCGGCTCGGATCGTCCGTCATATCGGCCGCGAACAGATTAACCGCGAACGGCTTGGCGGTCCGCTGGCGAATCAGCCGAATCGCCGCCCGGATATCGTCCGGCTCCATATAGGCCGCGCCCAGCGTCCCGAGAGCGCCTGCTTCGGACACGCTCGCCACGAGATCCGCGGTCGTCGGCCCGCCCGCCATGCCGGCTTGGACGATAGGATACGCGATATTCAATGCTTTGCACAGCTCCGTGGTCATCTTCATCCTGATCTCAGCTCCATTCCATCCAGTTTTAGACCCCGCCGTCCCTATGCCGGATATCCTTTAAGTACCAATCCTTACCTTTCAGCAGTAAACGAGAGCTTTAACAAGATCGCCTTCAGCGCAACGCCAATGTTGTATCTGCTGGCAATACAAACGTCCACCCATGACACATTTTTTCTTCATTGGATGTTACGATTTTATGACAGCCCGCGATTGAATGAGGAGCGATACGCGCCGAAGGTGGCCCATTCGTGCAAGGAGCCGGAAAAACCGGATGTCACAAGGATTCGCACGATCATGCCACAGCACTATTGTACAAATAATTACCAGTCAAAGCGAGTCCCCTTCGCGCGAAAACCGCACTTTTCAGCGCCCTCCTAATGTGACAATATTGCAAACTCGGCCTTTCCGCCCATAAATGTGTACAAAAATCAAAACGGCGGATTTCGGCCGAATACGCGTGATTTTTGTCACATATCACATTTAATCGTTTATTTTTTTGGTTTTCACATCCAATGTCAAACCATTTAATGTCATTTATGGTTTTCTATATGCTTTGTTTTTCTACTCCCTTCTTACTAACATAGACTGTGAAATCATTATCCCGACATATTTCAGCGAAGTTCATCACACATAGAAAGGGGTATTTTTGTGAAAAAGAGATGGTCGCTATCTTTTCTTTTCCTATCTCTTATCATCCTGCTGACCGGATGTGATTCATCACTGCTCGTGCTGAATCCAAAAGGTCCGGTGGCCAAGACCCAATCGGACACGATCATCTTCTCCATGTTTATTATGGCGGGCGTGCTGCTGGTCGTCTACGTCCTGTACATCTACATGCTGACCAAGTACCGGGCGTCGAAGGCCGCGCCGGATTATGAGCCGCCTCATATGGAGGGAAGCACATGGCTGGAAATTACGTGGACGCTCATTCCGGTCATTATCGTCATCATTCTGTCGGTCGTTACGATTCGATCGACCAATGCCGTGGAGACAACGCCGGCAGGCTATGAGGATCAGAAGCCGCTTATCGTCTATGCCTCCTCCTCGAACTGGAAGTGGCATTTCAGCTATCCGGAAGAAGGCGTCGAGACGGTCAATTACGTCAATATTCCGACGAACCGGCCAGTCGAGTTCCGGCTCTATTCGTACGGGCCGATTACAAGCTTCTGGATTCCCCAGCTCGGCGGGCAGAAATACGCTATGAGCGACATGGTGACCAAGCTACGGCTTGTCGCCGAACATGAGGGTTCCTACATGGGCAAGAACTCCAACTTCTCGGGCGCGGGCTTTGCCCACATGGATTTCGAGGCATTGGCCATGTCGCCGGAAGCCTTCGACAAATGGGTGAACGAAGTGAAAACCACCGCGCCGGAGCTGACGAGCGAAGAGTTCGACGCCTTGCTCGCGACGGAGCATGTCGGACGCAAGAGCTACTCGTCAACCCATCTGGCCTTCAAGCCTGCGCCTGAAGGCGAGCATGCAGGCCATCATCACGGATCCGACGATGCGACCGCTCCGGAAGCAGATTCGGAGCACTCCGGCACGAACCACACGGGAACGGAGCATTCGGACACCGACCATGCGAATATGAATCATTCGGATATGGATCACGGTGCGATGAACGGTTCAGAGCCGGATCATGAGCAGACGGAGCACTCTCAGCATGGCAACTAGATTCGCAGAGAAAGGAGTCAAATCTGTATGAAATGGGACGAATTTTTCGTTACCGGAGAACCGATGATCTACGGCGCGATGGCCAGTATCGTCATCGTGTCGCTCGCCATCCTCATCGGGTTAACCTATTTCAAAAAATGGGGTTACCTGTGGCGCGAATGGCTGACGACCGTCGATCATAAGCGCATCGGCGTCATGTATATCATCGCCGCGCTCCTCATGCTGTTCCGCGGCGGCGTCGACGCCCTGCTGATGCGTACGCAGCTTGCGGCTCCGGACATGAAGTTCCTGGATGCGCAGCACTATAACGAGATCTTTACGACACACGGGGTCATCATGATCCTGTTCATGGCGATGCCGTTCATTATCGGCTTAATGAACGTCGTGATCCCGCTTCAGATCGGGGCCCGCGACGTCGCATTTCCACGCTTGAATGCGGTCAGCTTCTGGCTGTTCTTCTTCGGGGCGATGCTGTTCAACATTTCGTTCGTGATCGGAGGGTCGCCGGACGCCGGCTGGACCGCTTACTTCCCGCTCGCGAGCGTCGAGTTCAGTCCGACCGTCGGCATGAACTTCTACTCCATCGCGCTGCAGATTGCCGGGATCGGCACCTTGATGACCGGGGTCAACTTCATCGTGACCATTCTCAAAATGCGCGCGCCTGGCATGACGCTGATGCGCATGCCGATGTTCACGTGGTCGGTTCTCATCACCTGCGTCATCATCCTGTTCGCGTTCCCGGTTCTCACGGTAGCGCTCGCCTTGATGATGTTCGACCGGATGTTCGGGGCGCAATTCTTCACGATGGCTAATGGCGGCATGGATATGCTGTGGGCCAACCTGTTCTGGGTATGGGGCCATCCGGAGGTCTATATCGTCGTCCTCCCTGCGTTCGGGATTTACAGCGAGATTATCTCGACCTTCTCGCGCAAAAACTTGTACGGCTATAAATCGATGGTATTCAGCATGGTTGCCATCTCGCTCCTGTCCTTCGTCGTATGGGCTCACCACTTCTATACGATGGGTCACGGGGCCATGGTCAACGGCTTCTTCTCCGTCACGACGATGGCGATAGCCGTGCCGACCGGCGTCAAAATATTCAACTGGCTCTTCACGATGCAAAAAGGGAAGATACAGTTTACGACGCCGATGATGTATGCCCTCGCCTTCATTCCGATCTTCACGATCGGGGGCGTCACGGGCGTCATGCTCGCGATGGCGAGCGCCGACTATCAATACCATAATACGATGTTCCTGGTCGCGCACTTCCACTATGTGCTTATTCCAGGCACCGTGTTCGCGGTCATTGCCGGCATGTACTACTGGTTCCCGAAAATATTCGGCTTCCGCCTGAACGAGCGTCTGGGCAAAATCAGCTTCTGGTTCATCGCGATCTGCTTCAACATCACGTTCTTGCCGCTGTTCTTCCTCGGCTTGAACGGCATGACGCGCCGGATGTACACCTACTCGGCCGAGACCGGCTTCGGTCCGCTGAACCTGATCGCCACGATTGGCGCCTTCGGTCTGGCTATCGGCTTCGCGATTCTCGTGTACAACATTTACTGGAGCGCCCGGTACGCGCCAAGAGACAAGACGGGCGACCCTTGGGATGCGCGTACGCTGGAGTGGAGCACCCACAGTCCGGTGCCGGAGTACAACTTCGCCGTCATCCCGAATGTGAAGAGCATGGACGCGTTCTGGTTCTGGAAAAAAGACAAACAGCCGCTGTATGAAGACAAAATCGAAGAGATCCATATGCCGAATAACAGCGGACAACCGTTTATTCTGGGCGTCATCTTCTTCTTCCTGGGCTTCTTCCTCGTCTTCAGCTGGTGGATTCCGTCCATCATCGCCGGCCTGGGTGTGCTGATTATGCTCGCGGTCCGCTCCTTCGAGCGCGATCACGGCCACCACATTCCGGTGAAGACGATTCAGGAGACGGAACAACGATTGCGGGGTGAACAAGCATGAAAGTAGATAACACGCTGCCGCTTGAATATCGCTCGGAGGAGAACAGCAACCGTATTTTCGGATTCTGGTTGTTCCTGGGGGCAGAGATTGTCCTCTTCTCCACCCTCTTTGCTGTCTATCTGACATTGTGGAACCGTACGGGCAGCGGCCCGACGGGTACGGATATTTTTGAACTGAAGGGCGTCCTGATCGAGACGTTCCTGCTGCTGACCAGCAGCTTCACCTGCGGTCTCGCGATTCACAGCATGCGTCTCGGACTGAAGAAGCCGACGCTCGTCTTCTTCGGCATCACCCTGCTGCTCGGCCTTGGCTTCCTCGGCGTCGAGATTGCCGAGTTCGTAACCTATGTCCATGAAGGCGCAACCCTGCAGACGAGCGCCTTCCTGTCCAGCTTGTTCGTGCTGCTGGGCACGCATGGCGCGCACGTCACGCTGGGCCTGCTGTGGGGAGCAGGGATAATGATTCAGATTACGCGCGAAGGCTTTACGATGGATACATCGAATAAATCGTTCATCTTCTCGCTGTACTGGCACTTCCTTGACGTCGTCTGGATCTTCATCTTCAGCTTTGTCTACTTGAAAGGATTGATGTGACATGAAACAACTGTTCCCGATTCGTCATGTGATGGGATATGTCTTCTCTCTCATCCTTTCTGTCGTCGCGCTGGCCGTCATCTTCTGGGATATGTCGTTCGCCATGGGAATGACCATCCTGCTCGTCTGTGCAGCTATCCAGGCATCGGTGCAGTTGTTCTTGTTCATGCACGCCACGGAAGACAAGACAACGAAGTCGTCCAACATGACGAACCTCGTCTATGCGCTGTTCGTCGGTCTGGTCACCGTATTCGGTACGCTGTTCACGATGATCTGGGGTTATCAATAAAGCGAAATATTCACCTGCAAATAAGCCTGCTCCTACCCTGGAGCAGGCTTATTTCAGACTGTCGGCAAAGTCCTGTCGACAGTCTTTTTCTTAGGCAGGGCGGGGCCGGGGAAGGCAGGACCGTTAGGTCAGGGCAAGCGGGTACGGCATGGAGCAAGATGGTCCGCGGTTGAAGCGGTACGCGCATGAAGGAATCTCGCCCGCGGTTGTAGCCAGCGGGTACGGCATGAAATTGCTGCATAGGCGCAGCATTTTTAGCCTCAAGAGGTTAAATTCCGAGAAAATCCTGTAAAACTGCATCATTTCGCCATTTTGAACGCTATCTGCGCCTTGCCGCGGGATTATTGCTGTATTTTCGCAGTAATCCTATGTTCGCATACTCGTGCCAATGAAATTGCTGCATTCTTGCAGTATTGCAGAGCAGATAGCTCAGTTCAGAAGCTCAATCCATATCATGGTGTAAAAAGAAAATGGCATAAAAGAAGAGCCACAGCAAGGATCCACGTATAAGAATAAGATTGTCGAGACAACATGCCGAAGGAGGATCTGGCTATGACCAGAGATGAGGAGATAGCGCCTTATTAGAATCTATCATGAATCAAGTTTTGCAGGCGCAGGCAACGGAACAGTGGAAGACGAGACACTATGACTGAGCAGAAAAGCGTGCAGTTGACCGTAATGGAACCATCCAAAACGGGACAAGGCCTGCCCCTTTCATATTTGTCGACGCCCTGAAATAAGCCTGCTCCATGGTAAGGAGCAGGCTTATTTTGATTTTATTTTCGAAATATCAATTAAGATTCAGATTATTTCATTTCCATAAATGTCCTTATATAGTATCATAAGGAATGAAAAATAATAGGAGGTACGGAAAATGAAGCGCAGGTTTTCATCTTTTTCATTAATTTTCCTGTCAATTGTTCATCCTGTTGCAACTTACTCCAGTGGCTTCCGCATACGAAGATAACACAAACCGTTACTTGAATCTAGGTTTTTCCCTATCAGAAATTAAGGACTTTACCGAAGTAGATAGGAACTATCTGAATGGACTGGATGGAGATTTGGTCTTAAAAAGCGAAAAGTACTTTCAAATCATCTCTCAACTTTCTACTAAGACCCCAAAAGAATTTCTTTTTAAAAATTCATTTCAATGGTTAACTGAACCTAATTTTACATTAGAAGATGTTGTTGCCATAACCCATCCTGAGCATTTTTCACATGTAAATAACAGCGAAATATTTAAATATACGTACGATACTTATACCAATATGCTCCCTCCTTCCTATGTTGGTACGAAAGATGTCTACCAATGGGATGCCAACCGGAATAATACGTACGGCATGGCATTCGTCTACGACTTGCTAGGCTCTGATAGAGATGGGCTTGGGAACAAGTTAATTGTGAGAAATAATAGAGGATATATGGCTTATCGGGTGACTCTAAATAATAACACCTACTTCCAGGGCAGTGCGCATGCTCATTACGCACATACTCAATATGGCATTAGTGGTCTAAGCATCGATTTAAAGTCGGGAAGCCTGTCCTTGTCTGGAGCAATTAGCGTTGATTATGCCGATGATGTGGGGAAAACGTTTGACATTGAATAATTCAAATTTCTTTGGCAACGGGTTTATGCTCGTTGCCACACTTTTTCCTATAACGGAGGTGTCACTTTGTTTGGCCTATACTTTTTCCTCGTCTTCGTAAGTGCCATCTGCTTTCTTATCAGTTTTGTCAGCACAATCAAAGGGATTGTGGATCGGTCCACCTACAAAGAGCGCCTGTTCTGGGCTTGTGTAAGCATGGTCGTCTTTCTCTACTGTATAATGGCAGTCTTACTCAGATAATAATACAAAGTACATTTCTGGACTTCCAAAGAGTATTCTCACTTGATTGAATGTTTTGTTTTGTCCATATCAGCGCGGTGGCCTTTCTCCTTTGAGCACAATCCTCTAGGCTCACTGCCACTCTTTCAGCCTCTGCAAAATCCTATCCTGGTTTTACCGAGATAGGATTTTCTTATGTCTATAGCGACTCGGTGCAGCCCCCCTCTTTATTGATGCAACTCGCCGCATATGTGACCCCTCGCCCCCTTCCAGAATAGGATGGTCTAGGCAAATAACTATAGGGAGGATCCGAACGCTATGTACGATTACCCCATGTATCCTTATTACAGTACAATGACGAAGTGCGAGGAGCAGCCGATTACGTTCCCGCCCCAGCATCAAAATCAGCAGCCTGGGCTGGAATATGTAATGTGTCCGCGGCCGATCGCGGAGAATCCGCACTATACCGGCAGCGGCAAGCTTCGGGATCGGACCGTGCTCATTACGGGCGGGGACAGCGGCATTGGGCGGGCTGTGGCCATTGCTTGCGCCAAGGAAGGAGCGGCGGTCGCCTTCGCTTACCTGTATGAAGAGGTCGATGCAGAGGAGACCCGCGCCCGGATCGAACAGTTGGGAGGACGTGTCCTGGCGATGAAGGCCGATCTCCGCAGCAGGGCCGCGTGCTGCGACATCGTGGAGCAGACGCTGCGCCGCTTCGGACGGCTCGATGTGCTGATCAATAATATCGGCGTGCAGTATCCGCAGCACAGCCTGCTTGATATTACGGAGGAACAGCTAGAGCAGACGTTCCGGACCAATGTCTTCTCCTTCTTCTTCGTCACGCAGGCGGCGCTGCCCCATCTGAAGCCGGGCAGCTCAATTATCAATACTGCCTCGGTTACTGCTTATCGCGGCGAGAAGACCTTGATTGACTATTCGTCGACAAAGGGCGCCATCGTATCCTTCACCCGCTCATTGTCCCTCTCGCTGGTCGAGCAAGGCATCCGCGTCAACGCGGTCGCCCCGGGCCCGATCTGGACTCCGCTCATTCCGTCCAGCTTCCCCGCCGATCGGGTGGCGGTCTTCGGATCGGATACGCCAATGAAGCGGGCCGGCCAGCCGTTCGAGCTCGCTCCCGCGTATATCTACCTGGCGAGCGACGACTCTCGCTACGTGACCGGCGAGACGATGCATGTGAACGGCGGCGGGTTCATTACCTCTTGAGCCCGGCCGCAAGGAGCAGGGCGGCTCGCGGTCCGGCGGCCAGCCTGCCGATGGCCTGCCGAGGCTAGGCCGCCTTTCTTCTCATCACTTGATAGATAACCTCGGAGAACACCAGCCCCATCGCGATCGCCCCCGATATCATCGCCGCCTTGACCCCAAGCTGCACCGCGATGTCGTATTGATTCCAGACCGCATGCCGCATCGCGTCATAGGCCATGCCGCCGGGCACAAGCGGGATAATGCCGGAGACATTGAAAATAATGATCGGCGTCCGGTACTTCTTGGCGAAGACGTGGCTTATCATCGTCACGACGAAGGAGGCGATCAAGGTCGCCGGAATGGCATCGAACCCGACCATTGTACACGAGAGGTAGACAAGCCACCCCATTAAGCCGACGAAGCCGCACTGCACAAGATTCTTCGCCGGAACATTGAAAAGGATACCGAAAGCAGCCGTCGCGAAGAAGCTGACCGCCAGTTGTTCGATGAAGCTCATTCCCATCCTCCTTCCCTTATCCGAGGGACAAGACGCATGCGATTCCGGCGCCGATCGCGAAGGCCGTCAGGAAGGCCTCCGCGCCCTTCGAGATGCCGGAGACGAGATGTCCGGCCATCAGATCCCGAACGGCATTCGTAATCAGCAGTCCGGGGACGAGCGGCATGACCGAACCGATGATAATTTTATCCAAGTCGCGCCCCAGCCCATAGGTGACGCATAGATAGGACACCGTCCCGATGGCGATTGACGCCAGGAACTCGGCGAAAAACTTGATGCGCACCAGTCCGTGCACATACAGCAGCAGCGAGAAGCCGATGCCGCCCGCCAGCATCGCGGGCACAAATTCCGGCCAGCCGCCCCGGAACATTATGGCGAAGCAGCCGCTGGAGACCGTTGCCGCGGCGATTTGGAGCCATAGCGGGTATGCCAGGCGGGCCTTGTCGATTCGCTGCAGCAAGCGCAGCGCCTCAGCCGCCGGAAGACCGTCGCCGCTAATCCTGCGCGAAATATGGTTGACGAGCGTCACCTTCTTCAGATCGGTCGACCGCTCCCCGATGCGGAACAGCCGCGTCGTCGGCGCGGAGCCGTCAATAGCGAAGATGATTCCGGTCGGCGTCACGAAGCTATGACTGTTCTCGTAGCCGTAAGCAGCCGCAATCCGCATCATCGTGTCCTCTACCCGGTACGTCTCGCCGCCGCATTGGAGCATAATTTTCCCCGCGAGAAGACATACCTGGGTCACCTCGTAGCTTGCACTCGGCTGTGCGCTCATTGCTTCACTCCCCATACTGGCCATCTGCGCTGTCATTGATGACATGCTTGGGACATGCCGCGATGTCCATTCGCAAAAAGGAGAGCCGTCGCTCTCCTTCTCATAGCATTCTGCCTATAGTGTAACCGACGCCTCCCGGTTTAGTCCAGATGAGGAAAATGCAGCCTGCCAGGCACCCGCCACCTAGCTGCGATACACATTGTGATGCCATTCCTGATGCAGGAACGGACCGTCACAATTCTGGACCGCTTCATCATAAGACAAAGGTTGTTCGCTAACCAATATCGCCTCGAAGTAAGCGATACGATTCGCAATAGCGCGTTCGATTGCCTCCCGGCCGCTGATGATCGGGCCATGGCTCGGGATAAGCGCATAATCCCCGTATTTCCTAAGCTTATCCAGCGAGTCCCGATGTCTCGCCACATACTGGCCGCTATCCACCGATGGCAGTATCGCTTCTCCGCCGTTCGTGAACATAAGCTCGTCGCCGATATGAGCGTACTGCCCGTTGATGAGGACAAGCGCACTGCAATGCGCATGGCCAGGGAAGGAAAACAGCGTCAATTCGAAGGAACCGAACGGCAGGTGCAGCGGCTCGTCGAATACGATATCCGGCGTAAAACACGGATGATCCCCCGGATCGGTCCACATATCGAGCGTCACCTGGTAATGCGCGCTTCCGTAAATCGGGACTTCAGGAAGCGCCTTCAGTCCATATATGTGGTCAGCGTGGAAATGCGTCAGTATGACCCCCTCAATCGCGATGCCCTGGGAGGTCAGATCTTCATATACTTGCTGGGCATGCTCCTCGAAGGCGGTATCGATAAGCATCGCCTTGCCATTCTCAATCAGGGCCGTAATATTGTAACCGTAATGCCTGTCCGGGCGCGGCTCAAACATGTAAAGTACGATGCCATCCGCAATCTGGTGCTTCTCCATAGCAACCTCCTGTGTCGAGATAATGATCCTTGTTCAACACCCTCACTATAAAATAAAATGACTGACAACTATATGTCAGCCATGATACGACAACCACATTTCATAAATATATTGTTGGACGGCATTTCTGACCTGGGGAGGATCGACGACCGTACAGTCCTTGCCGAAGCCAATGATGAACTTGGATAGACCCTCTTCATACGGAAAATAATCCGTGACGATAAAATGTCCCTCCTCGGTTCTCGTTATCGACTCCTTCGGAAAATGCTCCGCCAGTTGCCCTCCGATACGGGCAGAGAATTGCAGCGTCACCTTGATGCTGCTGTGATAATACCCCTCATCGAGCAGTCTCTGGACCGCTTCCGCCGACTCCGGCCGCTTCTCGTAATGTCCGCCCAACCGCAGCTGCCGGATCCGCACCAGCTTGAAGCGGCGGTAACCGTTCCGGATGCGGCAATATCCATTAAGATGCCAGTGGCCTCCAGAGAAAGCGATCTGGACCGGCTCTACCGTCCGCTCCTCGACGTCCATGCGCCGGTTCATATAATCGAAGACAAGCAGCCGCGATTGCTCCAGCGCTTGATTCATCAGCTGCAGGCTGCTCCTCAGCTCATCCTCCATGCTAAAATGAGACAGGTTGATGCTCCATGCATCCGCGACAGGACGTCTCCGCTCATGCTCGAATTTCAACACCATATCGTTGAAATGCGGGTTCTTCCCGAACAGCATGTTCAAATTGTTCGCGACGGCCAGAAACGTTGCGGCCTCCCCTTCGTTCAGGAACAGATTGGAAACTTGATAATTCTCCATCAGGTAGTAGCCTCCGCCCGGCCCGCCGAGCGCCGCGATCGGCACCCCGGCTTCGCCCAGCTTGTCGATATCCCGGTAGATAGTGCGAAGAGAGACCTCGAAATGTTCGGCCAGTTCCTGGCCCGTCACCTTTCCCCGCTGCGCGATGATTAGCAGCATAGAGAGCAGCCGCTCGACTCTCATGACCCTATCGATTCCTTCCGCTCGGGCACGGGCAGATCGTGCTCTTCTTCCGGCGGGAGATCTTTGGTGAAGCGCGCTTCAATCTTCTTGCTGACCCATAGCGAGGCGGCAAGGAACAATACCACGTACACAATCTGAATCGGATGATGAACGAACCTCATCAAGTCATGCCCGATGTAGGAGACCGCGAACACCATTATCGCCTTGCCGAGCGTGACCGCAATGAAGAAGGAGCGAATGCGCATCCGGGCGATCGCAGCCGCCATATTGATAATAACGAACGGGCCGACCGGAAAAATACTGAGCAGAAAGACATAGCTGAACGCATTGCGCCGCACCCACAGCAAGCTCTTCTTGACCTTGGGCTTCTGCGCGTAGCGCTGAAAATATCGATGTCCGGCAATGGTGCGGACGATGAGGAACGTGACCATGCATCCGGCGATCATGCCGAGCCAGGAGTAGAAGAACCCGGGCCACAGCCCGTATACGGCGGCATTGACGCCGACGATCACGATCGTTGGCAGCGGGGGAATGAACGACTTCATGAAGGTCAGCAGAATGCCGGGCAGCGGACCGAACGAGCGGAACTGCTCCAGCAGATTCCTGAGGTTCTCCTCCGTCACGTAAGACATGATATTCGATAACTCCATATTTTCTATGCACCAACTTCTATTCAGCTTGATGGGACAGAGCCGAGCTATCCGCTTCGGCACTTATCCTCCGCCTTAGCATAGCATAAATATCGGGCCAGGAGATGACCGATCCGCGCTGCCATCAATTGTTCAATAATGGAACAGGGACGCCCGCCGCCGGGCGCCCCTGAAGCGGGCTCAGGGCCGCTTCCTGACAAAAGCGGCGGCATTCCCAATAGGTCAGCATCCGCCAGAACCACTCCAACGGTTCGCACGAAAGGGCTTGCCGCCATGCCGCACCCATCCCCATTAGCCGGCCATCAGATTTTTGGACCCTTGCGGATAGAACACGGAGATATGATCGACATGCGGATTCGGGTTCTTGCCGGTTGGCTTGGGCACAATGAATTTGAGCTCGTAATCCGCGCTGGCCTCGTATACATAGATCGCATCGCCGCCGGTCTCGCGCACATCCTTCGCTTTCCCCAGCGCCTTCTCCACATCCTCCAGCGTCAGCTTCCGCACTTCCGGACCGTCCGATCGGACGTCGAAAATCTGCATGCCCTTGTTATAGCCGAAGACGATATGCCGCTTCTCATAGGTGGCGTACATGCCCTGTCCCGCGAACTCGTCCTTGTCCGGCTCGCCCCATTCCTTCTCCACATCATCCATTAACCCATGCTCGACGGCGAAGCCGCTGTGCGCTACCCGCCCTTCGGCAGCGAGCTTCATCATCTCCTCGACCTCTTGCGCCGAAGTCGGCTCGCCCTTCTCCGGCTTCGTCCCGCCGGAAGTCTCGTCGTGGCCGGAAGGCGCCGAGGCGGGCGGCTTCTCCGCCGATGACGCATCCGGTGAAGGGGACGGCGCCTCCGACGCGATATCGGTGTTTTTATCCGGCCCCTGGACCGCAGGCTCTGTGCCGCAGGCGCTCAGCAGCAGTGCCAGGGCCAGACTTAACGCCATAGCTGTCATCGATTTGCGTTGCATGGCTGTCACTCCCTGAGGTTCGGAATATTTACATTGCAGATATGTTAACATTGACGTATTCATTCCGCAAACAGACAGTCGGCTCTCAGAGCCGTTTTCCCTTTTCCGACACAAAAAAGCGCTTCACCAAGGAATCGGACGCCAACGTCAACCTCCAATTCCGCCTCATCGTCACCATCCGGTCACCTGGATAGAGGTTGCGCCCGTATACGGCAAAAACAGCAGATAGCCGAAGCCATCTGCTGTAAGCTGCCATGCCGCCCGATCTCAGGCGAATCACATATATCAGGATTGCACTTGCAAAATGAGATGAATCCCGTTCGGATCCGACGTTCGTACCGTGCCCGCTTCCTCCTCGACCGGAGCATGAAGCTGACGCAGCCGTTCCACGGTCTGCTTCCGCGCCTCCTCGTCCGGCAGCATGAGCGTGAACCATTTCAAGCCTGCGCTATGCTTGCCGGGTGCGGACGCCCCCGCGCTGTGCCATGTATTCAGGCCGATATGATGATGGTATTTCCCGGTCGAGATGAACAATGCTTGACGGCCATAACGGGCAACGGTCTCGAAGCCCAGCCCCCGGCCGTAGAATTCCTCCGTCTTCTCCAACTCGGAAACCTGCAAATGAATATGACCGATGATGGTGCCGCTTGGCATCGCCGTCCATGGGCGTCCGGTCGCTTCATGCAGCAGGCTGTCGGCCTGCAGCGCCACCGTCGCCATGCCGACCTGGCCCTCGCTCCAGCTCCATGTATCCGGGGAGCGATCCGCATAAATTTCGATGCCGTTCCCTTCTGGATCGGCCAGATAGAGCGCTTCGCTCACATAGTGATCGGATGCCCCCTGGAGCGGGTACCCAATCTGGATGAAGTATTGAAGAATATCGGCCAGATCGGAACGGCTCGGGAGCAGGAACGCAATATGGTACAGCCCGGTCTGGCGCGGGTTCCTCGGCTCGATCGTATCCGGCTGCTCCAGCGTGACGAGAGGCGTCACGCCATCCGCCGTCAAGACGGCGCTGGAGCCGGATTGTTCGAGTACCCTGAATCCAAGGATATCGCGGTAGAACAAGAGCGAGCGTTCCAGATTCTCTACGGCAAGCTGGACATGGCTGACATAAGTTGACGGGTAACGATGAAAATTCATAGGATGGTTCCCCCTTCAGGCTCTAGGCCTGTTCATGCGTTCGGCTTGCTGCCGAAGAAAAGACGATCGAGCGACCACGTATTGCTTGGCGCCAGGAGCAAATATACCGCCATGACAAGGTAGGCCAAATCCAATTCATAGCCCGCCATTTCCGGACTGCCGGTAAAGCCTGCCGCGAACTTCACCTTCACCATCGCCCCAGCCATGATAAGAATGAACAGGGCAGCGAAAAGGCGGGTTCCCAGGCCAAGAATAAGAGCGATGCCCCCGATAATCTCAATCAAGGCAACGGCATAAGCGGCAAATCCCGGGAGCCCCAGACTCTCGAAGAAGCCCATTGTATTGCCGATGCCGCCCTGGAACTTCTGAAAGCCGTGGATAAGAAAAGCCGCTCCCAAGAAAATCCTTAACAGCAAAGCACCTAATTCGTGAAGTTTTGTCATTTCCGAATACACATCCTTTAATTTTAAAATCACTGCAACCTGGCTTGTCACCATCAGGTTACTAATTACAAGTAAATATAAATTAGTCAATTGATATTGTCAAGTAATTATATTTTTTTGGGAAAGGTGCTTATTTCCCATCACCAGTGCTATAATAGAAATGTAGAGGTGATGGAACATGAACGGAACATCCAGTGAACGATGCCCCCGCTTCGACAAAGCGATGAGTATTTTGAGCCAGCGTTGGACAGGGCTTATCATCCATCAATTGCTGGGAGGCCCGCAGCGCTTCTGCACGATGGAATCGGCAATCGCTATTAGCGGCCGGGTTCTGTCCGAGCGATTGAAGGATCTGGAGCGCGAAGGCATCGTGCGCCGTGAAGTATATCCCGACACGCCAGTGCGCATCGAATACTCTTTGACAGAGAAGGGGCACGCTCTCGAACCGATCATTCGGGACATTGAAGCTTGGTCCGCGCAATGGATCGAGCTGTAACCCGCCGCTGCGCAGAGCCCCGCTGCCGATAACATCAAAGCCGGATCTCCTTCGCGGGAGACTCCGGCTTTGTTCGCTTCCTGACCTATAAATACCTACTGCGTCGGCTTCTTCGTGAGCTGCTCCTGGGCGAGACGAATCATCTCCCGCACCATCGTGCCGCCAATCCGGCCCCCGACACGCCCTGCCGATTCGGTTGACAGTTCTCCGTTGTCTCCCGGCTGCAGCGGGACGCCCAATGTTTTGGCGACCTCGTACTTGACGTCGTCCGGCCGGTTCGGATCTACGGCGAAGCCTTCCTGCCGCATTACTTCCGCCTTGAACGCATTAACGCCCTGCTCTGCTCCGTTCACGAGCAGCCTTCTTCGGTTCCTGCGGGCCATCATCCTGCCTCCTTGCCAGCATAAATTATGAATCCTTCATACAATGGCCCGGAAGCGGTCAAATTATGTGCCTCGGCCTTATCCCCTTCTTCCTTGCTTATCTTCTCCGTTTCGTGCGTTTTTACCTGTGCAAAAATAGGCTGGAAATTCGGCGCACCCGACCTATCCACAGCAAAATTCCGGCTGCCGGGGACGTATATGAGTCACGCCCGGAAGAAATGATAAGTCCGACGGATCCCGCCGATTCAGGGCGACGGATTCAAAGCACTCACAATATGGGTTTATATAGGTGAGGATATGTCCTGCATTCATCTGTGTGGTAGTATGGGAAAAGGGAGTACATACCATAGTTTGAGGTGAAATCTCGTGAAAAATGAAATTATTCAACGATTTACGGCCTACGCCAGAGTAGACACCCAATCGAATGATGACAGCCAGACATGCCCGTCCACGCCGGGACAACTGGATCTGGCCCGCCTGCTCGTGGAAGAGCTGCAGGCGATCGGCATGCAGGAGGTGACCCTGGATGAGAACGGCTATGTCATGGCCACGCTGCCGGCCAATACGGACAAGGATGTCCCGACGATCGGGTTCCTCTCCCATCTGGATACGGCGACGGACTTCACCGGAGCCAATGTCAACCCGCAGATTGTCGACAATTACGACGGGAATGCAATCGTCTTGAACGAAGCGCTTAATGTCGTGCTGTCGCCGGCCGAATTCCCGGAATTGGCGAATTACAAGGGCCATACGCTGATTACGACGGACGGAACGACCTTGCTCGGCGCGGATGACAAGGCTGGGATTGCCGAGATTATGACCGCGATGGCCTATCTTCTCCAGCACCCGGAGATGAAGCATGGCAAGGTGCGTGTCGCCTTCACCCCGGACGAGGAAATCGGGCGGGGTCCCCACCGCTTCGATGTAGCCGCCTTCGGCGCGAAATACGCCTATACCGTTGACGGCGGCCCGCTCGGGGAACTCGAATATGAGAGCTTCAATGCGGCGCAGGCGAAGATTACGGTCAAGGGGACGAATGTCCATCCCGGCACGGCGAAGGGCAAAATGATCAATTCGGCCAAAATCGCCATGGAGCTGCACAGCAAACTTCCTGCCGAGGAAGCACCTGAGTTCACCGACGGCTATGACGGCTTCTATCATCTCATCTCCATTCAAGGAGATGTGGAGCGTACCGATCTGCGCTATATCATCCGCGACTTCGACAAGGCCAACTTCGAGGCCCGCAAAGCGAAGCTCGAAGCGATCGTGAAGGAGCTTCAGGGCATCTACGGAGAAAGCAGCATTATCCTCGATATGAACGACCAATATTACAACATGAAAGACAAGATCGAGCCGGTCAAGCATATTGTCGATATTGCCTATCAAGCGATGAAGAACGTCGGCATCGAGCCGATCATTACCCCGATCCGGGGCGGCACGGACGGATCGCAGCTCTCCTATATGGGACTGCCGACGCCGAATATTTTCACCGGGGGAGAGAACTATCACGGCAAGTTCGAATACGTCTCGGCCGACAATATGGTGAAGGCAACGGAGGTTATTATCGAGATTATTAAGCTGTACGAGCAGCAGGCTGCGCAATAAAGCAGGAAGGGGCTATCCCCGTCACCGTGCGTGACGACGGGATGGCCCCTTTTCTATGACGGTTGGCCTCCGGCCCCCGCTCGTTACCGAACCTTCTCCGACACAGCCTCGCCCCAACCGGCTCAACAATGCATATGCCGCGCCGCCTCCTCCCAAGGAACGCTGTATCCCTGCCCTTTGGCGCAGAAGATGGAGGCCGAGGTGTAGAGCGGATCCGCGTCTTTATTGTAAGCTTTGGCCGCCATAATCTCCTCGGCGTTATGACAGCGCTCATACCCGCCGAAGCGCAGCCGCAGCATCCCCTTGCCCTGGGTATAGGCGGCCAGCTCGGCGCTGTAATTCATGAAGGTGGCCACCGGCGCCTTGCCCGTAAGCACGACCTGATCTCCGGCGAACTCGGGCGGATCGAACCGGCCCGATGCCTTCTGGATATCGGTCATGACGCGTCCCATATGCTCCGGCGCGACCTTCACTTTCAACTCATAATACGGCTCCAGCAGGACATTGTCCGCCTGCTCCAGCCCTTGCCGGAGCGCCCGGCAGGCCGCCTCGCGGAAGTCGCCGCCGCTCGTGTGCTTATTGTGGGCCCGGCCCTTCGTCAGTGTCATCTTCACATCGGTGACGGGAGATCCGGTGAGCAGCCCGTGGTGATCCCGCTCCAGCAGGTACTGCTCAATGACATGCTGATAGTTGACGGTCAGCACGTCGGGATGGCACTCGTTCCGGAAGATCATCCCGCTGCCCCTGTCACCGGGCTCCAGCCGGAGATGCACCTCAGCGTAATGCCCGAGCGGTTCGAAATGCCCGCATCCCGTCACCGTCGAAGCGATCGTCTCCTTGTACAAAATGTCCGGTGTCCCGAAGGAGATATCCATGCCGAACCGCTCCTTGGCCAGCCGCTCCAGCACCTCCAGCTGAATGACGCCCATCACATGGATATGAATCTCCTGCAGCGCCTCATCCCATTGCACCCGAAGCGACGGATCTTCGGCATCGAGCAGGCGGAAGCACTGGAGCACCTCCTTGGCATGAAGCGACGGCGGAAAGATGACCTTCGACGTCAGCATCGGCGCCATCTCGTATTCCGCCCGATCGTGCAGCGCGCCCAAGCCTTCCCCCGCCGCGGCCGCCGACAATCCGGTAACGGCGCAGAGCTCACCTGCCTCCGCCCTCTCGGCATGATCATATTTGCGTCCGTTGTATATCCGAATCGAGGTCACCTTCTCGGCAATCCGGTCCACTCCCGAGCCATAACGGATCTCATCCCTGACCTGCAAGGAACCGCCCAGCACCTTCAGATGGGTAACGCGGGTGCCGTTCGCGTCATGGCGGATCTTGTACACCCGGGCTGCGAACGGCAGATCCTGTCGCCAGTCCCCCGGGGTGAAGGCATCCACCAGTTGCAGCAGATCGGTAACGCCCACATCCTGAAGGGCGGATCCTGCGGCGCAGGGGAACAGGCGATGCGTCCGAATCAGACTGGCAGCGGCATTTCGCCATACCTCCCGATCGTACTCGTCCTCCATATAACGAGAGAGCAATTCCTCATCGCGTTCGGCCAGAAAAGTGATTAGCCCGTCCTCCCATTCCGCTTCGCCGCAGGCAGATCTCATATCGGCCGCGTCCGGCGTCAGATGGGCGCGAATATCGTCCAACACCCGGTCTGCATCCGCCCCGGCCCGATCCGTCTTGTTGATGAAAAAGAAGACCGGCACCCGATGCCTGTCCAGCAGCTGCCAGACCGTCTCCGTATGGCCCTGCACGCCCTCCGTCGCGCTGACGACCACAATGGCGGCATCCATTACCTGAATGGCCCGCTCCATCTCGGCGGAGAAGTCGACGTGCCCCGGGGTGTCGATCAACGTGTAGGTGCTGCCATTGTATGTCATCACCGCTTGTTCCGCGAAAATCGAAATGCCCCGTTCCTTCTCGATCTCATGACTGTCCATGTAGGCATCCCGGTAATCGACCCGCCCCCGGCTCCGAATGCTGCGGGTATGGTACAGCAGCTGCTCCGCCAGCGTCGTCTTGCCTGCGTCTACATGAGCGAATATGCCGATTGTTTTATGCATCCTGACACCTCTCATAGCGGTTACATCAAATGTTGACGTTCCAGTTCTAGCCGCGTTATTCCACGCTAAATAGCTGTTCCCATCATAGCACAGAGGCCGCGGAGGCATCACGGGCCGATATCGAAACGCGCGGTTATCCGTCCGGTCTTCCTCTCCCTGCTCAACAGACGGGCCGCTCGAATTCGGGAAGCGTTCCACTGTAAAGTCGCGACACCCTAGGAGGCAGCATGGAGGAAAGCGTCCAGCCGCTCCTTCTGAAGAAGATGGTGGCGGTAATGCATCTCCGGCATCGCGAACCATTCGGCCGCATTCAGCGCGCCGAAGGCCGGATGAGCCGCCGTCCGCTGCAGCCGTTCCGGAGCTGCGCTCCGCAGCGATGCCCCAATCTCGTGCATGCGGCGCCTTGCTTCCTCCAGCTTGGCGGCAAGCTGCTCCTTGCTCACCGGCTGCGGAGGCGTATACTGCCCGCCGTCAGGGACCCGAATGCGCACCGGCGGAAAGCTTCCCTGCTGGAAAGCGGCCCGGCCGGCCTCCGTTTTTCCGCCAGTCCCCTCGCTTGCTCCGCCGGGTTCCATGCACTGCTCCGCATGGCGCAGCTGCATATGCAGCGCGGAATGAGCCAGATGCAGATACATTTGCCCAAGCGACCATTCGTTCCCGGCCGGCTGGCGCTGCAGCTCTTCCATGCTGTACTTGGCCAATTCCCGTACATAATGATCCGTAATCTCGTCGAATCGCGACAAAATATCCGCAATGCTCATGTTCTTATTCATTACATCATCTCCTCGAATACTGAAGTACTCTCAGTATACGGGAGGGCTCCTGACAGCAGTATGTCAGTAGTGATCCGCTATTTTTTTCGCTTCTTCGCGAACCAGCCTTCGCAATGATTCGGGCTCCAGCACGATGATATTTCCGCCCCAGCCGAGCACCCACGCCAGCAGATCTTCCGGCCGCCGGACGCGGCAGGTGACGAGCACCCCTCCCGGGCAAGGCTCCGCTGCTTCCATGTAGTATGAATTCGATTCAGCTACCCGATCCGCGATGCAGGCGTCCACCTTCAATCGCACCCGGATCGTCCGGTCGTCGGGAGGCGTGTAGTCCGACAGGCGGAAATCCCGCGGGAACGCAAACCGTTCATCAAGCAATGCCAGATCGCTCATGCGCGACACACGGAAGTGGCGAATCGCCCGGCGCAGATGACAATCGGCGATCAGCATCCATACGCCGCGGACGAGCACCAGTCCGTAAGGGGCAGCGACACGGATAGTGTCGCGGTTCCCGGTATCATCCTGCGCAGCCTTCGAATACCGGAACCGAATCATGCGCCTGTCGAGAATCGCTTGATGCAGCCGGTTAACGCGCTCCTTCTCCGGCCCCCGGTTCGCGGCCCGCCGTTCGGAGAGGAGCCGGATGGCCTGGCGTGCGCGCTCCGCCTCTTCGCGGACAGGCTGCGGCAGGAGAGCTTCGATTTTGCGCCGGGACGTCTCGGCGCCTTCGGCATAGCCGGCCGCGAATTCCTGCGTGACGAAATCGGCGCCGATGAGGAGAGAGACGGCTTCCTCCACCGTCAGGCTGACGGGCGGCAGGAAATACCCCTCCATCAGCGAATAGCCCTGTCCCGGCGTGCCGGCAATTGGTACCCCGGCCTCGCTCAGCGCCTGAATGTCCCGATAAATGGTCCGCACGCTCGTCTCGAACGCAGCCGCCAGATCCTCTGCGCGCCGAAGCCCGCAGCGCTGCAGCTCAAGCACAATCGCCAAAAGACGGTCCGTCTTGTTCATGCTTCCTTATCCTCTCTCGCCTCGAATTGAAAGTGTTGTCATCTCCATTGTAATCTCAGCAAAGCCGGGTTGGCGAGAGCCTGTTAGGATCGGCTCTGTCCTTCTGACCAGCTCCACAATCTAGTCCTCCATGTTGGATGATAATTTACATCAGGGTCGATTCATGGTATTATCAAATTACGTAATTACGTAAAATGATAAAAGGGAGTGATACTATGGCAAACCGGGATTACGGAGCGGAGATCGATGCCTTGCAGTCCCAACTAAATGAGATCCAACGGATCGTGAAGCAGCTCGCCGGCATGCAATCAGAGGCGGATATCCATGCCAGGGAGGGAGATCTCGGCGCAGAAGGCACGCCAAGGCGCCTAAGTGATGAAGAGGAATCGGGAGGAATCCTGTATTCCGGCCGTTATCGGGGAGAGCAAGGAAGCGTCCGATGGGCGCCGCAGGAGAGAACGGTCCGGGAGCTTCTCGATCTCGACGGGGAGAAGGCCGCCAAGGTGCTGGCCGCCCTCGGGCATAAGCAGCGAATCGATATTCTTAAGTCCGTGTTCGCCGCTCCGCTTACCGGATCCGAGCTCGTTGAACAGCTCCATATGGGCACAACCGGACAGCTATATCACCATCTGAAGGCGCTGCAGGGAGCCGATCTGCTTGTCCAAGAGGAACGGGGCGGCACATACGCCATCCCTCCCCACCGGGCCCTCCCCCTGCTGCTTCTGTGGGCGGCCGCTTCCGAGCTGCTCGATGCGAGCGACTATATCGCCCTGGCCGAAGCACGGAACAATGCGGGCGACTACCTGGGAACCCATCGGAATGGATATGACCCGCTTCATTTGGCAGCGGCGCTCATCGAGAATTCGGTCCTGGAACACCAGGCCGGGCACTGCACCGAAGTGCATCTCTTCCTGCATGGCGACGGCAGCTTGACCATCGCCGACAACGGCCGGGGCATCCCTGTTCAAGCCTTCGCCCCCGCGGACAAGACGCCCCTGCAAGCGATTCTCACCGACATCGGCCGCAGCAGCACCAGCGCCTTCATAACCGCGCCGGGCGCCGAGCACAAAATCAATGCCGCCGTCGTTAACGCGCTCTCCCAAAGACTGACGGTCGAGATTCGCCGCGGCGGCAGCATATTCCGGCAGGAATTCAAGCGTGGAATTCCCCAGACCGGATTATTGACGGTAGGCGCGACCCGTGAGACCGGTACCAGCATCACTTTCCTGCCGGATCGGGATCTTTTCCGCCTCCCGGTGTCCCCGGAATCCATGAGCCGGTATATCCGCTCCGTCTCCGAGGCGAACCCCGGGCTGAGCTTGCGGCTGCATGGGAACGAATCGGGACGCGACTGACTTCCCGGCCCCCTCTGGCAGGAGGGGGCTCTCCTGCACGTCTTGATCATCTGCGGGCACGTCCACTTACAGTGCGCTCGACCGGAAGGCAGATTCCAGAGGACACGCCCCACAAGCCCGAACCTGTGAAAGGAGAGTTTATTACTGACCCTGGCGAAGGATGGCTTGGATTAATTCGGCTACACTTACCCCGCCCATCTGTTCAGCAACATAGTCTGCCTTGGTCTTCCTGCGGATCGAGCCTACCAGCACGATTTCGATAGCCTGATTGCGATCGATCAGGACGGAGTCGACTTGAAGCGCATTGGTCAACAAACCAACGATGACCGCGATTTGTTGCGGGGACAGCTTGGGACCGGCGTTATTTTTCTTCTTATTATTTCGATTATTGTTCCCATTCTTCGCCATGGATGTCACCATCCAATTCAGATTATAATGGTTTCCAGCCTGCCTCCACCTCCTTCAGTAAGCCCAAAACCCAGAAATAATGAAGTGAACACAACTAGAAGCACAATCGCGGTAATGATTCTGACCGTTTCATCTTTGTCCATGGAGAATCCTCCTCTCCCATGAAGGTGGTTACTTCATCATATGACGATGCCGCTCACACGTACCGGATCTGAGTGATTTTGGCGAGTTCGTCCGTTAGCGCATCGCCCGCTTCTTGCAGTTACGCCGGGACCATCGTACAATTTCGGCAAAGAGGATACGAAAGGAAGGTATGATCGACATGCCGAAGCTCAAAGTGCCCCGTTAATCCCGAGGCCCGCCATCCAACTTGTTCAGACTCGCCTTGACCGCCAATAACACAAAGGGAGATGGAGCTATGAACAAGCTTGGACCCGTGCCGATATCGAAGCAAGCGCGAATGGATACATGCCGCAAGATTGCGGAGCGGCTGCATGAGAAATACGGAAGGAAAATTAAAGCGATTGGCGTATACGGATCGATCGCCCGCGGAATGGACGGACCCTATTCCGATATCGAAATGTTCTGCGTGCTGCGGAAATCGGGCGGAGCCGCAGACCGCTGCTATGAATGGTCGGCAGGACCATGGAAGGCCGAGGTAGACGTGATGAGCGAGGATGTTCTGCTGCGCGAAGCGGCAGAGATCGAAGGACGATGGCCGCTTACGCATGGTCCCTTCTTTACGGCATTAGCCCTGCATGATCCGGAAGAGTTCTTTCCGAAGCTGAAGGCGGCGGCTGAATCCCCGCCTGCGTCGGAATTCCGCCGGGCGATCGGCGAGGTCCTGGTCGGCGAAATGTACGAGTTCGCGGGCAAGCTCCGCAACGCGAGCCTGCACGGCCCCGCCTCCTACCTGCCTTACCTGGCTATGCAGTTCGCCCACTACGGCGCGATGATACTGGGCCTGCATCACCGGACCCTGTTCACCACCGGCGCTCTCGTGCTGCCGGAGGCGCTGGCGCTGCCCGATCGCCCGCAAGGGTACGATGAGCTGGCAGGGCTGGTCATGTCCGGGGATCTGGCCGGCCCGGAGCGGATCGTCACAGCCTGTGAGGCGTACTGGCAAGGGCTGACCGCCTGGGCGGCCAAGCATGATTATACGATTGTGTCGCCGCCGATTCCATTCTAGAAGAAGAGAGACCCGCGTTCCGCTGCGGGTCTCTCTATCCGTCCGGCTCCTTCGGGGTTCCCCTCTAGCCGGTTAACGGTTCAGCACAATGCCGTAATTGCGTTCCAGGTACTTATGTATCCGTTGAAAATCGGCCTGCGTCAATTGCTTCAGGCGCTTATGCTTCAGCTCTTTCCCCAGAATAATTCCGATCGTCTCGGCGGCCAGCGCGGTGTTCGGCATGATCCGGGCCGTACCGTACGCTTTGATCGTCGCCCCGACATTTTTGCCGGCGACAAGCACATTCTCATAGTTCTTCAATTGGAAGGAACGCAGCGGCATTCCGTACCGGTTCGGCTTGCCGAAGCCGATTCCTTTTGGAATGGCCCGCACCGCCTGCAGATCGACCGAGTAACCGCCGATGCTGACATTATCCCAGAACATTTTGCCTGACATCACATCCGGATAGTCCAAAATATAGTCGGTCTCGAAACGGTTGTAATCCCGAATGTATAAATAATCGGGAAACCCGTCCAATTCGGCGTTCTTATAGCCGGGAATATGCTTTTGCAAAAATTTCAGAATATGCGGCGCCTCGGCCTTCCCCTTCTCGACGGCGGATCGGACCGATTCCGGGTTCGCCGGATCGACGTTGAAGATAAGCAGCGCATTCATTATCACTTGGCCATTTCGCTGGTAGGTGGAATTGATGCCGCGAAACACGAGCTGATCATCCTTCGGCTTGTATTGGAAGGTCAAGTTGCTGAAGCCCGTCGCCGTGTTCCAATCGACATATGTATTCGGGCCATACTTCTTCTGCACATTGGTGAGCGGATAGTCGAGCAGCACCTGCTCGTGCAGTTCATTCCAATCCACATTTTTGAACCTCAGCATGAGGGTCGCGGCCATATGATCCGGCTTCTTGCCGTTATAGATGCTCTCCATGCCGGGAATCCGCTTGACGTCCAGCTTGCTCGTCAGGGCGTTAAAATCGGTATTTTCCACAAAGTATTCCGCTTCCGCCTTATGCTGCTTGCCGTCTTTCGTCCGGTACGTCAGCGACTGGATCGCCTTCTCTTTCCCCCGGGGAACGACCTCTGCCTTTTCGATGCGTATACTGGATTTCACCGGAATATTTTTGATGACCGACTGGAAATAGCGGTTGAATTCTTCTTCCTTGCGAATGGTGCCTGCGTTATAGCCATTGAATAACCTCCGAATCTCGCCCTGCACGAGGCTCCGCTTCTGATTGTCATTCGGCTGGTCGAGCACGAGCATCTGACCTTGAATCAGCTCGCCTCCCGGCTTGCTTCGCGGATCGAGGATGATGACCTTGAGTCCAAGATCGCGGGCGGCCTTGGCCAGGAGGACCCCCTGGATCTCGCTGCCGATGACGACCACGTCGTAACGGTCGCAGCCGGGTCCGCAGGAAGACTTCGCCCGGGCGGCCGCGACTCCCGCAGGAAGGACGGATGCGGCGGCGAGAACGGCAGCGAACAACAACGCCATGCACCGGATGATGATGGAACGGTTCTGTGATGGTTTCATTCTCGTGTACGTTACTCCTCCTGTTAAAATTGATGATAGTCCTATAACAACATATCTTTCCTTGGGAAAGGTTACAAAGAAACAGATCCCGCTTGCTGGCCGGGTTCAAGACTTGTCTTCCCGCTCCGCCCGGTGAATAAGAACAGTAACATGAGGAGCGGCGGCGGAAAAATGACCCAATCGATGACAGAGCTTCGCCGATTGGCGTAGGAGCAAATCAAGGAATACGGACTGCAGCGAGCGGCCCGGCAGATGATGGCGGTCTGCAGACAGGGAATCCGCCTGGACATTGGCGCGCCGGATGACGGAGCGTCCCGGAGCCGTATCCGAGTCGGCGCCAGCGAGAATTCCACTCCTTCGATGCGCTTGTCCGCCCTACGCTGGAATTCCCCAACTATGCGTATGTCGACGAGGATATGGTGTCCTTCGATGACGATTCATATGAACGGTATTTTCATTTTGTTCTGGAGATGTCCCCGGCGGGAGAAGCTTCCGAGAATTGAGCTCCATGTTCGGCTTCCCCGAAGGCCAGCATGGAGATGATCAGATCGAGGCCGCTTGCGCCCTGATTCTGCGGAAGGGATAAGGGAATAATCCCGATCAAGCGACGGAAGCGCTGCCTGCAGCCGGTCCGCATGAATCCACAGCCGCTTGCGGGGGCCTTCCTTGCGCACAATCCCCTCGGCTGCTAGTTCATTCATCATGACCGTGACCGTCTCGCGTAGGGATCCCGCCATACGGGCCAGTTCCTGATGCGTCAGATCGACCTCCAATTGCACCCAGGACGAATCGGCATCTTCCTCCTGAACCGGGATATCCCGCTTGAACTTCTCGGACAGCTTGCAGAGCAGATACAGCAGCCGCTGCCGAACGCTTCCATAGGCCATCCGTTCCAGCAGCTCTTCCACTACCTTCAGGCGGGCGGAAATGATCTCGATGAACCGGAGAGCCAGCTCCGGCCGCAAAAGAAGCAATCTCCCCGAAAAGATGCCCGGTACCCAGCAGATCGATCGTCAGCTCCTTTCCTTCCCCGGTGATTTGATAGAGCCGGACAATGCCGGATTTGACCAGATAGAGCGCCTTCCGCTCGGCATGCGGGGTCGTGATGAGCGTCCCTTTTTTGACGATCTGGACCGGGGTGACCGCTTCGATTCGCTTCAATTCTTCGCTGTCGAGGCCGTCGAACAGGTTGATTCTCGATAAATACTTTGCCTTGTCCACAAGATTCCCTCCATAATATTGCGATTGCGGCTGGCTGTAGGCTGGACTACATCCGCTATGCACACGCTCCGCTATACTTTACGCACGAGCCATTGCTCGACATGCTATTTTACAATGGAGTGTGAGACATGTGACGATTGTCGTTATCATCATCCGATGCATTCTCATCGCCATGTTCACGGTATCGATCCTGCTCAAGTTCGGGCGTGCGTCCTCGATGGTCCGGCATTGGCAGGAATACCGGTATCCGATCTGGTTCGTGGATGTGACCGCCGCGCTTGAGGCGGCGGGCATCGCCGGCCTGATTGCCGCATTCTGGCTGCCCGCGGCGTTGAAGTACGCCGCCTCCCTGTTCATCATCCTGATGATGGGCGCCATCCATGCGCATCTGTTCCGGGCCAAGCATCCGCCGAAGATGGCCATCAACGGGATCGCAATGCTCCTGCTCTCGCTTATCCTGTTAGCGATCTAGCGCCGAGGGAACAGCAAGCCCCGGATCGATTCCTTCCGGGGCCACGACAAGCGTGTCGGATCGACTTCACGGCCGCCTGGGGATGGATGGCTTCCGCTGCCCAGGCCAGCACGGGAACCGGGAGAGCATGTGCAGCGGTTTGGTTCATCCGTTTCCATCCTTTCCTAGGAGATTACGAATTATTTTACCATGTCTATCGAATCATTGGGATCGGTGACATGATTTCACTTCGGGCGAAGCCCCCTCATGGATTGACAATGGTAGTACAATAAAGAGTGGCATCGTGATTTATCTATTTCATAGACCATAGATAGAAGATTTTATAAGATTGAAGGGGTAGTACAGATGAAATCCATGCTAGACAAAGTATTCAACCAGTATTGGAGCCCTTATGCCGCCATGGGCATCGCCGGCGTCCTCAGCGCCGCGTACTTCGGGATTACTGGAACGGTGTGGGCGGTCACCGGCGAATTCACCCGGCTGGGCGGACATATCCTGCAGCTGCTCGGCGTCGATATTTCCGATTGGGCTTACTTTAATCTGATTCATATGGACGGTACGACATGGAGCCGGACGGACGGCTGGATTGTATGGGGCATGTTCATCGGCGCGCTGATGATGATTCTGTTCAGCAACAATTTCAAAATCCGCGCTCCGCGGCAGAAGCGCCGTTTCGTTCAAGGGCTGATCGGCGGCATTATCGCAGGGGCGGGCGCGCGCTTGGCGCTCGGCTGCAACCTGGCGGCCTTCTTCACCGGCGTTCCCCAGTTCTCGCTCCATTCCTGGATCTTCATCGTGGCGACGGCGGCGGGAACGTATGTTGGGACGAAGGTCGTCAACACCGCCTGGTGGAAGGGCAAGCCCGCGCTGCAGCGCGGCGGCACGGCGGCGCGTCCTGCGAAGGCCCGCAAGATTCAGCCGTATGTTGGCGGCCTGATTGCGCTGCTGTATACGGGACTGATCGTCTACTTCTTCCTCTCCGGCCGCACGATGCTGGGCGTGGCCGCCCTATTCGGCGCTGCCTTCGGCATTCTGATCGAGAGAGGACAGATCTGCTTCACCTCGGCCTTCCGCGACCTGTGGATTAGCGGCCGCGCGACGATGACGAAGGCGATCACGGCCGGGATGGCCGTCAGCTCCGCGGCGACGCTCATCATCATTCTCGTGTACGGCATGGAGCCGATCACGAAGATTGCCGCGCCGAGCACCTTCGCCGGCGGCATCCTGTTCGGCCTCGGCATCGTCATGGCCGGGGGCTGCGAGACCGGCATGATGTACCGTCTCATGGAAGGACAGGTCGTCTTCCTGCCGGTATTCATCGGCAACATTGTCGGGGCGACCGGACTGGCGTATGCTTGGGATCATCTCGGCGTCTACAACCTGCTCGTGAAGAGCGGTTCGCCAATCAATCTAATTGACGTCATGGGACCTGCCGGCGCGCTCATCGCGACGCTGCTTCTGCTGGGGATCGGCTTCATCATCGCCGTGTACTGGCAGAAAAACTACCGCTTCGGCGTCGGATTCAATTACAAGAAAGGAGCTTGACTTATGACTGTCGATTTCACGTTAGATCTGCGAGGAGAACCATGCCCGTATCCGGTGATTTACACGCTGGAGACGCTGCAAGGGATGAAGAAAGGCCAACTGCTGCAAGTGATCGCCGACTGTCCGGCCGCCTTCCGCAACGTGCCGGAGGAAGTCGTCAAGCACGGCTACACGATGGCGCAGGAGCCTGTGCGGAACGGTCAAGAGTTCACGTTTTATATTACCGCTTGATAGGAATCAGGAGACCCGGCCTGCAGAGAGTGCAGCCGGGTTCTTTTTCTATGTATGGCGGCAAGATAGAGGAAGAAGGAGGAAACGCCGCTACGGGGCGAATTCGTCCATAAATCATTGAGGGGGCGAATCCTGCATATGTGCAGGAATTTACGCGATTTTAGCGGCGATCTGATGCCATTCCTGCAAAAGTGCATCAATTTCGCCGATTTTCGCTTTCGATCCATTGGCATAGCTGAAATTCCTGCGGTTTTGCAGGAATTCCTTTAACCGAGGAAAACTTCACAAGGGGAAACTGTAATTTCGCAGTTTTTTTGGACAAGTCGAGCTGGGAGAAGCAAGTGGGGTTGTCTCCGTGTAGCTAAAAAACTGCTCATGGGACAGCCCCTTAACGTCTCCTATACGGCCGTCAATGCGAGATGGCGGAATCGATGCCGGCCAGATGCTTCCGTCTGGCGGCCAGGAACAGCACGCCGAGCAGCACCATGTAGGCGCCGAACACGAACGGCACCATCGGGTTGAACCATTCGGCCAGCTTCCCGGCGAGCCAAGGGGAGATGGCGCCCCCCATAAAGCGGACGAAGCTGTAGGCAGCGGAAGCGACCGACCGTTCGACCGGCGCCGACTCCATCACGGCCGTCGTAATGAGCGTGTTGTTAATGCCGAGGAAAATACCGGACACGACGACGCAGGCAATGACGACGGACGGCGTCTTCACCCCGATCCCCATCATGAACAGGATGACGGCGAACAACGTCAGCACGGTCATAATCGAGGCGACCGAACCGAACCGCCCATGCAGCCGGGGCGCGACAAACACCGAAGTGAACGCCAGCAGCAAGCCCCATCCGAAGAAGACGTAGCCGAGTCCGCGCTCATTCAGCTCCATCACGTACGGCGAATAGGCCATCAGCGTAAAAAATCCGAAATTGTACAGGAAGGCCACGACGCCCAGCGTCAGCAATCCGGGATAGCCCAACGCCTTGAACGGAGCCGACAGCTTGCTCGGCACCTTCGGTCTGGCCACATTGGGCATAATAAAGAGCAGGAATAAAAAAGCGACGCCCATCAGCACGCTGACGCCGAAGAAGGGCCCGCGCCACGATATCGAGCCAAGCTCGCCGCCGAGCAGGGGACCGACGGCGATTCCGAGGCCAAGCGCGGCTTCGTAAAATATAATCGCTCGGGCCGTCCCGGACGTCGATAAGCCGACGATAGCGGACAAGGCCGTCGCGAGGAAGAGCGAGTTCCCCAGACCCCACCCTCCGCGCAGCCACACGATCGCGTTAATCGTATGGGACATGCCCGCGCACGCGGAGAAAACAATGATAAGAAAAACGCCCGCAATCAAGGTCCACTTCGTTCCCAAGCGGCTGGACACGAACCCCGTAATCAGCATCGCAATCCCGGTCACCAGATTATAGCTGGTGAACAGGAGCGACACCTGGCTAGGCGTCGCCTCCATCTTGGCCGCAATCGCGGGCAGAATCGGATCGACGAGCCCGATCCCCATAAATGAAATCACACAGGCAAAAGCAACGACCCATACGGACAGCGGCTGGCTGAACGTACCGGCTCGCTTCTGCAACTCCTCATATTGAGTCCCCGAAGATACCAACCTCTCCAACCTCCATCCTCATATTGAACGGACCATGCGTTCCCTGCCTGACGGCAGGCACAAAAAAGTCCGTCCTCTGCCAGGCTTTTTGTGACGGACAATCTAGTTGTATGATACAACTATAATCTACTTGTATTATACAACTTCTTCGCATCCTGTCAATATCGCTCGTCGAAAACCGTGATGGGTCAAGTTGAATTGGTTGCATGAATCAAGTAAAGTAGCAGGTAGAAGCTTGCATGCGAAAGGGTGAGAAACCGATGGAAGAGAAGCAGTTGGCCGAGATCTACTTTCAGCTCTCCACACTCGTTCGCCACGCCACTTCCTCTGGTATTGATAAAAAATTGAAAATATTGGAACGATCCGCCTATCTGCTCCTTCATGAGCTGTCTACCCGCGGCCCGCTCGGCGTCAAGGCGCTGGCGGATCATTTCCGGCTCGATATCTCCACGATCAGCCGTCAGACCGCGGGATTGGAAGCCAAGGGATATATCCGGCGCCTGCCCGATCCGGCGGATGGCCGCTCCAGTTTTTTCGAGATTACGGAAGCGGGCATTCACGAATTTGAACGTACGAGGCGCATTCGGGTGGAACGGCTTACCCGTTTTTTGCAGGAATGGTCTCCGGAGGAGTGTCACACGCTGCACCGATTGCTCGTAAAGCTGAACCATTCCCTGCAGGATGGGTGACAGTCCGGGGCTGACATCCTCTTGTGCTTGAACATCCATTCTCTCTCAATCCATGCCGAAGGGGGTACCTGCACCCGTGAAGACGGCCAAGAACAAGCAACCCGTCATCATGATTTCTCTCATAACAGCGGTATGTCTGCTCGGGGATTCGATGCTCTATGTCGTGCTGCCGATTCGTTGGCAGGAGTTCGGGCTCTCTTCCTTGTGGGAGGTCGGCATCCTGCTGTCTGTCAATCGGCTGGTGCGGCTTCCGCTCAACCCGCTGATTGGCTGGCTCTACCGCAACATGTCCAAGCGGGCGGGCATCCTGCTCGCCGTCTTGCTTGCCTCCGTGACGACGGCATCCTACGGGTTGGCTGGGGGCTTCTGGATCCTATTTCTGATGCGTTCGGTATGGGGGGTGGCTTGGAGCTTTCTGCGGCTGGGAGGCTATTTCACGATTATCGAGCTGTCGGACAAAACGAATCGGGGACATTTCATGGGCACCTTCAATGGATTGATCGGCCTCGGCAGCCTGGTTGGCATGCTGGCCGGCTCGTTCGCCGTCGAATGGTTCGGCATCCGAAATGTCACGCTTGCCTTCGGACTGGCCGCCTTGCTGGCCGTGCCGTTCGTGCTGAAGCATGTTGCGCCGAGCAGGACGGAATTGAATGACAGCGCTTCCCCAATAGACGGGACACCGGCCGTCAAGCCTTGGCAGGAGCCGCTGGTCGTCTGGACGCTGATCGCCGGCCTGCTCTCCGCGATGGTGTTCCAGGGCATGTTCAATTCGACGTTAAGCCGGCTCATTCAAGTGCATGAAGCGACGTATGTGAACCTGTGGACGTTCACGATCGGCGCCGCCTCGCTGGCCGGCATCCTGCAAGCGCTGCGCTGGGGGTTGCAGCCATGGCTGTCGCCCTGGATTGGGCGCCAATACGATGCCGCCCAAGATCAGGGCCGCCTGTTCGCCGTCTTGCTGGCGTGCGTCGCCTGCTTGCTCGTCATCGTGCCCTTCCGGATGCCGTTCGCCCTCTGGCTCGTGCTGCTTCTGGGGGTGCAGCTCGGCATCACCGCCGTCAGCACGATAGTGGACGCGATGGCTTCCAATGCGTCCACGCATGCATCGAGGCTGGCCGTCATGACCAGCTATACGGTAGCGACCGACCTCGGCGCCTCGCTGGGCCCGTCCATCGCCTATACGCTGGACGACATCGTCGGCACCTCCGCCATCTACTGGTGCGCCGCCGCCGTCCTCCTTCTTCTGGCCGCCAGATGGCTGCTGCCGTTCCGGGAGCCTGCGCGGCAAGGCCAGGCCGCGGCGCTGCACGAGCACCGGTAACGGCCCGTGGTGCCCGGCCTGCCGGGCATCGATGCCCCTCACGGAAAAAAGGGATTGTCTCACAGGCACTGCAAAATGATGGAGATGACGGGTTAACAGAGAATGTGGATGCGTGAAAAACGGCGGCGCGCAAAACCGGTGGAAGATGGATGAAGCAGTGAAATGCTGCGCGGATGCATCAATTTCTGCTCTTTAAGACGCTATTTGATGAAATTCCTGCAAAAGTACATGATGTTCATCGATTTTGGTCTTTTATCGATGGGATAGTCAGAAATTGATGCCGTTTTGCAGGATTCCTTGTAACGGAGTACATGTCATAAAGGAAAAGTGTATTATTGCAGTTTTTCGGCGAGTCGAGGAGAATCAAGGGGCTGTCTCCCTGTAGAAAATTCTACTTGTGGGACACCCCCTTTTTCACATTCCGAAATGGGTCTAGTTATTGATCATCTGCTTCACCAGCTCGCGATTGCGCTGCTTGAACAAGTCGTTGTGCGAGGAGACCATCCCATAGCTGTTCGCATCCGGCTGAATGAACTGCTTGGCCTTGTTCACCGCGTTGGCGGCATCCTGGAAGGCGCCCGCGATCAGATGCAGCTTCCCTTCATGGTGCAAGATATCGCCTGCCGCATACAGGCCCGGGATGGAGGACTCGCTGTTCGCATTGCCTTGGACATAGAAATTGTCCACCATCTCAATCTTCAGTTCGCTCTTTCCGAGCAGGGAGCTGTCCCGCTCATAGCCGTGATTGATAATCACTTCATCGATGGCCAGACTCGTCGTCTCTCCGGTCGCATGGTTGGTCAGTTCCACCCGTTCGATCACTTCATGATTGGCGCTGGCAATCAGCCTCGTTATCGTCGTGTTGAAATAGCATTCCACGGAGCTGTTCTTCAGTTGGGTCACCTGCGCTTCATGGCCTGACAGCTCCTCCTTGCGGTAGGTCAGGTACACCTTCTTCGCGATAGGCTCCAATTCATTGGCCCAATCGATCGCCGCGTTCCCGCCGCCCGAGATGATGACTGTCTTGTCCTTGAAATGCCGCAGCGACTTGACCGTATAGTTCAGATTCGATACCTCGAACCGTTCGGCGCCCTCGATCTCCAGCTTCTGTGGAGTAAGGATCCCTCCGCCGATCGCGGCGATAACCGTCTTGGAATAATGCTTCCTGCCGGAAGCGGCATCAAGCACGAATAGGCCGTCTTCATTTTTGGAAATGGATATGATTTTCTCGTTCAGCACCACTTCCGGATCGAAGGTTAAGCCCTGCTTCACCATCTGCTCAATTAATTGCGCCCCGGGAACCGGCGTGACCCCGCCGACATCCCAGATCATTTTCTCCGGGTAGACATGGACCTTGCCGCCCAGGCGGGGCTGATACTCGATCAGCTTCGTCTTCATCTCCCGCAACCCGCTATAGAAAGCCGAGAACAGCCCTGCCGGGCCTCCGCCAATTATCGTCACATCAAAGCATTCGTGCTGCGTCAATCCGCTCACTCCCGCATCATATTCTAATTGTAATTGATTATCATTATCAATTAGTATACATACCTTGCCTGCCCAATACAAGCGAAAAACTATTGACAGTTGAAAAGGTGGCAATCTATAGTAAGATCATGTTCGATACTGATAATCATTATCAATAATAATTCTATTTTACTCTATGGAGGTAGCATCATGGCTCGCCTATATACCGAGGCCTTAAATATTGGGTATGGTGAACGTCTTATCGTGAGAGACCTGAGCGTCACGATTCCCGACAAGAAAATTACGACTATTATCGGCTCGAACGGCTGCGGGAAATCGACCTTGCTGAAAGCGATCACCCGCATCATTTCCCATCAATCGGGCTCCGTCATTCTGGACGGCAAAAATATCGCAAGCGAGAATACGAAGCTGCTGGCGAAGAAGATGGCGATCCTGCCCCAATCGCCGGAGAGCGCAAGCGGACTGACGGTCGGAGAGCTGGTCTCCTATGGCCGCTTCCCGTACCAGAAAGGGTTCGGGCGCCTCACCAAAAAGGACCTCGACGTCATCGACTGGGCGCTGGAGGTCACCGGCACGAAGGAATTCAAGCACCGCACGGTCGACGCGCTCTCCGGCGGCCAGCGCCAACGCGTCTGGATTGCGATGGCCTTGGCGCAAGAGACGGATATTATTTTCCTCGATGAGCCGACCACCTATCTCGATATGGCGCACCAGCTCGAGGTGCTGGAGCTGCTCCAAAAACTGAACCGCGAGCAGGAGCGCACCATCGTCATGGTGCTGCATGACTTGAATCAGGCGGCCCGCTTCGCCGACTATATGATAGCGATGAAGAACGGCCGGATCGTCAAGGCCGGAGACTGCGAGGAGGTCATGCACCACGACGTGCTGAAGCAAGTGTTCCATATCGATGCCGAGATCGGCCGCGATCCGCGAACAGACAAACCGATGTGCGTCACTTATAATCTGGCCACCGTGTAAAAGAAGGAGAGCGTTACGATGAAAAAAGCGATTATTCCATTTATTCTATTCTGCCTGCTGCTGGCAACCGCCTGCGGCAACGGCTCAAATAACAGCGGCAGCCCTGTATCTAAGGACGCGCAACCGGAGTCAAGCGGCTCAAGCACGATCGCGTATCAGTCGGAGGACGGCCCCGTCGAGGTGCCGGCTCATCCGGAGCGCGTGGTCGTCTTGTCCAGCTTCGCCGGCAATGTGATGGCCCTGGACGTCAATCTCGTCGGCGTGGACTCCTGGTCGAAGATGAATCCGCGATTCGAGGAGAAATTGAAGGACGTTCAGGAAGTATCCGATGAAAATCTGGAGAAAATCATCGAGCTGCAGCCCGATCTCATCATCGGCCTGTCCACGATCAAAAATGTCGATAAGCTGAAGCAAATTGCTCCTACGGTCACCTTCACGTATGGCAAAGTGGATTATTTGACCCAGCATATCGAGATCGGCAAGCTGCTGAACAAGGAGAAGGAAGCCCGGGATTGGGTGGACGATTTCAAAAAGCGGGCGCAGCAGGCGGGCGAAGAGATTCAGGCGAAGATCGGCAAGGATGCCACGGTCTCTGTCCTTGAGAAGTTCGACAAGCAATTGTATGTCTTCGGCGATAACTGGGGGCGCGGCACCGAGATCCTGTACCAGGCGATGCATCTGAATATGCCGGACAAGGTGAAGGAAATGGCGCTCAAGGACGGTTATTATGCCGTGTCGCTGGAAGTGCTGCCCGAATTTGCGGGCGACTATGTCATTCTGAGCAAGAACAGCGATGCCGACAATTCATACCAGAACACGGATACGTACAAAAATATTCCTGCGGTAAAGAACAACCGGCTGTTCGAGGTCAATGCGAAGGAATTTTATTTCAACGACCCGTTGACGCTTGATTTCCAATTGGACTTCTTCCGCAAGAGCTTCCTTGGGCAATAGTACGGAGAAAAAGGCGATGCTCCGTGCATCTTTTACCATGAATCTATTACAGAAAAGATGAGAGAACGATGATGAAGGAAACGAAACGCACTCTTCCCTTTACCTGCAAATGGCTGGCCGGATTGCTGTTCTTCGCCGCAATGTTCCTGGTCGCGATGCGGTTCGGCGCGGCCGACACGACGCTTCACGATGTCTGGCTCGCCCTGACGTCCCGCGCCGCGGATGAGCATATTGCGCTGATTCGGGAGATCCGGCTGCCGCGGGAGATCGCGGCGGTCGCCGTCGGCGGGGCCTTAGCCGTCGCCGGCGCCATAATGCAGGGCATGACGAGGAATCCGCTGGCCGATCCCGGTCTGCTCGGGCTGACGGCCGGCGCCAATGCCGCCCTGGCCATCGCCATCGCACTGTTCCCGGGAGCCGGTTACTTGGGAATGGCGGCGGCTTGCTTCCTCGGAGCGGCGGCGGGAGCCGGATTGGTATTCGGGATCGCAGCCTTGCGCAGGGGCGGCTTCTCCCCCCTGCGGATGGTGCTGGCCGGCGCGGCCGTCTCCGCGCTGCTGTACGCGATTGCCGAAGGCGTGGCCCTTTATTTCAAAATATCGAAGGATGTATCGATCTGGACCGCCGGCGGCTTGATCGGCATGTCCTGGGTGCAGCTGCAAGCGGTGGGGCCGTTCATTGCCCTCGGCATTGTGATTGCCCTGCTGCTGGCCAGACAGCTTACCATTCTCAGCTTGAATGAGGAGGTGGCGGTCGGCCTGGGGCAGAAGACGAACCGAATCAAGGCGCTCCTGTTCACCGTCATCGTATTGCTCGCCGGGGCCTCCGTCGCACTGGTCGGCAATGTGACCTTCATCGGCCTGATGATCCCTCATATCGTCCGGGCCATCGTCGGGACCGATTACCGTTATGTGCTGCCGATGTCGGCGATCATGGGTTCATCCTTCATGCTGCTGGCCGATACGTTGGGACGAACCATTCATGCGCCGTATGAGACGCCGGTCGCCGCGATTATCGCCATCGTCGGCCTGCCCTTCTTCCTGTTCATCGTGCACAAGGGAGGGAAGGCATTCTCATGATCGAACCTGCTCTGCGCCTTAGACAGCGCCTTATCGTATCGGGCCTGCTGGCTCTTATTGTCATCACGATCGTTATCGGCATGGGGATGGGCTACGCCTCGCTGTCCTACGAGCGGTTGATCCCGACGATTCTGGGGCAAGGCAGCTTCAAAGAGGAGTTTGTCTTATTTTCCGTTCGTCTGCCGCGCATTCTGATCACGCTGTTGGCCGGGATGGGTCTGGCGCTGTCCGGCGCGATATTGCAAGGGATCACGCGCAATGATCTGGCCGATCCCGGCATCGTCGGCATCAACTCGGGCGCCGGCGTAGGTGTGGTTGTGTTCTTTTTATTCTTTCCGGTGAATGCCGGATCGTTCGTCTACTTGCTCCCGCTGGTCGCCTTCGCGGGCGCGCTGCTTACCGCCTGCTGCATCTATCTGTTCTCTTACAAGAGACAGCAGGGCTTGCAGCCGATCCGCCTCGTCCTCACCGGCGTCGGCTTCTCCATGGCGCTGTCCGGGGTCATGATCGTCCTGATCTCCTCGGCGGAGCGCGCCAAGGTCGACTTTATCGCCAAATGGCTCGCGGGGAATATATGGGGTACGGACTGGCCGTTCATCGGGGCGCTTCTCCCCTGGCTGCTGGTCCTGGTTCCGTTCACGCTGTACAAGGCCAACCGCCTGAATGTGCTTGCGCTTAGCGAGCCTGTCGCCATCGGGCTCGGGATGCCGCTGAACAAAGAGCGGCTCGTCCTCCTGTTCGCCGCGGTCGCGCTGGCCGCTTCGGCGGTGTCTGTCACCGGCGGCATCGCCTTCATCGGCCTGATGGCGCCGCATATCGCCAAAGCGATGGTCAGCCCGCGGCATCAGCTCTTCCTCCCCGTCGCCATTCTGATGGGCGGCTGGCTGCTGCTGGTTGCCGATACAATCGGCCGCCAGCTGGCCGATCCCGACGGCATCGCCGCTGGGATTATGGTCGCCTTCATCGGCGCGCCGTATTTCATCTATTTGTTGCTGAAAAAATAAAAGGTTCAGCCCAAAAATCCCTTGAGTTCGGATGCTCAAGGGATTCTCTGTGCAGTGGCGCTACCCGTCCGACAGCCGGGCCAGCTCCATGTCCGTGCATCGCAGCACCTCGCCAATCGAATGGCGGATGATCAGATCGGCCGCCCCATCCGCAGGGGTTGGCTCCCGGTTCACAATGACGAGCCGCGCCCCGCGCTCCTTGGCCAGCCGCGGGAATTGATTGGCCGGACTGACCTGCAGCGAGGAGCCGAGGACGAGAAGCAGCTCCACGCCGTCGAGCATCGCATCGGCCCGGACAAGCTCCCGCTCCGGCAGCCATTCCCCGAACAGCACCACATTCGGGCGCACCCGCCCGCCGCAGCCGTTCCTGGCGCAGCGGGTCAACCGCTTCGGCTCCACATAATCGGTGCAGGGATACTGTGCATGGCACGTCATGCACCGGAGGGTGCCCAGGTCGCCGTGCAGCTTCGCGATGGCCGATGTCCCGGCCTGCTCGTGATAATTTTCCACGTTCTGCGTGATGACGCCGCGGATGATGCCTCTTCGCTCCCAATCGGCCAATATCCGATGCCCCGGATTCGGCCCGTGCTTCCGCATCTCTCCGATGCGCCACCGGTAGAACCGGGCGAATTCATCATGGTTCTCCTCCATCGCGTCCAGGCTAGCCAATGCCATCGGGTCCCGATCGTTCCACATCCCTCTGTCCGCAGACCGGAAATCCTGCAGTCCGCTCTCGGTCGACAGGCCCGCTCCCGAAAATACGACCGTCGACGCCGATTCGTTCAGCCAGTTGGCAAGCATAAGAAGCCTCCTTCCGCATACAGAAGCACGGAGTTATCGTCCATTCAAATAAGGTTCCAGCGGAACCAGTTCCCCGTTGCTCCGAATTCCGATATCGCCGGACACCTGGACCAGATGGATATCCTTGCCGATGCGCTGCAGCTCAGCGCCGGTAGAACAATGAAACGCAACGGCCGAACCATCCTTCAACAGCACCCACAGCTCGCCTCCATTCCCCAGATGGATCGATATTACCTCCTGCTCCCGATCCCGGAAGTCATTGATTGTTACGATATTACGGGAATCATCCCATACCGTAATCGAACCGTCCTCATGCAATGCGGCCGAGAACGAACCGCCGGCATTCGCTATCGCGACGGATGCGGGAATCCCCTCTGGAAACTTGTGCGCGGCATATCCCCAGGCTACAACGGTCCCGTCTCGCTTCAGGGCCAGATTCGGCGCTCCGGCGGCAATGGCGGCGACATCGGTCAGCCCTGCCGCTCCGGTGATATCATTGAATTTGTCGCTCCCCCACGCGGCGACTGTACCGTCCTTCCGCAAGGCAAGAGAATATTGATAGCCGGCAGCCACCGCCATAACATCGTTCAGGCCGGCGGGCACAGTAGCTTCTCCTTGTTCATTACTGCCCCAGGAGACCACCGTGCCGTCCCGCTTCAGAGCCAAGGCATGCTTGTTCGAGGAGAGCGATATCGCCCCAATATCGGTCGCTGCGGCCGGAATCTTGCCCGATTCCGACGCCAGGTACCGTGACCACGTCGATAGCGTACCGTCCTGATGAACCACGGCATACTCCGCATAATTGGAGGAGAGCGAGACAATCCCGATCGCGGAATGATCCGGAAGCTGCACCTGCCGCGGAACATCCAACTCCATGACCGATCCGTCCATGGTCATGCCGAGCAGCCCGTCTTCGCCCTGAACCGAGATCGCCATTAGCTTCGGCAGACCTGCGATTGGGGAAATCGTTTGTTCTCTCCATACCGCCAATGAACCGTCGGCCCGCAGCAAATAAATCTCGCTGAAGCCTGCAGACAGGCCTACGATGTCCCGATAGGGCGCTTCATGGATCTTCCCCTTCGGAAATCCGTTGCCCCACGCTACCGCCGTGCCGTCCTTCCGAAGCGCGGCGGACACGCTGCTTCCTGCCGCCACCGCCGCTACGTTGTTCAGTCCTGGCGGCACCTTGGCCATTCCTTCATAATTCTTCCCCCATGCCGCAACCGTTCCGTCCTTTTTCAAGGCAAGCACATGATACGGTCCCGAAGACACATCCACCACATTCTTCAATCCGGCCGGAATGGAGAGCTTCCCGTTTCCTCCGTCATTGATATGGTGGTAGTAGCTTACCTTGCCGTTCCGGTGGACGATGAACAAGGTCCCCAGATTGGCCGATATCGACACCGCATCCTTTATTTTGGACAAGTCTGTGCCGCTGTGCGAGGAATGGAGACCCGAACCCGAACCCCATTGCGCGATCGTGCCGTCTTTTTTGAGCGCGAACGCCGCGTTACGCGATGAAGTAACGGCCACGACATCACGCAGCTTCTTCGGAACCGACGGCTCGCCCTTGAGCCGTTGGCCCCATGTCTTTACCGAACCGTCGCTATTCACCGCCATATAATGTGCGTTGGCCGCAGCCAGCTTTTTTTGGTTGTGCAGCGCATGCTGAATCGTGAGTGTCTTCGCTTCCGCCTGCACTGGCGACGGATGGCCGTAAGGAAATGCCGCCAGCATGACGACCGCCGCAATGAGAACCGCCTTCACCATGACATCGATTCGCTTCCCCGCTTTTTTTACAGGCCGATGACCGGATTCCTTCCGATATATGCCCATTTTGCATCCCCTTCCATGTGTATGTAAGACGTAGTGCCATGGACCCTCGCGACCCGTACTTTTTACTATACAATACTCTTCAACTCATTGGAATCCAATCCATACGATGGAAATCAAAAAACGAGGCGGGGAACGAGGGCAGCAAAAAAAACGGAGCCGCATTCACGGCTCCGCCTTCTTCAAACTGAACTATAAACCTTATTTGAGATCGGGTTCGTGTGGTTCTCCCCAGCATTCGACATTGCGTAGCGATTGGAAATGAGAGAGATGGAAGACCGGGTTGCGGCCCTGACGCTTCTGCTCCTGGTAATCCTTCAGCGCGTCGAACGCGATTCGGCTCAGCAACACAATGGCAATCAGGTTCGTAATCGCCATGAACGCCATGAACAGATCGGCCAAATCCCATACGATCGCGACCTTGGCAACAGACCCGAACAGAACCATGCCCACCACGGAAAGACGATAAAGGAACAGCCATGTTTTACTGCTCTTGATGAACTCAATATTCGTCTCCCCGTAATAATAGTTGCCCACGAGTGAACTGAAGGCGAGAAGGAACACGGCAATCGCGATGAAGCTAACGGCCCAGCTGCCGATATGATTGGCCAACGCGGCCTGAACAAGCTCAATACCCGTCAGATCTTCAGCGCCGTACGCGCTGGAGAACAGAACGATAAAAGCGGTTGCGCTGCAGACCAACAGCGTGTCCACAAACACGCCCAGAGCTTGAACCAAGCCCTGCTTCGCCGGATGAGTGACATCGGCCGCGGCCGCAGCATTCGGAGCGCTTCCCATTCCCGCTTCATTGGAGAACAGCCCCCGCTTAATCCCCATCATAATCGCAGCGCCCAATCCGCCGCCGGCCACCTGCTCGAAGCCAAATGCGCTCCGGACAATGAGTCCGATCACCGCAGGAAGCTCCGACAGATTGGTAACCACAATATAGAGGGCAAGGAGCACATACCCGCCCGCCATAACGGGCACCAAATATTCGGAAGCCTTCACGATTCGCTGCACGCCGCCAAAAATGACAAATCCGGTGAGGGCAGCGACAACGACCCCCACCCAGAAGCGATCCATGCCATAGGCGCTTTCCAAGGCCAGGGAGAGCGTGTTCGCTTGCACGGAGTTGAACACAAGGCCGTAGCATATCGTGATGAGAACGGCGAACAGCACGCCCATCCAGCGTTTGTTCAGCCCTTTCTCCATATAGTAAGCCGGTCCGCCGCGGAAGCCGCCCTTGTCCTTTACCTTATAGATTTGCGCCAGCGTCGATTCGATGAACGCGGTAGCCGATCCAATCAAAGCGATAAGCCACATCCAGAAGACGGCTCCCGGGCCGCCCGTGGCAATCGCGAGCGCTACCCCCGCCAGGTTCCCCGTGCCTACCCGGGAAGCCGTGCTGATGCAAAATGCGCCGAACGAGGATACCCCGCCTTGTCCTTTCTTGGAGCTGCTTGCGCCTTCACCCAATAAGCGTACCATCTCGCCCGCCATTCTAAATTGGACGAACTTCGTTCTGAACGTGAAGTACAAGCCTGCCGAGATCAAAATTACAATCAGTACATAAGACCAAAATGTATTGTTAAAAGAAATAATATCGTAGATAAACTCCAAAATTCTATCCACCTTCCTTGTGTTCGTCATAAGTTATCAACCGCTGCAGCATCTGGAAAACGTAAAATGATGGGCCCGTCATAATCGAGCTGTTCGGGTGGTAGAATCCTAGGGATTATCGTATAAAAAGAGTTTTACTTATTATACATTCACGAGAATTATATGTAAATAAAATCTAGTAATTGGCATTCTACACCCCTTGATTGGTTAACCGAATCACATCCAGCAGCGCTATTTTTTGCTTCGTCTTCTCGTGATACAGCCATCTGTCCTTCACATGATCTACGAACAGCACGCCATTTAAATGATCGATCTCATGCTGAATGCATCGCGCAAGATATCCTTCCCCCTTCAACGTGAAGGGCTTCCCTTCCCGGTCCAGGCTTGTCACGGTGACCGCATTCGCCCTCTTCACATGTCCGTAATAGCCGGGAAATGACAAACAGGCTTCCACGCCGTCCTGCTCCCCGCTTAGCTCCACAATCTCGGGATTGATCAGCTCGATTAAGCCTTCGCCGCAATCCATCACGATCGCTCTTCGCAGCACCCCGACCTGCGGCGCGGCGAGGCCGGCGCGCCCGTCGCTGGCATACAGCGTCTCCGCCATATCATCCAACAGCTTGAGGATTCGCGGCGTCAGTTCCTCCACCGGCTTGGCCACCTTCCGCAATATAGGGTCCCCAAAAGGCAATATTGCACGTTCCGCCATCACTTCACTCCTTCCTTCTTCATTGGTGGCGTATGCGCCCACAAATCATTGGGCGTGCAATCCAGCGCCGTGCACAAGGCGTCCAGCGTCTCGGCCTTCATTTGCCGCGGCTGCCCGTTCATCAATGCGCTTATCGACGGCGCGGACAAAATATAATTCGCTCTCTCGCGCAGCAAGCGGGACAATGCCGCCCCCGACCATATTCCCCTCTCCGCCATCACCTTGCGCAGCATCCATACGAGCATATGAATGATCCTCCTATTTCCGGAAATTTAGCTTGTGGCTAAATTTATTAGGTATTACCTAATATATGCGATAGCTTGCAAGATGTCATCAGAAATTGTCCAGAAACTATGATAAAAATCATTTTTTGCCGTGATAAATCGGCATCTCCCGGGGCATGGATCGTTCGCGGGAGGGCGATGACCGGATATGAAGCCGAAGACGGGAGATATTTATTGCGTATGGGTGGAATGGATGCACTCCCCGAGGAACGGCGGAAGCGCTTCAAGGAAGCGGCGCGTGACGACGCGATAATTGAGGTGGGCGGCCGGGCAGGTTCGCCTTCAACGCATCTCGCCGATGACAAGCTGCTGCGGAGCCTCTCCGACATGTCCGAGCTGGACAAGCTGCCATGTCTGACGCGCATTGTCGCCAGCCGTGCCGATGAGGCGCTGCTGCAGCCCAGACTAAGCGCCGCCGGGGTTCGGGTCGATAGCGCCAAGCTGTTCGGCGTGGGCGGCCGGATTCGGACTTCTCGATCGATATTGTGGACCCGGTCCTCAAGCGGCCCGCTGCCATCCCCATCCTCCCCCTTAGCAGTTCGGAGAATGGGGATATTTTCGTGCCCGGGCGGTTATTTCGAGATATCGACGAACCCTTCGCCGAACACGTCCCGCACATCATGAATCGTGATAAAAGCGTCTTTATCAATCGCTTTTACGATCTTTTTGAGCGTGCTCACTTCCTGCTTGCTGATGACGATATACAGAATCTCCTTCGGCATTTTCGTGTAATGCCCATGACCATATAAGACGGTCACCCCACGGTCCATGACCACATTGACCTGCTCCGCGATTTTGTCGTGCTCCTTGGACACGATCGTCACGGCTTTCTTCGGATTGACGCCTTCAATGATGAAGTCCATCACCTTCGTCCCGATATAGAGCATCACAATGGTGAACATGAGACTCTCCGCGCCAATAATGAAGTAAGAGGAAAAAGCGACGATCAGATCGAAGAATAACAGCGCATAGCTCACGTTCCAGTCCAGATACTTGTTCATGATCCGGGCCAAGATGGTGGTTCCCGCAGTCGTGCCCCCGACTCGGATAATCAAGCCGATCCCTACGCCCGTAAAGACTCCCCCGAATATCGTGTTAATGATCAGCTCATTCGATTCAATGCGCCAATCCTGGGTCAAATGCAGGAACAACGAGTTGAACACGACGGCGATGATTGTATATACGGTCGTATTTTTGTCCAGGAATTTATACCCGACGATGAGCAGAATGGAGTTCAGAATGAAGCTGACGAGCCCCGGAGACCATTGGAACAGGTAGTACAGTATGATGGTGACCCCCGTCACCCCGCCTTCGCCGAGCTCGTTCGGAATGACGAACAAATTGATGGCCAGCGCAAAAATGAATGCCCCCGCCATAATGACAAAAATATCGATGCAACGTTTTTTCATAATCCGATCCTTTCCCGCAACGCTTGTCGTGATCGCGGCAGCTAATCCGATATACGCGCGCAAGCCCGTATCCCCGTATATTTTATCAAAAAAAGGGAGTCCGGTATGCGATCCGCAGCAAAAAAGCACCTGACTTCACGCCGGTGCCTCTTGTTAAAACCCTATGCGGCAGTTCTATTCATCATGATAGGGATCCGCGGTCTATGTATCCATCGGGATATGATCCCAATCTTCCTCGTCGCAGCCGACCATCCAGAACAAGCCTCTGCGTCTTTCCATGACGATGCTTTCATTCATGCCGGCCGGGGATTCCTTCCCATGAATCCGGCTATCGACGCATGCCCAATGCAGCCGGTAGATTTTGTCGGCTTCATCCATGATTTCTTCCCGGCTGCGCAGGGCGGTCTTCCCATAGAATTCCTCGAACGAGTCGCAGCGGGACACGGCCTCAATCGCATACTCGCAGTCGCAAATCTGATCGGGGAAGTCGAGTGAATCCACCAGACCTAGCGCCCAGAGAAGGGGCCAGTACGCTTCGTACTGCCACACAATATTAACCGCCTCTTGCTCCGCCGGTTCGGCATCCTGCAGCAGCTTGCGCTCCTTCTCCGTCAGTTGATCCTCCACATCGAATTTACCCAGCATGCGCATGACGAATTCCTTCGATTCTTCCAAATCTCCGCCTTGAGTCACATCGCAAGCATACTGGATCACGATTAATAGAGCGACCGCTCTTCCCGCGATGTCCTCTTGCGTTTTCCACTGACAGGCCGCCACGGGCGGGAGCTGGGGCAAGGTCTCCAGAACGGGAATGCCGCGCTCCTGGATATAGGCGATGGACGCGCGCTTTCTCCGCTCGCCTTCCTCGGAGGTCATCTCCTGCCCCATCACTTTGTCGGTGCAGGCCCGGGGAGTGAAGTCGGCCGGTCCCGACGTTCCGTCGGGGTAGACAATCGCTTGCCCGTCGCTATCGAGAAGCGTCCCGTCCTCCAGGAACCCGATGCCATCGATGGCGGACATCAGCGCCGTGCATAATTGCAGGTGGCCTTCGTTCAGTTCCTTCTCCGCTTGGATCGCAAGCAGCGTATTGAACACGGAGATCTGCGCAAGGACCATCTCCTTCCGTTTCTCATCGGCAAAAGAAATGCGATCATAAAAGCCCATCATCCCGGGTATGTTGGCTTCGAAATAATCGGGATTGGTCTCCTCGGTCAACACCCGAATCGTCATCTTGTCCTTTTTGAACAGCGAGTTGGATTGGATGATATAATCATTGCCACTCTGTTCGATCCTATAGCTTGACGCGAACACGTCCGCTATCTTGCCCCCGATATCCTCGATATCGTTCTTGGAAGCAAATATGCTGAAATATTTCAAGCTCCATGACCTCCCCGGAATGCATATATTGCTAGCCTACTTGACTTCCGAAGCGGCTGTCAAACGCACGAATGCATTTTCCGTCCTTGGATCTATCCATTACGGCGTACACAATACGCTCGAAGAACCGTCCGTAGCCTTCGTTCATGAGCAGTTCGTGCCACCAGGCGGCGACCAGCTCCGGATCATTGCGGAACACGCCGCACCCGTAGGCGCCCAAGACTAGATTGCGGTCCCCCCGATCGGCGAAGATCGCCAGCGCGAGCCGCATGCGGTCTCGCATGACCCGCTGCGCTTGCTCCGGATCCTCGCCCTTGAGCAGCACCTGCCCGTAATTCACTGCCGGCAGCGTCAACACCGAGGCGGTCACCGGCTGCTCCAGCAGCTCGAACCGCTTGTCGCGGAAAAACACCACGTCCGGCGAGTAGATGGCATGGTCGGTATACATCATCGATTTGCAGGCCCGGTTGGCCCGATAATAGCCCTCATGGCGAAGCTGCGTGGCGTACAGGCCGCTTGATGCGGCGAGGCTCTCCTCCTGCGCCATCGCCCCGTTCAGGAAGCCCCCGCCCGGATTTTTGGCGCTGGCGAAGTTGAGCACGCCGACCCGTTCGGCGCCGGCCCGGGCGAAATCAAGAACAGCCTGCACCGTCGCCTCGTTGATAACCGTTTGCACCGCCGGCTTCCCGGCGGAAGGCGGCGTACCGTTCCTCACCAGCCCGGCCCCCTCTTCGGGGGTAATGAGCGCGCTGTTGTCCTCCGAATATTGCTGGGCCGCGGCGAAATCAATCCGCCGCCCGTTCATTTCATAATATCCTTGCCGCATATAGCGCAGCGTATCTTGTGCGATTCCCTTTCGTTTCATGCTACTCCCCTTCTTGTGCCAAGAGCTGATCCCGGATCTCGGTCAATGCGAAGCCCAGCCCGTTGCGGCCCCGCCATTTCATCGGATTCTCCGCATCCGGATTGCTCTTTCCCATCCCGATTCCCCAGATGCGGTCGCGCGGGCTTGCTTCCACGATGATCCGGTTTTTCGTCGTTTTCAGAAAATTCCACAGCTCCGGATTTTGCGAAAACTTGGCCGCGTTGCCCCGCTTCACGATCTCATAGCAGTTGCGCTCCCATATGTCCTTGTCGAAGTTTTTCACGGCGCGGCCGTAAGCTTTCATCTCTTTCGGATGCTTCGCGTTCATAATCGCCGCCTTCATCTCCTCGTCCCCGAACAGGCGCGCCTTCTCCGCCATCATATACTGTTCCGCGCAGGAATAGCGCTCGCCGCCGACGGTGAATTCGCTCATCCACCATTGGCTGAAGCAGCTCTGGTTGACGCTGCCGTCTGCCGGCGGCGTATGTCCCCAGAAGAACACATATTTGAATTTCTGCCCTGCGTTATAAGCCTTCCGCAGCGTTTCAATGTTGTAGATCATCATATCGACTCCCAGCTTCTCCGGTACAGCCGCGACGGGCGGTGACCGGCATTCTCCGTATAGTGATCCGTCTCCTCGACGAGTTGGGCCACCTTCCTCCGGAATGCGGCCTTCAGCAGCTCACGGTCGAGAATGACCTCGTATACTTGCTGCAATTCCGTCAAGGTGAACAGCTTCGGCATCAGATGCAGCGCAATGTCCGTATACTCCACCTTCCCCCGCAGCCGCTCGATGGCGCACGCGATAATCTTCGCATGGTCGAAGGCCAGCCCTTCATTGGAGACGATGGCATATTCGGTGGCATAGACCGTATCCGTCGACGTGATCTTCCGTTCCACGACGGCGGTCAAAGCGTCGTCTCCGTTGACCAGCCTTAACTCGTACTGCCGCGTCTTGACGTAGCCGGCCTCCAGCAGCTCCTTCGACTCCCGCAGCAGCCGGTAAGAGACCTGGAACCAGGCGGCGTTGTCGGCGTCGTCTCCCGCTTCCACCTGGACCTGGCTGCTGTCGATGAGCGCCATATACGAGCAGCTCATCACCCACGTCCGCGGGTCGCGGCCGGGCTCGCTGAACGTATACAATTGCTCCAGGTAGACGTTGTCCACGCCCGTCTCCTCCCGCAGCTCCCGCTGCGCCGCCTGCTCCGTCGTCTCCGCGGGCCGTACGAACCCGCCCGGCAGCGCCCACTGCCCCAGATAAGGATGCCCGCCGCGCTGAATAAGCAGGATGCGCAGCTCCTTCTCCGGGAGCTTGCGGTAATTCTCCTCCGCCGTATCCGTCACCGTGAAGATGACCATATCCGTAGCGACCGACGGGCGCTCATAATCCCCCGCGCGGTATTGCTCCAGGAACTCCCGTTCCGTCAGCCCGTTGCGATCCCGCAGCTCCATTGTTCATCACCTGTTCGTATCTATTTGATATTATCTAACTGATACTAACACGATACGCGACGGGGCGCGCTTTGTCAAGGTTGTCGCGGTTCGGTTGAAAAACAAGCCGTCTCCATCACAACGGAGAACAATGCGTGGTTTCATATGAGCCTAAGGCAAGGGGGAAGGATTGCGAAAGCTATGTTCCTGTGCAGGCAATCTTTCATTGCGCTTTCGAATCCAGCGTTTCCAAAACATCTTTAATAATGCGATAGATCAGTTTCTTTTCTTCCAAGGTCCGGTTATAAAGTAATGAATTTACGATTTCAAGCAAATGCGCATCTTCCAAATTGGAAGATAACACGTCTATCTCGTGCAATTGAAACATTTCCGCAGGCGTTACATTGAGACCATGGATCAGCTTCTCCAACGTTTCTATCGAAATATTGCGATCTCCCCGCTCGACAGAGCCTATATAGGAGGAATTGAGTCCTGCTTTTTCCGCTAATTCTTCTTGCGTAAGGTTATTTCGCTTTCTCAAATACCGTAATCTCTCGCCAATCAACTTCAACAACAACGGTTTACCACCTCTCTTTCAGGTTAGAGAAGCATCATACCCGAAAACAGAGTATTAAAGAAATGATTTGTTTGATATCTGTTCATATATACACTAAGATTAGGGATTAGTAATGTTTCTGCATAGGAACCCATGATGACGAAGAAGGGTGAAAGGGAATGCATTATTTTAATGTCGCTGTATGCCCCGATAAAAATAAGCTGCCTTATTTGCAAGGCAGCTTTGTTCGACCGCATTTCTATTTATTTGAAGATTGCCCGAAGGAAAGTGAGGAGGACGCTTACTCTCTCTCCTATCATAAAATGCAACAGATGATTGCCGCTACTCCTTACCAGGCTCATATTAATCTGTACGCTGCCCAGGTGGATTCGTTACTGAGAGGAGCGGTTGACGGCTTTATTCATTATCGCCCCCGTTCCAGCAGGAGATTGCTCGTATGGAAGATAGATTCTCTGCATAAGGACAGCAGAGCTTGGAATTACTATCAGCATGCCATCGAATAAAGATGCCCTCGCCACTCATCCGGGAAATCAAGCGAGTCTCGGGAAATTCCTCCACGAAGCCGTTCAGCCCGTCTTCCGTGAAATCGAGCGCGAACCGGAGCCAAGTCATAGGTTCGCCAGCCCTTCGCTCGCTGCAGCTCCGATTCGCTCCTTCTACAACCGGCAGATTGACGAAGAAACGGAGCTTCTTCTAGATCTTTTTCACGAATTCCGATTTTAACTTCATCGCTCCAAAGCCGTCGATTTTGCACTCAATATCATGGTCTCCATCGACCAAGCGTATATTTTTTACTTTTGTTCCGATTTTCACAACGGATGAGCTTCCTTTGACTTTCAAATCTTTAATCACGGTTACGGAATCCCCATCGCTCAGGACATTTCCATTGGCATCCCGGATGACCCGTCCATCCTCGTTAGCTTCCGCTTCGGCCCCTGGCGTCCACTCATGCGCACATTCCGGACAGACCAACAGATGTCCATCCTCGTAGGTATATTCAGAATTGCACTGTGGGCAGTTCGGCAAATTAGACATAATTACATGAGCTCCAATCGTTATTAATATGTTTATATACTGGCATAGATTTCTCATATTGGCAAATTGAATAGAGGTGCAAAACCACCCTGACCGAACCATGGGCGGCTTCCTTGCACGGTGCATAATCGGATTAGAATCGTACTCTTCAACCGGAAACCGGCTTTACCAGTTCGGCGCAATCAACTCGAAATAGGCATCATCCATAGAACGAATCCAGCGTTTATCCTCATTTTGATAAAATTAAAATATACGGTCCGATGGAGTCGGAAAAAACGTGACAACAGGCCCTTAGTTTTCTACACGGTCGGCTGTGCAGATGGCGGCGCTGCGGTGGTCTTCCGCGATCGTTCTCAGGCTGGAGGCAATCAGGAATTGGGCCGCGTAATACGTTATCATAATCAACGGCCCTGCGAAGACGACCTCGGATACAAATCTATCCCACGCCAAAATGGAGTCCGATGCCGCAAACAGCAAAGCGCCGGCCGTCGCCGGCTTATTTCCGGTCATGATCGCGGACCAAGCCATGAAGGAAATGACGATAATATAGAAAAGCACCGATGCAGCCAAGACGTAATTATCGGCGCGAATCAGCGCTTCAATCAGATGCCAGCTCATGAACGAAGCATAGGCCAGGATGGGAATGAGCATGAAGAAGCGAATGACGGAGAAGCGCCATCTGCTTATAAAAGCGGTCACATAGAACAAATGTCCGATGAGGAACGCAAACAGGCCAACCGTGAACCAGACCAACAGTCCGTCGCCCAGCATGCAGAAAAACAGCCCGAGTCCGATCATCCAATGGCATCTCTGACGGCTGGAAGGCATGTGAAGATAGCCGTAAGCGATAATCAGCCACATCGGAATTAATTTGAACAGAATCTTGACGGCTTCCGGCTCGCCAGGAATCACGAAAATATAAAGGATACCCATGACAACGATAAGTGCGGGCAGCCTATACTTCACCACAGGAACCTCTCCCTTCATGACGATATTCCATGGAAAAGCGATTCCGTATATCCTATTCCGCATGCCTGCGGCACATGTCTTCATGGCAAGCCGCCTCCCGCCATGGGCACAAAAAAACGGAGTGCCTCAACAAAGACACTCCGCATCTCGTTAACCTGTTCGATTCGATTAATCCCGGTTCGCCAGCTTGGCCAGGAGCCGGACAATCTCGATGTACAGCCATACGAGGGTCACGAGCAAGCCGAATGCCCCGTACCACTCCATATATTTCGGCGCGCCCTGCTGCGCTCCTTCTTCGATGAAGTTAAAGTCCAGCACGAAGTTCAGGGCTGCGATAATGACGATAACGACCGATATCCCGATGCCGATCGGGGTGCTGTCATGCAAATAAGGCACCGTGACGCCAAACATCCGCAGCACAAAGCTGAGCAGATAGACAATCGCGATTCCTGCCGTCGCGGCGAATACGCCGCGCTTGAAGCCTGCCGACGCCTTGATTAGGCCCGTCTTGTAGGCAAGCAGCATGCCCATGAACACGCACATCGTCAGCAAAGCCGCCTGGAGAGTAATGCCGTAGTACAATGATTCGTACTTGGCTGACAGCGCGCCAAGGAACAACCCTTCCGCAATGGCATAGACAGGCGTCAAAATCGGCGCCGTCGAAGGCTTGAAGCTGATAATCAGCGCCAGAATCAAGCCGCCAATCGCTCCGCCTACCATATAAGGCAACATTTCGTACCCATTGAAGAACATAGTCCAAGAGATCACGGCTGCCGCCACGAGCAGCGCCAGCGTCATGAACGATTTGTTCACCGTCCCGCCGATCGTCATCGTCTCTTGTCCATTGTAATGTCCGCTATTCTCAAACGTGTTTTCGTTGAGCGTCGGATTTCCGCTGCGACCAATCAAAATAAAAGAACCTCCCACTATGTATTTATCCCTATATTAGCATATGTTAATATATTCCTCCACCTTGATTGTGAGACAGGATGCAATGAACCCCGCGAAATGAACCCCCGAATCGCGCAATATGACACCTGTCATCCAAATCTCTTTACAGTTGTGAATGTTCTGTCCCCCTGTTCAGAACTACAATAAAGCCACAAGAACGAATAGGAGAAAAGGGGGAGCAATGTGGAGGAGCGCAAAGCGCGAATTCGGCTGCTGGATATTCTGCGAGGGTTCGCCATCCTGGGAACGTTAGGGACGAACATCTGGATATTCGCGCACTTAGGAGATTTATCTTATATTACGACGTATGAGTATGCCGGCTGGTGGAAGCCCGATGATCTGCTCAGGATGATCGCGTTATTTCTCGTGAACGGGAAGCTGCTTGGCTTGCTGACGATTATGTTCGGTGTAGGAATGGAATTAAAGTATCAGCAAGCGATGCGCACAGGGAAAGCTTGGCCGGGAGTTTATATGTGGGTCCTCATCATCTTGTTCATGGAAGGCTTGCTTCATTTCGCCCTGGTCATGGAGTTCGACATCCTCATGAGCTACGGAATCACCGGCATGATCGCAGCCTTCATCGTGCGAGGCGGCGACCGCCTTATATCGATGACGATGAGATGGATTGGCAGCGTCCATGGGGGCATCATCTTGGCCATCCTGCTTCTTTCCTTGATATCTCCCAAGATGTCGATGGGGAGCTTCGATCAGATTGTCGCGCTCTATCAAGACGGTTCTTGGCTGGAGCAAATCCAATATCGGCTGTCTTATTTCTTCCCGCTTCGCTTGGAAGCCATTCTCGTGATTCCGATGAATGTCTTTCTATTCTTGCTTGGCGTTCGTCTTATGCGCTCAGGGGTCTTTGCCCAAGATGAGAACGGCGCAAAACAGCGTAAAAAACTCATGAAACTGGGCATTTTTCTTGGTCTGCCGCTGAACCTGTTGATTTTTATCCCCGGAGGCGCCTTTGATCTGCCTGTGCGCTATCTATTTGCTCCCTTCCTCTCACTTGGGTATATAGCACTCATTGGGAAAATGATACAATATACGAAGTGGAACTGGCTGTGGCGCCTGCTTGAACATGCCGGAAAGATGTCTTTAAGCTGCTATGTCATGCAAAATATAATCGCTTCTGTTCTTTTTTACGGTTGGGGCTTTGCTCTAGGCGGAAAGCTGAATTCCTGGGAAATTATAGGAATCTGGATCGGCATCTCGATCTTCCAGCTATGGTTTGCCTCAACATGGCTTCGTGTCTTCAAGCTCGGGCCGATGGAATCGGTCCGCAGACGCGCAGTGGGACTCTTCGAATCCAGATAACCCGATAACCGAACTGGAGGTCATCCATGATATTCAAGATTTACCCGAGAGAACAAATCAAAAATTATTTGCTCATCGATGTGATCGCGATCGTGTATTTATTTTATATGGTTCTCAGCTCCAGTTCGAATCCGGGTCTCTTGGGAAGTCTCCTTCTTCTGCTTTCTTTTCTTGTTTCCTTTTATTTCGCACTGTGGCTGCGGAATGGATATCTACTGGCAGCCGTTCTAGCCGGTCTTGCCACGACGGCTCTGATCGGTTTCTATATCGACCCGCACCTTTTACTCTTTGGTTTTATATTTGCCGATCTGATTGGAAAGTCGAAGTCTAAGTGGCATATTGGTATCGGGGTTGCAGCCATTGGCCTCATGTTTATCTTGGTGTATTGGGAGAGGACGGACGACAATTTTCTATTCCTGCCTCTCATGATCGTTCAAATGCTCCTCCCTATCGTCATTTATATCATGGCAAAGGCAAAGCGCCTGCAAAGCAAGCTGGATGCCGCCAATCAACAGCTGGAAAAGTACATTCAACAGGAGGAAAGGCAGCGGATTGCGAGGGATCTACATGACACGCTCGGGCAAACCCTCATGATGATTAAACTGAAATGCGAGCTGGCCTCGAAGTGGGTAGATAAGAATCCATCGCAGGCCAAGGAAGAGCTCAAGGATATACTGTACACATCAAGAATCGCCTTGAAGCAGGTGAGAGAACTGGTTTCCGATTTGAAGTTCATCTCTCTGGCGAATGAAATCGAGCATTCCCGCAAGCTGCTGCATACGGCAGGCATTGATCTGGAGATCGTGAAAGATGGAATGCCTCCCCTGCTCGCAAGCGTAGAAGAAACGATGATTGCCCTCGCTGTTCGGGAAGCGGCGACCAATATTGTCAAACACAGTCAAGCAAAGAAATGTACAATCCGGCTGGAAACGATGAATAATCTGTATTGTGTATCGATAACGGATGACGGAGTCGGCCTGTTGCCTTCAGGAACCGGACATGGAATTCAGTCGATGAAAGAGCGGTTGCAAGCTCTTCATGGAACCTTTACGGTAGACAGCTCGCCTGGGAGGGGAACGGTTATTTCAATGCAGCTTCCGCTTCGTCAACACGGAAAGGAGAATCCTGCCCCATGATTCGAGTCGTCATTGCCGAAGATCAGCAGATGCTGCGCGGCGCCTTCGCCACCTTGCTCACATTCGAACCCGATATTGAAGTGCTGGCTGAAGTGCCGGACGGGAAGCAAGCCTGGGAGGCGATACAGCGGCATCAGCCTGATGTGTGCATACTGGACATTGAGATCCCTCTCATCAACGGCCTTGCGTTGGCTGAACAAATCAGAAATGCCGGCATGCCCTGCAAAATCATGATCGTGACTACGTTTGCCCGTCCCGGCTACTTACAAAAAGCGATCGAGGCTCAGGTGAATGGCTACTTGTTAAAAGATGAACCGATTGAACATCTGATTGAGTCCATTCGCCGAGTCATGGCGGGGGAACGGGTGATCAGCACCGATTTGGCCGCAGCGCTTTTTATGAAAGAAGAGAATCCGTTAAGCGACAGGGAGGCGGAGATGCTGCGCCTCACCAAGGCGGGCATGACGACAAGCGATATCAGCAAGGCTCTCTTCTTAACGAAGGGGACCGTGCGGAACTATTTGTCCTCCGCGATTCAGAAGCTGGAAGCGGAATCGAGGCAGCAAGCGGTGAATATTGCCGATGAGAAGGGCTGGCTCTAATTATATGCGGCAAGAGCCAGACGGGACAACGGCGGATGCGGGAAGCGGAAAAGAAGAAGGGTAAGGCGGCGGAAAATCGATGAGGAAGCAAAATTCTGCGTAGAACAGGCTGTTGGAAAACCCCTGTTTTTTGTGAAGGGGTGGAGAAGGTCCATTTTCCTCATCCAAACTTTGGCTCTTAGAGCGTTTTAAATCGATTTTTTTCTACCGGGAGAAGAGATCCACATCACAGGTGAAAAGTCCCATAGACTACTCAATGGCCTGATTTTACGGGATCCAATCGACCGCGTCGGATGCTGGGGGCATCATCGCCTTCAGGAAGCATTATCAGCCTGCTGGAAGCACTATCGGCCTGCTGGAAGCATCGTTGCCTCCTGGGGCTTGGATGTGTGGAGGAAATTGCTGCTATTTTACAGGAATTTCGGCTTAATGAGTCCCCATCCCGAGGAATTGCTGCAAATCTACATCATTTTAGGCCCTTTTGCTTCAAACCGAAGCGAAACGGGGGAAATTCCTGTAATTTTGCAGGATTCCCTTTCTGGAATAGTCGTCCATATCGAATTGCTGTATTTCTGCAGGATTTCGCTTACCGAATCGGCGTGCCTGGAAAAATCGTGGAGTTTGCGGATTTCGACTGCCGGATGGGCGTGTCTAGGGAAATGGTGCAGTTTTCAGGATGGTGGAAATATCCATTTTCCTACTCAAAACTTCTTTCTCAACAGCCTGGTAGAAGCAGGATTTTTTGCTATTTGAACCGTTAGTTGATGGGATTGCTGCAAAAGTGCATCAATTTTGGGTATATTCGGGGCTCGATCTCTTGAGATGGCTGAAATTCCTGCCGTTTTGCAGGAATGCCTGTAACAGAAAAAGCATCATAAGGAAATACTGCACTTTTACAGTTTTCTCGGCAAATCGAACTGCAAAAAGCCGGCGTGCCGAACATGGAATCGGGATAGACCACTCAAGGCCGAATACTTTTTGCATGAACGATGAAAAAGCGGGTACGTCATCCGCATTGCAAAATCGAACAACGCCACCATCGGCATGCTGTGTCCGATGGTTCCCGTAAGCTCCTCTCTTTTAACAAAGGCGGAAAAGGGCGGGCTGGAGGCGGCGGTTCACCCATTACAGCAAGCTGTACCGGCCCAGCTCGGAATCATGGCCTAGACGGAAGCCCTCTTGCCGGAGGGCTTCGCCGCCATCCTGCTACTGAATGCCGGCGCCATCGCTTATAATGAAAGAGGAACAGCTCATCCTGTACCTGGAACTGGAAACAGACACTCCTGAGTATAGACAGCGGAGGAGAAGACAGACATGACTGAAACAGCAGATTGGAAAAACGGCGCCCGCGGGCAGAAATTTGTCGCTTCCTTCAGCGGAGGGAAAGACAGCACGCTGGCGCTATACAAAGCGATGGAGGTTGGTGAAGCCATTGGCCTGATCGTTATGCTGGAGGAAGAAGGGCAGCGCTCCCGCTCGCATGGCATGCCGCCCGAGGTGGTACAAGCCCAAGCGGAAGCTATCGGCTTGCCTGTATATACGGCCGCCACGAGTTGGGCGGATTATGAGAAGAACTTTATGATCCTGTTGGCCACAGCGAAAAGCGAAGGAGCGGAAGTGTTGGTCACCGGCGACCTGGATGTGCCCGCGCATGGCTGCTGGCATGACAGAGTAACGAAAAATGCGGGCCTAAAGCTGGGGATGCCCCTCTGGGAGATGGATCATCTGGAAGCGGTCCGGCAGTTCATCGATCTCGGCTTCGTGACGATGCTGGTGACCGTGAATTTATCGTTAGGCATGCGGGAGGACGACCTGGGCCGAGTGCTGACCCACGAGTATGTGGAGGAGCTTCTCGCCCGCGGCATCGATCCTTGCGGAGAAGGCGGCGAGTTCCACACGACCGTCATCGACGGGCCATTGTTCAGACAACCCATCCCCGTTCGCAAAGGCGAGATATTAAAAAACGGCGAATATGCGTTTTTGCCTTTGGAGCTGGACAAGCCTTGAGACAAAACGGCCAGGCAAGCGGCTGCCCCCTGGAACCTGCCGAGAGGGAGCCGCTTATTCATGATTAGGGCCAGACGCATGAAGCACGAACGGGTTTTCCCAATTTGAGGCGATGGAAACCGCCCTACCACTCATTGGCCTCCATCATGTCTTCCGTTTTATCCCTCCCTTACGATAGGATTCAGCGGTCGACCGCTGTCCTTTCGTTAAATCTTGTCGTCAAGCCGGTTACCGCGACTCCGTTCACTCACCTTCCCCCATCCTCATGGGCACCGAAAATTTTGTTGGCCAACTCCGTAAACTTACCGCCCTTCACGATGGCTATGCCTTGTTCCTCGTCACCAAGAAGAAGCAGCGTGTCGCCGGGTTCAATTTCAAAGATCTCCCGCGCTTCCTTTGGAATGACGATTTTTCTTTTTCTCCGACTTTTGCTGCCCAAGCATATTAGCCTTTTTGGTCCTTTCATGATTCACCCCCCAAAAAGTAAGATTAGTTAGTTAAGTATGTCTAAGTACACTTTGTATAACCAATACATTGGCTATGAAATCCAGGTTCTTATTTGGTTCGCGATCGGCCGGTCCGAGAACAAATTTTGGGGCAATATTGTTTACATTCTCATAAAGACTTATAATCAAAAGAATCAAGAATAACGCCTATTTCCATCCCTTGAATACCTAAATTTTACATAACTTCGGCAATGTTGCACTTAACGGATGGTCTGCAACGAAATGATTATGGGCAGCAAATATCCGTTTTGCAGACACCTTTTTATGGAACCATCCAATAGATTATTTTCGTAAAGGAATAAGTGCTATATGCTCCCACTCATTAAGCAACTGCCCAAAATAAATAATGTTTCCCCTGCCTATCGAAATATAGTCTTGCTCATCGTGATTTTCGGGGGTCTCCTCTCTCTGCGATGGGCGTGGTCCGAGTTCTTTTATACATCGGGAGAACAGCGGGCGGTAAATGGCGTGCTCGACCTGCGCGGTATCGATCTGGAGCAAGCTCCCCCTTTCTACATGGACGGCGAATGGCATTTCTATCCGAATCAATTTATATCTTTTCAGGATCTGCAGTCTGATGACAAACCGTATCGCAACATTCAGGTTCCGGGAGATTGGGGGAGCGCGATGAACCCGGCTTCCGGTACTTCGTACGGGTACGGAACGTACCGGCTGCGCATTCTGATCGATCCGCTGGAGGAGCCTGTCGCGCTCTGGCTCCAAGGGATTCAGGCTTCATCGCAAGTGGAGATAAACGGATCGGACAAATACGGCGTCGGGAAACCTGCCGCGGCCGAGAAAGATTACTGGCCCAAAAGCGTCTCTTACACCGCTACCCACTCTGAGAAAGGAACAACGGAGCTTGAAGTGCTTATTCACGCGGCCAACTTCGATGAACCTTTTAACGGCGGTCTTGTACGCTCGATTCGCTTCGGCTCTCAGGCCTCCATTGATTATGTGCGTTGGTATTCTATCGGATTTCAGCTAGTGACGTTCGTTGTGCTGCTGCTCCACGGGATGTATGCATGGATCCTGTACCTGTTCAACCGCCAAGAACGGGCTTTGCTCATTACGTTTCTGTTAATGCTGACCGTCGGCATCGCGGTACTGATCGGTCATGACAACGTGCTGCAAATATGGCTTCCGATCAACTATACGTGGGCAATCAAGATCAAGTTGATCGCTCTCCTGTGGCAAAACTATTTTATCCTTGTTATTTTCAGAAGATTTGCTTCGGCTTCTTCGGGGAACGTATGGCTGAGGGCATACACCGCGGCAATCGTTGGCTTTACCGGGTTTCTGCTTGCCGCGCCCGCTTCATGGGTATACGGCGCAGTGCATTTCAACCTGTTTATTGCCTTTTATCTCTTTTCGTTCGCTTGGTTTTTTTATATCGTAGGAACGATGATCTTCAGAAAGCAGGGCGACAAGGACGTCGTGTTTCTGCTGCTCTCCGCAGCGGGTATGATCTCCAACTTACTATGGGGCATCCTGGAGTCGGTTCAAGAGGTTACGACCGTCTACTATCTCATCGATATTCTGGTGGCCATTATCGGATTTTCCACGTATTGGTTCAAAAAATATATCCATAATGCCAAGGAGAACGCCAAGCTGAACGAACAGCTCAAGGAAGCCGATCAGCTGAAAGACCAATTCCTGGCCAATACGTCGCATGAACTGAGAACGCCGCTTCACGGGATTATGAATATCGCTCAGACCGTGGTAACGAAAGAGAAGGAAAAGATGAATGCAAGCAGCGTGAAAGATATGGAGCTGCTGATCACGATCAGCCGCCGCATGTCGCATATGCTTGGCGATCTGCTCGATATCGCGCTTCTCAAGGAGCACCGCGTCGTGCTGCAGCAAGAGCCGCTGCGGATTCAATCGCTCGTTCCCGGCGTCATCGCGATGCTGAAATTTCTGACCGAAGGCAAGCCCGTCCAACTCCAGATGGATATCGACGAATCGCTGCCTCCCGTAATGGGGGATGAGAAAAGGCTTGTGCAAATTTTGTACAACTTATTGCATAACGCCCTCAAATATACGACGGAGGGAACGATCACCGTCTCCGCCCGGACGAGGGGCAAGAATGCCGTCATTCTGGTCTCCGACACCGGGGTCGGCATGGATGAGGAGACCCAGGCGCGCGTGTTCCTCCCTTATGAGCAGGGCTCTCCCGGCATCAGCGATGGGAGAGGCATTGGACTGGGCTTGAGCATTTGCAAGCAACTGGTGGAATTGCACGGCGGCACCTTGAACGTTCGCTCCGAGCTGGGCAAGGGCTCCGTCTTTAGCTTCACTCTGCCATTGGCTGACCGATCGCCGTTCCCGCCGTCGCAAGGCCCTGCTTACCCCGATCAGCGTACCGTCGGGACCAGAGTCGAGCCGGTTGGGTTTACCTCGGCCAATCCGACAAGCGGGGAATTGGCGGCCACCGTACCGATCCCGCCGCTGTTGCCGGACGGGAACGTTCATATTCTTGCCGTGGATGACGATCCGGTCAACCTGAATGTGCTTGTTGGGATACTGTCGACGGAACCGTATACGGTCACCACCGTCCAATCGGCCCGCGAAGTATTGGAGCTGCTGGGAACACAGCAATGGGATTTGCTGATTGCCGATGTCATGATGCCGCACATGTCGGGCTATGAGCTGACGCAGCGAGTAAGGGAGCACTATTCCGTGTCCGAGCTTCCGATCCTGCTGCTCACCGCCCGAAGTCAGCCAGCGGACATCTACACCGGTTTCTCGGCCGGAGCCAACGATTACGTGACCAAGCCCGTAGACGCGCTCGAGCTGAAATCCCGCATCAAAGCGCTGACTACATTGAAGCAATCCATTAATGAAAGATTGCGCATGGAGGCGGCTTATCTGCAAGCGCAGATCCAGCCTCATTTTCTGTTCAACACGCTGAACTCGCTGATGGCGCTAAGCGTAATTGATACGCAAAAAATGCGCAGGCTGGGGAATGCGTTCGCCTCCTTTTTACGAATTAGCTTCGACTACCTCAACACGGGGGAACTGGTCGAACTGTCGCGTGAATTGGATCTGGTCGAAGCCTACTTATACATTGAGAAAGAGCGGTTCGGAGACCGGTTGTCTATCGTCCGGGAGATTGAGCCCGGCATCGACGCGCTCCTCCCGCCTCTCTCCATTCAGCCGCTGGTCGAGAATGCCGTCAAGCATGGCCTTCTCAGCCGCAATGAAGGCGGCACGATTCAGCTTCGGATAACTCGCGGAGATGGGTTCACGCGGATTGAAGTCACAGACAACGGCAACGGGATGGAACCAGACAGGGTGGCCCATCTGCTGAGTCCGACCCTGAAGGGGAAGGGCGGAATCGGGCTCGCCAATACGAACCGAAGATTGATTCAATTGTACGGCCGCGGCTTGTCTATTGTCAGCCAGCCGAATGAGGGAACAACCGTATCGTTTGTCATTCCGGATCAACATCAGTAATAATCTATAAGAAGCCAGTCATGAAGCGTTCCCGGTCTAAGGCAGGCCGGGGACATCGGAGCTGGTTTGCCTTGCGCTGCAAGCTTTGATAACGAGGAGGTACCACACGATCTGATGATCAAACAATTATTAAAGTGGCTGGCCTGGGTCGTGCTCACCCCCATTGCTGCGCTTGCCATTTTTCTCATCTATATGACCGCAGCGGATGATAAGCCCCCTGCTCAAGTCGAGCTTCCAACCAACAATAACACTGGCTCTACGCTGAAGCGGGGCCAGCCGTTCACCGTCACGACATTCAATCTCGGCTACGCCGGTCTCGACCAAGGACAGGACTTCTTCATGGACGGCGGAACGATGTCCCGCTCCCGCAGCAAGGAACAGACGGAAGCGAACCTGAGCGCTATGGCCGATTTTCTAAAGGACACCCGATCCGATCTGTATATCCTGCAGGAAGTAGACGTTCATTCTTCACGCAGCCATCATATTAATCAGGTTCAGATGATTAGCGACAGCCTGCCGGAGTACAGCAGCACCTTCGCCTATAACTATAAGGTGGCATGGGTTCCCGTGCCGCTGACCCATCCGATGGGCGCGGTGCAGAGCGGCTTGCTGACGTTATCGAAGTTCCACAGCCGCTCTCACACCCGCTTCGATCTGCCGGGCAAAGAGAGCTGGCCAGTGCAGCTCTTTGAACTGGATCGCGCATTTATCGAGAGCCGCTTCCCCGTCGATAACGGTAAAGAGCTCGTGCTGATTAACCTGCATTTATCGGCCTTCGACAAGGGCGGCACCATCCGCAAACAACAGCTTGATTTTCTGGGAGAATATATACAGCAAGAAATGGAGAAGGACAACTACCTCATCCTCGGCGGCGATTGGAACCACGCCTTGCCGGGAACCGACCACCGCCGCTTTCCGTCGCGGCAGGAATGGCCGCAGTGGCTGCAGCCCTTCCCGGACACCTTCGCTCCGGCTGGTTTCCAATGGGCGGTGGACCCGGGCACGCCCTCCGTCCGCACGCTGGACAGCGCGTATCGGCCAGGGATTACCTTCCTCGCGGTCATCGACGGCTTCCTCGTCTCTCCGAATGTCGAAATCGCCGCTGTGACCGGACACGCTCTGAACTTCGAGAACAGTGACCATAATCCGGTGACCGGAAGGTTTATATTGAAATAAGCCGGACGCCAAGAGAGCCAGCGCCTCTGATTGTCGGAGATGCTGGCTTTTTTGTGGTTGCTGCGATTTTCCGTCATTAGAGTGAGTGATTCTCCTATGTATTCGACAACGGTTTCGCGCTGCAGTCGCATTTATCGTTTCTCTGTGTATTAAAATACGGTCTGGGTAAGCACTATTTTAGCATCGTGTGTGCGTGTCGTGCTGATCGTCCTCCGATCGATTAGGGCTCTACAGGAGAAGATGCGTTCAAGCCGGAACAGGCCCCAGACACCAGCCGGAAATGATGCAAAAATACAGGATTCTACAGCGGCGGAATATTTGAAAACGCAATCCTGCAAAAATGCAGGAATTTCACTCAATTTCGCCTGAATAGGTCGCAGTTTGAGGAAATTGATGCAGCTGTGCAGCAATTTCGTTATATTTTCGTTGGTTCAACTTAAAATGCTGCACTTTTGCAGGAACTGGAGGCTTTCGCTTGGCGCTGTCCTGCTTCTTGGCAACGTTATCCCATTGCCCTGTACAGCGCGCTTCTTGGCGCTAAGCTGCGATAGTGCGGCCCATTGAGCGTGTTTAGGGGGCTTTGTTGCGTTTCCCCTTGAGTCCGATTAGGCCTTTCATTCGCTTGGCAGCAATATGTTAGCCCGCCCCAAGCCGCTGTATACTCTCCTGCCAGAACTGTGCGCATGATAAAAAAGGCCACCGCATCTCCTTCCAAGCAGTGGCCTCCATACTGCCGAGGAACAAAAAAACCGCATCCCCGCGGTCTTTTGTTGGTTTCACATATGTATAGATAATCCGCTACTATATTCTTACCGCCTGAGCCATGATGCCTTTTGCCTGCAGCGCAGCTTCCGTTTCCGCATTGGCTGGGCGGTAACCCTTCTCCATCAGTTCTCTAATGTACATCTTGTTGTAAATGAATGAAAAAATAATACCCGGAATCCATGCTCCCAAACCAAGGGTAAAGAGACCAAATAGAACTGCACAAATAAACATAATAGCAGCCCATTTCAGATCTCCGCGGAACAGCGCAGGAAAAAATCCGAAAAAGAAAGTGGTCCAACTAAATCCGAGTTTCACATTCTTGGCAGCGCCTTGCGCATTAACTAACTGTACATGCATCGATTATCCCCCCGCATTGAAATATCTGACAACCGTCACAATTATAGCTGTGAGCGCTAACTTTGTCGAGGAATTATTTTCCTTTTCACAAAATTAAAAATGTTCCTATTTTCTTCAACTCTATACGCGCAGAGATTGGAACCACTCCTTACGGGACTCGATTATACCCGATTCCCCTTCAGGAGAAGCCATGATCTGGCTTCTCCTGCGTGGGAGCACCGGCCGAATCATCTATATCCCCGCCCAGACATCTTTCGCATACCTTCCGGACGTCTGCAGATTGCCCAGCCAGTTGACCGCTTCTTGTTCATCCACCCCGTGGATATCCTGATAAGCCTTCTTCAGTTCGTTCTCTACATCTGGAGCCATTTTACTGCCGTCTCCACATACGTAAAGCCGCCCTCCGCCGTCGAGAATGCGGATGATTTCTTCTGCATTCTTCGCCATCAGTTGCTGGACATAGGTTTTGGGCACACCTTCCTTGCGAGAAAAAGCCGTATGAAGCATAACGACTCCATCCCTTTCATATTGTTCAAGCTCATCACGGTAAAGATAGTCCGCTTCGTTCCTGCAGCCAAAGTAAAGATGGGCTTCTCCCAGCGCTTGTCCTTCCCGCTTCATTATAGCGCGGGCTTGCAGAAAACCGCGGAATGGCGCTACTCCCGTCCCCGGACCTACCATGATAATCGGAGTCTGCGGATCTTCGGGGAGTTGGAATCCGGAAGCCGGCGTTCGGACGAACATGACAATATCGTCTCCCGGCCTGCGGTCCGCCAAGTAATTCGAGGCCACGCCAAGATATTCGCCTCGTCCGCGCCAAGCCTGCCCTCGGACGACCCCAACCGTAATGCTGGCGCGTTCCTGGTCCATCCGCGGGGAGCTGGATATCGAATAATATCGCGGTTTAAGCGGAGGCAGAAGCTCCACGAACTTCTCGAACGGGATCTCGCACGCTTCGTATTTTTCAACAAGATCCAGCATCGTAATCCGCTTCTTCAAGACTTGCTCTTCATATGTCCCCTCCTCTAGCAACGCTTCCAATTCACGCTTATGTGGAGGACACACCGTGAAAGCGGCCACTTCGCGGATTTGGGCCCGAGTTGCGGCTTCTTGCACCTCTACGCTATGGCTTAGCAGATCAAGAAGAGAGATTGGCCGCTCTAAAGGCAGATGGGATGCACTGGCTCCGCTTGCAGTCAAAATCACTTGATCTTTTTCACGCAAACCAAACCGCCGCAAAATGCGATCGATAGGGTCCTTGCGGTTGCTTGGAAAAACTCCAAGGTGATCGCCCTCCTGATAGGTCATCCCATCCGGCAATTCAATCTCGATATGGCGTGTGCTTCGTTCGCTGCCAGGCTGCTGCAGTTCCCGATTGGCCGCGATTGTTGCATGAACCGCTTCATACGCTTGGGCGAGCGGAGTTTCCGTCAAGCCGCTTACATACTGAATGCTGAGTGTGCTCCGTTCTTTTTCCGCATTTTCATTCAATTTTAAATCGAATGTCTTCATCGCATCGGCCCACATTTGACTTTTCCATGCTTCGAGTTGCTTTTCAAAGTCACCGCTTGCATCGGCCTCCCCGCGAAGGGAAAATCTCGTCGCTCCTTTCTCGGCTAGCTGTTCATCAATGAACCTCGGGACCGCTTGATACGTGGCCGCCCAATTGTGGTCCCCGCAACCAAATACGGCATAGCGAACCCCGCGAAGCTCACCCGGCTCGACCTGTTCCAACCATTGCACAAACTGTTTCGCATTGTTGGGCGGCTTCCCGTTATACGAAGAGGTGATGATGATCAGGGCGCCTTCCTCCGGCAGTTTGCCTAACCGGTCATCAAGGGTTGCCGCCTCGCTTCGGATGCCGTGCAACCGGGCAAGATCCGCCAGTTCTTTGGCAATCCGCTCGGCTGTTCCCATATCTGAACCGTAGAGAACGAGCAAAGGCCGATTATGGACGCCGATGATGGAGGCCGCCTCTCTTTTATTTTCCGGGCCAGGATCACCGTCAAGGTTGCTCTCCGGTTGGATGGGATACGGATTGGCGAGTTTTTTGTCTCGTAATTGCACACGGATTTTGAAGTCGGCCGGTTTCAGTGTCAGGGTTTGCTTTACTCTCAACTGATAGTTCAAATGATCCGTCAGTTCAAAGTGCTGAAGGATCAATCCGAGAACTAACGCCGCTTCGTGAAGCGCAAATTGCATCCCGATGCAAGCCCGTTGGCCATTCCCGAACGGTTTATAGGCATGGTTGGGAACTGTGGCGGGGTCTTCAAACCGTTCCGGCCGGAAGATCTCCGCATCCTCCCCCCATGCTCCCTTATCGCGATGAAGCTTGGGCAAAATAATGGAAACGGCTTCCCCTTTTTTGATGGGATATTTCCCTCCAATCACGGTGTCTTCCTTGGCGAAAAGACTAAATTGGGGAGCAGTCGGCCATAAGCGCAAAGCTTCATTTAAAATCATGCGCACATATTTCAGCTTCAGAACCTGCTCATACGTAGGCAACGGGCCGGTCAATACTTCATCCACTTCTCTGTATGCCTTTTTGAGAACCTCCGGGTTCTTCAATAAAAAGTAAATCGCAAACGACAGCAACCCGCTTGTCGTTTCATGACCCGCGATCAGGAACGTAATAATTTGAAACCGAATATTTTGATCATCCAGTGGTTGTCCCGTCTCAGGATCCTTGGCGGTCAGCATTCTGGCTAGTAGATCCGTTCCTCCCTGATCCCCGCTTGCTTTACGCTCGGCGATAATTTTATCGACTAAGGAGAACATCGACTGAATATCGCGCTCGTACTGACGTCTGGTGATTAACATCAGCTTGTTTTGAAGCGGCAAACGGCTGCTATAATGCATGGCCTCATCCAGAGCCCGAACCATACTGACGATAAAAGGATTAGGGGTTTCTCGATAGAAACTATTGAAACGATAGTCAAATCCGCATAAGCCAATGGTGTCCAGCGTGAGCCGCGTCATATCGTCCGGAACGTCGATACTTTCATCCGGATTCAAGCGGGCCCATTTTTGGACAAGCTGCAAAGCGATGTCCAGCATCCTGTCATGATACCCCTTCATGGCTTGCAGGCTGAAGGAAGGCATCAGAATGTGATGCGCTTTTTGCCAATTGGGTTCGTCCGTTAGACTGGTGAATAGTCCGTCCCCCGCAAAATCACGTACTTTGAGCAAATGACCTATCGCTTTGTCAAAACGCGACTGGTCACATACTTCGGCTACTAAGTCAGGGCCGGAGACGATAATTACGGATCTTCCCATTAACTCGAATCTAAAAATTGGGCCGTACTCGTCAGCAAGCTTGCCGAAAGACAACGTCGGTGAGTCCTTATCAATTAAGGGTAAATTTCCGAGAACCCCATAGGTTCTGGGCTGCGGTATCGGCATTTGTTGGTCCATCTAGAAAACTCCTCTGCAATAACGTTAACCATTGTAACGGCAGGCTCATTCGAATTACCGTTAGGGAAGAAAATCGGCGATTTGGTTATATCCTCCTCCCTAATCTCCCCCAAATTGGCGAATTCAATTATGGAAGCCCGGACGCGGAGGGATCCCAGCTTCGAATAGGAAAGGCAGCTTGACATGTACTTGAATAATATGTGGACAGTACGAGAATAATTCAACGTAAACGTCCAGCAAAACCCATTAAAACTATAAAAATGAATGAAGATATACAACGAAACTTTAAAAAAAACAAAAAAAATCATTTCAATACAGTCCAATTTCGATTACACTATAAATGTCTTCATAAAATGGAATTGGGGTGTTTGAGATGGATCAATACAAGTTTAGTCCTGAACACAATAAAATGACTTGTTGATGCTATTGTTGATGGTTATCGTGACTATATTGAACATCGGAAAGATCGCAAATCAAAAATGAAGATTAGCTCCGCTTTTTCCTGGACGAAAGGTAATTTTATTGAAAGCAAGCTCGCCGAAGAGTGCATTCGTCACGGCTTCACATATAAGAAATCAAAAGCGGGATGAACATGGGATTACCTGCAATTCATACATGGAGACTCGAAGATTCTTTTTCTTATAAAAAATGCGGCTTATTTCAATGAAGAATGCTTTTCACAAGCAAAACTGCCTAACAATAGTGGAAAGAAAGGTCTGCAACGGACCTATCTCCATGAACTCTCGAAAATCAATAAGGACTTAGCACTCCCCTCAACACGGCAATCATCGAAAAGAGGGAACGAAACAGAAGCGGTTGAACAGCTTTCCTTATTCATTCTGGAGAGCCGGGTGAAAGATGAGCTAGACGATTTCGCATCGTCCTACAATCAGTTCCATATCCTTACATACGCACTCGATGAGGCATATCAAATATCTGAAATCAGACACTATTTGCCTAATCTAAATAATAACGTCGCTTACCTCGTAGAGGATCTCTCCGACTTTATCTCCGGAGCTGAGTTAACTGAAGAGGATCGCGATGTAGTGGCGCCTGCAATGAACGATGATGTTATGGATCCAGCCGCGTTTGATATCGGGATTTATGAAGAGGAACAACAAAATTCATAAATAAACAGATTGATGTTAGGGAAATAAGGAGGGAGCAGGCATGTTCATTGGTAAAAATCTAGCCAATTTACGGATCATGCATGGATATTCGCGAAAGCAGCTCTCCGAAATGTTAGGTGTTACAGAACAAGCCGTCTGGCAGTACGAGAACGCTTATACATCTCCGAAAATGCAGATCGTGAACGAATTGAAACGAATTTTTAGCGTAAAAAGTAAATATTTTTATACGGAAGACATGCTTGCACGATACATGACGCCTGCCAATGTCGACGTAATGAACATCGCATATCGTTCAAAAGTATTGAATGTCATTTCGAAGACGCAGGCAGAAGCGAAGCATATTGAATATTTAGATGCTTTTGTGAACTACGTAACGGCCAAAGTCAGCCTTCCTACCTTAAAAATCATTAAGTTAAGGGACGAGGTTATTGAGTATCTAAACGATACAGGTGAAGACAGATCTACTCAAATATATCATGTCGCTCATTTGGCGCGAAAAAGGCTCGACTTACCGAATTCTAATAATGATGATCTCATGTTCCTGATCGAAAAGAGCGGAGTGTTCGTTTTTGAGAAGGCGATTGGCGAGGAAATTGATGCTTATAGTCTCTGGACCCAAAACGATCGACCCTATATCATTTTGGGTAATAGGAAACGATCGGCTGTTCGGAGGAACTTCGATATCGCACATGAATTGGGTCATTTGTTGCTTCATTATCGCCTTGAATTTGCTAACTTAGATCGGAAAGAGCACAAAATGATTGAGAATGAAGCGAATCTATTTGCCGGAGCATTATTACTGCCGGAAGACGAATTCGCAATTGACATGAAGGATGTATCCCATATCACGAATCCAGATGATTATTTAGATTTGAAAGCGAAATGGAAAACTTCGTTGCAAGTGTTGGGATATAGGGCAGCTAATCTTGGGATCATCGAACCGAAAGATCATCGGAACTTTTACGCGGCAATGCACCGGAAAGGTTATTTAAAAGTTGAACCGCTTGATGATGTCATTCCAATCCAGAAACCAATGAAAATCAAAACAATCATTGATCTGGTTTCAAAAAGGGGTCTCTTGGATATTGGGCATATGATTGAAAACGATTGGAAAGTAGAAGTATCCTTCTTTCATCATATGACAGGAATTGATCCAAGCTTTTTTAATAAGTACATGACGAGAAACTTGGATTTCGGCTTCGACAATGTTACCAAAATACCTGAGCGTATTTCTGCAGATAAAATATAAGCGATCGTCCCCTTCAAGCAGTCACTCAAAAGACCTCACGTCATCATGAGAAAACGAGTCAACTTGAAGGGGATATTTTTATCGGATGGATTATATTATCAAGTCGCCATCATTTGGATCATTCTCACTATCTACATCACAGGCTGCAGTTCACTGTGCAGACCAAGCATCCGCGCTTTTTCCGTACGAATGTCATGGATAAGATCCGGGTTTTCCACTAAGGACAATCCATAAGAAGGAATCATTTCTTTTATTTTCGGCTCCCACTCTTTTAGATGCTGCGGGAAGCATTTCTCGATGACCTCCAGCATGACGGACACGGCGGTTGAAGCCCCCGGAGAAGCGCCGAGCAAGGCGGCTATCGATCCATCGGCGGCACTGACGACTTCCGTTCCGAATTGAAGCGTTCCTTTACCGCCGGCAACCGTATCTTTGATGACTTGCACGCGCTGGCCCGCCACCAATAGATCCCAATCCTCGCTTTTGGCATTCGGAATAAACTCCCGCAACTCTTCCATGCGCTTTTCCTTGGATAACAAAACTTGCTGGATTAAGTATTTTGTCAACGACAGGTTTTTTGCGCCCGCCGCCAACATCGTCAATACATTATTCGGTTTTACCGAACCTATCAAATCAAACATGGAACCGGTTTTTAAGAACTTTGGCGAGAAGCCGGCAAACGGTCCAAAGAGCAGCGATTTTTTATTGTCGATAAATCTGGTGTCCAGATGCGGAACCGACATTGGAGGCGCGCCAACCTTCGCTTTTCCGTATACTTTGGCATGATGCTGCGCTACCACTTCCGGATTATTGCACACCATAAATAACCCGCTTATCGGGAACCCTCCAATATGCTTTCCTTCAGGAATGCCGCATTTTTGAAGCAAAGGAAGACTTCCTCCCCCGCCGCCGATAAAGACAAATTTGGCGGTATGGCGTTCGACTTCGCCTCGATCATTCCGTACTTTCAATTCCCACAAGCCATCGCTCGTACGTTTAATATCCTCTACTCGATGTTGATAATGGATATCGACGTTTTTATTCTGTAAGTGATCGAACAATATGCGCGTTAAAGCGCCAAAGTTGACATCTGTGCCGGATTCGATTCTTGTTGCCGCTATCGGTTCATTCAAGGTACGGTCTTTCATAATCAGAGGGATCCACTCCATCAATTTTTCCGGGTCATCGGAAAATTCCATCCCTTGAAACAGCGGATTGTTTGATAGCGCTTCAAAACGTTTTTTCAAAAACGCTACATTTTGCTCCCCCTGGACTAAACTCATATGCGGCAAAGGCATAATGAAGTCTTGCGGCTTCCGAATCAGATTGCGGTCGACAAGATAAGACCAAAACTGGAGTGAAACTTGGAACTGTTCATTCACTTTGATCGCTTTGCTAATATCGATGGTCCCGTCCGGCTTTTCGGTTGTGTAATTCAGTTCGCACAGCGCAGCATGCCCCGTTCCCGCGTTATTCCATTCGTTAGAGCTTTCCTCTCCTGCGCTTGCCAGCTTCTCAAACACTGTAATTTCCCAGTACGGCACTAATTCCTTCAACAATGTCCCCAAAGTCGCACTCATGATTCCAGCACCAATTAAGATAACGTCTGTTTCGGTTTGTCTGCTGCTCATTTTTACCGCCCTTATACTCTGATATTTGAAGAAAAGATGTAGTCGCTCCCGCCAGTTCCCCTAACATAGCAGCCGGAACGTGATCGGAATCATATACCTTTTCTATTATTGCCTAATCATAGTATACCACTATCATTGAAAGATTAAGATATTTACTATTATATGACAGTTACAAAGTAATTAAAAGGCAGGAAATTCTCTAACGCTGGCCCTTAAGAGATAACTTAACTAAAGTTTCCTCTTGCTCATGATTAGTACCCGCACCAATATGCCGAAATTTATCGCTTTCCCTTATGATAGCTTATCTGGTCTCTCAGCGAAAAAAGGCCGCCGAAGTAATCGGGGGCCTGATTGTCGTGATTAAACGTGTCTTCTTCATTGAATATATGTATCCGTTTATGTGGCCGGCGTTGATCTTTCCTTCCACTTCTCCTTCAATGCTTTTAAATCCTCTACGAAGAACCTTAGTAAATTGGGTCTCCTTCTTACGGCAAGCGGGTGATAGGTAAAGCTGATCGGGATACCCTCAAACTCGTGCCAGCTCCCTCGCAATTCCTTGACACTGGCGTTCTCCTTCTGTGGGAATATTGCTTCCGCCACGACATTCCCAAAACCAAATAATACCGACGGCTGCTTCTGCAGGAGCTGTAAGTGTAGATGGGGAAGACATGCTGCTCTGGCCTCAGGCTTATTGTAAGCACGAATCGGCCGGCATTTAAGCAAATAAGTGACATAAACCGCGTTTGTATCGATACCCGCTTCCCTCATGCCATGCTGGAGTGTCTCCCGGGTACCGCACAAAAACGGATTTCCTTGCCGATCCTCGCGGGCTCCCGGATTATCCAGGATCAACAGGATCTTGGCTTTCGGATTTCCTTCACCCCAGATAACACGAGTCCGTTGCTTGGATAGCTCGCAACATTCACAATGCTGAAGACCTTCGGGCGCTTGTTCTTCAGGGAAGATGATAAAGGGATGACTCATTTCCGTGTCATGCAGCTCCTTCCTTTCTTTCGCACCAATGTATTCATTATCCCCCACCAGAGCAAAAACTTGCCTTTCTTTAGGTTACGGTTCCCCTGACTTATCTTGAGCGACGGCAATTTACTTGAATCAGCATTCCCAGTGATCAACCGGCAACACCCCCGTATTTCCTGCATATTTATAGATCAGCGCAGCAAAAAGGCCCCTTCACAAGATACACGGAAACGTTGGCCGTAAGTAATGGCAATAAGGAGGCGTTTTGAATGAAGACTAAATATATAAAAGAGTTTTTCCTTTTTCCCGATATATGCATCATGTGCGGAATCTTCTTGGTCAGTGTTAGCCTGCTCATTCCAGGCCTGACAACCATTGGCCCATGGATTGCATTCGCCATAGGCATGGCCGCTTATGCCGCCGCCGAGTATTTTACGCATCGTTTCCTGTTTCACCTAAAAACTCCGAAAAATCCCTTCTTGTTAAAATTACTTAAGCGTTTACATTATGATCATCACGCCAATCCGAATGACCTGCATTTGTTGTTTCTGCCTTTGTGGTATACTCTGCCGAACCTCGCCATCGCGGGAACCATCGCCTACTTTATTTCAGCACGCCTCGTGATTGCGAATGCTTTTCTCGCTGGCGTGATCCTGTTCCTCTTGTTTTATGAGTGGAAGCACTATATCGCCCATCGTCCGGTTACCCCCGTCTCCCCATGGGGCCGTTGGATGAAGAAAGTCCATTTATGGCATCACTATAAAAATGAAAATTACTGGTACGGCGTGACAAACCCGGTTTTTGATCTCGCCTTGGGAACCTTTGAGGATCAAAAAAATGTCGAGCTAAGCCAGACGGCCCGCAACCTTGAACAACGCGATAGTAAAAAGCTTGATCTCTAAAGAAAAACAACCCGTCAAACGCCAAAGTTTGCGGGTTGCTTTTATAAGCGAGAATCGCATTTTTCTTCTGAAACAGCTTTACGGAAAATCCAGCTCGTCATCAATAACGCGGAACATTTCCCTGATCCGATCCGGGTACCGGGCATCCAGTTCTTCCCACTGACGATTCGGTAAAATCAAAAAGTCGTGAGTATCGGACAAATACGAGGCTTCAAAAAGACGAATTTCGTATTTGTCCTTAATCAACTCCTGAAACCCCCGAATCGTAATATAGCGATCTTTTCCGGTAAAGGTGAGTGGTATCGAATGCAGTTGTCCATTGTAGGTAATGTCCAGCCCTTTGTCCGTATTCGCTACCTCGACCGTCTCATCCGACAGCATTTCACCGAACAATCGGACGATATCCTCGTCGTACTCTCGCCAATCTACGGTAACGCCGTGTACGAAAGCGAACACAACCGGAATTTGCTTCTCGACCGTAAGCTCGTCCGCTAGTTCATTCACGTCATCCATTATTTGATAGCGCTCGAATGTCTCGCGATGCTTCTCAATAAATTGTTGAAGCTGCCGCTCGTCTCCATCGAATAGAATTGTCAGCTCGCTGTCGCTCGGCATTCTCATCCCCGTGTCCTCCTTGTGTTCACGCAATCGACCGGAATCACTTCTTGAGCTTCCCCTGGTACAACTTGAAGTTGTTCTTGACCTGTCGTAACAGACCGAAGCCCGAATATAAGTTTCACTATTTAACTTAAATATAGTTTATCTATCGGGTCTATCAATGAAATAGCGGATAAAGCCTACTTTCCATAATGCAACAAACTTTCGTCATTCTCTATTCCATAAACAATAGAATCAATTTCATAAATCGAAAGTCTTGCTATGACTGGGTTTTTAAGGTACAGAAAAAGGAGTACCTCCCCAAATCTCGAATAAGTAAAGTATCCACACAATACCCAAAGAGATGAGGCGAACTCCCTATGCCCTATATTCGACATGAGAGCTTATTTACCCTGCAAGAGCTTTATGAGATGGAACAAAAAGATCGTTTTCGTGAGATTTTTTCTACAATCGACATCACTCCGATCTTGCGTTTGGTCAGGAAAACATCTTTTTATGGTGCCCCCATTGAAGTGAATTATAGGGCGATGGTCTATTCCTTGATTGTTAGAATCGTTGAACGTATTCCTACGATTAAAGATTTAATAAAGAGACTTCAACATGACATCTTATTCCGCATGGATTGTGGCTTTATGCTTTCAGAAGCGATTCCTTCGGCCTCTTCCTATTCCCGGTTGGTGCGCAAGATGAGCCAAAGCCATGCACTGGAGGACATGCAAGAGCAGTTACTCGAACAAGCCATGGCAGAAGGATTCATTACAGACGATACGGTTGCAATCGATGCGACCCATATCGAAGCTCGGGATCAGGCACCTGCGAAGCAAGAAAAGGAAAAACCTGAGCCAAAAAAGCGTGGGCGAAAAACAAAAGCCGAACGTGAAGCTTGGCTCAAACAAAAGCAAGAAGAAGAGGAACAAAAACCAATCTTCGAAAAAGAAATTGCCGCTCAATTAAATGAATCATTCCATGTTTTGCGAGATCAAATGCCTCTTGATCCGCAGTGGGGAGTCAAGAAAAATAGTGATGGAAAAAATGTCTTTTGGTATGGCTATAAAGGTCATCTTGCCATTGGAACGCAGAGTCAGTATATCCTCGGAGCCTTGCTCTCTTCCGGAAGCTTGAATGACGGTAAAGCGGCCATTCCACTCCTAAAAGGGGTTGCTTCACAGCATCCGAATTTCAGTTTCAAGTACGCAACCATGGATGCTGGATACGATTATGAACCTATATACAAGCAAGTTCGAGAAGCAGAGGCACATGCTGTAATTGCGTATAACCGTCGCCGAGAACCAGAACACGACGGATTTGACGAACACTTCGCCCCAACCTGTGTAAGGGAGCATTCTTATCGTTATGACAGCTACGATTCAAAATATGGAACACTCAAATATGTTCGACCGAAAGAATGCGAAAGCTGTCCATTGGCGCATGATTCACTTTGCCAGAAAGTCTATAAAATGAAGATAACAACTGATCTTAGAAAATATACCGCCCCGGCCAGAGGCTCAAAGCATTGGAAAGAAATCGCTAAGAGACGTTCTGCAGTCGAAAGAGTGAATGCTTACTTGAAGGAATTCTTCCAATTGAACAATGTGAGACACCGAACGGGTCAAAAAGCTAAGGTTCATTTTAACTTGGTTACTTTGGTTTACAATTGTATAAAATTAGCATGTGATCGTTTAAATCGTCAATTCCAAGAGCAAGCTGCATAATTTTCAAAAAAGGAAATACTTTAATTCGGTTAATCTACAGTTTTGTAATTATGCATTATGAAATTGATTCAATAGCTGATTATTTCTTCTGATCCTCTCTTCTTTCCCTTGTTATCCACTATCAGCTACTGGATAGAATTCATTAACGCGAAGAAATATTTCGGTTCATGAGTCTGATAAAGATTGAACCATGACTGTAATGTGTCTGGTGCAAATACATCCAGCACCTTCAATACATGCATCGCAAATTCCAACGGAGCTATTCCTGATGCCGTAACTAAATTCCCTTCAGTTACTGCTGGTTCCATTTCATAATATTTTTCTCCAGTATAATTGGGACAGATCATTTTCATATATTCTAGGCTGTTGCTTGTATGCCTTCTTGAGTTTAGCAATCCCATCTTTGCAAGTCCTACGGTTGCACCACAAATCGCCGCAACAACAGTACCTTCTTTTAACGATGCAGAAGCTTTTTTCAATAAAGGTTCGTGAATTGCTTCTGTCCAAGTATTTCCGCCCGGAAGAACTAAAACATCGGTCCGTTCCAAAATACACTCATCAATAGAAATACTAGGCAGTATTTTCAATCCTCCCATTGTAGTAACAGGATTTTTATCAATGCCTACAGCAACCACCTCTAAAGGCGCTAATTCTTTTTTAAAATACCTTCCCGAGTTGAGTTCCGCAATTAAATAACCTACCTCCCAGTCTGACATTGTATTAAATACATAAAGATACACTTTTCTTGTATGCATAACAGCACTCCTTTTGTAAGGGATGAATCGATATACCCTAATATAAAAAAACTTTACTGACATCCTCCGTCAGTAAAGTTTTTAAGCCTGATAATAATCAATTAACTCATATAGAACCTCAATAAGTTTTTGCTTCAAACTTAGTGGTTCAATGACTTGAATAGATTTACCGTAAGGTAACAGTAAATACGGTACATATGTATGAATTGCTTCTTCTTCAAGCAGAAATACAGCTTTCTTTGAAGTTCGTTCTCTGAAATGATGCCCTAAAAACCAATGCTGGCATAAATTATCCAACGCACTGGTCGTACCGCCAACAACGAATGGCATAAGTCCTTGCTTATCTGCTGTTTCTGGAAGCAGGCTTTTCATAAAAAATTCACCGGCCGAAAAGGACGTTGGACGATTGAAGGTAATTTCTGTTTGAATAATACTGCGAATTCGCCCTACTCTAAAACTGCGGACTTCATTCCTTAGATGACAAAATGCAATGACATACCAGTTATTATTCCAATAAATCATTCCATATGGATCAACAATCCTGCGCTTGGATTGCTCTTCACGATTTGTATGATATTCAATTTCTACAGATGATTCGTTTACTATACCTTGCTCCAATTGCTTCAATATTGGCTCCATAGATGATTTTCCAGTTGGACTTATGACTTCAAGCCCTTGTAAATGTTGCTTAATCCTTCTTTCCTGCTCTTGATTTGAATACATTGTTAGCTTTGGTGTCGCTCGGTCTAATGCCTCTCCTAAAAAGTAGCCAGCTTCTTGGGCAAAAACAGCAGCATGAAGTAATGCGGTTTTCTCATCAACATCGAAAAGAAGAGGACTTTCAATAAAATGATTCAACAGGGTATACCCCCCATGATGACCTGTGTCCGCTATAATCGGCACACCACTCGCAGAAAGCGCATCAATATAACGGTAAACCGTCCTTATATTCATCTCTAACTTTTCAGCTATTTGTTTTGCGGTAATTTTCCTGCCTGAATGCAACATCCATAGAATCGCCATCATATTATCAATTTTAGACATAATGCTTTACCTCAATTCATTTTGCTTGCGGCGTTGATCTTCCCTTCGACTTCTCCTTCAATGCTTTAAAATCCTCTACGAAGAACCTTAGTAAATTGGGTCTCCTTCTTACGGCAAGCGGGTGATAGGTAAAGCTGATCGGGACACCCTCAAACTCGTGCCAGCAAATAATACCGACGGCTGCAACAGGATCTTGGCCTTCGGATTTCCTTCACCCAAGATAACACGACAGCGTTCACAATGCTCAATACCTTCGGGCACTTGTTCTTCAGGCAAGATGACAAAGGGATGGACCATTTCCGTGTATCCATCTCCTTCCTTTCTTTCGGCACGCACTGATTTCATTATGCCCACCCAAAGCAAAAAGTTGCTTTTATTTATAGTACGGATCACTGGAACGTCTGAAATAGCAAAAAAAAGAGACTGTTATTTATACAGCCTCAGTGATATGGTAGTACCTGTAGAAACCATATCAAAAATTGTTTATTAGCCTTAATGATAATACCCCACCTTACTCTCAGTACGCTCAAAATTCCCCCGGGAGAAACGGAGATATTCCATTCCAGCCTTCCCTTTGCCTTACATAATGATACATGACCGCCAAAGCGTTCGTTTGGATATGAGCCTTCTCCCGCTGTAAGAATTCAGTCTGCATGTAAATGAGAATTAGCTTGGTCGATCTTGGTCAGAATCACCTTTAAATATTAAAGGTATGTAGTTGGTATCCCTACTTTCATAACTGTAAGTAACATCAATATTTTTTTGCACAAAAGGTTCAAAAAAATTAGGAATGATGAGCGATGGATAGTTTCCCCTATTTATAAATCCACTTTCCATCATAAGTTTGTCAGGCATGCCCACATGAATAAAATCAATATATTCAGCATCGTATTTCGCTAACAATTCCAGGAAGCCATCCAAACACCCACTTAGTGCATCATGAGCACCAAAATAATCAACAATTCGAATACATGCGGCAGATCCGTGCGTACATTTTCGCCAGAACAAGATGCCTGCAACGTCAGACGCTGCATTGCAAATTTTCGTTGCTTGGTACGAGTAGATGGGATGGCGGAAATATCGGTTTTCATAATAGAGCTTAGATTTATAAAACGGAATCGTATGGATCACAGGGCCTTCTAATTGCCGAAATTCATCCAACGAACAATCCAATAGAGCTTTATTTGATGGTACTGCTTGCTTCGCATAGCAATCTGCGGTGTCTACATTCGAAGCAATATGAAACGTTGTTTTCTTGGGATTGATGATGACGTGTTGGTCAGCAATGCCCGTTATGGCTTTTAATTTTTTGGCTAGACCAATCGCGATCTTTGATTCTCCAAAGCCAACTTCTGCACATGCATGACCCGTTTCGTTTTTTTTCCACTCAACCATCAATCCAAGTCCAGGCTCCTGAATATCAGGGCGAATTTTCCACATGCTCCCCCATCTTACAGGCGTCTTAATCGCGGGATCAAAATGGCTGGAAAGTGTGACCCCAACCATCGCATGGATTTCCTCGGTTTTTTTATGTTTCGCAATCACAAAATTGTATTTGTTGCTAGCTTTATCATAATGTTGCCATGATAAAAATTCAGGTGATCTCACAAAAATATGATTCTTTTTCCAATAGGTATCAATAAATGCAACTACATCGCCAATTCGATCGACAGGGCAAAATTCAAATACATATCGATCCTCGAAATAAGGTAAGTACTTTTTGAATTGTGAATGTTTCATAGGTCATTAATCCATATAATCGAGAATATCTTGAACAGATGTAAATGAGCGGATCGTATCACCCGAAAGAGGTTTCTTGCATTCTTCCTCCATCATCACAATTAATGATAGCTTGGCCATGGAGTCCCAGCTCTCAATATCATCCAACAGCGTGTCGGCATTAATTTCTCCCGCCTCCACCTCCAGCAATTCCTCTAATAATTTCATTTTTTTACTGAGTTCCATCATTAATTCCTCCAAAAATGTATGATATTTGGTAGTTCACTCCTGTACATTTAAGGCTGGGTCGTCATAAAATTCATCCGTATAGATCATAGGCAGTATATTTTCGGCTAGTAAGCTTGCACTCATTACCCCCCATGACAACCCTACGCCAAATCCGCTCATCAGCGCCTGAATCTCACCGCGATCCTGTGCACCATAACGATCGACAAGCGATAAAGGTATCGAGGCACCGCTAGTGTTTCCATATCGATCGATGCTGACAAGCAGTTGTTCAGGGCTTGCCTTTACACGTTTGGCAATTTGCTGTAACATGAAGAGATTGGCCTGGTGCAAAGCAAGACAATCATAGTCTGAAATCGATTTATTTTGTCCAAGCAAAAACTCATGGATATGCTTAGGGATATCCGTGATACTGAAGTTGAATACATCCGTGCCCTTCATAATCGGATAAGCATAACTTCTGTGGCCAAGAGCGAGTTCTTCAGGAGTTAAGGTCATGGCTCGAAATGCACCATTCGGTATCATAATCGCATCATATCTGCTGCCATCTGAACGCAAAGCGATTTCGATCGAGCGGGCCTGTACGGATTTTTCAATGAGAATGGCTGCCGTTCCATCCCCGAACAACAAGGAAGATACGCGGTCTTCTTGCGAGCCCAGCTTGCTGGATGTATCCCCGACGATGCACAGGGCACGCTCACAATTTAAGCTGGTTAAGAGTGAACAAGCACTGTGCACGCCATAGATGAACCCGGAGCAGCCCAAGTTAATATCCATTGCCGCACAGTCAACGGTTAGACCTAAACGCTGGTGTAAAATGGAGGCGGTTGCTGGCACCCTGTAATCCGGTGTCTGTGTTACATAGAGCAACACGCCAATGCTTGAGGGGTCAATCTGTTTCGTTTGTAATATTGCTCTTGCAGCGACATAGCCCAAATCGGAAGAGAGTTGCTTGCGAGTTGATTGGCGTGAACGTTTAACGCCTACCATTTTGATGGTTTTTTCCACAACGTCCTTGCCAAACTTCTCATATAGTTCTTCTGCGGTAACTTCCTGCGTTGGTGTTGCACACGCAATGCCGGCAATTTGTAAGTTATTGAACTTACTGAGTAGCATCGTTCATCCTCCTTTCCGGCTATAACCACAAATTAGTTGAATGATTCAACGCGAAGTAGTGCTATACCAAAACACTAGCATCCACAGATAAAATATGCCCGGTGATGTAACTGGACATACCACTGGCCAGAAACACACAGGCATCAGCGATTTCTCTCGGTTGACCCAGCCTGCCAAACGGGATATGGTCGAGGTGTACCTGAAGATGCTTCTCACCGATCGAGCGCATCATATCGGTGTCAATCATGCCAGGCGCGATTGCGTTTACACGAATGCCTTTTGGTGCAAGTTCCTTTGCAGCTGTCTTGGTCAGCGATATGATAGCACCTTTCGTAGCTGAATAAACGAGTTGACCAGGGTTCCCTGTTATTCCTACAACTGATGACAAATTGATAATGCTGCCACACTTTTGAGTGATCATCAGCTTGCTGGCTAATTGCAACATTTCCATCGTTCCAAAGACGTTCACAGCGAACAGTTGTTCCATTAGCGAGCGACTGATCGTTCCGATGAGCGCATCTTTCATCATACCCGCATTATTGACCAAAACATCCAATCGATTCGCTTCCTTCTTGATCTTCAAAAAGGCTTTTCTTGCCTGTGCCACATCAGCAACATCGAAATAAAGCGGCACGACCTGAGTATGCTCGGCACAATATTCATCGAGACATCCTTCTACGCTATCATTAGCGTAAATAAGTTGCGCGCCTTCTTCTACAAAGCGTTCAAGTGTAGCGCGTCCGATTCCCTTTCCGGCACCGGTAATAAAACAAATTTTACCTTGTAAAAGCATGACTCAACTCCTCTGAAGCAAGTTGCCTATGGTATCGATATCGCCATGGCCTGGGAATACCAACATATCCTGCCGCAATCCATATAAATAGGGTTGGGTAACCGATTGATACGCTTGGCGGTTTCCGCCTGGCAGTCGCGTTACGACAGGTGTTCCGTTAGTCAAACTATCACCCGTGAAAATAATGTGATTGTCCACCAGGATACATACGCTGCCAATTGAATGGCCCGGTGTTTCTCGAACATACACATGATGGCCAAACCAAGTGAGTTCCAGTTCGTTTGTAAATATTTGATCGGCTTTGCAACTGTAAGGCTGCACATTCATTTCCTTGATTTTATTCCGTATAGATTCATTTTGTAAACCAAACAATGCCGTAAAATATTGCGATAAGTTCTTCCGAGGATCCTGAATCCTCTCCCCACAAGATGCTGAACAAAGCACTTGGCAATGGGTAACCTCGCGTAGCCAGTTTACGCCGGAAATATGATCATAGTGCTCATGCGTAAGCAGGACTTGTACCTGGTTGATCGAATGATATTGCAAAAATGTATAGAGTTCATCTTCTATAAACGGATCAATGATCAAAGCGCGATCCTTTTGATGAATCACATACATACGAGAGTCGATCGGTTCAAAGTAAGAACAGTAAATGGAAGATTCAGTAAGTTGATACACAAATTTCACAAAAATCAAACCTTCCTAGCTCCATTATCATGGCACCATAGCTTAATCCACTTCCAAAGGCGCTAAGGCAGCATGTAAAGCTCTCATGAATCAATCGCTCACCTAAATTAAAGGCTGCTGTTAACGGGATCGACGCACCGCTTGGATTGCCAAAGTTTTGCACAATATTCATAAAAAGCTTTTCCCTGGGAGCACCAATTTTGTCAGCCAGCTTCTGCAGCATGAATTTATTCGGTTGATGAAAGACATACCAGTCGATTTCCTTTTGGCTAATTCCGGAAAATTCAATCGTATTGGCTATCAGAGGAGGGACTTTCGTCATCACAAACTGGAAGACGGCCGTGCCATCCATAACGAGATTTTCCAGACTGCGTATGTTGCCGTCACCACTATCTCTCATCTGAGCCGTTTCTGGACTGCAGGGCATGCGTGATCCACCGGCTGGGATGATTAATGCTTCGCCTTGTGTCCCGTCCATAGAAACTTGAAAATAAATAGGCTTGGCCGCTTCATCCTGCTCGACAACGGTAATCGTGGCACAGTCTCCGATTAACGGGTAGCTGTTGCGATCCTGCTTGGAAACTTTCTTGCTCAATGTGTCTGTATTGAATAGCAGCACTTTCATCCCTGGATTGTAGTCAAGCAGCATGAACGCTTGCATCAATCCGATAAGAAATCCATTGCAGCCCTGTAAAATATCCAAGCATAATACTTCTTCGGAAAGACCAAAATGGGCTTGAATCCTATTGCTCACATGAGGAACGAAATGATCGGGTGTGATCGTAACGACAATCACGGCACAAATGTCTGCTTTGTTAATCTTTTTCGCTTGCAGCAGTTGCTCCAATCCATAGATGCAAAGATCGGATGAGGCGGTATCTTGCTTGACGACTCGATGCTTCTCAAAGCCCATTACCGATTTCAACCGTTTGGTTTGTGCTTCGGGAAATGTATAATTGCCAATTTCATCGTCAAAAAACACTTCCGATTCGGGCAACACACACATGATTCCGGATATTTTCTTATTACGAAATACCATTTTCATAAGGTTTACTCGCTTTCATGCATGTTATTGCACATCACCGCCGCTTTTCTTAACAAGGCCAGCAATGGCAGGAAGACTCATAAAATGTTCAGGCACAATATCGAGCGGATCAATTAAAACGGTAAACTTATCCTCCAGTTCAGTCACGAGCGATACGATGTCGAACGAATCCAGCAAGCCGTCGCTTATAAAGTCAGTGCTTGATGCAAAATCGCATTCCGGTCGAAGTTCTTTTAAAATATCCATGATCGTATCCATCATCGTCACTCCTTGGTTTGTATGTGTATCTAACCCCAAAATTTCACCTATTCTTTCAAAATCATAATATAATCCACAACGCCATCTTGGACAAACCCATTTCTCTCATGGTAAGCGATAGGGCCATGGCACAGCGCATTGACCCATAAGTAACATTGTTCAATGTGTGGACTGTTTTGAATTTTGTGTTGCCACATTTTTCGTCCGAAATGTTGCTTACGGTATTCGTTGCGTACGACCACAAACCCCAAACAGGCTATTTTTTTGTTTTTGGAATCAAATGACGTAAGCCCTGCAATCCGTCCATCCCGGCGAATGATAAAAACTTCTTCGTCCTCTATCATCCTGCGTACGGTTGCCAGGGAAGGAAAATGGGCAGTAATAGGATCGAACTCGTCATGTAATATGTCTAGTATTTCCTGAGCATCAGCAGTTTGCGCCAACTCCACTTCCGCTGTATTGACTTCGGCATCTCGATCAATCGTTGCACAAGTCATACGAATAAACTTCGCATAGCAAGTGAAGCCATATCTGGTCAATTCTTCGCTTAGGCGGATCCCTTGTGGCTCCTTTACTACGATATCGCAAACAACCGTTAAATCTGTTGAAGGGATCAGTCTCCTAAGCTCTTGCAACGCTTGTTCATCACGGGCGTAGTAATATACCCGCAATAAACTGCCGTCAGGAATAAGCACAACGGATGCATCCTGTCCAATCACCACTTTCAGATCGCTCGAAAGTTCGATTTCCTCAAGCCGATTCTTGGTAAACATTGCGTTGGTTCTCATTTGTCGGGATTTGATGCTGCGGATAAACGCAAACAATCGTTCTACTTGTTCCAATGACTGTCCCTTCTTCGCAAGTATAGTTAGCGGCTCTCACTTAGTTGCTGTTTCAGGTAAAGGCGATCAATTTTGCCATTTGTGTTCCGCGGTAATTCCTGCAGACACACATATTTGTTCGGAATCATATACTTGGGCAATAGTTCGGCTATCGCTTTACGCATATCAGCAGGCTGCATATCCGTTAATGATTCGTAGTAGAATACTATCTCCTTGCGAACATGATCGTAAACAGCACATCCATTTTTAACCAATTTCATGCTGTTGATGATTACATGCTCGACTTCACCAAGATCGATGCGGTAGCCCATGTGCTTGATTAAAGTATCTTTGCGTCCTCTGAAAATCAATTCGCCACGTTCATTCTTCAATACAATATCGCCCGTACGATAAATTAGCTCTGGATAGGCGGACTGAAGTGGATTTTGCACAAAGGCAGCGGCTGTTTTTTCCGGATTGTTATAATACCCCATTGCAAGGGAAACGCCGCGAACGCACAACTCCCCTTCTTCATTGACTCCAGCAAGTATGTTTTCATCGTTTAATATCAAGATATCGGTATTCCGACAAGGAAAGCCGATCGGAACAACTTCATCATCCCGAAAATCACGATCTACGATAAAATATGTACAATCCAGCGTAATCTCGATAGGTCCATATAGGTTAATAAAGCGTGCATGCGGTAAATGCCTTCTCCACACATTTAACTGCTTCGTTGGAAATACTTCACCGGCAAACCACACCGTCTTGAGGTCGGGCAACTCAATGTGATCAAGCAGCCCCATATTGGCGATATTGACCATAATGGTAGGCACCCAAAAAATATACGATACTTTGGTTTCCTGCATTAGGTTCAATATTTTTACCGGAAACGGCGACAGCCCATCCGGTATGATCACGATGGTACTGCTCTTTGCCATGAGCATGCACAGTTCAAAACTATAAATATCAAATACAATCGGCGAGAGGCTTCCTATGATTTCATCATTGTCAATGCCTAGTGTTTCAACAGCCCAATCCGTAAAATCAATAAAACTCAAATGGTTGAGAACTACGCCTTTTGGTACACCCGTAGAACCAGACGTGTTAATAATACAACTTGGATCGGTGCTTATCAGCCGCTGAAGCCGTGCAGAAATCAGTTCTTCCTCGTAAACCAACTGTTGAAAATCCAACGTATCGAAGGTAACGATTTGCACTTCGGATGCAATTTCCTTTAGGTGCCCAACGTATTTACTGTTCGTAAGGACCAATCTCGGCTGGATCAACTCGATAATACTACGAGTACGTGCCGCCGGAGTTTTTATATCCAAATTCATGTAGGCGTTGCCGCTATACAGGATCGCAATATCGGAAACGATGCTTCCGATGCTTTTCTCCATATACACGGCGATTGGAGCATTAATCATGTCGCCCATTATTCGGCTGATGAAACAAGCCAATTTCTTCGCGTTGACGACTAGTGTCTTAAAGTCGATCGATTGGTTATGATCGATGACAGCGATTTTATCAGGTGAAGTTTTTACTGTTTGATCGAGATATTCCGTCAAATGGATGTACATCCCATTCACTCACTTATCTGCTAATATTTTAATAGTATACTTAATTTGTTTCGCAATGTAACAAGTATTAAAATGTTCTTATGGTGATGTAAAAATTCATTATGACTAGCCTAAATTACGAGGGATTAACTCCTGCAAGCATTGCGCAAATAAGTGTATCATTTATCGATTACGGTAATATGACTTTATCAGCTTCCTGTATGCATCACTATATACTACTATCGGTATTTCTACGTAACATTTTAACCCTCTTTTTTGTAGACGCTCTTGAATGCGATGGGGATATCCAACAAAAATGGCCGACGCTCCTGCCCCTGAGCTGATTCGCTGTACGGAAAATTGGGAGTCTTCTTCTGAGTGAGGATATCGTTCTGGAAAAGATAAAATTAAGGATATATGTAAAAATATTCCATAAGAGCCCGTTAATGAGCATAGCCCCATAAGTACATACAACCTTTCACTTATTTAACTGAGTATGCAATTGGAATAATATCTTTCAACAATGGAAAGTCCCGTTGTATTTTTCCAAATCCGTACTCCAACATCTCACTCACTTTGTAGATGGCATGTTGTCATCTTGATTTTCAGGTACCTTAACAGACATACATCGTGAAAGCTTGCATCATCGGGATCGCAGAAGCTTAAGGGAAGAAGGTCTATGGTCATGCTCTCGTGGAAGCCATGCTCGGGCGGGTTATGTAGTATATCCTTTTGCAACAGAAGTTATGGATCCAAAAGCAAGAGCAAGATTGATCTGGCGTGACATGATCCGTCAAGTGCCCAAGTCTCATCACCGAACTTAGGGATTAATGGATTCGTGGCATCCTTCTGCCTCTGTTCTTCAGGTGACTAGCGCGCAGGATTTATGTCATTAGCGGTCTGAAGGCCAAACATCGTTTACCCACAAGGGATTCCCCAATATGTTTACAAACAAGCTCTATCCGGAGTAATTCTCGCCCAAATTTAAAAACAGCTTAGAACTGCATAGGGAGACTGTCAGTTTTTGGATTTACATTTTCTTTAAGTGTTTGTTGGGCATGTACAGTTATTTATGATGTTTTAGTTTGTTTACAGAAAACTTTCTTCCTATAAAAAAACGCCGACTCAATGTCAGCGCACCAATTCTTATCATTCTAAACTATAACACTGTAATTTACGGTGTTACTTAAGGGCTGAGCTTTTCTGTTCCTTCTCTGATCTAAACTAAGCAACAGTTTTCCAACCCGTATTTTAACAAACTGATAGAAAGATTATAGAAACCTTCCGCCATCTAAATAAACGCTTCTTCCTGTCATAAAGCTAGATTCATCGCTTAATAAAAAAGCGGCCAAGGCTGCAACGTCTTTGGGTTGTCCTAATCCAAGCAATTGTTTTTGTACCAAAGCTTCAAACTTTTCCTGACCCATATCTCGTTCATAGTTTTCGGTTGAATCAGACTGAATCATACCTGGACGAATGCTGTTAATACGAATTTTTTTAGAGGCTAGTTCAAAAGAAAGTGTTCTCACTGACGCGTCTACTGCCGCCTTGGCTGCAGAGTATGCCGTTTGACCCGGTTCACCGTTCTCAGCTGCAAACGAGGAAATCGCAATTATACTGCCCCCCTCATACATGTGTTTTTTTTTAGTAATTTGCTTCACAAGTTCTATGAAGGCATAAAAATTCACTTGCATGTGTTGGTGTAAAATGGAAGAACCGAGCGACCGAAGCGGCATGATCGTTCCACCGCCAGCTGAATGAACAAGCCCGTGAAAGGGGCTGATCGCTGCTGAGTAAGAAATCATCGGTTCAATCTCCTCCAAATTTGTGAAATCACATACGTATTGCTCGTGACCACTCCCGTGTAATCTAATCATTAAATCTCCGAGTCTCTTTTTATCCCTAGCTGTGACGACAACTTGAGCACCCACCTTGGAAAGATGGATAGCAATTTCTTTCCCTATTCCTCCAGTTGCACCCGTAACTAGAATTTTTTTGCCAGTTATACTCATAGAGCACCTCCAAACTGCATATTCATTATCCATTCAAAGTTAGATAAACGGGAAAAGCTGACGACCAGACTTATTTCTTTGAAATAATAACCATGATCTCCATTTTATCAAGCTACTATTTATGGCGCTTTCAGTCCCCTGCACCCCTAATGTCCTCAACCTTAAATCCTATTTTATCTCAAATCAAGCTCTCTTTGCATCAATACTCGTCTAGTTCCTTGTTCTTCACTAAGAATAACGATACCCAATAACCGGTTAACAACGTGTACCTATTTCCTTAAGGGGTTCAAGTTGTTCTACTGATTCGAAAGAGATTGAAAACAAAACATCCATGTTTTTTAACCACAATCCCGGCTGATTTCCACGTTGAAAGCTACCATTACACGTAGAGACATAAGTATAACTAAACTGTTTGATGCAACAATCAAAGGTCTTGGCGACATAACATCCGTCAAACTAGAGTTGCCCATGGACAACGGCGGAGTATCAACCTTATGCAGCTAAGGAGCCCATTGAAGTTAGAAGAAACTGCATCATAGGCATCAACCACATCTTCATAGATAAGGTTAAAGTCATCTAATTCCTTACCAGCGTTCATTACCGATAATGTTCTTTAGCAATATCAATAAAGTTGTCAGTTTGCGGTCCTGTAAAGTTTAGGACTTCTTTCCCCTTTGAAATTAGCATTTCATCTACTTCACGTTTTTCAGTAACTGGCCATATTACTAATAATGGGCTTTTCCTTAAGACCCCGTTCAAGTTTCGAAAAAAACTCTTAATAATTTCCCTCATCAAATCCCTGCAAGTCTTCGCAGTTGGCCCCTTATCTTTCTTCTCAATTGCCTCTCCTGATATATTTTTTATTTCATCAAGCAGCTCCGAGAGAGTGTTATCTTTAATTATTTCAGAACATCTATTGAAGCAAGGGTTCTTAAAGATATATTCGGTCTCTATTTTAATGAGTGGATAAAAGTTGACTTTCCAGTCCCTGGTCTTCCAAGAAGAAACATAATTTTCCTTGAGCGCCTTTTTTTCTAGGCACAATGTATTTATTTCTATTTCCATGTCTGCATTCGGTTCTACAAATTCCATCAGGCTTTAGATCTAATTCATTATAGGGAAATTATTAAATAACATCTTCATATGCAATTGGGTCCGCTCACGTCAGCACCTCGGAAATTTGATTGTTTCCAATAAGTATACATTATTAAAAACGAACAAGATTCTATAAAACTTGCCGCTACTTATGATACGGTTCACCATATCATCTATAAAGCGAACTTAACTCCTATCAAAAGAACTCGTCCATAAGGTAATAATCTCCCATATTATTATTGTTTTTCGGAAATCGCCTCAAAATGCTTGACTATCAACCTTGTTTACAGTTGGAATATCATCGAAAAAGGTCGACATCAACACAATTGGAGTCTTCTGAGCTATTCAAGTTTGACTAAATGCAGTGTTTCTATCTGACTGTAGCAGGAAATAAGCGCATCACAAAGAGATCGAGCTAATTTCTTTGATGAGAAGAATGAGGAATACTTCCAAACTATTGCCCCCTTCCGCTAATGACGCAGGGGGGGCTTTTTGTGTTTCTAGCAAAATAGTTCGTAGTAAGTAGAAAATTATGGTATGATTTTTTATATCGTATAATTCTTCACATACAATAAGATTTTGCAATAATAAACTTCATAATATATATCTTATTACACTTTAGGGGAATAAGACGTACTGCAGATTATTTATATTTTCCGTACGGGAGTTTTTTCGGAATGGAGAGACTATGAAAAAAATTATTGTCTTTATGATTGCATTACTTATACTGTTCACCGGATTCGCAACACCAAGTTATGCATTATCAGATTCGCAATCTGATTCAATACAAACATTGTTGGATGATGCAAGCCGTATATCAGGTGTACCGGGAATCTCAATCTCAATACTTGCGAACAATGAAGTGCTCTACTTTTCTTCCGGGTACGCAGATCGTGAAAAGGGACTGTCGGCAAGTGAAAATACTCTATATGAGCTGGCTTCGGTAAGTAAAGCTTTTACCGGCATGGGTATTCTGCTGATGGAAGAACAAGGACTGCTGTCAATGTCAGACCCTATCCAGAAATATTTGCCTTGGTTTACGTTAAAGTATCAGGGGAAACACGTTGATATGCAAAGTATTACACTCAATAACTTTTTACACCATACTAGCGGCTTAACAAATGGCCCTCACAATCAAAACATTCCACAAGGCAATACGCCGGATATGTTGCAAAAAACCGTAGAAATGCTCGTAGATTCTGAATTGTCGTTCTATCCTGGTGAGCAGTATAATTACGGAACTGTTAATTATGACGTATTAGGTCTGGTTATTGAGATTGTGTCGGGACAAAGCTATGAAGACTTTATGAGGGAACAGGTATTTCAGCCACTGGGTCTTCACCAGACGTATGTTTATAAAGAAGATGCTCAAGCCACCGGACAATTGGCACAGGGCTACCGTTCTTCCTTTTTTATGACAACTCCATATAACGCGCCGGATTATTCCGGGAATAAACCCGCAGCCTACATCATTTCTTGTACAAAAGATATGGCGCGTTGGATGGGCATACAGATGGGTATTGTGCAGGACATACCCGAAATATTCCATACGGTTATCGAAAAATCACATCAGGGTGATATGTCTGTTCCGGCTGTCAACGAAATGTATTATGCGGCGGGCTGGTCGGTAAACGCCAACCAAACGATTATAAAGCACTCAGGGGGCAACCCCAGTTTCGGAACCGAAATGGTCATACTGCCAAATGAACGAACAGCCATCTGCTTGCTGACCAACGGCGCAAATATCAACAGAAGCATGGTACTAAAAGTTAAAGATATATTAGACGGCAATCTGACGCAATCATATGGAATAAGCGGCACACAGCTTTTGGACATCATTTTGTCGTCCACCACAATTATTCTTTGCCTATTGGCTGTTCTGTTCTTTCTCTTAGGAATACGCAGAAGGAAAACGAATGAGCGGCAGCCAATGACAAAAAAGCGAATAATCGTAACAGCTATTTTGCTGATTGCTACGATTGTCCAGTGTATAATGTACTTTGCATTAGATTGGTCAGCGATACTTATTTGGCAAACATATAGTGTTCTTACAGCTTTGATTTCGTCGGCATTATTAACAGCAAGCATTACATGGTTTGTATACACTCACCGATATAATGCCTCGCTCCGAAAATAAGCATTTCATTCGTTCGCCTTATTGAAAAAACGCGAAGATTTCTTTTAATGAGAGAACAATATCAGCAAAAAGGAAGTGCCAGGCACCCCCCCTATTTTACGCCCTACTTGTGATACGGTTCCCCCCGATTAATCTTCATCGCCCGGTAAATCTGCTCCACGAGCACCAGGCGCATCAGTTGATGCGGCAGCGTCATGCGGCCGAAGGACAGCTTCGTCTGGGCGCGGCGCAGGACAGCGTCGGACAGGCCATTGGAGCCGCCGATGACAAAGACGAAATGGCTTGTCCCATAGGTTGCCAGGCGATCGATATGGGAGGCCAGGTCCTCGCTCGACCAGAGCTGTCCGTCGATGGCCAGCGCCACCACATGCGCGTCCGGCTTGATGTGGCCGAGGATGCGGTCGCCTTCCCGCTCCTTCACCTGCTCCACCTCGGCGTCGCTCATCTTCTCGGGCGCCTGCTCGTCGGGCACCTCGATGACCTGGAATTTCACATAGGGCGCCAGCCGCTTGCTGTATTCCGCAATCCCCTGCACCAAGTATTTCTCCTTCAGCTTCCCAACGCATACCAATTGAATAAACATTCGTCTCGCTTACCCCGTTTCGTTTTGTTTACTTTATCCAAAAGAGAACCTTCGCCTCTAACACTTCCATCATTGATTCTAGTGTACCCGACAATTCCTCGACGCGTCTATTCAACGCCGCCAGGTATCCCATCCCGCGTGCACAGCTATCACCAGCCCCCCATAAGCAGCTATAACTTTCACGTCGCTTCCGCAAAAACCACGCTCGTCTGTGACCTAACCTCAAGCTCCATTCCCGTTATCCTGACCGAATGGGATACTGACGATAAGACCTTGAGCATACCCACGACCCCCGACCTTCATCTATTCTGCATAAAAAAGACCAGGCATTAAAAAGGCGCCCTCACACAGAGAGCGCCCATTCCAGCAACTTCACAACCCTATTCTGCTACTTCATATCTCATTCCTGTTCCTGAACCAGCGCCAACACCCGGTTCAAGAAGACCGCGACTTCGGCCCGGGTCGCGTAACCGTCCGGACGCAGCTTGCTGCCGCTGCCTTGAATAAGCCCTTCCTCCAGCAAGGCGGCAAGCGCCTCCTTCGCATAGCCGGATATCTTCTCATGATCGGCGAATTGGGTCAACGCGGCCGGATCACTCATCAGCTTCAGCTTGCCGACGTGCCCCAGCGCGCGGGCTGTCATCGTGAACAAATCTTGGCGAGTAACCGCATATTGCGGCCCAAAGAAACCATCCTGCTTGCCCCGTACCAAGCCCAATTCCTTCGCCACCGCAATCGCGTCCGCATAATACGCGCCAGCGCCCACATCAGCGAATCCCGAGCCCCTTACCCCTTTACGGCCTGCCGCTTGAAGCTCCAGTGCCCGCACGAGCATCACCGTGAAGTCTGCCCGGGAAATCTCCGACTGCGGCGCAAACCGATTGCCGCCAATACCGCTAATGATGCCTCTGGCCGCCAAAGCGTCTATGGAGGTCTTCGCCCAGCCAAGCTGTCCGATATCGTCAAACCCATCCGCATAGAAGGTAACTGCCGCAACACCCAATGTGTTCACCGAAAAATACACCATACCGGACTTCGCATCATACCGCACATTCGGAACCGCGATAACCCGGCCGTCCGCATCTACCGTCCGGACGACGATGCGATGCGGCTGCGCGAGCTCCTGCGCAGCCGGTTCATATGGAACGGCGACAAGCACGCGTTCCCCAAGCTTTCCGGCGGACAGCGGCCTCCCATCCGCCAGCAGCGACAACTCCACCGCAGGGCGGTCGCCTGCCTGCCCAGCCAGCCCCGCCGGCCATGCGCTGCGGTCGGCCTGGGCGATAACGATGCTCACCGTCTTCGCATCGTCCGCCAACGCCCCTTCCGGCACCAGTCCCGACGGTGCCGTCACGGTCGCCTGCGGCGTCACGATCTCGTATTCGTGCCGCAGGCTCGAATCCGATACCGCCGCCGCAGGCAGCGACAGCGCGATGCCGGTCGCGTCCTTGTCCTCATCCGCCTCAATGCGGACCCTCTTCACGCCGCGCCGATCCGGCGCGACGCCCCGCAGCGCCTGCTCCAGCATCGCAGCCGTCACCTCCGCCCGGGCAAGAGCGCCGCCCGGATCCCGCTTCGCCTTCACGCGAATCCGGCCCGGATCCACCTTCGCGTCCGGCTCCGGCGGCTTCGGCGTCACGCTCGGCTCCGTCCGGGAGCCGCCGCTGTCGCTCGATCCTTCCCGCTCCGGCTCCGGATCCGGCCTCGGCGGCTCCACGGCCGGCGTCACCGTCAGCCGGAAGTCGGCATACTTCGACGCATCCGCCCGGCTCAGCGCGCGGATGACCGCCGTCCCCGGCTTCACGGCCGTAATCAGGCCGTGATCGCTAACCGTCGCCACGCCCTCCGGCGCGGAGCGGTACACCGCCCAGATGACCGACGGATCGGCTGTCTCCGGCAGCACGGACGCGTTCAACTGCAAGGTCTCGCCCGCCTTCAAGGTGCCCTCCGTCCGGTCGAGCCGGACCTCATCGACGATAACCTCCGGCAGACGGTCGACCGTTATTACGCTCTCGGCATAGACCGCCTCGACGACGCTCGTCGCCCGAACGACGGCGGTGCCGAGCGCATGAGCGGTCACGACGCCATCCGCCGTGACCGAAGCGACGCCGTCGGCGGAAGAGCGGTAGACGGACCACGTCACCGTCTTGTCGCTCGCCTCGGCCGGCAGCACCGTCGCCTTCAGCTTCACGCTCTCCCCGACCGCCAGCTTCGCCTGCGGCGGGTCCAGCACGACCTCGGCCGGAGGCACCGGCTCCGTCGGGCCCTTGCGCAGCGTGAACTGATCGACCAGCCGGTCGCCGAGCGTCTTCACCGTGAACGTCAGCTCGCCCCCGCGAATCTCCACGGCGCCGTAGATCTGCGTCTGCTCGCCGTCCACCTTATACTGCCACTCACGCTCCGTCACGGCGTAGAACTTCGGTCCGGTCGAGCCGCCGACGACATACGTCGTGCCCTCGCCTTCGCCGAACGGCTTCCCGCCGCGCATCGGATAGGAACGGACATAGACATGGTCATGCCCGTTCATCGCCAGATCGACATGGAACTCGTCGAACGTCGGCGTCCACGCCTCGCGAATATGGGCGGAGTCATAGACACTGCCGTACGGACCGCGATGGAACGTGACGATTTTCCACGTCTTGTCCGTGGCGGCGAGGTCGCGGCGCAGCCACTCCTTTTGCGCCTCGAAGTCATATTCGCTGTTCAGCACCACGATATGGGCATTGTGATAATCGAAGGAATAATTGCTGCCCTTGAGACTGTCGATTCCATTTTGCGGGTTATTGAAATGCGCCAGAAAATCGTCATTCTTCCGGGTGCCCGTCACCTCGTGGTTGCCGACCACCGAGACAATCGTCGTATCGGTCAATATATCCTGCGCTTCCTTGAACCACAGATTCCATTCATTTTCCTTGAAGCCGTCCTCCACCATATCCCCGGCCTGCAGGATGAAATCAAAGTCCGGATGATCGGCCGCGGCTTTGCGAAGAATATTGCCCCACAGATTGAAGCCGGCGGCATTGGAGGCCTGCGAGTCGCCGAAGAACAAGAACTTGGTCGGCTCTTCCGGCGTCCCCGCTGTCCGGAACGAGCCCTCGCTCACATGGCTGCCGCCGTCGCCCACACGATAGACATAGGCGGTGCCAGGCTCCAGCCCGTCTACGATTGCTTTGTGCACGCGCACGGTACCGATATCCCAGGTATGATAAAGGCTGCTCGTGCCGTTCACCTTGATGACGCCGGCTCCGTCAAAGCCGGAAAATCCGTCCCGCTTCGCCACCTCGACCACCGTCGCTTCTACGTTCGCATGCGTATGCCAGGCGAATCCGCGCGCCGTGGCCGGATCAGCGCCCATCGCGACACTGATATTGTACGGATCGCTGCCGCCCGCAAGCGGCGATACCTTGAACTTCACGACCGGGCTGTAGCGCTCATCCTTCATCGCCTGCAGCGCATACGCCTTGACCGTCCCGGTCAAGGCGCGGGTTGCAAGCTTGCCCTCTGCATCGGTCACGCCAATCTCCTGCCCGTCCGCCGTCATCAGCCGTGCGCCTTCTACCGGCTGGCCCTGCTCATCGACGACGCCGAACACCGTCTCATTGCCTTGAGCGATGCCATCCGGGTTCCAGGTCAGCCGCAGATGGTACTGCACTGCCGCCACCAGCGGCAGCCCGAAGAAATCGAAGTCGGCGTCATCCTGATCGGCGAACGCGATCGATCCCGATCGGAAATTCACCCGCAGCTCACCCTCGGTGTTTGTCTTCACCCGGTACCGGATCTGCGCCAGCACATCGTCGTCGGACAGAATCAAATCGGACAGGCCCGTGAACTTAAGCTCCACCCCGCCGCTGGCCGGATCGACCGTTGACGCAAGATGGCTATCCTGGAGCTTAGCCCCAGGCACGACCTCCAGCCCTTCCGCCTGGGCCGGGTCGAAATCAAAAGCGATGCTTGCCCGGCGGATATCGGAAGCACGGAGAGCGGTAACATCGACCGTATAAGTGCCGCCGGCATACACATTATCAGGGCCGGTATACATCAATTTCGGAGCGCCCGTATCGACCTCGAACCTCCACTCCTTCTCCGTCGGGTTGCCGGACAAGTCCTTGACCCGCACCTTCACCGTATGCACGCCGTCCGCGAGCGGCACCGGCGGAATATGCGTGATTTTGCCCTTAGGCGGGTACAGACTATGCGGCACGAGCTTCCCGTCGACCATCATGCGGATCGACTCGGGATCGATAAGCGTCGTGCCCGGATGGGCCGCCGGATCATACCCGGCATCCTCGGCGTACACATGAATCTCCGGCGTCGCCGTATCCACCGTGCTGCCGTCAGCCGGGGCGAAGTCCTTCAAGATCGGCGGATCCAGATCATCATCAGCCGGCCCGTACAGCGCCCGAATCTGATCGATATAAATAACCCCTGCCGTCTTGTTGTCATTCTTCGTCTCCATGTACCGGATCGGGCGATCCATCGTTAACGGCAACGGCCTGCCCTTCGGCACCTCCGCCTCCAGGTAGCGCCATCCGGTGAAATCAACGCCAACCTTCTCCTCCGTGAAGTCAAGGGCCACTGCCGCATTATTGCCGTCGCGGATCTGGCCGCGCAGCCAGTGCGCCTTGCCGTCGCCGTAGACCCAGACACTGATCTTCTCCGGATACCCCGGAATCTGGATGCGCGACGCATCATCCTTCACGGCCAGATAGGCGCCGGATATGCCAACTGTATCGGTGAAATCATATTCCAGCTTGGCCGAGGAAGAACCGAAGCGGACGAAATCCTCGTTCGTCTCTGCACTGACGCGGACACTTTGGTACCGGTCCCCGCTTGTCGTCAAATACCGGTCCATGCCCGATTCGAAATCCTCCAAAATGACGGGAGGCAATCCGACATTCACCTCCATCGAGGCTTCAATGCCTCCGTAAGCGGCGACAATGCGTCCGCTCTTCTCCGTCTCTTCCGTCGCCGTGAAGACGCCGTTCTCGTCGATCGTCCCAATCGGCCCCTCCACCCGCCAAGTGAAGCGGCGGTTGTCGGCCACGATGTCCTGCCCGTCCCGCAGAGCGCTCACCGGAAGGGTAACCCTCTCGCCGGATGCGAAGGTGCGGACGGTATCCGGGAAGCGCAGCTCGGTCAACTCCTTCACCACCTCGACCTCCCCTTGGCCAGTCAAGCCGCCGAGAGAGACCTTTACCTCGGCGAATCCGGCGGAATCGCCTGCCGTGAACAAGCCGTTCTCGTCGATGGTTCCCATCGCCGGATCGACGCTCCATTGCGGTGTGCCCGCAACTTGAGCCGGGTGGCCGTTCGCATCGATGCCCGCCGTCTGGAACGTGTAGGAAGACCCGGCCAGCACCCGCTCCAGATTCGGCTGCACCGCCAGGCTCGCCGCCTCTCCCTCCGGCGCCTTGTTCACGAGCAGCAGCCCGTTGGCCGTCTTCCGCTCCCCGCCGTCGGACGGGCGGTTCAAGATGCGGCGCTCCGGCATGCCCGGCAGCCGCGCCACGAACGTGGAGGAGCCGCCGCCATCGAGACAGAGCGCGTTGACGACGCCGATGTCCTTCATCACCTTCGCCAGGTCGTCATACGACACGCCCTCGCTGAAGCCCGGCGCCCGGCCGTCAATCTCGATCATGACCAGCGAGCCGTCGGCCTTCGTGCCGATCGCGACGCGCGGATAGAGCGCCTTGTCGCTCTGCGGCTGCACCTCGCCGTCCTTCAACAGTTGGGCCACGCCGCCGATGGCCATCTTCACGTCGCGCCACGCTTCCTCCAGCTCGAAATCGATCGTGACTTCATCGCCGACCCGAAGTCCCTGTAGCAGCTCGCGATAGGATCCCGCCGCCGACAAGACGACCTTGCCCTCGGCGAGCGGCGTATCGCCCGCATGCAGCCTTAACTCGGACACCTTCAGCTTCAGCGTCTGCCCGCTCTTCACCTCGCCGGACCGTACGTCCAGCACCACCTCGTCTCCAAGCTGATTCGTCATCGTCGATGTATGGAAGGCGGACGTATACAGCATCAGCTTGTCTCCCGTGCCGCGCATGCGGTTGATGTCCGATAGTTCCACATCCTTGCCGCCGATATGCAGCGTCCGCTTGAGGGCCGGACTCAACCCGTAGACGGTCGTGCCGTCTTCCTTCAGGCCGAAGGCATACCAACTGGCAGGCTCGGGCGGGCTGACGAGAATCTCGCCGTCTCCCATGAAGAGACCGAGCGGCACGCCGGTGGACATATCATAGAAATCGCCGTTGATGGCCGCGATGACCCGGTTCCCCTGCTTGTCCGCATCGCTCGCCATCTTGGTCACCCCCTGCATGCCGTACACTTTGCCGTCCGTCATGCCCGGCTGCAGATCGAGCGCCTCATTCTTCGGATCGAATTCGATGAAATGCACCTTCTCCAAGCCTTGCGGAAGCTTCATGTTGTACCAGGTGTACGTGGCTCCCGGGCCGATCTCCATCTGCCTCCGATCAAGCACCTGCCCGAACTCGGTCTGCGGCAGCCCGGCAGCCAGAGCTTGTCCGGCGGGAGCGAGCAGCGGCCAGAGCAGGCACAGGCTCAGAAGCAAGGCCGGCCTCTTTCGTTTCCATTTCATCCCTTATCCATTCCTCCTAAAATAAAATTTCAGAGAGCTCCCTTAAGAACCAATATGTATGCCGCCGGGAGCGCCGATATGTGTTTCAATCCGCCTCTATGTCCTTCTAAAGTGTCAAACGCAGCAGATCCCTCCACCCGCCTTTCACGCAGCAATCTGAATTCAAAGTAGCATAAAAATCCGCTCCCGGGCCGTCCGAAGCCCATTCTTATCAAAATCTTATCAATTCGCCGTGCCCGGTTCGCATGCCTTAAAATTAAAATAACAAAAATAATGTTAATTTTATTACAATATGCACTTACTTTTAATAAGTAATGATGGTAAAATAGGACAAACAATGATTTTCGAGGAGGACGGTTCACAATGACACAAGATTTTGAAGCTATCATCAAAGGAAGACGATCCGCCAATAAGTTTATAAAGAACGTGGCTATCTCCGAGTCGGAGCTGGAAGAGATCTTCTCGCTGGTGAAGTTCGCCCCGTCCGCATTCAATTTACAGCATGCGCATTATGTTGCCGTAACGGATGGAGAGCTCAAGGAGCAGATATACGAGGCAGCGAACAAGCAATACAAGGTGAAGACGGCTTCCGGCGTCATTGTCGTGTTGGGCAGCATGGAAGCTCATCTGAAGGCACGGGAGCTGAACGAAGGGTTGGTCCATCTTGGCGTGCTGAGTCAGCAGGAAGTGGACATGGTGGCAGAGGATACCATCCGATTCTATGAAGAGCGCGGAGAGACGTTCAAACGGGATGAGGCGATTCGCAATGCCAGCCTGTCCGCCATGCAGTTCATGCTCGCGGCCAAGGCCAAGGGGTGGGACACCTGCCCGATGATCGGCTTCGATCCGGACAAAGTGCAGGCGATTCTGAATATTCCCGCCACCTATATTCCGGTCATGCTGATCACGATTGGCAAGCAAGATACATCCAGCCTGCGGCCGCGCGGTTACCGCAAGCCGGTGCGGGAATTTGTGACGCACCAGCGCTTTTAACCGGGACTATTCGATCACGATTCACAGGCGGGAAGCTTTTTTTCAATACATAGCACGCCAAAAAGGGACTTTCCCATAGGCATTGAATCATGACGCAGGGCAAGACGGGATAATAGAGACTAGAAGTGGAAAAGACGGCGGCGGGACTGGCGGCGGAAGAGCGTCGAGGCAGTGAATCCAGGATTTGTGCACGAAGGGTGGAGATGTCCATTGACCTATTCCAAACCTTGGCCCCCAGAGCGTTTTCAGTTGATTTTTTCTAGAGACGAGATCCACCATATAAAAATGAAGTGGCGAAAATCCCCATGGACTTCTCAACGGCCTGATTTTACGGGATCCAAGAGACCGCGTCGGATCCTGGAGGCATCGTTGCCTACTGGGGCTTGAACATGTGGAGGGAATTGCTGCTATTTTACAGGAATTTCGACTCAATGCGTCCACATCCCGAGGAATTGCTGCAAAACTACATCATTTTAGGCCCTTTTGCTTCAAGTCGAAGCGAAACGGGTGAAATTCCTGCCGTTTTGCAGGATTCCCTTTCTGGGAAAGTCGTCCCTATCGAAATGCTGCATTTGCGCAGCATTTCGCTTACCGAATAGGCGTGTCTGGAGAAATCGTGCAGTTTGGCGGATTTCGCGCCATAGCGTTTTAAATCGATTTTTTCTACTGAGAAACGAGAGCCGCCACACAGGGGAAAACTGTACTTTCGCAGCTTTTTCGGCAAGTCGCGCTGTGTGGAGCAGGGTGTGGCTGTCCCACTGTAATTAAAACCTACTTATGGAACAGCCCTTCCTCTTCCACGGCCGATTGATTTCTCGACTCCGCCTTCCCGGCTTCCGCCAAGAACGTTCAAGAGCCGCTGCTGTAGCCTTTGCGCTCAGCCGCTTGCGGATACCCGCGATTGTCCCCTTTCCGCAGACGGTGCTGGCGCAGCCACTCCTCAAGGGCCCCCGAGCCGAACAGGACGCCGATCAGGATGAGCACGAACCCTGACATTTGCACGAGCGTGACCGCCTCGCCCAGCAGGAGAGATGAGCCAATCAAGGCGAAAAACGGATTCAGATTGATGAAGATCGACGCCTCCGCGGCGCCCACCTGGCCAATCGCGTAATTGTACGTCATATGCCCGACAGCCGTCGCGATCACGGCCGAACCGAGGAAGACCGCCCACAGCCCGATATCGGTCTGCGCCATGCTGGCCATCCCCTCCGGCTCCAGCACCCAACTTAACGCGTACAATCCGAAAGACCCGAAGAACAGCATATATCCCGTCATCAGCCGCGGATCGAGCGTGGCGGCCATTTTTTTAATCAGAATGAAGCTTATCGCCTGCGCCAGAATGGCCAGGAACACATACACATCCCCGATCGAGACGCCGCTCATCCCCGAGCTCCCATGGGTGACGATGAAGGCGACGCCGGACAAACCGAGCACGATGCCGGTCATATTGAACCAGGTCATCCGGGTGCCCAGGAACAGAATCGCCATCAGCGTCGTCAATAACGGCCCCAGGCCGAGAATCAAGCCGCTGTTGGAAGCCGACGTATTCGCCAGGCCAAGCGACAAAAAATAATGATGCCCCACTACATTAAACAAGGAAGCGATCAGCACATAGCCCCATTCCTTGCCCCGCAGCAGCCGCAGCTGACGCATCGGTATGAGCAGCAGGAACACGCTCAGCGCCGCCGTCATAATGCGGAATGCAGTCATGGTGACCGGCATGAAATGCGTCACCAGCACCTTCGTCGCCGTCACGTTCAAGCCCCATGCAACCATCACGCCGACCAGCATCAGATAGATGGCGTATTTTTTCACGCAAACCCACTTCTTTCTGTCTGACTTCGGAAGAATAATGGATGATTTCTTCTGTAACTTATCCATCCTCTCATATCCGCGCCATTTGTCAAGACCGGGGAGTCTCTCCCATTTCCTGAAGACATTCCTTGCGATGCAGCAAGCGCATACATATCCCGCGATCACGGATCGATCCCTCCGGCTTCGCCTGCTCCTTCCGCATGATTGAATTTCCTTTGGCAAATACTGAAAATATTACATCTAAAAGCGGAGGCCATCATGAAACATATCATTTCCATTTACGCGAATGACCTGAAGCGAATCGGATCCAATTGGGCCGCCACAGTCATCATTCTCGGCTTGAGCATTCTTCCGTCCCTGTATGCGTGGTTCAATATTGAAGCATCGTGGGACCCGTACAGCAATACGCGCGGCATCAAAATCGCCGTCGTCAACCTTGATCACGGGGACGTGATTATGGACAAGCCCGTCAATATCGGCAATGAGGTCATTGAGAATCTAAAGACCAATACGCTCATCGGGTGGACCTTCGTCGGCAAGGACGAAGCGATGCGGGGCGTCAGCCACGGCGATTACTACGCCGCCATCCTCATTCCGGAGGACTTCTCCGCCCGTATCGGATCCGTGCTGTCGAACGAGCCGATCAAGGCCGAGATCCTCTACTTTGTGAATGAAAAAATAAATGCCGTCGCTCCCAAAATTACATCCAAGGGCGCCACCGGCATCATCGAGGAGGTCAGCGACAACTTCGTCAGAACGGCCAACCGGACGATTTTCAAAATCTTCAATGAACTCGGAGTCCAGCTGTCCAATGAGCTGCCGACCATTGAGAAGGTGAAGAACCTCGTCTTCAAACTGGAAAACTCATTCCCCCGCTTCTCGGATGCGGTGAACACCGCGATGAGGGACGTGACGACCGCGGACCGGATCGTGAACGAGGCCTTGAATAATCTGCCCACCGTCGCCCAATTGGCGAAGGACGCGCAGCAATTCTCGTCCAAGCTCGCGGACTTGCTCCAGTACAGCCGGGAAGGCATCGAGACCATCTCCCCGTTCATTAAGCAGGACCTGAGCACCCTGCAGCAGGCCGCGGAATCGGTGAACCAGGTGACGGCGATTCTTCAGAACGTCACCGCCGACCCGTCGCTGGCCAGCAAGGGGCTTGGCCGGCTGTCGGAGAAGCTGGGCGCCGCCGTGAAGATTGCGGACAGCGCGGCCGATTGGTTCCACCGGCTCAGCCAAGCGGTCACCGGCGGACAGCTCCATGGCGTAACCGATAGATTGCGGCAGCTCTCGGACAAGCTCGCCCAGCAGGCCGCGACCGTCAATGAGATCAAGGCCGCGGTCGATCGCGGCGAGGACGTCGGGGCCGATCTGCTGGACCATCTCCATCGGCTGTCCGAGGATGCGGGAGCCATTGCGGGGGATATGCTGAACCGGTACGACAGCGAGATTCAACCTGCCATGCTGCAGGGCGTGGACAAAGCGGCCGGGGACATCGCCAAAGTGCGGCAAGTGCTCCAGGATGCCATCAAAAATATTCCGGACATCGAGACGTTGTTGAAGGACGCCTCGAAGGTGATCGCCATCGGCACCGAGAAAATTCCGGCAATTCAGAAGAACCTGCCTGCCGTTCAAGCCAAAATTACGGAATTTGCCGATAAAATCCGTGCGTTTGAGGAGCAGGGCGATATTGCCGAAATTATCGATCTGCTGAAGAACAACTTCGAGAAGGAGAGCGAATTCTTCGCCGAGCCGGTCATCCTGAAGGAGAACAAGCTGTTCCCGATTCCGAACTACGGTTCGGCCATGTCTCCGTTCTTCACGACGCTGTCTCTCTGGGTCGGGGCGCTGCTGCTCGTCTCGCTGCTGACGGTGGAAGTCCATGAGGAGGGCAAGCATTATACGAATGTGCAAATCTATTTCGGCCGGTACTTCACCTTCCTGACCATCGCGCTGCTCCAGTCGCTGTTCGTAACCGCCGGCGATATTTATCTGCTGAAGACCTACGTGCTCCATCCGGGCTGGTTCATCGTCTTCGGCCTTATCATCAGCGCCGTCTTCATGCTTGCCGTCTACACGCTGGTCTCGGTCTTCGGCAACGTAGGGAAGGCGCTCGCCATCGTGCTGCTCGTCCTGCAGCTGGCCGGCTCCGGAGGCACCTTTCCGATTCAGACAACACCGCCTTTTTTCCAGGCGATTCATCCGTTCCTGCCGTTCACCTATGCCATCAGCATGATGCGGGAAGCGGTCGGCGGCATACTATGGGATATCGTGCGGCGCGACATCATCGTCTTGGCGGTCGTCGCCGGCCTCTTCCTCCTCATCGGCCTCGTCCTCAAAAGCCCGATCAACAAGGCAAGCGCGGGGCTGGTGCGAAAAGCGAAGGAGAGCAAGCTGATCCATTGACCTGTAATTTCTGCCATACCGGGGAGGCCTTTCCCAACAAGGCCTCTTTATTCCCGCATCCCCCCCTGTTACAATGAGAGAGGCAGCAAGAAAAATGGGGGCGTGACACGAATGCGCTTTTTTCATCATGCAACGGATGAGATACGTAGCTGGAACCGCAATATCCAGCTGTTTTTTATTGCCAACCTTCTCTACCAGATCGGAACCGGCATGTTCTCCGTTCTGTATAATCTATATGTGCAATCTCTCGGCTATAACGATCAGATGAACGGGACCATCATCAGCGTGCAGTCCTTGGCGACGGCAATCCTGTTCATCCCGATCGGACTGCTTGGAGACCGCTCCAGCCGCAAGCGGATTCTGATTGCCGGCTCGCTGGTGACGGGCATCAGCTTCATGCTGCGCGCCTTCGCCGAAGCCCCGCTGAGCCTGCAGGTGCTGGCCGTCTTTACCGGCATATTCGCAGCCTTTTTCCAGGTAATCGCGATTCCTTTCCTGGCGGAAAATACGCCGAAGGAGCAGCGTCTGAAGCTGTTCAGCTACCATTCCTCGATGGTGCTGGCCGCACAGGTGCTGGGGAGCATGGGCGGCGGCTATCTGGCCGACGTCCTGCAGGCGTTCGGCTGGAGCAAGATTGTCAGCCTCCAGTCGGTGCTGCTCATCGGCGGCGCAGCCAGCTTCGCGGCCTTCCTGCCGCTGCTGCTGGTGAAGGAGAGCAAGCGGGCCGCCCGGAAGCCGGAGCCCGCTCCCGCCCCGGCGCCTTCGCAGGCTTCCGAACCGGCGCCCGCCGCAGCCAAGCAGCGGGAATGGAAGGTCATCCGGCGCCTGACGTTCTGCCAGCTTCTCGTCGGCCTCGGCTCCGGCCTGGTCGTGCCGTACTTGAACCTCTATTTCACGAACCGGTTCTCCGTCTCGCTGACCGCCGTCGGATTGCTGATCTCGCTCGGCCAGGTGATGACCATCGTCTCGATGCTTATCGGCCCGACCTTGGTCCACCGCGTCGGGCAAGTGCGCGCCGTCGTCTTATTTCAGCTGATGTCCTTGCCGTTCCTGCTGTTGACGGGATTCACGAACCTGCTGCTCATTGCATCCATCAGCTTCCTGTTCCGGCAGGCGCTCATGAACGCGGCCAATCCGATTCAATCCGCCATCATGGTCGACCGCATATCGGATTCGAGACGTGGTATCGCTAACTCGCTGACCCAGACCGCCTTTATGCTCGGGTGGGCCAGCATGGGCTCCGTGCAGTCGTTCCTCGTGACCTCGTACGGCTACTATTGGGGCTATGCGATGACCTTCTCCATTACCGGCGTCCTATACGTGACCTCGGCCATATGCTACTTCTTCATGTTCCGCGAGGATCGGCCGAACCGCACGGGCCGCTTCCGCCGCCGGCCTCGCACCGGCAGCGCTCCCGCCATATAAGCGGAGCGAATGCAAGCAACCGGAGCCGATGCCTCCGGTTGCTGCTTTTTGGCATGTGGCCCGTTCCCCCCGGCCTGCCTTGCCTGTCCCATCGCCTCAGGGGTCCCTATCGCCACTTCTCGGAACAACTCTCCTTTGTTTTTCTCTTAACCTCTCTTTTCAACGGCATCTTGTCTCTTACGGGCACGATCCCACCCGCTCAGATCCGTTCCGCCAGCTCTCATATCCTCTAAATCAGAGTTAGTAAGGATGACCCTGAACCAATGGAAGACTGAACAAAAGAGTTGCGCCCATTCCCTTTCCAGTTTCGCGTCCTTCGCTTCACCTTCACAACTTGTCTATCCGAGCGTACAGACGATTCTCTCCCTTGGGCAATCCAACTCCCCTTTTTGATGGAAACCTGAACAATGGGGATAATGGCCATAAGGACAGACAGACACCCTTGTCCGCTCTGCTCTCGAAGTTCGGCATATCCCCGCATATTTCACTTATCCACTTCTCTTTCCGGTTATCTAGCCGGGGCATCCCGCAAGCCCCGTTATCCTCATTCTGCCGTGCTGTGGATAACCGCATTCGACCGTCACGACAGTCTTATCCACATGTGGACAACCTTCCTTCGGTTCACTTATCCCGCTTATCCACAGCGATGCTCACAAAAAAACAAGGGCCGCCGACCTTCCGGTTCAGCGCCCTTGCTCTTCCGTGCTGCGCACGCTACTCTTTCTTCTGCTGTCCTTCACACGATAAGAAATTTGGCCTCCCGATCGCAATTCATGCAGCATTTGACCGGCTTCTCCCAATCACTGAATTCGACCTCGTCCAAATTGACCAGATCGGGAGCATCCTCATACTCATCTACGAATTTATCGATTGCCAATTCTACGTGTTCTTTACAGACGACATACATGCATGTTTCCCTCTTTCTTGCCTAACCTGCTGTCAGTATTGGAAAAGTCATTGCTCCGGTTCCGGCGCTCCCCAACGAATGCGAAACGCCGCGGATATGCACCGTTCTCTTGTCATTGTGTCCCGATTAGTCCGGCTTATCCGCCAAGATCACCTTTACCGTCATCAGCACGCCGTCGCGATAGAAATGAACATCCATGCTATCGCCGATATGCTTCTTCTCATACAAATATTTGCGCAGCTCCAGGGTCGAGCCGATCTCCTGCTTATCGAACCGGACGATAACGTCGTTCAGCTTCAAGCCGGCCTGCTTGGCGGGGCCTGATGATTCCAGGACGATAACGCCCTCTCTCACGTCCTTCGGAAGGCGGATGTCCTCGCGCTGTTCCTCGGTAATCGGCGCGTACGGATTGTTCACATCGACCGTATAGACGCCGAGATACGGCCGCACGACCTTACCGTCCTCCATAATCTGTTCGACTGTCTCCATCACTTCATTGATCGGAATCGCGAAGCCCAATCCTTCCACGCCCGTAGTCGCGATCTTCATCGTATTGATGCCAATCACTTGGCCGTCAAGATTGACAAGCGCCCCGCCGCTGTTGCCCTCATTGATCGCGGCATCGGTCTGAATCACCGTCTGCTCCCAGTCGTATACCCCGTCCTGGTTCAGCGACACCGGAATCAGCCGGTTCGTATACCCGACGATCCCGGCCGTGAGCGACCCGCCGAAGCCGAGCGGATTGCCGAGGGCAATGACCGTCTCCCCGCGCCGAATCGCGCGGGAATCGCCAATCTCAGCGACCGCTGTCACGCCGGCGGCGTCAATCCGGACCACCGCGACATCCATGACGCGGTCCTTGCCGACAAGCTCGGCGTTCTTGCGCTGTCCGTTGTCCAGCACGACCTCCAATTCGTCCGCGCCTTGAACGACGTGCTCGTTCGTCAGCACATACGCCTTGCCCCCGTCCTTCTTGAAAATGACCCCGGAGCCGAGATTCATATCCTGCGCCGCACCGTTTTCATCGCCAATCTGCTTCTGCTTGTTGACCATGCTGACCACGGCCGGACTGACCTTGTCCGCAGCCTGGACGATCCGCTCGTACGGATCGTTCGCCATCGCATTGCCCGCCACCGCCACGGCGGGAGAGCCGGCCTCTCCGGATCCGGTAATCCAGCTGAACAGGATGACGGCGACGAACGCGCTGATAATCGAGCTGACGACGGCGACCTGCACCGTCGACCACTTGCCGCTTCCTGACCGTCTAATCCGCTTCCAGCCTTCACGGGGAGCCTTGGTACGCCGGTACCATCTGCGCTCGATCCGCCTTCTCACCTTCGGTGAGAAAAAATCATCCTCAAACAAGCTCATCCGAACCCACTCCCCTCAACCCGGGCTCTCGCCACGTTCGGCTGCTGCTCCGACTCTCTGCATCCTATTACCCATTACACAGGAATGCCAGGCTTTCAAACGGTCAACACTATATATGAGATGCCTGCAGCGGACAGTTCATGCGTCAGGCATGTCATCATTTCGTTTCCTCGTACATATTCTATCATACATCGTTCTCGTTGAGAGAAAAGAGACGGCATTGTAACTCTTTACCATCCTATTCCGTTATGAAGGAGGAAATGCACATGAAAACAGCCTCTTCCGCTTGGTCGGACGTCAATATTGTGGGGCAACTTGCCGACTTGAAGGAAGACCAATACCGCCTTACGCTTGCCTTGTCCACCTTAATGGAGCTGCTGGTCGAGAAAGGGCTCATCACCGATGAGGACATCGCGCGCAAAGCGCATGAAGTCGATCGATGGCTTACCGACGAACCGGAGACTTCTCGCTGACCTTATCCCATGCCGTGGGACGGTCATAATACGTATCTTTCAACTGGAACTCGCTCTCTTTGAAAAAATGGCCCTTGCTTTCCATCACGTCCTGCACCGTCATCCGGGCCAAGTCCTGCATATTGTGATCCAGGCTCAGATGCGCCAAATATGTACGGCGCGTGTTGCCGGTGACGACCTCGCACAACGCCTCGCCCGCCGCATCGTTCGACAAATGGCCCAGATCGCTCAAAATGCGGCGCTTGATGTTCCATGGATAACGCCCGACGCGGAGCATCTCGACGTCATGATTCGACTCCATGACGAGCACATCGGAGTCGGCGATCGCGTCACGGACCTTATCGCTCATGTAACCCAAGTCGGTCGCAACCGACAGCTTCGTCTCCCCCTCGAAAAAGCGGTATGCTACCGGCTCGGCCGCATCATGCGAGATGCCGAACGACTCCACGCGCAGATCGCCGAAGTCGCGGGCTTCGCCGGTCTGCATGACGATGCGGTTCTCCTCCGCGATATTGCCGACATGCTTCTCCAGCGCGGCCCACGTGTTCTCGTTGGCATAGATGGGCAAATCGTATTTCCGCGCAAACGCGCCCAATCCTTTAATATGATCCGAATGCTCGTGCGTGACGAAAATCGCGTCGATCTGCTTGCCGGAGAGTCCCTGCTCCTCCAGCAACTGCTCGGTCCGCTTGCAGCTCAGACCGACGTCGATCATCACCGTCGCGTCATCATTTTGAATCACGGTCGCATTCCCCGTCGAACCGCTTGACAACACTGAAAATCGTAAACTCATTTCTCGCTCTCCTTCTTTCCCGCTTCCGAACTGTCCACCGCTCCATTGATCGCATTTACGTAGTACACCTCGCCATTTTCGAGCAAAATCCGCCAGGAAGGAGCCGCTACCTGCGTATCTGCATCGAAAAGCTGGCCGTGATAGCCCAACTGGATATCCTTCACGATCGAGCCGGGCGCCAGCACGTTGTCGATCACGCTCTGCAGCGCTTTGGTGGCGGACAAAATTTTCTGCTCCTGATTGACCTTCGGCTCGATCAATTCCACATATTGCTGACGGTAGGCCGTAATCTTCTGGCTGCGGGTGCTCAGCTCAAGCGTTACTTCGAATATCGGCAGCCCATTCGCCAGCCGCTGGTGCAGCAGGAAGGTGTCGACGCTTCCGCTGAACGAATCATAGCGATACATTTCAATATGGGGAATCTCTCCTTGCAGCCCGCGCACCAGATCCTTCTCCGAGAAAATGATGGTGCTGTCCTGCGGATTCTCCAGCGGCACCGGATCCGGATCGCGCCGGACGAACCGGTACGTAATTTCGCGCAGCGCCGGGGTTTCCGCCGGTATTTTAGCCGTAACCTGAATTCTCTTCACGTCCATCATCTGGCGGGTCTCTTCAGACAGCGACGTCCAGTCCAGATCGGAATGGAGCTGCTCGCGAATATCCTGCCACAGCTGGTAGCCGAGCACAATATTCAGCAGCAGGAACGCGTATATCAAAATATTTTTGGCCCGACTCCAATCCATGCCGATCCTCCTTTGCGCTTCATGATCCCGGTTCCATCGAGCGGAAGTCGCCCTATTGCAGCAGCGTCGTCGAACCGTCGTTGAACTTCACCTGCCACGTAGGGATCAAGTGAATCGTCTCCTTGCTGTAATGCGGCACGTAGACGGGATCGACGCTGACGATCTCATTCAGCCGCCCGAGAGCCTTCAGCTTGTTCAGCAAGTCGTCGCCCGCCGGAAGCTTGCGTATCTCTTTCTCGGCAGACCGATTGAAGAGCTGAATGAGCGAGCGCTCGTAATTGGTAACCGTTCCTTGCTGAATCGCCACCTGCATATAGCCGAAATGGAAATCCGGCGTGCTGACGACCGGGTATGAGCCCCAATACTGCTCGAACCGCATGACGACTCCGCGTTCATTCGCGCCGCCGTACAATCCCGACTGTCTTTCGTTCGGACCTGGCAGCGTGAAGCGGTATTTCCCGTTCCACCCGCCATGCTGGTTGATGAAGCGGACCGCTGATGTCGCATCCGCCGCGACATCCTGCTTCCCTTCCGTCATCACCGCCGGATCGGAATAGATAATCCAGTGCTCTCCCCGGTTGATCTCCAGCCCCCGCTTGGCGTCGGTATAAATTTCAGAGTTGCCGGCGACGATATTTTTCGTCAAGGCAGGATCGAAGAACAGGCTGCGCTGCATCTGCTCCACCGTAATCCGCTCGTACGGCAGCTCCACCTCCACCGCCTCCAGCGGTTCCTCCGGCAGATAGAACATGCCGCCGACCAAGCGGTACGGCGTCCAGGTGCGGCCGAATTCGACCTGCTGGGTGACATCCTGCACAGTAAGATTGGCGCGTGTCGATTCATAGACCGCGTCTCCCTTCGCATTGAAGAAGTACACCCTCACCTCGTTCGACTCCGGATTGGCATACAGCCACATCCGCTTGATGGTCTCTTCCATGAAGGTGGTATCATCCCCAAGCGGGAAGACCCGCTGCAGCAGCTTCGCCGGAACCGGCGAGTTGAACCTCAGCTCGATTCCTTCGTTCTGCTTCCGGACTCGCTCCCAATCGACCGATGAGACCGGACGGTATTGGAAGCCGTCATACGTCCGGCCCTGCAGACGCTTCATGATAATATTGTAGAACGTTGTCCCCGGATACAGCATCGTATGCTTGTCTCCTCCCAGATGAAGAATCATCTGTTCCGGGAAGACGAGGTTTTCCAGCCGTTCCTCCGGTCCGAGCGGCTCCGTTTTGATATAATCGCTGGACGTCTTCTTCTCGAAATTGTAATTCGGCATGCTATACATCAGGAAGAAGCTCTGGAGTAGGCTAAGCAGCACAAGCACAGTGAGCAATATCGTCTTCAGCCGCTCAATCATACACTTGGGTCACTCCCTTCGGCCGAGACCGGAAGGGTGAAGGCCACCTTGGTGCCTTCATTCCATTCCGACTCGATTCGGATATCCCCGCCATGCGCCCGCACAATTTCCCGGGCAATGGACAACCCCAGACCGGTTCCTCCCATATTTCTCGATCGCGCCTTGTCGACACGGTAGAAGCGTTCGAAAATACGCTCCAGATCCTTTTGCGGAATGCCGATCCCGTTATCGCTGACGTTCACCTCAACATTCGGCCTGCCTTCCCGGAATACGGCGGACAAGGTGACCTCGCCGCCATCCGGCGTATATTTCAACGCATTCGACACAAGATTGTCGAGCAGTTGATCAATCTGATCGCGGTCGATGACGACCGGAATATTGGTTCCCTCGACCGAGGCCTTGGCTGTAATCCGCTTCTTGCGGAACTGGAAGGAGAAGCGGTCCAGCACATCCTCCAGCATCTCGGCAATGTCGGTCGGCTGCTTGCGCATAATCGCCTGCTTCGAATCAAGCCGCGACAGATGAAGCAGATCCGTCACGAGCCGGATCATTCGTTCGGTCTCATTGCGGATAACGCCGACGAAGCGACCGGACAGCTCCTTCTCCTCCAGGGCGCCGTCCTCCAGCGCCTCCGCATAGCTCTTGATCGTCGTGAGCGGCGTGCGCAGCTCATGCGACACATTCGCGACGAATTCGCGGCGCGATTGCTCCAGCTTCTCCTGCTCGGTCACATCCTGCAGGACGACAATCGAGCCGGTCATGCCTTCGCCGCGGCGGTGAATCGGGGTGAACGTGACGCGCAGCACCGTCTCGCCTCCAGGTTCCGCCGCATCGCCAGCCCCGCGCGCCGGGAGCAGCATCCCGTTGTTCTCCCCGCTGACGAGCTGCTCGACCTGCCGATCCGGAATGCTGAGCAGCCCGGCGATCGACCGGCCCAAGGCATCCGCCTCCCGAATTCCCAGCATGAGGCAAGCCCGGCGATTGACGAGTATGACTTGTCCCGCTTCGTCCGTCGCGATAACGCCGTCGCTCATATTGGTCAGGATGGAAGCCAGCTTTTCCTTCTCTTCCTCATTCGCATTGAGCGCTTCCTGGAGCCGCCGCGTCATATAATTAAACGCCTCGCTCAGCTGTCCGATCTCGTCCGTGCCGAGCACCGGAACTTCGCCATCGAAGTTCCCCTCGGCCACCTTCGTCGCCTGCTTCGTGATCTCCTTGATCGGCTGCGTAATCGTATGGGCGAGAATGATGCCCAGCACCGCCGTCAGGCCGAGCGCGATCGCCATCCCCGAGAAGAAGATGCGGTTGATTCCGTTGATCGTCTCGTAGAGCTCCTTCATCGAGGCGACGATATACAAGGCCCCGACCAGCTTCCCGTTCGAGTAGACGGGCTGGGCCACAATCTGCTTGCGCACGTTCTTGTCATCGATGATAACTTCCTCGTTATAACTGATGCCCTGCAGCGCACGGTTTACGACCGGCTCCGTATTTTTGCGTCCGACATATTCCGTGCTCGTCTGCGAGGAGGTCGTCAATACCCGGCCCGTCGCATCCAGCACCTGAATCTCCATCCCGTTCATATTGATGAAGTTGCGAACGAACCGATCGATCTCTTTAATCGTGTTCGGATTGTCTACCGTCTCATCGCCCTTCAACGTCTGGCCCGTATAATGAGACAGCAGTCCTGCCGTATTGCGCAGATCCCGGGAGAAGTTCAGCGTCAATGAATTCTTCATCGAGCTGACAAAGTATACACCGATTAATTGCATCGCGATCAGAATGAGCAATACGTAAATAATGATCAGCTTCGCTTGAATCGTGCGAAAAAACCGGCCGATCCCCCGCTTCATTTAGAAGCCCCCGTTACGCGGGTTGCGCATCATATAACCGAGGCCCCGCCGCGTAATGATGTACTCCGGCTTGCTCGGATCATCCTCGATCTTCTCGCGAAGACGGCGAATCGTCACGTCCACCGTTCGGACATCGCCGAAATATTCATACCCCCATACCGCCTGCAGCAGATGCTCCCGAGTCATGACCTTGCCTGCATTTCGAACCAGATAATGAAGCAGCTCGTACTCCCGGTGGGTCAGATCGAGCATTTCCTTGTTCTTGTACACGACATACATGTCGGTGTCAATCAGCAGCTCATGCAGCCGCAAGCCGTGCTTCTCGCCGTTATCCGCATTCTGCCCGTCCGACGCCGCTTGGGCGGACGCCTTGTTCTGCCGCCGCAGGTGCGCCTTCACCCGCGCCAGCATCTCGCGCGTGCTGAACGGCTTCGTTACATAATCATCCGCGCCCATCTCCAGCCCGAGCACCTTGTCCAGCTCGGTATCCTTTGCCGTCAGCATAATGATCGGCATATGAAGATGCTGTCTGATCTCCCGGCATACATCCATTCCGTCCTTCACCGGCAGCATCAGATCGAGCAGAATCAGGTCCGGCTTCTCCGACAGCGCGAGCTCGACCGCCGCGCCGCCATCGAAGGCGCAGATGACCTCGTATCCTTCCTTTTCCAGATTGAATTTGAGAATATCCGCTATCGGCTGCTCATCATCCACCACGAGAATTTTGCCGTGCATGAAGCCACACCTCTCTCTATCTTGAAAATGTCCCCTATTATGATTCGGTTCCGACTTGTCAGGAATCGATAGAATCAGTTCATACGATCCGTGCCCCTCTATATTACCATATTTGCCGCCCCATCCCGAATGTCAACCCCGGATTGGACAAATTTAATAAATTCTTCTCCCCTTCCCGCCTTCCTTCCGTTACTTCCAGGGATGCATCAAAAAGAGGCGGGATCATTCTCCCGCCTCGGTATCGGTTAAAGATACGGTTTCAAGCAACCTCCGGGTGCTGAAAACCGGCCTTTTTAAGTCTGAATTTATAAGTATTTTAAAGGATTCTTGACTTCATCGTTCACATGAATCTCAAAATGCAGATGCGTGCCCGTCGAATTGCCCGTATTGCCCATCACGCCAATGTCTTGTCCCTTCTCGACAATATCGCCGACTTTGACGTTAATCGAGTTGAGATGGCCGTACAACGTCTTGTACCCATTATTATGGTCGACGATGATGGCATTGCCATAGCCGCTCTTCTGGCCGGCAAAAATAACGACGCCTTCGTCCGCGGCCAGGATCGAGCGGTCGGACGATACAAGATCGATGCCTTTATGCGTCCGGCCCCAGCGGCTTCCGAAGCCGCTGGTCAGCGTAGCTCCGTTGACCGGCCAATCGAAGGTGCCTGTCCCTTCGCCGCGCACCACCTTCGTTCCGCGCAAAATAATCTCCGGCACGGAAGGCTCGATCACCTCTTGCTCAATCCACTCTTCATGAGTCAGCTTGCCGTTATCCTTCGTCAGGCGGTACGACATCCGCTTCAGCCCCTGCTTGCCCTTGCGCACGACCTTCGATTCGCCGGCGCGCATATCCGGATCTTCCTTGATGATCCGCTGCGGCTCCGTCACCAAGTATTCGCTATACGCTTCTACGGTCTTCACGGTAATCATCGGCTTCGCATCGGTCAGATCCAGCTCTTGTCCCGGCTTCAGCACTTCTTCCCCGACGTTAGGATTGTTGCGGTAGATGGTTTCCAACGGCACATTCTGCTTTTTGGCGATCGAAGAGAGCGTATCTCCCTCCTTCACCGTATACTGGACCGGCTTGGTGACGCCGGTCGTCAGCATTCGGAGCGCCTCCTCGGGCTGCAGCACCTGCTGCGGGTCGGTATTGCTCTCCACCATACTTACCCGCTCGCGGAACTCGACCGATTCCACCCGTGACATCGCCTTCGTGGCATTCGCGGAACGAACCGGCGCGGACAGCACCTTGACCTCCTTGGCCGATTTGCCTGTGCCCGCCTTGCCGGAATACTTCGACTTAATCTGGGCAAGAATCTTCTCCGCCGTCGCTTCATCCTTCACGATGCCGATGCTCTTGCCGTTGACCTTGAGCTGGACGCCAGCCGCATACGGCTTCAACGTGCGATCCAGCTTGGCGATCGTCTCGGCCGTCGCCGGTTTCGCCTTGAAGCCGGAATCCGGCTCTGTACGGATATGCTTCGTGTCGAGCTGAATATGGGCGTTCGGATATTTTCCCTGCTCTTCCTGCTGCTTCTTCGCATAGAACGACTCCAGCTCGTCCAGACTGGAAATCGTTCCTACCCATTCATTATTGTTATATACGTGAAAATACGCTACCGTATTGGCATGAACATAAGCGGTTCCGCCCCAGATCGATGCAGCGATAAGCGCTGCGCCCCCCAGTGTCAGACCAAGTTGCTTCCGGTGAACAGCGATCCACTGTTGAGCGGATTCCGGCATCATCCGACGCCACGCTGCCTTCCATTGTTGCCACCGGCTGCCTGAGACCGAATTCTTCTCATCCTTCCGGTGATCGCTATCGTAACGTTCCATGTCAGTCTCCTTTTGCTTCACATCTGATATCAAGACTTCTGCGCCGATTACAACGGGAATTCGAATGGTGGCCATGGATGCCTGTACGCAACGTACCGGCAAGGCTCGATTCCCTGTATCCGTATCCATTCTGTCTCTGCATCATCCTGCGGACCCCGACAAATGGTTAAAGTTTTGTCATCTTTTTTCCACCTTTTATACTGTAACATAGGTCGGAAGAACAATGCAACTGACGAAAAAAATGGGCAAAAATAAGGAGATTTTCGGTTTTTTCGTTCCATTCTCGTTCAAAATTCGTGATCCAACGCGAATATGGCGCACCTGCTATGCAAGATGCGCCATATCCGCGTTTTTTATTCATCATAGGCAAAGCGGCAGACCAGGAATATAACCGGCGAAGGGTTATGGCGTCCCCGTTCCTTCCGGAGCGCTCGCTTCGCCATTGGCCTCGGATGGTCCGTTCGGCTCCTCCGCCTTGTCCGGCTTGCCCTTCAACCATTCGAGCATCTGCCCGTATTCTTCGTCATTCAAATACTTCGCCAAAATCTGCTCGGCTTCCGTCAGCTCCGCCGCCGTCAAGCCGTCCTCCATCAAGGTGGACAGCCGCTGCATCTCCTCCTGGGGCAGCTTCTTCATCAAAGTGGCGAATAGCTGCTCCTTGTTGGACGCCGGAATCTCTTCTTTATTGCGGGACAGCGCATCCGGAGAGATGACGACCCGCTCCCGCTCCGCGGCGTCGCCGGAAGAGATTCCGCCCATCACAGGCAGCGCCCCGTCGCCAGGCTCCTCCTTCGGCGGATCGGATGCTTTTTTGCCCGCTGCGGGCGCTTGCGGACTCTGCGGCGTCAGCTTGCTCTTGTCCGGCTGTGCCGCCTTGCCTCCGCTTCCGAACAGTTCCCCCCACATCGACGTGAGCGTGAGAGCAGGCCGCTCTATCGGAATCTGAAATGTATTCAAGGCCGATTGAATATAGCGATCGACGACGACCGCGGTCGTCGCTATCGTAATAAAGCCGGATAACACGCTGACCGTCACGATGATGGCGATCAGGCGGATAATGCGTAGCGTCATGCGCATAATGAAGCCTCCCAGCCGCTATCCGTCCATCTAGCAATGAAAGAGAGAACGGATAGAGTTGCAATTGTATTACTGCTTAGTATGCCCAATTATGCGCAAAAAAAACCGGCCGTCCCTCGCGGGAACAACCGGCTCACAACCCTTGTCTTCATCTATTAGCGATAGATCGGACGAACCTGGTTCGTCTGCTCGCGATTGCGTCCGACCGAGAAGATCGAGATCGGAATGCCTGTAAGCTCGGATACCCGCTTCACATAGTTGCGGGTGCTCTCCGGCAGTTCTTCCATCGTCTTGCATTGCGAAATGTCTTCGGTCCAGCCTGGCATTTCCTCGTAGATAGCTTCACATTCTGCGAGCATGTTCAAGTTCGCCGGATAGTGCTCAATCACCTGATCGCGGTATTTGTAAGCCGTGCAGATTTTGACCGTCTTCAATCCGGTCAGCACGTCCAGCGAGTTCAGGGACAATCCGGTAATGCCGCTTACCCGGCGCGCATGGCGCACGACGACGCTGTCGAACCAGCCGACGCGGCGCGGGCGGCCCGTAACGGTGCCGTACTCATGGCCCGCTTCGCGGATGAAGTCTCCGGTCTCGCAATTCAGCTCCGTCGGGAACGGGCCGTCGCCTACGCGTGTCGTATAAGCCTTGGCGACGCCGATAACCTCTTCGATCTTGGATGGTCCCACGCCCGAACCGATGCAGACCCCTCCTGCCGTCGGATTCGAAGACGTAACGAACGGATAGGTGCCTTGGTCGATATCGAGCATGACGCCTTGCGCCCCTTCGAACAGCACCTTTTGGCCGGCATCGATCGCGTCGTTCAACACGACGGACGTGTCGACGACATACTTGCGGATCGCATCCGTATATTGCAGATATTCGTTCAGCGTCGCTTCAATATCCAGTTCTTCGCCGCCATACATCCGGATCAATTCATTCTTTTCTTTGGCAAGATGGCGGAACTTCTGTTCGAATACGTCCTTGTCGAGCAAGTCGACGATCCGAATGCCGTTGCGCGCCGCTTTGTCCATATAGGCAGGGCCGATCCCTTTGCGGGTCGTCCCGATTTTGTTCGGTCCTTTACGCTCTTCCTCCAACCCGTCCAGCACCATATGATATGGCATAATGACATGTGCCCGATCGCTGATGCGGAGATTGTCGGTCGAGAAGCCATTATCGTGAATATATCCAATTTCTTCGATTAACGCCTTTGGATTGACTACCATGCCGTTTCCAATGACACAGATTTTGTCCTTGTAGAAGATGCCGGATGGTATCAGGCTCAGCTTATACTTTTTATTATTGATTAGGATCGTGTGCCCCGCATTGTTACCGCCTTGATATCGCGCCACTACATCTGCGCTTTCGGCGAGGAAATCGGTGATTTTCCCTTTTCCCTCGTCACCCCATTGGGTTCCTACGACGACTACTGTAGACATTTTCATACCCCCGTCGGGTGTTCACACACCAATATTCGCTGCATTCTTCCGAAGGCAGCATTTTAAGTGTATCAGCGTTGGAAGACGAAGTCAATAAAAAAGCGAACGTTACGTACCGCCCATATAGCAATGTTCGGAAAAGTAACGCTCGCACGCTATGAATCCCATTAAATGTCTATCCTGCAGGCATTTCCTGATGATTGCGCTCGTAGCTTACGAATTTATTGAAATTTTTGAGGAAGACGAGCTCGACAGTTCCGACCGGGCCGTTCCGCTGCTTGGCGATAATGATCTCGATGATGTTCTTCTTCTCGGTATCCTGATTGTAATAGTCATCGCGGTACAGGAACGCGACGATATCGGCATCCTGCTCGATCGAACCGGATTCCCGCAAGTCAGACATCATCGGACGCTTATCCTGACGCTGCTCCACGCCCCGGCTCAGCTGGGACAGGGCGATAACAGGCACTTCGAGCTCCCTGGCTATCTGCTTCAGCGTCCGGGAGATCTCGGATACTTCCTGCTGCCGGTTCTCTCCCGGCTTGCCGCGTCCGTGAATGAGCTGCAAGTAGTCAATCAGGATCATGCCCAGCCCGCGTTCTTTTTTCAGCCGCCGGCATTTCGCCCGGATATCGGCGACCGTGACGCCCGGCGTATCATCGATATAGACTTCGGCCTCGGACAGCGCCGCAATCGACATCGTCAGCTTCTCCCAATCATCGTCTTCCAGTTGTCCGGTACGCAGGCGTCCGGCATCCACGTTCGACTCGGCGCAGATCATCCGCTGAACGAGCTGTGCGGCGGACATCTCCAGACTGAAGATCGCCACCGTCTCCTTCGCGCGCACGCCGACATTCTGGGCAATATTGAGCGCGAACGCGGTCTTCCCTACGGAAGGCCGGGCCGCCACAATAATGAGGTCGCTTCGCTGGAAGCCGGACGTCATCTTGTCAAGATCGGGGAACCCCGACGGAATCCCCGTCGTCCCGCCCTGATGCTGGCTCAGGAATTCGACCCGCTCGTAGACATCCATCAGCACATCCTTGATGGCGATGAAGCCGCTGGACGAACGGCGATTCGATATTTCCAGAATCCTGCGCTCCGCATCGCTCAGCAGGCCGGAGACGTCATCGCCGCCGGAATAGCCTTCGCTTACGATCTGGGTCGCGGTCCGAATCAGGCGGCGCATCATCGACTTCTCTTCGATAATCTGCGCGTAGTAATCGACATTGGCCGCCGTCGGCACCGCGTTGGCCAGCTTCGTCAGATACGAGATGCGGCCGACATCCTCGAGCTGCTGCTTCGCCTGCAGCTTGGCCGTCAGCGTAATGAGATCGACAGGCTGGTTCTCCTCGCCGAGTTCAATCATCGCCTCGTAGATCATTTGGTGAGCCGGATCGTAGAAGTCCTCCGGCTGAATCCGCTCCATCGCCGTAATCAAGGCTTCGGATTGCAACAGAATCGCGCCGAGTACCGCTTGCTCCGCCTCCAGATTTTGCGGCGGAATCCGATCAACGAACAAGTCGTTCATCTTATTCCTCCGTGACGTGAACCTTCACTGTCGCCTTTACATCCGGGTGCAGCTTTATGGTTACATTCGTATAGCCGAGTGAACGAATCGGTTCCTCCAGCTCGATCTTACGCTTATCGATTTTGAGCTTCATCTTGCTGAGCGCTTCCGCAATCTGCTTCGTCGTAATCGCCCCGAACAGGCGCCCGCCCTCCCCGGCCTTCGCCTTCAGCGGCACCGTCGTCTCATTCAAGGTCGCAGCGAGCTTCTCCGCATCCTGCTTCTCCTGCTCCTTGCGTTTTTGTTCCGATTTATTCTGCTGCTCCAGGGTCTTCAGATTGCCTTCCGTCGCCGGACGCGCAAGTCCCTGCTTGAACAGGAAGTTCTGCGCATACCCTTCGGAGACTTCCTTGATTTGCCCCTTCTTGCCTTGTCCTTTAACATCCTGCAACAAAATGACTTTCATTCGAACAACCCCTCTTCCGCATCAATTTCTTCGAGCACGCGTCTCAGCTTGGCTTCCGCCTCCTCGAGCGGACACGCCAATTGCACAGCCGCGTTGGTCAGATGGCCTCCTCCTCCCAGCCGCTCCATCACGACCTGGACATTCATCTGCCCCAGCGACCGCGCGCTAATCCCGATGAGTCCGTCCGGGCGTTCGCTAATCACGAACGACGCCAGCACATCGGTCATATTCAACAGCGTATCAGCTACCTGGGCGATGAGCAACTGTGAATATTTGCGTCCCGGCTCCGTAACCGCGACCGCAATATGCCCATACAACATTTCCGCCCGCCGGATAATCTCGGCCTTCTCGATATATTCTTCGAGATCCTGCTTCAAGATGCGCTGCACCAGCAGCGGATCGGCCCCTTGGCGGCGTAGGAAGCTGGCCGCATCGAAGGTGCGCGACCCGGTCCGGAGCGTGAAATGCTTCGTGTCCACCGTGATGCCCGCCAGCAGCGCAGTGGCTTCCAGCATGCTCAAGTTAATCCGGTTATGGATATATTGGAGCAGCTCCGTGACCAGCTCGGCCGTGGACGAGGCATACGGCTCCAGATAGACAAGCACGGCGTCGTTGATGAATTCCTCGCCGCGCCGATGATGATCGATGACGACGATCCGATCCGAACGCAGCAGCTTCGGCTCCTCCACCAAGGATGCTTTGTGGGTATCGACCACGACGACCAGGCTGGCCTCGGTAATCATCTCGACGGCTTCGCCCCGGGTAATGAACCGGGACCAGAGAATCTCGTCCCTCCGCAGCTGATCCACCATCCGGTCGATGGACGGATTGCTGTCCTCCAGTACGATAAACGCCTCAACCTCAAGCATCCGGCATGCGTGCAGCACGCCGATCGCCGAGCCGATCGCATCGGTATCCGGCACTTTATGCCCCATAATGAACACCGCGTCGCTCTGCTGGATGAAATCGCGCAGCGCATGCGCGATAACGCGGGCACGCACCCGGGTCCGCTTCTCGACCGCATTCGTCTTGCCCCCATAAAAAGACAGCCGCTGACCCATGCGGACAGCGACTTGATCGCCGCCTCGGCCTAGAGCGATATCCAGGCTCGACTGAGCCATCCGGCCAAGCTCGGCAATGCTCTCCGCACCGGCCGCAATCCCCATGCTGAGCGTAACCGGAAGCTTATTGCCGAACAGCACCTCTCTCACTTCATCCAGAATCGCGAACCGCGTCTGTTCCAGCGCCTTCAAGGTCTGTACGTCCATCACGAGGAAGTACCGCTCCGAAGAGAGCCGGCGAATCAGAATCCCGTTCTCCGCCGCCCATTCCGTAATCTGGCCGGCGACCCGCGCGATGAGCCCGGTCCGCTGCTGGTCATCCATCCCCTGCGTCGACTCTTCCAGATTATCCATGATAACCGTTCCTACCGCGATGCGTTCTTCCTCGTACCGCTTGCGCAGGGTCCAGATGTCGCTAATGTCCGTGAAGTAAGCCACCCGCTCCCCCGGCACAATGTCCGCATGAATGATGCGTCCGCCGATGAACAGCTCTTGGGAATGCTCTGCATCTTTCCCGGCTTGAAGCTGAGGGAAGACTTCTCCCAGTTCCTCTCCGACCAGGCTGTCCTGCTCAATAAGCTGCGCCACATAAGCATTATGCCATTCGATGATCCGGTTCTCGCTATACAGGAGAATGCCATAGGGCAAATCCACGATGGCGCTCTCTCCGGCCCGCTTGACGCGAAGCCCCAGGGTGGTTAGGTACAATTCGGTTTCTTGCCGGAATTTGTGTTCCGCCGCCAGCGAAGCCGCAGCCAAGGCGGCGATGCCGGCGAAGGCAAGCAAGCCGACCATCCAGTTGTAATATGCAAGGACGCTCGTGACCACGACGAGCAGCACGAACGTCCAGATGATGTGCTTGAAATACCAGCGTTGGAACAACATTTTAGGCATGGCTTTTCACCCTACGCTTTTGGCTTGGACATGGCCTGCCGCAGCGGAAAGGCCAGATCCACGATTCCGATAATTCGCAAAATGCCATGTAACAACGGCACAAAGATGACTGCAATGGTAATAACGACCGGAATTGCCCTGTTCCACTTCCGCGAATGCGCCAGGAAGAACAGGAAGCCGATGCCCTGCACCATAAAAGCGAGTTGGAGCAACGGCACCAGGTTGATCAAGATCAAGGTCAGGAAGCTTCCTGACGTCTTCTGCACGATCAGATCGAGGATGATCGTAATTAAGTAATACCAGATTAAGGCCCGCGGCAGCATCCATTGCCACACCGGCTTCAGCTTCTGCACCGCGATACCCTGCGCCGTGAGCAGCGCCCGGCTTATGGCATAAGTAATGGTGCCCATATAGAGGGCGCCGATAATCAGCATGAACGGGATCATCTGGCTGAGCAGGATGACGAATTGCTCCTTCATCTCCTGCGTAAGATCCGCCGGGAACAGCGTTGTCTGCTGCAGTCCGGCCATGCTCTCGTTCATCAGCGACATAATGTAATGATACACATTGAAGTCAAATGCCAGCTTGGCAAACGCCAACAGCAGCAACGATTCCACGAGGAATGCGGCCGTTCCCGCGACATAGACGTTCAAGGCCGGCCGCTTCTGTTTGAACATATGACCGAATACGATTCCCGGAATCATAAAATATACACCCGTCAGCACGCCTACCATCCCTAAGCTGCCGAGCAGAACATATACAAGCAATAACAATGCCGCCCCATGCAGAATAAATCCGCGAAGGGATTGTGTTGCGTAGAGCATGACAAACGGCACCGCCATAAAACTCATCGTCAACACCTGAATCGGTTGTAGGATGGATAATAACAATACGAGCGCCGCAACCGCCCATGCTAACGATGACCAGCGATATTTCAACCTATTCACCTCTTGAGAAGCTCTTCTTCCCTCTTGGTTCTATTCCGTTCGTCACGCAAGAACCGGGGCTAACTTCCTTATTTTTTCCCTGTCCCCAATAAAACCGTCATTCTTCATTATACCATATTTACTTGATATTCATGGCTTTCGACGTGAACTGCTCGCAATATTCTATAATTTGGCTGCGCCGGACAATGCCGATAAAGCGGTTCATATCGTCAACGACCGGAACGAAGTTCTGCACCTTGGCCAAGTTGATCAGATCCTCCATATTCGAATCGATGCGCACCGTTTTATGACGGACGTTCAAGGGGATATCCTTGAGCAAAAAACGCGATGCGTTCTCGAAGGTGATGCTCCCGTTCGAGTTCTTCATATGCCACAGCAGGTCTCCCTCGGTAACCGTCCCGACGAATTCCCCATCGTCATTCAATATAGGCACGGCCGTATAACGATGATGCTCCATTTTTTCCAAGGTTTGACGCAAGGTGGCGCTCACCGTCAAACATACGACTTCATGTTTGGGCGTTAAGAAAAAAGCAATATTCATCCGCGTGGTCTCCTCCTCATTTCAAGCAGGGGCCATTTTCTCCCTAAGATTAAATTAACACATTTCCCATATCAAAAACAAAGAGTCAGCCGCAATCACGACTGACTCTTATCCGTTTAATCTTCCTTGACCTCGCGCGGCTCCATCAGATCGGCCTTCTTCGTGTTCGGATCCAGCCAATTATCAAGGAGCTTCTGCACATATTCCATATCTTCTTCATCAACCATATAGTACCATACATTGCTCATCATTTTGCCGTCGCCATGCAGCATGTAACTGCTGATTTGCGGCGTATCCGACTGCGTGAACATCGTCTTTGCCAGGTCAATCATGAATTTGGGACGAATATCGGTCGAGAAATTATCACCCATAATTTGAATAAGTTCAGGAATTCGGCCGATTTTGTCCATTTCGATTGCCCGGTGCATAATGGCGTTCAAGAAGGTGCGGTGCCGCATCGTCCGGTTCATGTCGGAATCCTCGCGATAGCGGACGAAGTATAATGCTTCCTGTCCGTTGTAAATTGGCTTGTTCGCCTCAATCCGGAATTTCTCGTGGTTCGGATCCTTGTTCACAATGTCTTCCTTGATCGGAAGCTCTACGCCATCCAGCGCGTCCACGACATCCTTCAATCCTTGGAAGTTAATGGTTGCGTAATGATCAACTTTATGCTTCAGCAGGTTCTCCACCGAATCCATGCTCATTTTCGCTTGCCCGTATGCGTAAGCATGGTTCAGCTTCGTCTCGAACCCTTTGCCGATAATCTCGGTGTACGTATCGCGCGGAATCGACAGCAGCAGGACTTTATTGTCTTCCGGCCGCACGACGGAATAAATGATGGTGTCCGAACGCCCCACTTCATTGCCGCGGGCATCAATCCCTAACAGCAACACCGAGAACGGTTCGGTAACCTTCCGGATAACTTCCTCTTTGCCTTCAATCGGTTTGTACGAATTCTCCAGTGTTTCCTCCACATGCCCCGACAGGAACATGTCGAACGCCAAGACGGCGATCTGTTTGCGGAAGAAAAACCCTCCGAATCCGATGATGGCGATCACCAAGAAGGCTATCCACCATTTTTTATATTTTTTCATGCTATCAACTTCTTCCTTTTTGATGAATTTGTAGCGCCCTGCCCGCTGCCCCGTTTTCTCTGTGCTGTTCTTTCTTGGGCAAGTTCTTTGGCCGCACCCCTTTGCCGGATGATTACACAACTGGATCAACAAATGAAACATCGCTTCTTCCTGCCGCGTCTTCCCCATAAGACGCAATCCGCGCGATGCATTCCTTTAGCATATTATGCTCCCGGACACGCCCTTGATGAATGGCGCATCCTGCCGATCGACACTCGCTCAACCCGGCTACCTCTTCCCGGCTAGAGCCAAAAAGTTGAAGCCGCCTTCACTTCATGTTCGGCTTACCCCTAGTTGCTCATGGTCCGATTTATCTATTTTATAGCTGTCGTATGAGCGGAGCCATGAGGTATTGCATTGGATCTACCATACATTTTCGAATTACAGAAAACAACAAGTTTTATTTTACATGTATTTGATGAAAAAATAAAATACTGATTGGTCACATTTTTGATGTAATTATTGAAAATATGGGAAAAATTAATGGGTTTTAAGAGGAAATTTGCGATTTTTTGGGGGATAGACATGTAAATGAAGACATAAAAAACAGCCGGGTACTAACCCGGCTGCTCTCTTGCATTACTCCGTGGTGTATGGCAGCAACGCTACTTGACGGGAGCGTTTGATCGCTACAGTCAGCAGACGTTGATACTTTGCGCTTGTTCCTGTTACACGGCGAGGCAAAATTTTACCGCGTTCGCTGATGAATTTCTTCAACAGATCCGTGTCTTTGTAATCGATGTGCGTAATTTTGTTCGCAGTGAAGTAGCATACTTTACGGCGCTTGTTGCGTCCTTTACGGCCGCCAAAACGACGCTCGCTGCGTTCGCCGCCTTCATTTTGCTTGAAGCTCATTCCATTCAGTCCTTTCCCTATTAAAATGGCAAATCATCATCAGATATATCGATCGGTCTGCCGTCGTCAGAGAATGGATCCGCTGCCGGACCGCGGGACTGACTAGAGCCTCCTCCGCCATATGGCCGTGAGTTATTGTTCGGCTGTCCGCCGCCATAACCTCCGCCCATATCGTCACGACTTCCTCCGCTGTCGCGGTTGGACTCCAGGAATCGTACGTTATCGGCGATAACCTCCGTAACGTATACGCGCTTCCCTTCATTGTTGTCGTAACTGCGGACTTGGATTCGGCCTTCCACAGCCGTTAGCCGACCTTTGCGCAAATAATTGGCGCAAGTCTCTGCCAACTGCCGCCATGTGACCACGGGAATGAAATCCGCCTCCCGCTCGCCATTCTGGTTCGAGAACGGACGATCGACCGCCAACGTAAATTGCGTCACGGCAACTCCGGATGGCGTATAGCGCAATTCAGGGTCACGGGTTAGACGACCAATCAAGATCACGCGATTCAACATGTAATCCCCTCCTTCGACGTATCCTTACGAAATACGATGGTCGGCAATTAAGCCACGTCTGTTGTTACGAGATGGCGGATAACTTCGTCGGAGATCTTCAATTGACGCTCCAACTCGGCAACCACTGCAGGTTGTGCAGTGAAGTTCACGAGAACGTAGATACCGTCGCGGAACTTCTTGATCTCATAAGCAAGACGGCGCTTGCCCATCACGTCGTGTTTCGTAATTTCCCCGCCTTCGTTAGAGATGACGCCTTGGAATTTTTCGACTGCAGCTTGGACAGCTTCTTGCTCGATGTCTGGACGAATGATGTACATCAATTCGTATTTGCGCATTTCACGTTCACCTCCTCTTGGACTTCAGGCCCCTGATCGGTGCGTCAGGAGCAAGGAGCGAGAAAACTCGCACTAAATAAATATATCAAAAACTGGGCCAAGGCGCAAGCCATACCTTCGCTGTCTTGACCGATTTTATCGCGGAATGTCCATTCCCCGGGCTGTTGAAAAGTCATAAGGCATATCCCTCCTACAATTCTCCATTCATGAACCTGTGTCCGCACGCGAACAATACAATGGAAGAGACAAATCTGCCGATGTCAGGAGGTGGCAACGATGGGGGAAAAGACCGAATTCGAGCCGGGAGACAAAGCGCCCAACGACGGTATCTACATGGAGGTAGGCGAGGCAAGCTTCCACACCGAGATTCAGGATCCGAAGCAGATTCGATTGAAAAAAGGCGAAACGTTCCCGGAGACGACCAACAAAGACCGTAAATGGAAAAAGAAATCCCACGCACTTACCCACTAAATAATTGTACCGAGCGCATAAAATCGGCATGAACAGCCATAATAACGACTGACGGTGCGAAGCGAGGTGGGTTCCGTTGAACGTTGCAGCGAAACAGCCGAGTGATGACGCAAACTTTACGATAACATCATAAGAGAAGCGAGGGGTTGTGCCAAAGACACTTTAGTCTGAAACACGAATCTTGTATGGTCAGCCATATAGATGAACCTGAGCCATCTGAAGAAGTGAAGTAAAGAAAGTCTAATCAAGCACCGTCAACCAGGAAAGGACTCTGCAACTGCGGAGTCCTTTCATTTGTCTAGATGGCTTCACGCTGGGGTCTTCACGGAAGAAGATCCGACTCTCTTCTAATCCAAATCATGTAGACGTATAAAAACTGCCATGCTATCATATAAATAGAAAAAGAGCCGTGCCCGAACACGACTCTTCACAACAGCCGCTTCAAAGGCGGCGGCTTTTCAGGTTGGCGAATAGACCGCTTCCCTTCAGCAAGGGCGGTCTATTTCTTTGTGTGCATGTATATCAGCAGCGTCCCGACAAAAGTCAATAACGCGAGTATCGATATCCCGAATTGGAACATAACGGACATTGCTTCGTATACGCTCACTGGCATCACCTCCCTTCCGGGAGATTGGCCGACCGCCCATAAAGCCATTCTATTGCATGGCAATTATATCCTACTTTTCGGAAGGGTAAACCATATAAAAATACCTCCTACTCATCGGTAAGAGGTATCGAATCAGTTCGTCGTTATGAAGCAGCCAACGTACGAAGGTATGTACATTAACTCCAGTATCATACCAGAGCGTAGAATTAAAGTGAAAGTGGCGGAAAGGGTGGGATTCGAACCCACGCACGCTTTGACACGCCTAGCTGATTTCGAGTCAGCCCCCTTGGACCTCTTGGGTACCTTTCCACAGCACAATTCATTTTAACACATGAACTTTAAAAATGCAAGATGTTTTACTCCACTTTTTTTTCTGCCGACCGAAGCACTTTTTTCATGCTTTTTTCGAACTTGGCCCGCGGAATGAGCACGCTGTGCTTGCACCCTACGCATTTAATCCGAATATCCATCCCCATACGGATAATCTCCATTTCATTCGTGCCGCATGGATGCGGCTTTTTCATTTGCACAATATCCCCCAGTTCAAATTGCTTACGTTCCATTCGTCGAGAGCCCCTTTCCTTCATAATTTTCAATCGTTGCCGCTTCCTCTTCTTTGCGATATTGCGCTTTTCTAACCTCCAGATTGATGAGTCTGGACACCTGCGCTTGAGTGAACGGCTTGCATTCCGCGATGATGCGTATCGTCGTCTCGGTGCGGGTCATTGTCTGAATTCCAAGCACCTGCGGCTGCCGGATTACATTCGGTTCGCGGTCCGGCAAGGCGGCTAATGTCTTCTCCATTCGATGAATGGCTTTATCGACATCTTCATCCGCGGCAATGACAACATCCACCACCGCTAATGAATTGCTGATCGAGTAGTTGGTTACGTCCGTAATGCTTCCATTGGGGATAATATGCATCTCCCCTGTCCAGCTGCGTATCCGCGTAGACCTTAAACCGATCATTTCCACCGTGCCCTGGAACTGTCCTACCTTGACAACATCCCCTACGGCGAATTGATCCTCGAAAATAATGAAAAAACCGGTCATCACGTCCTTGACCAGGCTCTGCGAGCCGAAGCCGATCGCAAACGTAACGACCCCTGCCCCGGCCAGCAGCGGCGCGAGATTGACGTTGAACTCCATTAAGATGAACATAATCATCGTGAAGTTGAGTGTCAATGAGGTGACATTTTTGAGCAGCTTCACAATCGTGAGGAGCCGGCGCGGATTAAGCGCAAGATTGCCCCTTCCCTTCTTGCTGATTGCTCGGTCAATCATGCGGAAGACCACCTTAATCGCAATCCGGGAGATGAGAATAATGAGCACGATCCGGATGGACTTGATTATCAGCCATTCCCATGTGGAAGGATCCGTGATCCAGTCCATCAACTGATGCTGCCATTTCTGAAAAATGCCCACCGTCTGTTCGATGTTCTGCTCCATCATATGCGTCTCTTCCGGTTCCGCCTGCAGCATCCTCTCACTCCTCTGCCGATTCTATCAATTGAATATAGTGATCATTCCGCTTATAGAATATCCCGCGAATCTCGACCCGCTCGCTTCGAATCAGGGTCCGCACCGCCCCCAGATCGTCAGGCTGGAACTGAATGGACAGTGCGCACCCTGCCGTAATCTGTGTCGGCGTCGGACAAGTGTCAATGTCCAGATCGAGGTATTCCATCAGCATTTCCATTCGCAGCGCATGCTGGGTAGAATCAAAGGCCAGCAGCCATTCTTCCGCTTCTATTCCATTCATGACGGCGCATCCTTCCTTAACAGTATGATTTCCTTCTTCCGAGTATAAAACTCCTCTTTCATCCATATACTAGTTACTACTATTTCGTAGAAACGGAGGTTGCGCCGTGAGTTACTCTCTATCCAATTCTCCTGCTCCCATAGACTGTCTGCCATGCAAAGTGGATTACAACACGCCGGAAGCGCTGACGACGCTGGTCCGTTCCTGCCGCGAGCATTTGCGCCTGCGTGCCCCTTACCAATCATTATCGGTTGTATGCATTGGCACCGACCGCTCCACCGGGGATTGCCTGGGCCCCCTCGTCGGCACGTATCTGGTCAAGCGTTCCAGTTCCCATTACCGCGTCTTCGGAACGCTTCAGCAGCCGGTCCATGCCATGAATTTGCAGGACAAGCTGGATGAATTGCGGCAGGAAGACCCGAGTACCTTCATCTTAGCCGTGGATGCCTGCCTTGGCCAGAGCAGCAGCGTAGGCGCGGTTCAGATCCAGCATGGTCCTGTCCGTCCGGGTGCGGGAGTGAACAAACAATTGCCCCCGGTCGGCGACATGCACATAACCGGCATCGTCAACGTCGGAGGCTTCATGGAATATTTCGTGCTGCAAAATACTCGGCTTCATCTGGTCATGAGCATGGCCGAACTGATAGGAGAAGTGATCCATCAATCGATCGAAGGGACAACCCCGGTTAACTAATCTCTGTCAGCCTTCACCGAGGCGGCTTGTCCACGGCTGGCTGCCGCCGCTTCAAGGGCCTGCTTTTCTTCCGGCGATAAGGTATACGCGGATTGTCCTTTCTCCACAGGCTTAGCGTATACGTAGGAATGATCCCGCCCGTGAATGCCTGTCAATACAATGCCGTCCTGTTCATCGTTAACCCAGGCAATCGAGAAGCTCAGTTCGCTCCCATGCTCTGCAAAAGCGTTATAGCGCTGAATGCCGACATGGGATTTCATTCTGGCTGCGGTTCCTTCCAACTGCTGAATCCGACGTTGATGCTGCTCGAACCCATCCCGCAACCGGCTCATGTCATCATGCATGCTGGACAGCACCAGATCGAGCTGCTCTACGCCGCTCTCCCCCATGATGGACATGTATTTCCGCCGCAGCTTGCGAAGCTTCACGCCCTGAATCCATACCAGTAATAGTAACATAAGAGATAGCCCTGCCGTACACAGTACAACCAGCGGCAACCATTCATTCCATAATTCATTCATCATAGGTTTCTGTTCTCTCCTGCCTCTAGCTTATCCGATGCATAACCAATGTAGAGCTTCCGTTACCCGTTCGATATCTGCCTCCGTCGTATTCCAGCCGACACTAATGCGAAGCGCGCCGGATTCCAACGTCCCCGCAGCCCGGTGGGCTGCAGGAGTGCAATGATATCCCGCCCTCGCCGCAATGCCGAACTCCCGATCGAGGCGATAGGCCAAGACGGAACTATCGACGCGTTCGCTGACCAATGATACGATCCCCGTTCGCGGCTGGCCGAGTTCAGGTCCAAGGACACGCAGGCCTGGCAACCGCTCGATTGCTTCCATCAGCTTCTGTGCCAGTTTCCATTCCTTCATATACTTGGCCTCAACCGTCTCCTGCAGTACAAATTGTACCCCTGCCTCCAAACCAGCGATCCCGACCGTATTCGGCGTCCCCGCTTCATAACAATCCGGCCGCGTCGCAGGATGAACCGCTTCATCGGAAAAGCTTCCCGTTCCCCCCTGTACGAGGGGTTGGACATCGAGAGCCGGGTCAATATATAGCCCGCCGGTTCCCTGTGGCCCAAGCAGGCCTTTGTGGCCGGGAAAAGCAAGCATATCAATGCCAATCGCCGGCACCGAGATGGGCAGCAGACCCGCCGACTGGGCGGCATCCACAAGCAGCTTCGCGCCATAATCATGCGCAATGGCCGCAATCTCCCCTACCGGTTGGATGGAACCGAACAGATTGGAGCTATGATTGCAGATCACGAGCCGGGTATGAGGCTTCAAAGCCTGCCGAACGCGATGCAGATCGACCGTTCCGGCCGCATCCGGTTCGACATAAGTGACCTCAACCTGATGATGGTGCATCAACCACTCCAGCGGACGAGTAACCGAGTTATGCTCTACACCCGTTGCTACGACATGATCCCCCGGCCGGACGTAGCCATGAATAGCAGTGTTCAACGCCATCGTCGTATTGGCCATCCAGGCAATATCTACCGGGTTGGCCACCTGGAACAGCTTGGCCACCGCCATTCTCGCATGAAGAATGCGCTTGCCTGCCTTCACGGCCATGCGGTGTCCGCCTCTCCCCGGATTCCCTCCTTCTTCCAGCATCGCGCGCTGCATCGCTTCCATGACGCATGCTGGCTTGGGCCACGAGGTGGCTGCATGATCCATATAAATGATCGGAGGCGCACCCGCTCTTCCGCCCATCTCATCCACCTCATTCTATCTATAACTTTACCTTATCCCGGCATCGACAAATAGAACATTTTTGTAACCTTTTCTATCCCAATATATCCCTGGAAACCAGCCGTTTCAGACCGGAATCTTCGCGGAAATTGGTTCTCAAAACAGAAAAAAACTGGCATTCTTAGTTTAATCCTTTGGGCTTAGGATGACAACCAAGTGTCCAGCTTTTTTGCAAAAATTATTTGGAAGAAACGGTCTGCAGCATTTCCAGCAGCCGTTCCAGATCCTGCTTGCTGAAATACGCAATCTCAATTTTTCCTTTGTCTTTATTTTGCTTAATCCGGACCGTGGTGCGGAATTGCTCGCGCAGGCTCTCCTCTACTTCATGCAAATATGGGTCATGGCGAACAGCCTTCGGTTTGTCTGCCGGTTTGTTTTTTTGGTGAAGCTGCTGTATCGCTTCTTCCAGTTGTCTGACGCTCCAGCCTTGATCGATCGTCGATTTCGCAAGCTGCTTCACTTTCGTTGTATCTTTTACGCCTACGATAGCGCGTGCATGTCCCATCGATAGTGTTCCACGTGAAACATATTCCTTTACTTCTTCCGGAAGTTGAAGCAATCTCAGGAAATTGGCTATATGCGATCGTGATTTGCCGACCTTTACAGACAGTTCCTCTTGCGTAAGCGAGAACTGATCCATAAGACCTTGATAAGCGAGCGCAAGCTCGATCGCATTCAGGTTTTCCCGCTGCAGGTTCTCAATGAGAGCAATTTCCATCACTTGCTGATCGGAAAAGCTGCGAATGACCGCCGGTACCGTTGGCAGCCCAAGCAATTGCGAAGCCCGGTAACGGCGCTCCCCTGCAATGATTTCGTATCCTTTGACGACGCTCCGGACAATAATCGGTTGAATGACACCATGCTGCTTAATCGACTCGGCCAACTCCTGAATCGACTGTTCATCGAAATTTTTACGCGGCTGATAAGGATTCGGACGCAATTGCTGCAAGGACACTTCCGTAACCTTATCATCATCGTTCACGGATAAAGAAGGAATGAGCGCATCCAAGCCGCGTCCCAAACGCTTACTCATATGAAATCACTTCCTTCGCAAGTTCCAAATATACCTCGGCGCCTTTCGATTTCGGATCATAAGTCATAATCGACTGTCCATGCGACGGCGCTTCGCTCAGACGGATATTCCGAGGAATGATCGTTTGATACACTTTTTGTTGAAAATACTTTTTCACTTCTTCGATGACTTGAATGCCCAGGTTCGTACGCGCATCCAGCATCGTGAGCAGAACGCCCTCGATTTGCAGGGATGTATTGAGATGTTTTTGCACCAGTCTTACCGTATTGAGCAATTGGCTTAAGCCTTCCAAGGCATAGTACTCGCATTGAATCGGAATAATGACGGAATGAGAAGCCGTCAGCGAATTAATTGTTAAAATCCCTAAAGACGGCGGACAATCAATCAAAATATAATCATACTGATGGGCCACAAGCTGTAAGGACTTCTTCAACCGGACTTCCCGTGAAATCGTCGGCACCAGCTCAATCTCGGCCCCCGCCAGTTGAATCGTAGCCGGGATAATATGTAATCCTTCGACCATCGTGGGAACGATCGCATCTTTGGGATGGACGTCATTAATGATGACATCATAAATGCAGTTGGCTACATCTGCTTTATTGATCCCTACTCCGCTTGTCGTATTGCCCTGCGGATCGATATCTACCAGTAATACCCGCTTGCCTAGCAACGCCAAACCCGCACCCAAATTCACCGTCGTCGTGGTCTTCCCGACGCCGCCTTTCTGGTTGGTAATGGCAATGACTTTAGCCATTCCTCTTCACCTCAATGTTGATTCTTTCTGCCTGCTCGAGCTGCATCGAGAACTTGAATTGCTTTCCTGTGCAATAAAAAGAGCGGCGTCTTGGCTGCCGCCCTAACGTTCCGTCATCAGAACAACACCAACGTCTTCATCCGATTCTAAGCAACGGTAGACATGCAGCACATTATTGGACTTCAAGACGCGATTTTATCGTTTCGGAATTTTAATCACAATCTCGTAATGATCCTCGTGATCCGTTTCATTCGTTTTAATCTTCAGGCCGGATCCGGATACCATATCAATCGACTGGCGAATCGTGTTCAAGGCCAAACGCACATCTTTCGTGAACGAAATGCGTTTCGTCTTTTTGGCCTTATTGACTTCTTTATAGAAAGCGACTCTCGCTTCCGTCTGCTTCACATTCAGTTCTTTCGTAATAATCTCATTCAACAACTTGAGCTGCCATTCTTCCGAATCGAGACCCAACAGTGCCCGGGCATGACGTTCCGTCAGCTTGCGTTCCATCAGAGCTGTCTTGACTGCTTCCGGAAGTTGAAGCAACCGAATCTTGTTGGCTATCGTCGATTGGCTTTTGCCTAATCGCTGCGCCAAGCTTTCTTGTGTCAGATCATGGAGATCGATCAGCTTCTGATAAGCAACCGCTTCCTCGATGGCGGTCAACCCTTCACGCTGCAAATTCTCAATGAGGGCAATCGACGCCGCTTGAGAATCGTTAATTTCTCGAATGATCCCCGGGATGGTGTCCATGCCTAGCTTTTTCACGGCCCGCCAACGCCGCTCCCCGGCAATAATCTCATACTTGCCGTTGCGCTGCCGAACCACGATGGGCTGAATCACACCATGAGTCTTAATCGTCTGACACAATTCATCAATTCGTTCATCATCAAAAATGGTGCGCGGCTGATAAGGACTGGTGACGATCTCGTTCACCGGAAGCTGCTTCACCTCATCCAGCGCTTCCCGCTCTGCAAAACCGAATAACCGAGACAGTTGTTCTTTCATATCCGATAATACCACCTAACTTCAAAATAATGCCAGACACTTGAAGAAGCGGCAGTTGCTCTGCTCCATCGGATTGTATAATCCGTGATCCATACCTACATGAAAAAGCCTACCCGTGCTATATCCATGCCGTTGCATGGGATACAGCTATCCTCTATTCCTAACTATTCTCCAAGCAGGCACCTATTTCCTGCAAGGAGAGAACCTGAACAAAAAAATTGTTCCACGTGGAACAAATCACCAATTCCATTGGCACCCATTTCTGCTCTACTTTACATGATACCATGATGTTCCTGCGTTTCATAGATATTCTCGGAACTGATCTGATAATGGATTATCCATATAGGAACGATGAAACTTTGCTGTGTCCGTTACGTCAAAAAACGGCCTACGTACACAGGCCGCTCATTTACATTTTCCCGATTTATCTCCGCGAATCTTTCCCTCGCAATATAGTTTATAGTAGGTGTTGTTACTCGCTTCTGCAGCAATCGCTTCTGTAACGGGAGTATCCTTTATCGAATATAGATTGGTTCCAACTGGGTATTTGTTTGAGAACGTATCTTGATATGATTTCAAAAAAGATTCATTTTTCAACGGCGCCAATGTTTTCATCGATCTCCGTTACCATCTCTTCCGTGGCTTGGTACATATAACCTTTCCATATGACCCCAATTATTTTCCATTCATTACTTGATGTCGATAGCTTCTCTTGAGAAGAACATCCTGAAACAAATAGGGACATTATAAAGGTCAAGAATAAAAAATAACGCATGCGTATCCCTCCTGATTATGGAAACGGTTTAGTCCATCCAAATGTTGTAATAAATGATGATGGCTTAACGCTGGAGACCGAATCGAACCTTACTCGCCTCGGTCTCATGATAGATAAAAATTCCATGACAAAACAGGTGAATACTCATCCTTGCGAATAGCCGAAGCTCACGGCATATTGGGTGGTACATTGAGCTTGGGTAAATCATGACAGAGCCGCAAGACTACTCCTGCGGCTCTGTCATGATAATATATTATTCTTATTCTAGCAGCTTTCCTTCCCTCGCTTTCCTTAACAAATCATAATAATCCAATCCACAGACCATCACGGTTTCAAAGTACAAATATTTCATGTCATCTTCCTGTTCTTCTGGCGATTTTAACTTGAACCAGTCTTCCTCCATCTCTTTTTCAGTAAAGACGTTAGACCTGTAGAAAGAAAGACCAACCTCTGTAAAGTCAAAAATAGATCCTAAATCGGGCTCACTTGTTCTTAGATATGACGTTATTTTATCCATCATTTCGATTAAATCTTCTGCCTTTGTATTAAAGACATCGATTTCATAACATATAAAGTTTGCGTATTTTTTAAATCTCGTACTACTTGCAGTGCTATCAATTTTTCGTTCTCATCATATTCAGGGATAATATAACTTTCAAAATGGCGTTGTTCTTCATCATTGTACTCACGAATATATTTTTGGATACACCAATTTACTTCATCTCTGGTCATCCCCAGCTTAACCGTTCCGATACTACGACCAGGTTCAATGATTATGTAGTCCATAGTAACTCACCCACAATTGAAACTTTTTCAGATTCAATATCTATTTTGACTGCCCTAACGTTTATACTTGTGTGTTTCAGCTTAGCCATAAGACCCTTTTAATAAGCCCTTTTTTCTGAATTTCTACTAAGTATTCATCTAACTCTTGGCTGAGGTTTACTACATATACATCAGTAAGATTTTTTCCCTCTAGAACTGCCTTTTCCATTTTTATTCTGGTTTTTTCAATTTTGCAAATTAGCTCTTCATCTTCTTTACTAATTTCATAAAGTATAGACACGCTTTTCACGAGACAAGCGACGGCTTCGTTATGTAAGCCGATCATATTTAAAAACTTCCCCTTATTCATAAAATAATACGCATGACCGGTCTTAATTATAGGATTTGATAGATCAGATCCAATGAATTCATTTTCACATTCGAATCAATTTCATAAATCGAAAGTCTTGCTATGACTGGGTTTTTAAGGTACAGAAAAAGGAGTACCTCCCCAAATCTCGAATAAGTAAAGTATCCACACAATACCCAAAGAGATGAGGCGAACTCCCTATGCCCTATATTCGACATGAGAGCTTATTTACCCTGCAAGAGCTTTATGAGATGGAACAAAAAGATCGTTTTCGTGAGATTTTTTCTACAATCGACATCACTCCGATCTTGCGTTTGGTCAGGAAAACATCTTTTTATGGTGCCCCCATTGAAGTGAATTATAGGGCGATGGTCTATTCCTTGATTGTTAGAATCGTTGAACGTATTCCTACGATTAAAGATTTAATAAAGAGACTTCAACATGACATCTTATTCCGCATGGATTGTGGCTTTATGCTTTCAGAAGCGATTCCTTCGGCCTCTTCCTATTCCCGGTTGGTGCGCAAGATGAGCCAAAGCCATGCACTGGAGGACATGCAAGAGCAGTTACTCGAACAAGCCATGGCAGAAGGATTCATTACAGACGATACGGTTGCAATCGATGCGACCCATATCGAAGCTCGGGATCAGGCACCTGCGAAGCAAGAAAAGGAAAAACCTGAGCCAAAAAAGCGTGGGCGAAAAACAAAAGCCGAACGTGAAGCTTGGCTCAAACAAAAGCAAGAAGAAGAGGAACAAAAACCAATCTTCGAAAAAGAAATTGCCGCTCAATTAAATGAATCATTCCATGTTTTGCGAGATCAAATGCCTCTTGATCCGCAGTGGGGAGTCAAGAAAAATAGTGATGGAAAAAATGTCTTTTGGTATGGCTATAAAGGTCATCTTGCCATTGGAACGCAGAGTCAGTATATCCTCGGAGCCTTGCTCTCTTCCGGAAGCTTGAATGACGGTAAAGCGGCCATTCCACTCCTAAAAGGGGTTGCTTCACAGCATCCGAATTTCAGTTTCAAGTACGCAACCATGGATGCTGGATACGATTATGAACCTATATACAAGCAAGTTCGAGAAGCAGAGGCACATGCTGTAATTGCGTATAACCGTCGCCGAGAACCAGAACACGACGGATTTGACGAACACTTCGCCCCAACCTGTGTAAGGGAGCATTCTTATCGTTATGACAGCTACGATTCAAAATATGGAACACTCAAATATGTTCGACCGAAAGAATGCGAAAGCTGTCCATTGGCGCATGATTCACTTTGCCAGAAAGTCTATAAAATGAAGATAACAACTGATCTTAGAAAATATACCGCCCCGGCCAGAGGCTCAAAGCATTGGAAAGAAATCGCTAAGAGACGTTCTGCAGTCGAAAGAGTGAATGCTTACTTGAAGGAATTCTTCCAATTGAACAATGTGAGACACCGAACGGGTCAAAAAGCTAAGGTTCATTTTAACTTGGTTACTTTGGTTTACAATTGTATAAAATTAGCATGTGATCGTTTAAATCGTCAATTCCAAGAGCAAGCTGCATAATTTTCAAAAAAGGAAATACTTTAATTCGGTTAATCTACAGTTTTGTAATTATGCATTATGAAATTGATTCATTCAAGTAACTTTTGTATAGAATCATGATCGTGTTTAGAAAAATATATAGTAAGGAGTGAATTCACGATATTCATTTTATAAAAAGAAGTGTTTAGGCATTGCTGTAATTGCATAATTGCTAAATCTGTTTGTCCCTTTCGTTCATTAAGTTTAGCCGTCATAAAATCAACATTCTCTTTCACAAAAGGAAAGTCGAACAAACTGAATGCTTTCAAGTATTTCTCGGCTAACTCGTACTGTTCCTGATGAAAATAGGAAGAACAAATCATAAGTATAGAATAAGCCTTGAAACTGCTCTCTGTCTCATCCTCAATGACAATTCGCTTGCACAATTCGATAGATTCGGGATATCTTCGCAAGTGATAGGCATGGACACCCAACTTGTAGTATAAGGTGATTCGGTTTTCGATAGATAGGAATTCGGCATATTTCAAAATGGATTTTCCCGAGCAAAACGTCTCTTCCAGCTTGCTGAAGTCATCTCGTTCAATCAAATACTTTTGAAGTAATCCTTGCGCAAGTTGTGGCAGCACGCCGTGGCTTCTGGCATAGGCTATGACCGTATCGAGCAAAGCAAGCTTTATTTCGGTATTGTCGGGAAACTGCTCTGCAGTTAGTAATATTTTCTTTGCTATTACATCGCTGTTTTCATCTTCCGATTCTAATAATAAATATGAGGCGATCTTGGCGCTTATAGATGCATTTTGATATGAAAAGGAGTCGTGGAGTAGTGCCAATAACGTATCTGATTGTGGCTTTGCAAACACGAGTGGTTCCAACAGTTCTTCAAGGGGAATCTCCAAAACTGATATAAGCGGCTGGATCGTATTATAATCTGGGCGCTGAATTACTCCATTTTCAATCTTTGAAATGTTCCCTCTGCTCACTCCCGATAATTCAGCCAATTGTACCTGCGTCATCCCCCGTTCCTGGCGATAACGTTGAAGCAACTCCCCCAAGGTTAAGAACACCAGATTGACGGAACTCACACTTTCACTTCCTTATAATGGAATACAGTTATCTATACATTACCATTTCATGATTGTTATGTAAATAATATTGAGATATAAGTAATGTAGTACAATTCATCAAAGAGATTTCGGGGAAATAATTCAAAAGGGGGTGAGCATATGGAATGGAAACATGTACGTGTCTTTCAGGAACGCCAAGTAACGATACCTCTGAAATTTTTCGAACAAGCAAGGAATTAAAGACGAAGTCGAATTTTGTCTCAAGGGAACTATCATCATTATACGCACCTCCGATCATCCACTCCCCTAATGCTGCCGTATCTCCCGTCATTCTAGTCATCTTCTCCACCAATCCTGCATGAATGCAGCATTTTCATTGGCACGAGTATGCGAAAATAGAATTGCTGCAAAACTACAGCAATTACCCTACGGTAAGGCGCAGATAGCGTTCAAAATGGCGAAATGATGCAGTTTTGCAGGATTTTATTGGAATTTAGCCTCTTGAGGCTCAAAATGCTGCGCCTGTGCAGCATTTTCATGTGCGTACCCGCTTACTCCATACGCGTACCAGTTTGCTTCCTCCGCGGGCAAGCTGACTCCATGCGTGCACCATCCAGCTTCACGCAGGGACCAGCTTGCCCTGACCTAACCTGGCCTGCCTTCCCCGGCCCCGCGATCATAAGAAAAAGACTGTCGACAGGACTTTGTCGACAGTCTGAGGAGCCGGCACAAACGCCGGCTCCTTTCCTTTATTGTATCGGCGCCTTCAACGGCATGCCCGGCTTGCGCGGGTATGCTTTGGGCGTCGGTCCTTTTTTGGCAATCAAAATGATATGGCGCTCCGATCGCTCCACCGGCAGGGTGAGCTTGTGATCCGCCAGGAAGGAGCCTTGCATCACCTGCAGGCTCTTCCCCGCCTCGGCGATCTCTTCGGCCGGATTCGTCCCCTTCATCGCCGCGAACAGGCCGCCCGTCTTCACGAACGGAAGGCAGAATTCGTTCAGCACATTGAGGCGGGCGACGGCGCGGGCCGTGACGAGATCGAACCGATCCCGGTATTGCGGCTTGCGCGCCATCTCCTCCGCCCGGCCATGAATGCATTCCACCCCGGTCAGACCGAGTTCCTGCACCAGATAATTCAAGAACTGAATCCGCTTGTTCAGCGAGTCCACAATCGTCAGCTGGACATGCGGGAACAGGATATGAAGCGGAATGCCCGGGAACCCTGCTCCCGAGCCGATATCGGCCATGGTGACGATATCCTCCATGTTGACGTGGGCCGCCAGCAGCAGCGAATCATAGAAATGCTTCTCATATACTTTATCCCGCTCGGTAATCCCGGTCAGGTTCATCTTCTCGTTCCACTCAACTAAGATATGGAAGTATTGTTCGAACTGCTCCCGCTGCCGTTCCGTAAGCGTCCATCCGTGCCCGGCCAGCCAGCCGGCAAACTGTTCTTGTACGGCATCCATAAGCTTGAATCTCTCCGTCCCTCATATGAAATCCCGCCCTTGGCGAGCAGAGCAGGCCTAGCCGTTGCGGACTTCCTCCTGCTTGGCCGCCGTGACGCGGTTGTAGTGTTCGATATAGACAAGCAGGATGGAAATATCCGCCGGCGTCACCCCGGAGATCCGGGACGCCTGACCGATAGAGATCGGCCGCACCTTTTCCAGGCGCTGCTTCGCCTCGGAAGCGATGCCCTGCACATCCTGATAGTCGATATCGGCCGGAATCAGCTTCTTCTCCATCTTCTGCAGCTTCTCCACATGCAGAAGCTGCTTCTCGATGTAGCCGGCATACTTAATCTGAATCTCGACCTGCTCCTTCATCTCGTCATCCAGTTCATACGGAGATGGGAACAGCTTCTCGACCTGAGCGTAGGCCACTTCAGGACGACGCAGCAGCGTAATCGCGTCGCAGCCGTTCACCAGCGGGGCCGATCCCGCTTCGGCGAGCATCGCCTGCACCGCTTCATCCGGCTTCACCTTCGTCTCGCGCAGCCGTTCCATTTCCCGCTCGACGAGCTCCATCTTCCGCTGGAAGGCCGCATGGCGCTCTTCGCTAATCAAGCCGATCTCATAGCCGATAGGCGTCAGACGAATGTCCGCATTGTCATGCCGGAGCAGCAGACGGTATTCAGCCCGGGACGTCAGCAGACGATAAGGCTCCATCGTCCCCTTCGTCACGAGATCGTCAATCAAGACGCCGATATAGCCTTGCGAGCGGTCCAGAATGACCGGCGGCTTGCCCTGAATCTTGCGCGCCGCATTAATTCCGGCCATAATGCCCTGCGCGGCCGCTTCTTCATACCCGGATGTTCCGTTGATCTGGCCGGCCGTGTACAGATTCTCGACCAGCTTCGTCTCCAACGTCGGCCAGAGCTGCGTCGGCACGACCGCATCGTATTCGATGGCATAGCCGGTGCGCATCATTTCGGCTTTTTCCAACCCGGGAACCGAGCGGATCATCTGCAGTTGAACGTCCTCCGGCATGCTGGTAGACAGCCCTTGAACGTAATACTCCGCCGTATTTTTCCCCTCCGGCTCCAGGAAAATCTGATGCTTCGGCTTGTCGGCGAAGCGGACGATTTTATCCTCGATCGATGGACAATAACGCGGTCCGGTCCCCTCGATGACGCCGGAGAACATCGGCGCCCGGTGCAGGTTCTCGTTAATAATCCGGTGCGTCTCCTCCGACGTATAGGTCAGCCAGCACGGAAGCTGTTCATTATCCGAGGATTTCGTCTCATAGGAGAAGAACTTCGGATGCTCATCCCCCGGCTGAATCTCCGTCTTCGAGAAATCAATGAACTGCTTATTGATGCGCGGCGGCGTCCCGGTCTTGAAGCGCACCATCTCGAAGCCCAGCTTGCGCAGGTTCTCCGACAGCTTGACCGATGGCTGCTGATTGTTCGGGCCGCTCTCGTACATCAGCTCGCCGATAATAATTTTGCCGCGCAAATACGTCCCGGTCGTCAGCACGACCGCCTTCGCCGTATAGCGGGCGCCGGATTTCGTCTCGACGCCGACGCATTTGCCGTCCTCCACGAGCAGTTCCTCCACCATGCCCTGGCGAAGGGTCAGATTCGGCGTCGATTCCACCGTTTCCTTCATCGCCTGCTGGTACAGCACCTTATCCGCCTGCGCGCGCAGCGCGTGCACCGCCGGTCCTTTGCCTGTATTCAGCATGCGCATTTGAATGAAGGTTTTGTCGATATTGCGGCCCATCTCGCCGCCCAAGGCGTCGATCTCGCGCACGACATGGCCTTTGGCCGGCCCCCCGATCGAGGGGTTGCACGGCATGAAGGCCACCATATCCAGATTAATCGTCAACAGCAGCGTATTGCAGCCCATCCGGGCCGTCGCCAAGGCCGACTCGCAGCCGGCGTGTCCGGCGCCGATGACGATAACATCATAATGTCCTGCATCGAATGGCATCGTATCCCTCCTCTATTCCCATCTTCGTCCCGCCTTTTATTTGCCGAGGCAGAATTGAGAAAATATTTGATCAATCAGCGAATCGCCCACGGCATCGCCGATAATTTCACCTAACTGCTCCCAGGCCGACCGGACATCGATCTGAATCATATCGATCGGAATGCCCTGGCGGGAAGCGTCTATCGCGTCATCAAGCGCCTGGAGCGCCTTCTTCAGCAGCGCAATATGGCGCACGTTGCTCACATACGTCAAATCTCCGGCTTCGATGCCTCCGCTGAAGAACAAGGTCGAGATCGCCTGCTCCAAGGCGTCCACGCCCTCCTGCTCCTTCGCCGACATGCGGACAATGGCGTCTGCGCCGAACGAAGCTTCCAGTTCGCTTATATCGATATGTTGAGGCAGATCCATTTTATTCACAATCACAATGACTTGTCTACCCACAAATTCCTTCATCCATTCCCGCTCATCCTCATGCAGCGGCTCATTGTTATTCACAACGAACAGAATCAGATCCGCCTCCAGCAGGGCGCTGCGAGAACGCTCGACGCCGAGGCGCTCGACGACATCCGTCGTCTCCCGGATACCGGCCGTATCCAGCAAGCGAAGCGGAATGCCGTTAATGGTGACGAATTCCTCGATCACGTCGCGTGTCGTGCCCGGAATATCCGTGACAATCGCCTTGTTATCGCGGGCCAGCGTATTGAGCAGCGAGGACTTCCCTACATTCGGTCGCCCCACGATTGCCGTTACGATGCCCTCTCTTAATATTTTCCCCTCGGAGGCCGTCTTTAACAGCTGTTCAATCTCTTTTCTGACTTGGCCGCATTTCTCCTGGATGAACGCGCTCGTCAATTCTTCCACGTCATGCTCCGGATAATCGATATTCACCTCGATATGAGCCAGCGTCTCGATCAGGGTATGGCGCAGCGCATTGATTTTCTTCGACAGATGGCCCTGCACCTGCTTCATCGCCACGGAGAAAGCCCGATCCGACTTCGAGCGAATCAGGTCAATGACCGCCTCCGCCTGCGACAAATCAATGCGCCCGTTCAAGAACGCGCGCTTCGTGAACTCCCCTGGCTCCGCCGGCCGAATCTCCTGCTCCAGCAGCAGATCCATCACCTTGCGAATCGAGATCATCCCTCCGTGCGTATTGATCTCGACCACATCCTCCGTCGTGAACGAGCGCGGCGCCCGCATCACGTTCACCAGCACCTCCTCGACCCGCTCCCCGGTCTTCGGATCGACGATATGGCCGTAATGAATCGTATGCGTCTTCGCCTCGGTCAGCTTCACCTTGGAGCGGAACAGCTTCTCCACTTCCTTGAGCGCGCCTTCCCCGCTCACCCGAATCACCGCGATTCCGCCCTCGCCCAACGGCGTCGAGACGGCTGCAATCGTATCGTACATCATGGGAACTCCCTCCTGTCTTCGCACATGCTTCTATCCTGTACGTATACCGGACATTGAATTTTGTTAAAAAAAAGCAATGATTACCCCCGGCATAGGCGCAATCATTGCGTTCGTGCTTGAATTCCACGTCTATTAATAGTGAATATTCCAATAATACCATTGCGGCTTATTTTACGGAAATTACGATGCGCCGATTCGGCTCCTCGCCCTTGCTGTAGGTCTTCACTTTCGGATGATCCTGCAGCTTGGCATGAATAATCTTCCGCTCCTGCGGCGTCATCGGCTCCAGCACGACATCCTGGTGGTTGCGAACCGCCTTGTTCGCCAACCGGTCAGCCAGCGCTTCCAGCGTCTTCTTCCGTCGCTCTCGAAACTGCTCTGCATCAAGAATAATTCGAAGGTGGTGCTTAGAATAACGGTTAGCGACCAGACTCGTCAAATATTGCAGCGAGTCCAATGTCTGGCCCCGGCGCCCGATAAGGAGCCCGAGATCAGGTCCGCTAATGTCGAACGTCACGGTATCCTTGCGCTTGCGCACGGATACGTCCACTTCCAATCCCATCGCGCGGGCGGCGTCGATAACGAACCGCTTCGACTCTTCGATTGGATCGGGGCCCTGCTCCGCGGCCTCTTCGGCTGCGGCTTCGGCGGCCGGCATCGCCGCCACTTCCGCCAGCTTCGCTTTCACTTCCGGCGCGGCCGGGGCAGGAGTGGCCTCCGGCGCCGGTACAGGCGCCTCCGGCTTCTCAAGCAGCGTAAGCTCCACGGTAGCCGGGCGCACCCCAATCAAGCCGAACAATCCGCGCGAGGGCTTCTCCAATACGCGGACGGTGACGCGCTCCTCCGTCACCTTCCATTGTGCCAATCCGTTTTTTATTGCATCTTCGATAGTTTTTCCCGATACAATCAGCGTGTTCATTTCGCCGGACTGACCTCCTTATCATTGTTGCGATAGAGGAAAAAGTTCTGGACAATCGTGAACAAGTTGCTATATACCCAATACAGCGGCAGCGCCGCCGGGAAGTTGATCGACATGACAAAAATCAAGATTGGGAACACGTACAGCATGAACTGCATCGGATTCGGCCCTTTTTGCTGCGCCGTCATCATCTTCGTCTGAACGAACGAGGTCAGAGCAGCGATGATCGGAAGCACGTAGTACGGGTCGGTTTGTCCCAATTTGAGCCATAAAAACGTATGCTCGCGAATCTCCGAGTTCAGATAAATCGAGTTGTACAGGGCGATAAATACCGGCATCTGAACAATCATCGGCAAGCAGCCGGCCAGTGGATTGACATTATGCTGCTGGAACAGCTTCATCGTCTCTTCTTGCTGCTTTTGCGGATTGTCGCCATACTTCTTCTTAATCTCGGCAAGCTTCGGCTGCAGCTTCTGCATCTCCTTCGAGCTGCGCATCTGCTTCACGGTAAGCGGTAAAATAAGAGACCGGACAATAATCGTAAGCAGCAATATGGCGAGGCCGTATTCTCCCTGGAACCATCCTGCAAACGTATCCAGAGCTAACGAGAAATAATAAACGACGTTGCGCTCCCAGAAGTTCCCTTGCAGCAGGTCCTCTGTCTTCAATGTCGTGGTCGATGTCGTACATCCGGTCAGTACGACCAGCAGCAGCACAGATACCGCCACGAAGAGCCATTTACGATTATGCAACAACTTCTTCAGCGACAATAGCAAAAACTCCTCTCTTGAACCATCCGATTCCAAAGTAAATATATCATATTTCAAACGCTAAAGGAAACGATCCAAGCCGCTCTAATCTTGCCTATTGCTTGAACACGGATCCCTTGCGCATCACATGCTGCACGCTCTTCGTCAATTGATCGTAATTCATCTCCGTCGCGCCTTTGCGGACGATGAAAATCAAATCGACATGATCGATAATCCGATCGGCCTCACGCCTCACAATCTCTTTAATCATTCGCCGCATGCGATTGCGCATGACCGCATTTCCGATCTTCTTGCTGGCGGAGACCCCTACGCGGAACCGCTCCACCTGCGGACGATGGAAAACATATAAGACCAGCTGATGATTGGCGAACGAACGGCCGTATCGGTATACCCGGGAAAAATCGGATCGGTCCCGCAACCGGTACTTTTTCTGCACGTGCTTACTCCTGCCCTTCTTACGAAGCCTGCATGAATCTCTGCCGGCATTCCATTAACCAAGTATGTGCTTCCGCCAGGCGGAATAAACGCGCCCCGGCCGCAGCCGGGAGCGGCATGGGAAATCGGAAGCAAGCAAAAAACGGCCATGATGCCCCCTTGCCGCCAGCCGGCCTTATCTGTCAGGACATTCATGGCTTCTTCTATACTGCTTGCAGACCGCCATCCTTCTTGACCCTCATATCGGATTCAACAGACTCTCTATTATAAATAGATGCGATTGACTCGCGGCGGTCCCCTTTAAGAAAAAAAGACCACCGTGGTGGTCTTGCATTCACGCGTCTTATGCGCTCAGTACTTTTCTGCCTTTTTGACGACGAGCAGCAATAACCTTACGGCCGTTTTTCGTGCTCATTCTTTTACGGAAACCGTGAACTTTTTTGCGTTTGCTCACATTTGGCTTAAATGTTGGTTTCAACGTAGCGCACCTCCTCGAATGAGATATGTCATGGGAGTCCCATTGATTGCGTCAGTTCACACTTTCGCACAAAATTCCTTTCTACATTTAAACAGAATACCTCTGAAAAGTCAATGATAACGTTAGGCACCCTCCTTCCTCTTTCTTCTTCTCCATAATAGAAAGTCCGCCTTCGGAACTTATCCGCAGCCCTGATTCGCGTTCCCGCCGCCATGAAGTTATTCACATGTGCAAAACCGTTGAGAAATCGACAGATTTCCATGACGACTTGTGCACAACTATTTATGCACAGTGTCCGTTTTTGTCGAATCACAAACAAGTTATAAACAATATCTAGTGGTGTATATAATTTTTGTACACAAGTTATTGAATTTGTGGATAATTATCGCGGTATCATTGAAAAACAAGCCTTCTTCTGCTATGATTATATTGCTTTTCGGTTGTGAATAACCGTTGTGGATATTTATTTATCAACAACCTGTGGATAAAGTTGTGAACAACTCGAATATAACGTTTATATACGGTTCGACATCTTCTTGATATTGTGGATAATCTATGATTCGAATCGCTATATCCCGACATCAGGCCCGTTCGCTTCGCGGCCACGCGCAAGCCGAACGCCGTCATAACATGTCAGCATAGACCCCGACAATGCGCCCTTCTTTCATAAGGGCTTTCTGTGCCTTGGAGAGCCCTTATCGCGTCTTGTCGGGGCCCTTGTCCTTTTCATGGAACGGCGAAGCACGCCGGTTATCGCGTCAATGACGACGCAGAAGGTTTGAAGGAGTGAAACGATCTGTGGAGCGCCAAGCGAATGAACATTGGCAGGAAATATTGTCCGTCATCCAGACCAAGCTTAGCAAACCAAGCTTCGATACCTGGTTCAAAGCCACTCAAGCGGTCAAGTTTACGGACACGCAGCTACTGATTACCGCACCGACCACATTTGCGGTGGAATGGCTAGAAAGCCGCTATACGAAGCTGGTTAGCTCAACTATCTTAGAAATTACGGGCAATCAGGTGGACGTCAAGTTCATCATCGAAGAGGCGGCCCATGCGGAACCGGACATTCCGCAGCCACAGAGTCCTCCGGCCCGCCCTGCCGTTCAGGATGAGCCGGCTTCGACCATGCTCAACCCCAAATATACGTTCGATACATTCGTCATCGGCTCGAACAACCGCTTCGCCCATGCCGCTTCGCTCGCGGTGGCGGAAGCGCCGGCCAAAGCATATAACCCGTTGTTCCTCTATGGGGGCGTCGGGCTGGGCAAGACCCACTTGATGCATGCGATCGGCCACTACATTTTAGAGCATAATCCGGCGAGCCGCGTCGTATATACCACTTCCGAGAAGTTCACCAATGAATTCATCAATGCGATCCGGGATAACCGGGGGGAGAGCTTCCGCAATAAATACCGGAATGTCGACATTTTGCTCATCGACGACATTCAGTTTCTCGCCGGCAAGGAATCGACGCAGGAGGAATTTTTCCATACCTTCAATGCGCTTCATAACGAAAATAAACAGATCGTGATCTCCAGCGATCGTCCGCCCAAAGAGATCGAAACGTTGGAAGAACGGCTTCGTTCCCGGTTCGAATGGGGCTTGATCACCGATATTCAGCCTCCGGATTTGGAGACCAGAATCGCGATCCTGCGCAAAAAGGCGAAGGCGGAGAACCTCGATATCCCGAATGAAGCGATGGGCTATATCGCGAATCAGATCAACACGAACATTCGTGAGCTGGAAGGGGCGCTGACCCGGGTCGTCGCGTTCTCGACGATGACGAACCAGGATATCACGACCCACCTGGCGGCGGAAGCGCTGAAGGACATCATTCCTTCCAGCCGTCCGCGCATGATTACGATACAGGATATCCAGCAGAAGGTAGGCGAGTTCTACGGGCTGAAGATGGAGGATTTCAAGGCCCGGAAGCGAACGAAGGCCGTCGCGTTCCCGCGGCAGATCGCCATGTATCTCTCCCGCGAACTAACCGATTACTCCCTGCCCAAGATAGGGGAAGCCTTCGGCGGCCGGGACCATACGACGGTCATCCATGCGCACGAAAAAATTACCCAGAACATTCAGCAAGATCAGGAATTATACAAAGTGATTCAGAACCTAATCGATAAAATCAAAAATCCGACGCTGTGAACAACATAAAAAGCCTATGCACAATCTATACACATGTGGATAGGCTTTACTTTATGCGCATTCCGGATAGTTATCCACATATTCAGCGCGCCTACTATTACTATTATTATTTTAAAAGATTAATATAGATCATCATAGTAACGACACAAGCGATATCCGCTGCTCACGAATTGCAACGCACAATAGGCATTAAGGAGTGACGACATGAAAATTTCCATACTGAAAAATGAACTGAACGAAGCGATACAAAATGTATCAAAGGCGATTTCCAGCCGGACGACAATTCCGATTCTGACCGGGATTAAGATGGACGTGACCTACCAAGGCGTGACCTTGACGGCCAGCGATACCGACATTTCGATTCAATGCTTCATTCCGGTAGAGGATGACCGCCAGACGATTGTTCAGGTGGAGAAGCCGGGCAGTGTCGTGTTGCCGGCCAAGTTTTTTGTCGAGATTATCAAAAAGCTGCCGTCCCAAGACATCGAGATCGAAGTCAAAGACCACTTCCAGACCTTCCTCCGTTCCGGTTCGACCGACATTCAGATGGTTGGTCTCGATCCGGAGGAGTATCCGGTGCTCCCAAGCATTGAGGAGAATCAAGTTATTCGTGTGAACGGCGATCTGCTGAAGACCATGATCAAGCAGACGGTCTTTGCCATTTCCACGAACGAGACGACGCCGATCCTCACTGGCGTGCTGTGGAACTTGCAGGAAGGGAACCTCAAGTTCGTCGCTACGGACCGCCACCGGCTGGCCAGCCGTATCGCCGATATTCAAGCCGACGAGGAGATTCGCTTCAACAATGTCGTCATTTCCGGCAAGACGCTCAATGAATTGAGCAAAATCATTCCGGATCAAAACACGATTGTCGACATCGTCGTAGCCGACAATCAGGTATTGTTCAAAATCGACCGCGTTCTGTTTTATTCGCGTATTTTGGACGGCACTTATCCGGATACTTCCAAGATTATTCCGCAGCAGTATAAAACAGAACTTGTTTTGGATACAAAAAAATTGACGGATGCGATCGACCGGGCGTATTTGCTGTCCCGTGAAGAGAAGACGAACATTGTCCGTCTTCAGACCAAGGAGGACGGCACGATCGAGATTTCGTCGAGCTCCTCGGAGCTGGGGCGGGTGACCGAGCAGTTGGATGTCAAGGAATTCAACGGTGAACCGCTGCGCATCGCGTTCAACTCCAAATATATGCTTGACGTGCTGAAGGTTGTGGAATGCGAGCATATTTTCATCGGATTTACGGGCGCCATGAGTCCGATTATTATTAAACCAACGGAGAAGGTGAACAGCCTTCATCTCATCCTGCCATACCGGACGACCAACTAACCGGAGACAAAGGCAGGGGAGCGCAGCCGCAGGGAGGCTGCCAAGGAGGATACGATCATGAACGAGATTACGATTCATACGGAATATATTACGCTCGGGCAATTCCTGAAGCTGGCGGACTGCGCTTCGACCGGGGGACATGCCAAGGTGCTCCTGGCCGAAAATCAGGTCAAGGTCAATGGAGAGCCGGAATCCCGCCGGGGACGGAAGCTGTATGCGGGGGATACTGTGAACGTGGAAGGCTGCGGCGCTTTCCGCGTCGCTGCCGCGCAGGAGGCATAGCCGGTGTTCGTCAAATCCGTGGCGCTGAAGCAGTACCGCAATTATGAGGGCTTGGAGCTGGATACGAACAACCGGGTCAACATCTTCGTCGGCAATAATGCGCAGGGCAAGACCAATTTGCTGGAAGCCATTTTTGTACTCGCCCTGACCAAGTCTCATCGCACCTCGAAGGACAAGGAACTGATCGGCTGGGAAGCGGATCAAGCCTCGCTCAAGGCGCTCGTGGAGCGGAAGTATGGCCAGGTTCAGCTCGAACTGAGCATTTCCAAGCAGGGGAAGAAGGCGAAGCTGAACGGGCTGGAGCAGAAAAAGCTGAGCGGCTTCATCGGGGCGCTCAATGTCGTCATGTTCGCGCCGGAGGATTTGGAGATCGTCAAGGGCTCTCCAGGGATTCGCCGGCGCTTCCTTGATATGGAGATTGGCCAGGTTCAGCCGAGCTATTTGTACCATTTGCAGCAGTATCAGAAGGTCCTGATTCAGCGCAATAATTTGTTGAAGCAGATGTGGGCCAAGCCCGGCGCGCAGCCGGATGCGATGCTCGAGATTTTTAACGAGCAGCTTGCGGTTAATGGTGTTAAAGTTGTAAGGAAAAGGAAACAATATTTACTAAAGCTGCAAGGTTGGGCCGAGCAGATTCATGCAGGCATTACCAACGGGCAGGAAGCGCTTCAGATCGAGTATGTGCCTTCCTTCACGGCGGCGGAAGAAGATGACGCTGTTTTATTTGAACAATTTATGTTAAAGTTAACACAAATGAAAGACCAGGAGGTGCGGCGCGGCATAACGCTTGTCGGGCCGCATCGGGACGATCTCGCCTTTTTCATTAACGGCAAAGAAGTGCAAACGTACGGCTCGCAAGGTCAACAGCGGACAACGGCCTTGTCCTTGAAGCTGGCCGAGATTGAGCTGATGCATGAAGAAATCGGTGAATATCCCGTGCTGCTGCTGGACGATGTGTTGTCCGAGCTCGATTCGCACCGCCAGACGCAGCTCATTGAGACCTTTCAGAGCAAGGTTCAGACGTTCATCACGACGACGGGCATCGAGGGCATCAACATTGGCCGGCTCCAGGATGCAAATATGTTCCACGTGGAAAATGGGCAAGTCATGCGTTAAGGGGGAAGTCCGATTGTATATTCACCTGGGTGGAGAAAAGGTCATTCGTTCCTCGGAACTGGTCGCGATATTCGATGTCTCCATTGAGAAATCATCGAAGCTGTCCAAGCAGTTCGTAGCGAATGCCCACAAGGTCAAAAATGTGGAGGCGATAGGCGAAGAGGAAGCCAAGTCGATCGTCGTCACGAGAGGAAAAGTTTACTTTTCGCCCATTTCATCTACTACGCTGAAGAAGCGGGCGCGTCATTACAACGAGTAAGCATACGACACTTTCGCTTGCCGGACCGGTCTGGCGCCGCAGCGCGCCGGAAATGCCTGCAAGCCGCATCGTACGTATAGCGGATGAAGCAGCGGCGGAACTGAAAAATAAGAAGTAGGTGAGGGCATGTCTTTGAATCAAAACACTTATGATGAGAGCCAGATTCAGGTCTTGGAAGGCCTGGAAGCGGTTCGTAAGCGGCCAGGGATGTATATTGGTTCCACTAGCGTCAGAGGGCTTCATCATTTGGTATGGGAAGTGGTCGACAACAGTATTGACGAGGCGTTGGCCGGTTACTGTACGAAGATTCAAGTGATCGTGCATGAAGATAACAGTATCACGGTCATTGATAACGGGCGCGGTATACCGGTCGGTATCGAGCAGAAAATGCAGCGTCCGGCCGTCGAGGTCGTCATGACGGTGCTTCACGCTGGCGGGAAGTTCGGCGGCGAGGGTTACAAAGTGTCCGGAGGTCTGCACGGCGTAGGGGTGTCCGTCGTCAACGCATTGTCGGAGAGCCTGATCGTTACGGTAAAGCGGGACGGCCATATCCATCAGCAGGAATACCGCCGCGGCGTGCCGCAGTATGATCTGAAAGTGCTCGGGGATACCGACGAGACCGGCACGACGATTCGCTTCAAGCCGGATCCCGAAATCTTCACGGACACGCTCGTCTATGATCATGAGACGCTGGTCTCCCGTATCCGCGAGCTGGCGTTCCTGAATAAAGGCATCGAAATGGTGCTCACCGACGAGCGGAACAACCAGACGGAGACGTTCAAATACGACGGAGGGATTATCGAATTCGTCGAATATTTGAACCGCAACCGGGAAAAAATGCATGAGCCGCCGATCTATGTTGAGGGGCAGAAGGATTACATTACATGCGAAATTGCCCTTCAGTATAACGACAGCTATACGGAAAATATTTATTCATTCGCCAATAATATTCATACGCATGAAGGCGGGACCCATGAGTCCGGATTCAAGAGCGCATTGACGCGGATCATTAACGAATATGCTCGCAAAATGAACCTGATGAAGGATAATGTGTCCAACTTGAGCGGGGATGATGTGCGCGAAGGCTTGACGGCGATCGTGTCGGTCAAAATTCCGGAACCGCAATTCGAAGGCCAGACGAAGACGAAGCTGGGGAACAGCGAAGTGCGCAGCATCGTCGAGTCCTTGTTCGCCGAGCGGCTGATGGAATTTATGGACGAGAACCCCGCCATCTCGCGGAAGGTCGTCGAGAAGGGATTGCAGGCGGCACGCGCGCGGGAAGCCGCACGCCGCGCCCGGGAATTGACCCGCCGGAAGAGCGCGCTTGAGGTCAGCTCGCTGCCGGGCAAGCTGGCGGACTGCTCCTCGAAGGATGCCTCTCAGAGCGAGCTGTTCATCGTCGAGGGGGATTCCGCGGGCGGTTCGGCCAAGCAGGGCCGGGATCGCCACTTCCAGGCGATTCTTCCGCTCAGGGGGAAAATCTTGAACGTGGAAAAATCCCGTCTGGACAAAATCTTGTCCAATGCCGAAATCCGGGCGATCATTACGGCCCTTGGCACAGGGATTGGCGAAGACTTCGATCTGGAAAAGGCCCGTTATCACAAAATCATTATTATGACGGATGCCGACGTCGACGGGGCGCATATCCGGACGCTGCTCTTGACGTTCTTCTACCGCTACATGCGGAAGCTTATTGAAGCGGGTTACGTCTATATCGCGCAGCCGCCGCTCTTCAAGATCGAGCGGAACAAGGTCGTTCGATATGCGGACAGCGAGAAAATGAGAGACGAGATTATTGCCGAATTCGGCGAGGGCGCCAAGGTCAACGTGCAGCGCTACAAAGGTCTTGGCGAGATGAATGCCGAACAGCTATGGGAGACGACGATGGATCCCGAGAGCCGCTCCTTGCTTCAAGTATCCTTCGAGGATGCGAAGATGGCGGACGAAGTGTTCGACACCTTGATGGGCGACAATGTGGAACCGCGCCGCGATTTCATTCAGCGCCACGCCAAGTTTGTCAAAAATCTTGATTATTAAGCTGCAGCATGCAATCCCCGGTCCTGGCAGGGACCGGGGATTTTTTGCGCTGCAAGCGTTGGGGCAGTGTGAGAAGCCTTCTGCCTGCCTGCGATGTGCGGGAACGGTTAGGAGGAACGTCTGCGGTGGCGCAAGCGTCCGCGCAGGCGGCCGTAGGCGATGCCATATTTGCGGATGAGGCGGTAATCGCACTGGCTGAACTTCATGTTCCGGAACGCGGTGATATCCGGCTTCGTGTTGACCTCGAATATCCACGGATGGCGGTCTTCGTCCAGTCCGACATCCAACCCGATTTCCTTCAGGCCGGGAAAATTTTTTTCCAGTTCCGCTGCGGTCGTGACCCCCAGCTGCTTCAGCAGGGCAATCAGGCGAACCCGTTCTTCCTCCGTCATATTGCCTTTGAGGAGCGTATTAATATCAGCCAGCTTCCCTCCGCTATTGAAGTTGGTAACGACAATACTCGAGCCGGCGACCTTGCCGAAGACGGCCGTGGTTACCCAGCGTCCTTTCGGGCTCATCTGCGTCAGAACGCGAATGTCGAATTTTTTGCCTTCATAGGTAAGAAGATGAATTCCCTTTTGAATCAAATAGGGCTTGGATCCGATTCGACTGGCGAGCGCCCGGTGCAAGTCTTCGAATGTCGGGTAGCGGAATAACTGCGTGCCCGCCATCAACAGATATTCTCCTTCTTCCCGGACCACCTTCATGACACCATGACCATGGGTTCCCCGGTTCGGCTTAACGTAGACCATGGCATGCGCCTCAAGCATGCTCTCCAGATGGTTCTCCTTGAAGGGATGCGTTTCTGGAATGAACTCATTGAGCTCGGCGGAGCGCTGCAAGGCCAGCGTCTTTTTCAGCTTACTGGCAACACGTCGTATGGCCATTCAACCATCCTTTCCGATGAACCTGCGTGCGTCATCTTTTCTAGTAGTGAAGTATGGTATAATAAAGGATATGTCGTCATAGGCCGATTGGAAAAGAACAAAAGCCCATTTTGCAAAAGGAATCGTTCGGTTTTTGGTGTGATTTGGCGGAACGTTTAATTGTACATCTTTTGTGAAAGTAATATAATGAAAATAGCGTAGATATGGACTTGGTGAATAATAGGCAGCTCACTAGGGAAGCTGCTCTTATTCATGCAGGGAAACGGTTCGATCCCGATCAGGGCAATGGGGCCGTTTTCGCTTGATAAGCAAACTCATTGCTTTTTGCCATACATTGTGGACGCTGTGAACAAGAATGATGAGGAGGTCCAGCATGGCGGAAGAAAAACAATCGCAAGTTAAAGATCGCGACATCGGCATGGAGATGCGGGAATCTTTTCTCGATTACGCGATGAGCATCATTGTCAGCCGTGCGCTGCCGGATGTGCGCGACGGGATGAAGCCGGTCCATCGCCGGATATTGTATGCGATGTCCGAACTCGGCATGTCGCCGGACAAGCCATATAAGAAGTCGGCAAGAATTGTCGGGGAAGTCATCGGTAAGTATCACCCTCACGGTGATTCGGCGGTCTATGAGACGATGGTGCGCATGGCGCAGGACTTCTCTCTGCGTTATATGCTGGTCGACGGTCACGGGAACTTCGGTTCGATAGATGGGGACTTTGCGGCAGCGATGCGGTATACCGAAGCGCGTCTGTCCAAGATCGCGATGGAGCTGCTGCGTGACATTAATAAAGATACAGTAGATTTCGCTCCGAACTATGACGGGGAAGAGACAGAGCCGGTCGTGCTTCCGGCGCGGTTCCCGAACCTGCTTGTCAATGGGGTGTCGGGGATTGCGGTCGGGATGGCGACGAACATTCCGCCGCATAATTTGATCGAGGTCATTGACGGCATTCAAGCGCTTATCCGCAATCCGGAGATTACGCCGCTTGAACTGATGGATTATATCAAGGGGCCGGACTTCCCGACGGCCGGTCTGATCCTCGGCCGCGAAGGGATTCGTCAAGCCTATATGACCGGGCGCGGTTCGGTTACGATGCGGGCGAAGGCAACAATTGAAGAGCATAACGGCAAAGCCCGGATTCTCGTTCATGAGCTGCCTTATCAGGTCAATAAGGCGAAGCTGGTCGAGAAGATTGCCGAATTGGTCCGTGAGAAACGCGTCGAAGGCATTACGGATCTGCGTGACGAATCGGATCGGAACGGCATGCGGATCGTGATCGAGCTGCGCCGGGATGTCAATCCGAGCGTCGTGCTGAACAATCTGTACAAGCATACCGCGCTGCAGACGAACTTCGGCATCAATATGCTGGCGCTCGTTAATCAGGAGCCACGCGTATTGAACCTGCGCGATATGCTCTACTACTACCTGGAGCACCAGGTCGAAGTCATTCGCCGCCGTACCGAGTTCGATCTGAAGAAGGCGGAAGCCCGCGCTCATATTCTGGAAGGGTTGCGCGTGGCGCTTGATCATCTCGATGAAGTGATCGCGCTCATTCGCAGTTCTCGAACAGCCGATATCGCGCGTGAAGGCTTGATCAACCGCTTCCAGCTCTCCGTCGAACAGGCTCAGGCGATTCTCGATATGCGCCTGCAGCGCCTGACCGGCCTGGAGCGGGAGAAGATCGAGGAAGAATACGCCGAGCTGATGAAGAAAATCGCTGAGTTTAAGGAAATTTTGGCTAGCGAACAGCTGGTGTTGAATATTATTAACGACGAATTGGAAGAAGTAAAACAAAAATTTGGCGACGAGCGCCGCACGGAGATTACGATCGGCGAAGACAGCATTCTCGACGAGGATCTGATCCCGCAAGAGGATGTTATCATCACGATTACGCACAGCGGCTACATCAAGCGCCTGCCGGTTACGACATACCGCAGCCAGAAGCGCGGCGGACGGGGCGTGGTCGGAATGGATACGAAGGATAACGATTTCGTCGAGCATCTATTCGTCACGAATTCGCACCATTACCTGATGTTCTTCACTGACAAAGGCAAGGTGTACCGCATCAAGGCGTATGAGGTGCCTGACTTGAGCCGCACCTCGCGCGGAACGCCGATTATCAACCTGATTCAGATCGAGCAGGGCGAATCGGTCAACGCCGTCATTCCGGTCAAGGAATTCGAATCGGACAAGTTCCTGTTCTTCGCCACCCGCCACGGTATCGTGAAGAAGACGCCGCTGGACGATTACATTAATATCCGCAAGGGCGGGCTCATTGCGATCAACCTCAGAGAAGACGATGATCTTATCGGGGTTCGTCTCACGGACGGCCAGCAGGAGATTATTATGGGGACATCGAACGGGATGTCGATTCGCTTCCCGGAAAAAGATGTCCGCTCTATGGGACGCTCCGCTACCGGCGTCAAAGGGATTACGCTCGATGATGACGACTTCGTCATCGATATGGACGTCGTCAGCGAGGACAATGATGTTCTTATCGTCTCTTCCAAAGGCTACGGCAAGCGGACGCCAATGAGCGAGTACCGCATTCAAAGCCGCGGGGGCAAAGGAATCAAGACAATTAACGTAACGGAGAAAAACGGTCCTGTCGTGGGCTTGAAGGTTGTCCAGCCGGAAGAGGATCTGATGATTATCACCTCGCTCGGCACCATTATCCGGATGAGCATGGCAGGCATCTCGCAGATGGGGCGCTATGCGCAAGGGGTCAAGCTCATTAATATCCGGGAGGATGACAGCGTAGCAACCGTCAGCCGTTGCGACAAGAATGAAGAACAGGATGAGATGGAAGACAGCAACGGTTCTCCGGAAGGCCAGGAGAACGGGCCTGAGACAGATTCTGCCGCGGCCGACACCACCGGCGGCGCAGACAATCCTTCATCCTAATTTGACACGAAGGGGCGATATCTATACAAGATGCGCCCCTTCTACTGTATCAGACGGTTATTGACATCACGAAAAATGCTTCCTGATGCAGTCATTATATTGAACCTCTACCCCCCAGCCGGTCCAGAGCGATTCGGCTGCGGAAGAGGTTTTCTTCTTATTTTACGAAGGATCGGGAGCGTGGAGTGGACAGATGGTGTTAATTCCAGTATCGCAAGCCAAGCCGGGGGATCGGCTCGACCAAGACGTGCGGACGATGCTCGGCGGTGTGCTGATGTACAAAGGCCGTACGCTCAGCGTTCAGGATATGGAAGTGCTGAAGGCATTTATGGTGAAGACGGTAGCTGTCGAAGGTGAAGGGGAACCGGAATCTGCGGAAGGGGCAACCGGAAATACGGCGGCGGTTCCAGCC